>NZ_PNFU01000003.1:26108-103629 GCF_002871415.1 Microbacterium sp. UMB0228 | reverse complement strand
CTGAAGTCGGGGGTGCTCCGCTGTGTGGTCGCCACGAGCAGCCTGGAGCTCGGCATCGACATGGGCGCCGTCGACCTCGTGATCCAGGTCGAGGCACCGCCGTCCGCGGCCTCCGGGCTCCAGCGCGTGGGACGGGCCGGGCACCAGGTCGGCGAGATCAGCCGCGCGGCTCTGTTCCCCAAGCACCGCGGGGACGTGCTGCACACCGCGATCGTGACGGAGCGGATGCTCGCGGGGAAGATCGAGGCCATCCAGGTGCCGCGGAACCCGCTCGACATCCTCGCCCAGCAGACCGTCGCGGCCAGCGCCCTCGGAGCGATCAGCGTCGAGGAGTGGTTCGAGACCGTCCGGCGTTCCGCCCCGTTCCAGTCGCTCCCCCGCTCCGCGTACGAGGCCACGCTCGACCTGCTGGCCGGCCGCTTCCCCTCCGACGAGTTCGCCGAGCTGCGCCCGCGCCTCGTCTGGGATCGCGACGCCGGCACGCTCACGGGCCGCCCGGGGGCACAGCGGATCGCGGTCACCAGCGGCGGCACCATCCCCGACCGTGGCCTGTTCGGCGTCTTCGTGGCCGGCGAGTCCACGGGTGCCCGAGTGGGCGAGCTCGACGAGGAGATGGTCTACGAGTCCCGCGTCGGCGACGTCTTCACCCTGGGCACCACGAGCTGGCGCATCGCCGAGATCACCCACGACCGCGTCAACGTCATCCCCGCCTACGGCCAGCCCGGCAAGGTGCCGTTCTGGCACGGCGACGGCATCGGCCGCCCGTTCGAGCTGGGCGAGGCGCTCGGGGCGTTCTCCCGCGAGGTGTCCGCCGCGAAGCCGGAGAAGGCGGAGCAGCGGCTCATCGCGGCCGGACTCGACGAGCAGGCGCGCGCCAACCTCCTCGCGCATCTCTCCGAGCAGCGGGAGGCCACGGGCACCCTGCCGACGGACCGTACGCTCACCGTGGAGCGCGGACACGACGAGGTCGGCGACTGGCGCGTCATCCTGCATTCCCCGTACGGCATGAAGGTGCATGCGCCCTGGGCGCTCGCGATCAATGCGCGCGTGCGGGAGCGTCTCGGGGTCGAGGGCTCCGCGGTGGCGAGCGACGACGGCATCATCGTCCGCATCCCCGACGCCGAGTCGGAGCCGCCCGGTGCGGAGCTCTTCGTGTTCGATCCGGACGAGCTGGAGCAGCTCGTCACGCAGGAGGTCGGCGGCTCGGCGCTGTTCGCCTCGCGGTTCCGCGAGTGCGCCGCGCGGGCGCTGCTCATGCCCCGCACGAACCCCAACCGCCGCACGCCGCTCTGGCAGCAGCGCCAGCGCTCGGCCCAGCTCCTCGAGGTCGCCCGCCGGCATCCCACCTTCCCCGTGATCCTGGAGACCCTGCGCGAGGTGCTGCAGGACGTCTACGACCTGCCCTCGCTGCGGAAGCTCGCGACGAGCATCGCCGACCGCCGCATCCGCCTCGTCGAGACCCAGCCAGGACAGCCGTCGCCCTTCGCGCGCGACCTCCTCTTCGGCTACGTCGGCGCGTTCATGTACGAGGGCGACTCGCCGCTGGCCGAGCGCCGAGCGGCCGCCCTGTCCGTCGATCCGGCACTGCTGGGCGAGCTGCTGGGCACGGTCGAGCTGCGCGAGCTCCTCGACCCCGACGTCATCGCGCAGTTCGAGCGCGAGGCCCAGCGCCTCGACGCGGAGCGTCGGGCGCGCGGCCTGGAGGGCGTCGCCGACCTGCTCCGGCTGCTCGGACCGCTCGACACCGACGAGGTGGCGGCACGCCTCGATCCGGAGTCCACCGGCGGAGCGACCGCGGCGACGCTGCTCGACGACCTCGTGACCGCGCGGCGGGCCATCCCCGTCACGATCGCCGGGGTGGCCAGGGTCGCCGCGATCGAGGACGCCGGGCGCCTGCGCGACGCGCTCGGAGCGGCCCTGCCGACCGGCATCCCCGTGGCCTTCCTCGAGCCCCTGGCGGATCCCCTCGGCGACCTCGTGGCCCGTCACGCCCGCACCCACGGCCCGTTCACCACCGCGTCCGTCGCCGAGCGCTTCGGTCTCGGCACCGCGGTCGCCCGGCACACCCTGCAACGTCTGGAGACGAACGGCCGCCTCACGAGCGGGTACTTCCTCCCCACCGCGGCCGGCAGCGGCGACGACATCGAGTGGTGCGACACCGAGGTGCTGCGGCGGCTGCGCATGCGGTCGCTCGCGGCGATCCGCGGGTCCGTCGAGCCGGTCTCCCCGGAGGCCTATGCGCGGTTCCTTCAGGACTGGCAGCACCTCGGCCGGCCCCTGGAGGGCATCGACGGCGTGCTCACGGTGATCGAGCAGTTCGCCGGCGTCCCCATCCCCGCCAGCGCCTGGGAGTCGCTCGTCCTGCCGTCGCGGGTGCGCGACTACACCCCGGCACTGCTCGACGAGCTCACGGCCGCGGGCGAGGTGATCTGGTCGGGACACGGCACGCTCCCCGGGCGCGACGGGTGGGTCTCGCTGCACCCGGCCGATCTCGCCCCGTTCACCCTGCCCGATCCTGACGCGGAGATCGCCGCGGAGTCGCTGGAGGCGCGCCTCCTCGCGGCCCTCGCGGCGGGCGGCGCCTACTTCGCCGCGCAGCTCAAGGAAATGACCGGCGCCGAGAACGAGCAGTCGGTGCTGGAGGCCCTGTGGTCGCTGACGTGGTCCGGGCACGTCACCAACGACACCTTCGCGCCGATCCGCTCGCTGCTGACCGGGGGCTCCCAGGCCCACAAGGTCAAGCGCCGCGCCCCGCGTGCGCGCACCTATCGCGGCATGTCGCTCACGCGCACCGCTCCGCGCCCGACCTCCATCGGCGGTCGCTGGTCGCTGCTCCCCGAGGTCGAGACCGATCCGGCGCGGCGCGCGACCGTCACCGCCGGACTGCTCCTCGACCGCTACGGGGTGGTCACCCGCGGAGCCGTGCAGTCGGAGGGCGTCCCCGGCGGATTCGCCCAGGCGTACCGCGTGCTGGCCGGGTTCGAGGAGGCGGGGCACTGCCGCCGCGGCTACGTGATCGAGAAGCTTGGCGCCGCGCAGTTCGCCGCCTCCGCCACGGTCGACCGCCTCCGCACGTACGCCGGCCTCGCCGACCCACCGCCGCGGAAGGCCGTCACCCTGGCGGCCACCGACCCGGCGAACCCGTACGGCGCGGCGCTCGGGTGGCCGAAGCTCGAGGGCGTGTCGCACCGCCCGGGGCGCAAGGCCGGCGGGCTCGTGGTGCTCGTCGACGGCGCCCTCGTCCTGTCGCTCGAGCGCGGCGGACGGACCGTGCTGTGCTTCACGGACGACGAGGAGGTGCTGCAGGCCGCCGCCGCCGACCTCGCGACGACGGCCAGGGACCGCCGCCTCGACACCCTCACCGTCGAGAAGGTGAACGGCGAGGGGGTGTACGGCACGATCCTCGGGCGGGCCCTGCAGGAGGCGGGCTTCGTGCAGACGCCGCGCGGCTTCACGCTCCGCAAGGCCGTCTGACCCGGACTCACCACGACAACGAGTGGTACCATATTCCGTACCAGAAAGGGAACGACATGGCCATCACGACGAGCGAAGCGCGGCGGGATCTGTTCGGCCTGATCGAGCGGGTCAACCTGGATCACAGCGAGGTCGAGATCACGTCGCGCCGCGGCAGCGCCGTCCTCATGTCCAAGGCGGAGTACGACTCCCTGGTGGAGACGAGTTATCTGCTGCGCTCGCCCGCGAACGCCCGGCGACTCCTCAGCGCCCTGGCCGCGGTCCACGACGGCGACGTCTCGGAGCACGACCTCGACGAGGCATGACCGTTCGGCTTCTCGTCTGGACCCCCGAGGGGTGGGAGGACTACGTCCACTGGCAGACCGAGGACCGGCGCACTCTCAAACGGATCAACCTCCTGATCGCCGACACCCTCCGCGACGATCCCTTCCAGGGGATCGGAAAGCCCGAGCCCCTCAAGCATGCTCTCGCCGGCGCGTGGTCACGGCGCATCGATGAAGCTCATCGCCTCGTGTACACCGCGACCGATCGCCACGTGACCATCCTGCAAGCCCGCTACCACTACTGACCCCCCTACCCTGGAGCCATGATCCGAGAGTTCGCCGCCGGCGTCCGCACCCTGTTCCGCGGCTTCGGCGTGTGGCGCACCCGCCCGGGGCTGATGGCGCTCGGGCTCGTCCCCGCGATCATCGCGCTCGTGCTCCTCGCCGCCGTCCTCGTGCCGCTGATCCTGTCGATGCCCTCGCTGTCGGCCTGGCTCACCCCCTTCGCCGACGGATGGGTCGAGCCCTGGCGCGGGTTCCTGCGGACCGCGGTCAGCCTCGTGGTGGTCGCCGCCGCGCTCGCGCTGGCCAGTTCGGTGTTCAGCGCCCTCACCCTCACGATCGGCGACCCGTTCTACCAGCGGATCTGGCACGCCGTGGAGAAGGACCTCGGCGACCCGCCTCCCGCCGACGGCGGCAGTTTCTGGATCACCGTCGGTGAAGGTCTCCGACTGGTCGTGCTCGGCATCCTCATCGCCCTCCTCGTGCTCCTCATCGGCCTCCTGCCCGGTGTCGGCGGCGTCCTCGGCGCGGTGTCCGGCGTGGTCCTCACGGGCCGCCTGCTCGCGCGGGAGCTGACCGGTCGAGCCTTCGATGCGCGCGATCTCAGCCCGGCCGCCCGCGCCGCACTGTTCTCGGGCAGTCGCGCCCGCGTGCTCGGCTTCGGGGTCGCCACCCAGCTCTGCTTCCTCATCCCGGGCGGCGCCGTCGCCGTGATGCCGGCCGCGGTCGCGGGAAGCACGATGCTGGCGCGCGACATGCAGGCCCGCACCCCGCTCGCCGTCGCCACCCCCGCACCGGCGCCGGGACGGCACGACCGCACGACCGGGATCGCCTGATGCCTGAAGGCGATACCGTCTTCCGCACGGCCCGCCGCCTGGACGAGGCCCTCGCGGGCGGCGAGGTCACGCGCTTCGACCTCCGCGTGCCGCGCTTCGCGACCCTCGATCTGACCGGACAGCGGGTGCAGGGCGCCGTCCCCCGTGGCAAGCACCTGCTGCTGCGGATCGGCGAGAGCACGCTGCATTCGCATCTGCGCATGGACGGCGCCTGGTTCGTATACCGGCCCGGCGAGAAGTGGCGGCATCCCGCGTTCAAGGTGCGGGCGATCGTCGGCACGGCCGAACGCGAGGCCGTGGGCGTGGACATCGCCGAAGTCGAGGTCGTCCCCACCCGCGATGAAGACGACCTCGTCGGCTACCTCGGCCCCGACCCCCTCGCCGCCGACTGGGACCCGATCGAGGCCGCGCGCCGACTCGGCGCCGACACCCGGGTCATCCACGTCGCCCTGCTCGATCAACGCAACGTCGCGGGCTTCGGCAACGAGTACGCGGCAGAACTCCTGTTCCTCCGCGGAATCCTACCCACCACCCCGACCCCCGAAGTCGACGTCGCCGCCCTCCTCGACCTGGGCGTGCGGACCATCCGCGCGAACCGCGACCGCCGCAACCGCACCTTCACCGGCATCGATCGTCCGGGCCAGGCGACGTGGGTCTACGGACGCGCTGGACGCCCCTGCCGACGCTGCGGAACGCTCATCCGCCGCGGGGAGCTGGGGGCCGATCCGACCCGCGAGCGGATCACGTTCTGGTGCCCTCGATGTCAGCGTTGAGCCGTATCCATCCGCGGGAATGAATCTCCCCCTCCCGTGGTTGTTGATATATCCGGAGAACTCCGGAGCACGGGAGGAATCGTGGGCAAGAACTACGTCGACATTGAGAACGACCACGGAGCGACGCTGCGGTACCGCAAGCACGCCAACGGTCGCGGTCTCGTCGCGCATGGCGCCAAGGTGCATCCGAAGGCGCA
Organism: Microbacterium sp. UMB0228; assembly: GCF_002871415.1. Classification (NCBI taxonomy): domain Bacteria; kingdom Bacillati; phylum Actinomycetota; class Actinomycetes; order Micrococcales; family Microbacteriaceae; genus Microbacterium; species Microbacterium sp. UMB0228. The sequence goes on along the minus strand of NZ_PNFU01000003.1, from coordinate 97,804 downwards.
CATCGAGGCGGGAGCCTACATCGAACCGGGAGCACGCGTCGGAGCGGGGGCCATCGTCGCCCGCGGTGCGTGGGTGGACGAGGACGCCGTGATCGGCGAGGGCGCGTACATCGACGCCCACGCGCACGTCGGCCAGGGCGCGGCGGTCGGCGATCACGCGCACGTCGGCGTCCGCACCGACATCGGCGCCGGGGCCCGCATCGTACGAGGCGCCCGCATCGGCGACGACGAGACGGTCGCGGCGGGCCTCACCGTCGCCACCGATCAGAAGGGTCTCTGGCTGGCGGCCTGACCGCTCTCAGAGCAGTCGCCGCTCCGAGGCCCACGCGGTGAGCTCGTGGCGGGAGGAGAGCTGCAGCTTGCGCAGCACCGATGAGACGTGGGTCTCCACGGTCTTGATGGAGATGAACAGCGCGGCGGCGACCTCCTTGTAGGCGTAGCCGCGGGCGATCAGTCGCATCACCTCCTGCTCGCGCGACGAGAGGCGGTCGAGCTCGTCCGTCGCGGTGGCGGTCTCGCCGGCCACGGCGCCGAACGCGTCGAGCACGAACCCCGCGAGCCGCGGCGAGAACACCGCGTCCCCTTCGGCGACGGCGCGCACGGCGTCGCTCACCTCGCGGCCCGAAGAGCCCTTGGTGATGTAGCCGCGCGCCCCGGCCCGGATCACCCGCACGACGTCGGCCGCCGCATCGGAGACGCTCAGGGCGAGGAACCGCGTCGTGGTCGGTCGCGTCCCTCGGATCACGGCCTCGCTGTGGTTCCTCACCGATGCGGAGCGCCGCGCCGCGCTGGCCGACGGCGTGGGGACGATGACTCCCGCCACCCTGCTCACGATCGTGCTCCTCACGGCGGGGGCCCTGTTCCTCGTCGGCGGTGTCGCCGGACTGGTCCGGCGGACCCAGCGGAACTCCCCCGCCGAGGACTCGGAGGACGCCGAGTAGCCTGGATCCCATGGCGCACCAGGGACGACGACCCGCGAAGGGCTCCGGCAAGGGCTCACCCGCCCACCGGGGCCGTGCCGCGGGCGGCGGCTCACGCCAGGGGAAGCCGGCCCCGCGCCGCGCACCCCGCACCGAGAAGGTCGTGTTCGACGCTCCGGCAGCCGCACCCGAGGAGCCGCGGACGTTCCGCCTCGGTGCCGTGCCCGGAGCGACGCCGGGCACGTGGATCGACACGTGGAAGCGGCGCCTGCCCCACGTGGCCCTCGAACTCGTCCCGATCGAGGTCTCCGGGCAGCGAGAGGCGCTCGACGATCTCGACGCCGCCCTCGTGCGCCTCCCGCTGGACGACGACGCCCTGCACGTCATCCCGCTGTACGACGAGGTCCCGGTCGTCGTGGCCTCGACCGATTCGCACCTGCTCGCGGCGGACGAGCTGACGACCGCCGACCTCGACGGCGAGGTGCTGCACTCCCTGTCCGACGACGTGCTCGGGCCGGTGGAGGTGCCGGACACCATCCCCCCACGCGGCGGCCCCCTGTCGACCGCCGACGCGATCGCCACGGCGGCGACGGGTGTCGGCATCGTCCTCGTGCCGATGTCGCTGGCCCGACTGCACCACCGGAAGGACGCCGACTACCGGGTTTTCGCCGACGGCCCGGTCTCGACGGTCGCCCTCGCCTGGCCGCGCGACCGGACCACGCCCGACGTCGAGACGTTCGTCGGGATCGTCCGAGGACGCACCGCGAACTCGTCCCGCTGAGCCGTCAGGACCGGACCCTCCCCCTCGTTAGAATCGCCTGATGGCCTCGCTTCTCTACGTCTGCGTGCGACCCGAGACCGGGGCGGCGGATGCCGAGCACGCCTCGTTCCGGCGGGCGCTCGGAGTCGACGTGGTCGATCGTCTCGATCTGCTGCACGAGCCGCTGACCGAAGCCCACCTCGACCGGTACCGCGGGGTTGTCATCGGCGGTTCTCCCTTCAACGTCACCGACGTCGAGAAGACCCCGGTGCAGCGGCGCGTGGAGGCCGATCTGGAGACGCTCGCCCGCGCCGCACGGGAACAGCGGATCGCCGCGTTCTTCACCTGCTTCAGCATCGGGGTGCTCACCCGGCTCCTCGGCGGCGAGGTCGTGACGACCATGCCGGAGGCGGCGAGCGCGACGGTCATCGATACGACACCGGAGGGCGCCGTCGATCCCGTGTTCGGCCCGTCCGGCCCCGCGCTCACCGTCTTCACCGCGCACAAGGAGAGCGCCGCGACGACTCCGCCGGGGGCCGTGCTGCTCGCCACCAACGCGACCTGCCCCGTGCAGGCCTACCGGGTGGGCACCCACCTGTACGCCGCCCAGTTCCATCCCGAGCCGACACCGCGCGACTTCGCCGACCGCATGACGTTCTACCGCACGACCGGATACTTCGACCCGGCGCAGTTCGACGCGGTGCAGCAGGAGGTCCTCGCGGCCTCGGTCACCGAGGGCGCCGCCCTGCTCCGCCGCTTCGCCGAGATGTTCGGCTGAGATCAGGTCGGGGCATCACCGCGGAGCAGCGGGACGCGCTCACGCAGGTAAGCCTCCAGCGGCATGAACCCGCCTGCCTGACTCCAGCGCACCGACGGCACGCCGTCGATGAGCGCGAGCGGACCGGAGGAGCCTCCCGCGTCGACCGTGTCGACGTCGATCACGCTCCAGCCGACGTGCACGACATCCCCCTCGTGGAAGCCGCCGCGGAGGGCCAGCGCGCGACGCTCCGCCCGTGCCCGCGCGGACTCGGCGGTGTATCCCCGACGCCCCGGGTCCGCCGCGCGGAGCACCTCCGCCGTCGCCAGGGCATGCGTGTCGGTGAGCAGGATGACGCCGAGGTGCCAGGCCTCGCCGACACGGACGATCCGCCGCCCGCGCCAGCGCGAGTCCTTCTCCTCGCCGAGGCCCTCGCGGGGTGCGCCGGCGAGATCCTGCACGGCCTGGGTCAGCAGGGCGGAAGCGGTGGTCATAGCTCCCCCAGCGTGGTCTGGTCGGCGAGGCGCGGGCCGGCGACCTGGGCACGATCGCCCCGCAGCGTCATCCCGATCAGCGGGTACAGGAGCACCGACAGCATGCCCGCCCCGACCAGCGCGGCCGCGGTCCCGGAGTCGAGCATGTCCTGATCCACGCCGATCGCTGTGACGGCGACGATGATCGGCAGTCCGGTGGCTGCGAGCAGGCCGAGCGCGGCGCGGTCGCGTCCGCTCGCGCCCGCCGGGGCGGACAGCTGGGCGGCCGACCCGCGGATCACCAGGAGCGCCAGCAGGAACACCGGCACCAGGGACATCGCCGAGGGAGACGTCAGCAGCGCCTGCAGGTCGAACGTCACCCCCGTGTAGAGGAAGAACACCGGGACGAGGAAGCCGAACGCCAGACCCTCGATCTTGCTCTCGACCTCCGCCGCATCCTTCTCGGGCGCCCGCGCCATGATGATGCGCCAGATGGCCCCCGCGACGAAGGCGCCGAGGAGCATGTCCAGGTCGAGCATCACGCTGAGGCCGACGAGGGCCGCGATGAGGAGGATCACGAAGCGCACCCCGAACTGGTCGGAGGTGTGGAGGGTCGCGCGCACGATGCCGTGCAGGCGCCCGTGCGGCACCCGGTGCGCGACGAGGACGGCGAGTCCCGCCAGCACGACGAAGGTCAGCAGCACCGCCGTGGCCAGGGGCGTCGTCCGGGTGCTGAGGAAGATCGAGATCGCGATCAGCGGCAGGAACTCCCCCACGGCGCCGATCGTGCTGATGGCACGGCCGAACGGGGTGTCCAGCTCCTTCGCATCGCGCAGGATCGGCATCAGCGTGCCGAGAGCGGTCGAGCTCAGCGCGATCCCGATGACGACCATGCCCTCACCAGGGGCGAAGAAGAACCCGAGCCCGATGCCCAGCAGCACGCTGAGCAGCCAGCCCAGCGACGCCCGGGCCAGGGGCTTCCCGGCCACCTGGCGGAAGTCGATCTCCGAGCCGGCGACGAAGAACAGCACCGCCAGGCCGAAGTCGCTGAGCTTCTCCAGGAGGGGGCCCGGTTCGACCCAGCCGAGCACGGCGGGGCCGACGAGGATCCCGAGGACGAGCTCGAACACGACGATCGGCACCCGGACGAGCGGGCGGACGCCGCGAGCCAGAAGCGGTGCGGCCACCGCCAGCAGCGGGATCAGCACCAGTCCGACGTCGCTCGCATCCACGGTCTCAGGGTAGCGACGCCGTGGGCGATTCGCTCCCCACCCGCGCGGCACGGCAGAATCGATGCACACCCCGAGGAGCAGCCATGACCCAGCCCGATACCGCCCGCCTGCTGATCGCCTGCGACGACCAGCCCGGCATCGTCGCCGCGGTGGCCGGCGTGCTCGCCCAGCACGGGGCCAACATCATCTCGCTCGACCAGCACTCGACCGACTCCGAGGGCGGGCGGTTCTTCCAGCGCACGGTCATCCACCTCGACGGGCTGGCCGCCGCGCGCCCCGCGCTGGAGGCCGACATCGCGACGGTCGCCGAGCGCTTCGGCATGGAGTGGTCGCTGCACGATGTCGCCCGCCGCAAGCGCGTGGCGATCTTCGTGTCGAAGTACGACCACTGCCTGATGGAGCTGCTGTGGCGCACGCAGCGCGGGCAGCTCGACATCGACATCACCATGGTCGTCTCGAACCACCCCGACCTCGCCGAGGCCGTCCGCTCCTTCGGAGTGCCGTTCGTGCACATCCCGTCGACGGACAAGCAGGCGATGGAGGAGCGTCAGCTCGACCTGCTCCGCGGCAACGTCGACCTCGTCGTGCTCGCCCGGTACATGCAGATCCTCAGCGACGACTTCATCACGCGCCTCGAAGCCCCGGTCATCAACATCCACCACTCGTTCCTGCCCGCGTTCATCGGCGCGAACCCCTACGCCAGGGCGAAGGAGCGCGGCGTGAAGCTGATCGGCGCCACGGCGCACTACGCCACGGCCGACCTCGACGAGGGACCGATCATCGAGCAGGACGTCACGCGGGTCACGCACTCCGAGTCCGCGGCCGAGCTGCAGAGCCGGGGCGCCGACGTCGAGCGTCTGGTGCTCGCCCGTGCCGTGCAGTGGCATGCCGAGGACCGCGTGATCGTGCACGGCCGCTCGACCGTCATCCTGTAGCGCTCCGCCGCTCAGCCACGGTCGAGGATGTCCACGGCCAGCCCGTGCGACGCGGCGGCGAGGCGCTTGTCGTTCGTCCACAGCTCCATGCACCCCGACAGCTGGGCGGCGGCGAGGTGCAGCGCGTCCGGGGTCTTCAGGCCGAAGTCGGCCCGGAGTTCGGCCGATCGGACGAACGCGGCCGTATCGAGCGCGACGATCTCCATCCGCTCGAAGAGAGCCAGGTACCGGTCGCGGAGCTCCGGATTGCGCTCGCGCGCGGAGAGCACGAGGCATTCGTGGAGCGCCAGCGGACTCGACGCCACCTTTTCATCGACGTCGCGGAGCGCCTGACGCACGGCATCGCCCCTCGGACCGCGGTCCTCGACGGCGTAGATGAGGATGCACGAGTCGAGGTAGATCATTCCCAGGCGTCCCGGCTCTCGACGACCTGGGCGTCCAGTTCCTCGGCGGTCCGTGCGAGCCGCGGCGGAAGCGGATGCTGTTCGATCCACTCGACGAGGAGGCGGCCGCTCCGCACCACGTCGACCGGCCCGATGGGCACCAGACGGGCGACCGGAGTGCCCCGCTTCGTGATGACCACGTCCTCACCCGCCTGGGACTCGGCGATCAGGCGCGAGAGGTTGTTGCGCGCCTCCAAGACGTTCTGCGTGGACATGACACCATTCTAGCCAGGAACCTGGCGTTCCTCACCGGCCGGGGACTCCGGCTGCCAGCTCCGCGAAGACCTCGGCAGCGGTGGTTTCGCGCGCGAGCGGGGCGGCCTGCCCCATCCACAGCGACTGCAGCTCGCCGAGATTCTGCTCCCCTGCCGCCGTGCGGAAGCGTCCGGTGAGCCAGTTCTGCATCGGGAACGGGGCGATCGTGCCGCTCGCCTCGATCGCCCGCACCGCGCGGTTGCGGGCTCCGCGGGCGAGGCGTCCGCTCATCGCCCTGGTCAGCACGGTCTCGTCGGCGGCGGTGGTCCGGATGGCGTCGCGGTGCGCTGCCGTCGCGGCGGACTCGGCGGTCGCGAGGAACGCCGTCCCCACCTGCACGCCGGAGGCACCGAGGGCGAACGCCGCAGCGACCCCGCGGCGGTCCGCGATTCCGCCGGCGGCGATGACGGGCACGTCGACCGCGTCCACGACCTGCGGCACGAGCGCGACGGTTCCCACGAGCGACTCGGCCGCGGGGCGGAGGAACGACACCCGGTGCCCGGCCGCCTCGGCTCCCGAGGCGACGACCGCATCGACTCCTGCCTCGGCGAGCGCGACGGCTTCCGCGACGGTGGTGGCGGTGCCCACGACGCGGATGCCGCGGTCACGGGCTTCGGCGACGAGAGCGGCGGACGGCGCCCCGAACACCACGCTCAGCACGGCCGGGGCGACCTCCCAGATCGCGTCGAGCTGCTCGTCGAGCTCGGGGACGTAGCGCTCGGGCCGGGCCGGCACCGGAACCCCGACGGCCTCGTAGAACGGCTCCAGCGCCTGGGCGAAGACCGCGTGCTGCGGGTTCGGCGCGACCTCATCCCCCAGGGGCAGCCAGATGTTCAGGGCGAACGGACGGTCGATGGCGCGGTGCAGTTCGGCTCCGACGGCGCGGATCCGGTCGCCGTCGTAGCCGTACAGCCCGTACGACCCCAGCCCGCCGGCCGCGCTCACCGCAGCCGTCAGCGCCACCGACGAGCTCCCCCCGAACGGTCCCAGCACGATCGGATGCTCGACTCCCAGAAGTTCTGTCGCCATACCCCGACCGTACGCCCTTCGAATCGCCTGAATGGCTCTATCGGCGGCCCGGATACAGCAATTCAGGCGATTCGAACGGGGTAAGCTCGCGGCATGAGCGAGTGGTTCGGGCAGATGCTCGGCTTCGTCGCGGCCGCGATCGGCCTCGTGACGGTGCCGGATGCCGCCGCGCTCGGCCTCGCGATCGCGCTGCTCGCCGTCACGGTCCTCACGCTCGCGCTCGTGCTGAGCGTGCGCCACCAGGCCTCCGCCGATGCCCCGCACCCGCTGCGGGCGATCGATGTCGGAACGCCCCTGCCTCAGAGCGATCCGGATGCCGCAGGACACCCTCGTCCGCGAGCGCCGGGAGTCGCGACCGCCGCGTAGTCCGTCCGACCGGGACCGCGCGGCCTTCGCCGACCCCTCCCGACCTCATCGAACGGACCTTCCCGTGGACATCTTCGCCTTCCCTCCCCTCGCCGCGCTCCTGGACGCCGCCTACGGTGCCCTGAACGGCCTCTCCACCCTTCTCGAACCCCTCGCCGGCCCCTCCGCCGCCGCCCTCGCCGTGGTCCTGGTGACCCTCCTCGTGCGCGCCCTCCTCATCCCCGTCGGCATCTCCCAGGCCCGAGCCGAGCAGACCAGGGCCCGCCTCGCCCCGAAGCTGCGCGCGCTGCAGCAGCGCCACCGGAAGAACCCGGAGCGCCTGCAGCAGGAGATGATGGCGCTCTACCGCGCCGAGAACACCTCGCCCTTCGCCGGGATGCTGCCCGTGCTGGCGCAGGCACCGGTCGTCGGCCTGCTCTACACGCTGTTCCTGCGACCGGAGATCGCCGGACACCCGAACGAGCTGCTCACCCACGACCTCTTCGGCGCCCCGCTCGGCACGAGCCTGGTGTCGGCCCTGTTCGGCGGCACCGCGACCCCGGCGACGTTCGCGGTCTTCGGCGTGCTGCTGGCCGTGATGATCGCCGTCGCCGAGGTCACCCGGCGGGTGTTCCGACCGGCCCCCGTCGAGGGCGACGACTCTCCGCTCAGCTCCCCCGGCATGCTCCGGATGATGGCGGCGCTGCACTACCTCACCGCGGTCTTCGCGGCCTTCGTCCCCCTGGCCGCCGCGCTCTACCTCACGGTCACCGTGGTGTGGACCCTCGTGCAGCGGGTGATCCTGCGCCACCGGTACCCGCTGCCGCAGCCGGTGGCCGTCCGGGCGTGAGAGCCGCCCGACCGGAGAGGCGTCAGTCGGGAAGCGGGATCGGCGCGGTGAACGGTCCCGCGGGGCCGTCGCCCCTCCGGTCGCGGCGTACGCCCAGCGTCGTCCCCACGCTCGCGGCGATCACGAGCGCTACCGCGAGCAGCCGCAGCGGCGTGGCGTCCTGTCCGAGGATGAGCCACCCGGCGAGGGTCGCGAACGCGGGCTCCAGGCTCAGCAGCACGCCGAACACCCGCTGCGGGAGCCGGCGGAGCGCCGCGAGCTCGAAGCTGTAGGGGATCACGGACGACAGCACCGCGGTGACCGCCGCGAGCAGGAGGAGCTGCGGATCCAGCGCCACCGTCGCCGCCGCGGGCACGCCCACGGGGATGAGGAGCACCGCCGCGACGACGAGTCCCATCGCGAGACCGCTGCTGCCGGGGATGAGGGCGCCGACACGCGCGCTCATCCGGATGTACATGACCCAGAATCCGGCCGCGATGAGGATGAAGACGACGCCCAGCGGATCGAGGGGTTCGGCGCCGACGAGGCCGTCGACCCCGAGCAGCGCCATGCCCAGCAGGGCCACCCCCACCCAGACTGCGTCGGCGAGACGGCGGGTCAGCACGGCGGCGAGCACGAGCGGACCGAGGAACTCGATGGCCACGGCGGGCCCCAGGGGGATGCGGTCGATGGCCGCGTAGAAGAACCCGTTCATCGCGGCCAGGGACACCCCGAACAGCACGGCGGCGAGCCACTGCGACCGGGTCCAGGCGCGGGGCCGCGGGCGCACGATGACGACCAGCAGCAGCGCGGCGATCGCGACGCGGAGCGACGTCACGCCCCACGGCCCGAGCACGGGGAAGAGCTGTGCGGCCACCGCGGCGCCGAACGGCAGCGAGAGGCAGGATCCGATGACCAGCGCGACGCCCACGAGGGGTCCGGATGCCGCGGGTCTCTGCACCAGACAAGCTTAGGCGGCGGGGCCCTGCCTCCCCGCCGCCTGCGCCGTCCTCGCGCGGATCAGAGCGGCTTGCCACCCGTCACCGCGAGCACCGCGCCGGATACGTACGACGACTCCGCCGAGGCGAGGTACACGTACGCACCGGCGAGTTCCGCAGGCTGCCCCGCACGTCCGAGCGGGGTGTCCTGACCGAACGTCTCCAGGCGCTCCGGCCCCCACCCGGTCGCGGGGATCAGCGGCGTCCAGATCGGCCCCGGCGCGACGGCGTTGACGCGCACGCCGCGCGGCCCGGCCTCCTCCGCGAGCGCCTTGACGAACGCGACCTGCGCCGCCTTCGTCATGGCGTAGTCGATGAGTCCCGGCGACGGCTGCGCCGACTGCACCGACGAGGTCACGATGATGCTGGATCCCGGCTCGAGGTCGGGGAACGCAGCCCGGGCCGAGAAGACGAGGCCGGCGAGGTTCGTGTCGAACACGCGGCGCATCTTCTCGGTGTCGAGGTTCTCGAAGCCGTCGATGTCGTGCTGGTAGGCCGCGTTGAGCACGAGTACGTCGAGGCCCCCGAGCTCGCGCCGCGCGCGGTGGACGGCTTCGGTGGCGAAGGACTCCTCGCGGACGTCGCCGGGGATGCTGACGCCGGTGCGACCGGCATCACGGACGAGCGCGAGCGTCTCCTCGGCGTCCTCCTGCTCCTCCGGCATGTGCACGATGGCCACGTCGGCGCCCTCGCGGGCGAAGGCGATCGCGACCGCCCGTCCGATACCGGAATCACCACCGGTGATGAGAGCGCGCCGTCCCTCGAGCCGGCCGTGGCCGACGTAGGACTGCTCGCCGTGGTCCGGCTCCGGGGTCGTCTTCTCGGTGAGGCCGGGCTGATCCTGGCTCTGCGCCGGGAAGCCGTCCTCGTGGTGGGCGTGTCGGGGGTCGGTGAGGCCGCCGTCGCTGGTGGTGTCGGTCATGTCCGCTCCTCCTGTCATGGGGCTGTCGATCAGGTCGTGATCGAGCCTCGTGGCTCCGGAGGAGGGACGGCAGGGGGTTGACAGCCCGGGGCGGTCTCCGCGAAAGCGGGTGTCAGCCGGCCGAGGGGACGTCGCCGTGCGGGGGCTCGGCGCCCTCGGCGGGCTCGGGGACGAGGTAGAGCCCGCTGGGGGAGTTCGCGGTGAAGGCGAGCGCTTCGACCCAGGCCCGGTTGACCGCGGGCTGGCGGCTGCCGAAGTACTTGAAGACGAGAGAGCTGCCCGGCTGGATCCAGACGGTGGTCCGGCCGCCGCCGACGCTGGCGTCCTCGCGCCAGCTGAACGGGAACGGCTCGCCGCGACGCAGCTTGGCCGTGATGACGAGCTGCAGGTGCGTGAGCGCCCGATCCTCGATCTCGGTCTTCACGCTGCCTTCGTAGATGAACTTGCCCATCGGGTGATGCTCCTCGGTCGGGTGGTCCTCAGCCCGGCGGACACTGCCGGGATCGGCCTATGGGTAGAGGGTAAGCCCTCGGGCGGGGCGCACAGCAAATCAGCCCCGGAGGGCGATGCGCGCGTCGAAGTCAAGGCCCTGCGCGCGATCCGCGCGGCGATTAGCCTCGAATCATCGACACCCGAGGAGGGCACCGCCATGACTGACCGCCACATCGACGACCGTCCCGACGAGGGCTACACGCCCGGCACCACCCACGCCGAGCGCGGCGCGGGCAACCCGCGACTGCGCGTGCGGCGCGACGACGAGCGCACCGAGTTCGCGCTCGACATGGAGGAGGTCCGCATCGGATCGGCCGCCGGGAACGAGTTGCGCCTCGCCGACACCGAGCCGGTGCACGCGACGGTCGTGCACGACGACCGCGACGAGTACGTGGTGACCCTGCACGCCGACGGCGAGATGAACTCCAACCCCGATGCCGACGCGACCCACCCCGGCGACCGCACGGAGACGCTGCGTACGGGATCGCGCTTCACGGTGGGCCCGTGGGAGCTGGTCTTCGCCCGCGACGAGTTCGCCGACCACGGCCGTCCGTTCGGCGGACGCCAGGGCGGCGAGTACTCCGACCAGCCGCTGCAGGAGGCGCGTGCGGGCTACGACGCCGATGACGAGCGGCTGTCGCAGGCCGACGTCAACGACGAGCGGTCTCAGTCGGACTCCAAGGCCGACTGATGATGCGGGGTGCCGACGGGCTTCGACTCCGCTGACCCCCGCTGTCGCAGGTAGATCGCGAACGCGACCATCGTCCCCACCGCGAGGAACTCGGACTGCCAGTTCTGCAGCGTGCGGTCCCAGAAGTCGGAGCTGGTCACGTAGTCGCCCCAGGTGATCGCGGCGAGGCCGTGCATCGCGTTCTCCTCGTTCATGACCACTGTCCCGGCGAGCGACTGCGCGAACCAGGACAGCACGAAAACCGCCCCCATCACGAGCAGCAGCGAGTTGCCGAACACCGCCGCTCGCCACCCGCCCGCCCGGGCCCACCGCGGAGAGTCCGGGCGGGCGTGCGCGCCGACGAGCTGATCCGCGTCGCTGCCCGGTCCCTCGTCGCCGGGCTTCTTCGACTCCGGGGAGCCCTTCTGCACGAACCAGATCGTCGCGGCGATGAAGAGGAAGAACTGCAGGAACTCCGACTGCCAGTTCTCGGCGACGTCGACCGCGAAGTCGGACGACCAGAGGAAGTCTCCGAAGCCGATCGTCGGCTGCCCGTGGTCGAGGAGCTCGTCGTCGTTCCGGAGGTAGCCGGCGATGGCCTGCCCGGCCAGAGCCAGCACGAAGAGGGCGAGGAAGAAGAGGCTGAGGGCGTGGTCCTTGATCCGCGAGCGCATGTCATCGCCCTCCCAGCGGCAGGCCGATCATCACGGCGAGCCCGACGCCGATGATCCCCGCCCAGATCCAGAAGACCGCCCGCATTCCCGCGGTGTCCCGCGCATCCTCCGCCATGTCCGCCTCCTTCGTCGGTGTGACCTTCCTCGACGATGGTGCGCTGGACCACGGCCCTCCAGGGGCTTGACGCGTGCGTCGTTGTCAATCCCCTGCGTCAGGGCGCTGCAGGGTCCGTAGCGTAGGGAAACCGACGAGAGGAGCGCCCCGATGACCGCACCGAACGAGACCCCCGACCTCGAGCATCTCGGCGAGCTCGCCCGCAGCCGAGGTCTGCGCGTGAGTGTGGCGGAGTCGCTCACCTCCGGACGCCTCGCGAACACGATCGGTGCGGGCGAAGGGGCGTCGGGGTGGTTCGCCGGCGGCATCGTCGCGTACTTCACGGAGGTGAAGGAGAGAGTGCTGGGGCTCACCCCGGGGACGGACCCGACGTCCGCCGCCTGCGCCGAGCAGCTCGCCCGGGGCGCACGGGAGCTCTTCGACGCCGACATCTGCGTCTCGACGACCGGCGTGGGCGGGCCCGGTCCGGAGGGCGGTCATCCCGCGGGCACGGTGTACCTCGGCTGGGCGACGGCCGACGACGCCGGGCACCGGAGGCTGGCCCTGACCGGTGACCCGGACGAGATCCTGTCGGCGAGCGTCGACGCCGCGGTGCGGCTGCTCGCCTTCCACGCCGAAGGACTCCATCCCGCGGGGCCCCGGCGCACCGGTTCCGACTGAGGGCTCAGCGGCCCGGCACCAGCCCCACCCGCAGCGGGGCTCCCGGCGCCGCAGCCTCCGTGAGAGCGGCGTCGATGTCGAGCAGCGGTCGCACGGCGCCCACGGCCTCGGCGAACGGATAGGCGCGCCCGCGCCCCGCGAGGAACGACGCCGCTGCCGCGAGGTCGTCGGCGCCGTAGTTGTGAACGCCGGTCACCGTGACGAGACGGCGGACGAGATCCTCCGCGTCCAGCGGGACGGGCGCCGCCGGGAACACGCTCCCGACGAGGACGACCGTGCCGCCGACGGCGACGCCGGCGAGCGCCTCCCCTACGGCGTGCCCGGAGGCTTCGATGACCACGTCCGGGTCACGGCCGAGCGCGGTGGCCCCGAAGCGGGCGGCGAAGCCACGGCGATCGTCGTCCGGATCGCGCACCTCGACCACGGCCCCGTGCTCGGCCGCGATCGCCGCGGCACTGATCCCCACCAGTCCTGCACCGTGGATGCGCACCGCGGCACCGTCGAGATCGATGTCGCGGGCGGCCCTCGCCACGGCGGCCCATGCCGTCGCCGTCGCGCAGCCGGCCGGAGCCAGCACCGCGGCCGGCAGCGCCTCCGGTACGCGCGCGATCGCGGTGCCGGCCCGCAGCTGCACATGGCTGGCGAAGGCTCCGGTCAGGTCGCCGTGAGTCCCGACGCGGTCGTGACCGTACTTGCCGAGGTCCCGGCACTTCTGCGTGAGGCCGCGCCGGCAGCGATCGCAGGTGCCGCACGACACCGTGACCGACCACACCACGCGGTCGCCGATCCGCAGCGGGGTCCCGTCCACCGCCTCCGCACCGTCGTCGCCCAGCGCGATGACCCGACCGACGCTCTCGTGCCCGAGGACGAGGGGCGCGGGCGCGGACCGGCGGCCCTGCACGGTGTGCACGTCCGATCCGCAGATCGTCGACATCTCCACGGCGACGAGCACGTCCCGATCACCGAGCGCGACCCCGGGGACGGCGATGGTCTCGTGCGGGTGGCCTTCGCCGATCCAGACCATCGCGGTGGCAGCGGGGCGCAGCGCGACGTCCCTCCGGTGGCCGGGTGGGCGGATCAGCACCGTTCCCATGACAGGCCCTCAGACGGAGACGACGGCAGGAAGGAGGCCGCGCTGGGCCAGAGCCCCACGCAGAGCCGTGACGTCGGACAGCACGGCGTCGGCCCCCGCTCCGCTCAGCGCCGCGCGATCGTGGGCTCCGGTGAGGACCCCCGCGACGAAGCCCGCCCCCGCACGACGGCCGGACTCGACGTCGCTCGCGGTGTCGCCGGCGACGGCCACCGCCTGCACCGCGGATGCTCCCGTGCGCAGAAGGGCCGTGAGGACGAGGTCCGGTGCGGGGCGTCCGCGGCCGGCATCGACCGGGGAGAGCGCGAGGTCGACGAGCCCACCCCATCCGAGGCCGTCGATGATCGCCTGCCGCGTGACCGGCGCGAACCCGGTGGTCAGGGCGACGGTGAGTCCGGCGTCCTTCAGGCCCTGGATCGCGTCTGCCGCTCCAGGGATCTCCGCGACGCCGTCCTCGGCGACGATCTCGGCGTACGCGGTCTCGAACGCCGCCGTGGCCTGCCGCGCCGCCACCGCGTCACCGCCGGCGAGATGGAGGAAGACGTCGAACTTGGACTGCCCCATCGTCTCCCGGACGTAGCCGAGGGCGTCCTCCCAGGGCAGCCGCGCGGCGACGCCTGTGCGCTCGGCGGCGCGTTGGAACGCCTGCTCCACCACGCCGTCGTCCACGACGGTGGTGCCGGCCATGTCGAGGACGACGAGTTCGATCGGAGTGGTCATGGTGTTCCTTCCAGAGCAGGGGTGCCGCCGAGGGCGGTGGTGAGGTGCAGGTCGGCGAGCCCGAGTCCGCAGGTCATGCCGATGCCGGTGGTCGCGGCGAGCACGAGGGCGCCGTCGTCTCCGCGGTCGACGAGGAACTCGCCGGGGGCCTTCGCATACACGCCCTGCCACCGCTCGATGACCCTCGGCGCCGCGCCGTCGAACAGGGCCTCGGCCTCGTCGAGGAACGCGGTGAAGGCGGCCTCCGGCTGGAACGGCGAGGGGGCGGCGTCGGTGACGTGCGAGTCGCCGAGGATGAGCGTGCCGTCGGGCAGCTGCGTGTACATCTGGTTGAGGTCGAGGGCCGCGAGGTCGGGGCGCTCGGCGTGCAGGCGCTCACGGAGGACCCGGGCCTGCGGTCCTTCGGCGAACCTCCCGTACCGGATGAGGGACCAGCCGGTCAGCAGGGGTGCGGTCAGCGGACGAGGGAAGGAGACGGCCGCCCGCATCATGTCCAGCGCACAGCGCACCACCCCGTGACGTTCCGCGACCTCGGGCAGGAGCTGATCGATGTCGTGGTTGACGGCCACGACCACCGCCCCGGTGTCGATCGCCCCGCGCGTGGTCTCCACCCGTCCCGCGCCGAGGGCCGTCGCCGCGGTGCGGAAGCGAAACTCGACGCCCTGTGCCGTCAGGTGGCGCACGATCGCGGTCGCCGCCGCGCGCGGGTCCGTCTGCAGGTCGACCTCGATGAGGGCACCGCCGACGAGCCCGTCCCGGCGCAGCGGCGCACGGCGCAGGAGCTCGGCGGCCTCCAGCATCCGGATGCCGCCGTCCCGCGCCGCCGCGGAGAGCACGGCGAGCTCGTCCTCGTGGCGGGCGGCCACGAGCGTGCCCGACTCGCGGAGCCAGAACCCCGCGTCCCGGGCGAGCTGCATCCAGAGCTCACGGGACGCATCCGCGTATCGCCGTGCCTCTCCGCCCTGTGCGCCGATGCAGAGGTGCCCGAAGTTGCGGATCGTGGCGCCGGTCGGGGCGGCGCTGCGCTCGACGACGACGACCCGGAGCCCGCGGCGCACGGCGGCGAAGGCGGCGCCGAGACCGACGATGCCGGCCCCCACCACGACGAGGTCCGGATTCTGCTTCGCCCCGGTCATCGGAACACCTTCCTCATCCACATCGCGAGCCCCTCCACCGCGAGCACGGTGACGAGGATCATCAGCACGATCGCGGTCACGGTCTCGTAGCGCGAGCCCTGGCTGGCGTTCAGCAGGTAGTAGCCGACCCCGCCGCCGCCGACGATGCCGAGGATCGTGGCGGCACGGATGTTGGTGTCGAGCATGTAGAAGCTGTGCCCGATGAGGGCTCGGGTGCCCTGGGTCAGCGTGGCCGACGTGTACGTCTGCATCCGTGTGGCGCCCACCGCCCGCAGCGCGCGCTCGGGCCCGCGGTCGACCTCCTCGAAGGAGTCGGCGATGAGCTTGCCGAGCAGACCGATGCCGCCGATCGCGAGCGCGATGACGCCGGCCTGCGCGCCGAGACCCGTGATGACGACGAGGACGATGGCGAGGATCAGCTCGGGGATGCCGCGGATGCCGACGAGCAGCAGACGGGCGGTGCCGCGCCCTGCGGCATGCGGGGCCACGTTGCGCGCGGCGAACGAACCGAGCAGCAGCGAGGGCAGGAGCGTGAGGACGGTCGCGGCGAGCGCGATGGCGACGGTCTCCCGCATGGCCTCCAGCATCGCGACCGTGTCGTAGCTGCCGAACGACGGGGGCCAGAACCGGGCGGCGACGTCGGGCAGCTTCGCCCAGAAGGTGAACAGGTCCGACCAGGTGATCTGGCTCACGACCACGCTGCCGACCACGACGAGGATCGCGACGACACCGGCCGCGGTGTGGCGCACGCGTTGCGCGGTCCACGGACGACGCACCGCGGTCTCCGGGCTCGCCGCCCACGCCGGGCGGCCCTCGGCGGGCGCGTGCGGCCGCCGACGCAGGCGCGGGTGCACGATCCGGTCCATCCAGGACCGGGTGTGCTTCTGTTCACCGAGCATCGCACCCCGCACCGTGCTCGAGATGATCTCCATCACGATGCACAGCACGAAGATCACGAGCGCGATCCCGAGACCCTTGCCGTAGTTCAGCGCCTTGAACGCATAGGACATCTCGAGACCGAGGCCGGCGACGCCCACGTAGCCGAGCACGACGCTCCCGCGCAGATTGATGTCGTTGCGGTGCAGCACCGTGGCCACCCAGCTCGGCAGCACCTGCGGGAGGATGCCCGCCGTGAACTCCTGGAGTTTCGAGCCGCCGGAGGCGCGGATCGCGAGACGCGGCCCCTCGTCGATCTGCTCGATGGCGTCCGCGAACATCTTGGAGATCATGCCGATCGAGTGGATGCCGATCGCGAGGATGCCGGGCAGCGTGCCGAGCGAGAACATCAGCACGAAGGCCATGGCCAGCACGACGTCTGGAAGGGCACGGGTGAGGACGCCGAGGAAGCGAGCCGCCGCGCGCCAACCGGCGCCCGGGGTGGTGTTCGCAGCGGCGAGGTAGGCGATCGGCACGGAGAGCACGGCCGCCAGCAGCGTGCCGACGAGCACGAGGCCGACGGTCAGGGCGATGAGCCCGGCGAGGTCGGCCGGCGCGGGGAAGGAGAGTCCACCGACCCGGGCGAGGAAGTTCTCGGCGTTGCCCCAGCTCTGCACCATCGCGGGGATCGAGATGCCCACGTCCCGCAGCGCGACGATGCCGAGCACGACGAGGACGACGAGCGTGAGCCCCGCCGCGATGCGCTCCGCTGAGAGCGGCCGCTTCGGCGCCCGCTCCGCGACGCTCCCGCCACCCCCTGTCGCTGAGGCCCCTCCCTGGGTCGCTGAGCCCCCTCCGTGGGTCGCTGAGCCCGTCGAAGCGCCCTGGTTCGCTGAGCCCCCTCCCTGGTTCGCTGAGCCTGTCGAAGCGCCCTGGTTCGCTGGCCCCCCTCCCTGGGTCGCTGAGCCTGTCGAAGCGCCCCGCGTCGAGGCCCCCACCGTCGTCATGACGCCCCCACCGTGGTCGCGGCGTCGACGAGTTCCACCTGCACGGCGCGGATCTCCGCCGTGGTCGTCGCGACGCGGCCGTAGATCTCCATCACCTCGGCCTTGGTGAGTCCGTCCGTCGGTGTGTCCAGGACGACCTCGCCGTGCCGGAGCCCGACGATCCGGTCGGCCCAGCTGATCGCGAGGTCGACCTGGTGCAGGCTGCACACGACGGTCAGGCCTTCGTCGGCGGCGATCTCGCGGATCAGGGCCATCACCTGCTCGCTCGACTCCGGGTCGAGGGAGGCGACGGGCTCGTCGGCCAGGAGGATCGCCGGCTTCTGCATCAGCGCCCTGGCGATGGCCACGCGCTGCTGCTGGCCACCGGACAGGGTGTCGCTGCGCTGGTAGGCGCGGTCGAGGAGGCCGACACGGTCGAGGTGCTCCAGCGCGGTCAGCTTGGCAGCGCGGGGGTAGCTCCACAGCCCGAGCCGCGGCCCACGCATCCGCGAGAGCGACCCGGTCAGCACGTTCTCCAGCACGGTCAGCGAGGGTACGAGCTCGAACTGCTGGAAGATGAAGCCCACGCTGCTGCGGAGCTGTCGCAGCGCCCGCCCCTTCATCGAGGGAACGGACGCGCCGAGCACCTCGACGGACCCGGAGCTGGGCAGCTCCAGGCCGTCGAGATGCCGCAGCAGCGTGGACTTGCCGGAACCGGAGAGCCCGAGCAGCACGACGATCTCTCCCTGGGCCACCTCGAGCGTGACGTCCTTGAGGGCGGTGGTGCTGCCGAAGGTCTTCGTGACGCCGGCGAGGCGGATGAGGGTGTCGGATGCCGCGGTCATGGCTTCTCCTGTCGTCAGGCGCGGGGCGTCAGCCCTGGCACTGCTCGGCTGCGGTCTCGGCGCAGATGTCGCGGATGAGGTCGTAGTACGCGTCGTCCACCGGCTTGGTAGCGAAGAACACGCTGCGGAACGCGTCCGAGTCCGCGCCGTCGATGCCCGCCGCGATGATGTCGTCAATGGTGACCTCGCCGAGGGCGTCGACGAGCTGCGTCGCCACCTCGTCCGGCAGGGACGAGGAGTAGACGAGCGGAGCGCCCGGGACCATGGTCTCGGCGATGACCTTCACCTTGTCTGACTTCTCGACCTCGGAGTCCTCGGCGAACCCGGCCTCGCACTCGACGCCCTCGCCGACCTTCTGCACGCTGACATCGTGCTTGCCCGCGAACACGGGGGTGATGTCGGTCTTCGGGTCGACGCCCGCCTCCATGAGGTTGTACGACGGGAAGAGGTAGCCGGAGGTGGAGGAGGGATCCACGAAGCACACCTTCTTGCCCGCGAAGTCCTCGAGGCTGGAGATGTCGCTGTCCGCCGGCACGATCGCCTGCGAGTAGTAGCCGGGCTCCTGGCCCTCCTCGGTGACGATGGAGGAGATCGGGGTGAGCTTTGCGCCGTTGTTGGTCGCGGTGACGTAGGTGAACCCCGAGAACGAGGCGACGTCGACCTTGCCGGCGACGGCGGCCTCGATGAGCGCGGCGTAGTCGGTGGACTCGTGGTACTCGACGGTCTTTCCGGTGACCTCGGCGATGTAGTCCATGAGCGGCTGGTAGTTCGTCTCGGTGTCCACCGAGTCGGGGACGACGCCGAAGACGAGCGTGTTCTCGTCGACGGCGAATCCGCCGGCTGACTGTGCGTCGCCGGGGGCGTCGGTGGCATCGGCCGATCCGGAGCAGGCGGCGAGGCCGAACGCGAGGATCGCAGCGCCGGCGAGGGCAGGGAGAGCGCGGAGCTTCATGAGGACCTTTCAGAGTGGGAGGAGTGATCCAGGGACGACTCTCCCAGCTGCGCGGCCGAGATGTATACCTATCTCGGAAGAGTTCAGGCGGCGTTCACCCGGCATTCGCCTGGGTGAACAGGCATGCAACGCCCGCTGTGCGATGGCGTCGAACGAAGTAATGTACCTATGTGGCCGAAGCTGTGTACACCCAGATCGCCGACGACCTCCGCACACGGATCGCCGACGGGACGCTCCGCCCCGGGGACGACGTGCCGACCGAAGCGGAGCTCGCGGACCGCTGGCGCACGTCACGCGGCCCGATCCGCAACGCCCTGGCGGCCCTCCGCGCCGAAGGGCTGATCGAGACGGGCCGCGGCCGCCCCGCGCGCGTGGTGGCGCGCAAGGCGAACCAGGCCGTGGACGTCTCGGTTCCCTTCACCCGCTGGGCGCGGGACCTCGGCGTCGCGCCAGGCGCGCAGACGCAGGAGCTGAGCCTGCGTCGCGCGGGAGACCTCGCCTCGGCCCTGGGCGTGGGACGCGACGACACGATCGTGAGCGTGGTCCGGCTACGGCTTCTCGACGGTCGGCCGACGATGCTGGAGCGCCTCGCGTACACCGAGGACGTCGGGCGCCGGCTGTTCGAGGTGGACCTCGACGAGGTGTCGATCACCGAGTACCTCGCGTCGGTCGGGCATCCGATCGTCACGCTGCAGCACGTGATCGATGCCGTGGCCGCCGACGATCAGGACTCGGCGCTCCTGCGCGTGCCCCGCGGGACGCCCATACTGCGGCTGACTCGGACGTCCAGGGACGCGAAGGGGCGCATCTTCGAGGCATCGGAAGACCGCTACCTCAGCGAGGTGGTGCGCTTCACAGTGGCGGCATCCGGGATCTCGACGGACGGGCACTTCATGAGAGCGGTGGGCGGCTGAGGCCCGGAGACAGATTCGCGACCGCGGGCGCGGGAGTCTAAGAAGCCAGAAAGATCGCGCCCGCGATCGCAGCGCTGGGGACGCTTTATCTGGGGAGCCTTCAGGATATGTCGGCGTCGTGAAGGCGATGAAGTACCGAATGGCGAGACACTCGTAGACTTTCGTCTACGGTCTCAGGCCCGGAATCACGGGCGTCCTCTCAGACTACGTGGGGCTCACACCACCGGCAAAACGGCGGAGACGAGCCAATGCCCGTCCACCTCCCCGGCGCTGAACTCGCCGCTGGCTCCCATCACGCGTTCGGCCATCCGTCCGAGTCCGGTCCGGCTGGAGGAGAGCTCGCGACGTGGCGTCGTGGGCAGCGGGCTGCGCAGCGACAGGTGGGCCTTGTCGTCGTCCACGGCGAGACGGATCTCGACGGTACCGGGGCCCGCATACTTCAGGACGTTGGTGGCCGACTCGCGCACGATGCGCGCGAGCACGATCTCCACGGCCCGGGGGATGCGTTCGTCGCCGGGGTCGCCATCGAGGATGACGTCGTGCCCGGCCGCTTCGAACTCGGTCTGCGCCTCCTCGACCGCCGCGACGAGGTCGCCCGTCGGCATGCCCGCGGCGCGAGGCCCATCGTCGGCGAGGTCGATCACGAAACGGAGGTCGGTCATGGCTTTTCGAGCGGCGACACGGATCGCCTCCCGGGAGCCATCGCTTGCTTCGGGGTCTTCGAGCAGCTGCACGTGCAGCGACACCACCGTGAGGTGGTGCGCGATGCTGTCGTGCAGCTCGCCGGCGATCCATCGTCGCTCGGCGAGGACGGCTTCCCGCTCCTGCTCCGCCGCAGCCTCCAGCTCGTGCTCGAGGCGACGACCCCGCGCGAATGCGAGACGAAGCGCGAGCCCGACGGCACCGGCCGCGGTTGCGAAGATCAGATAGATGCCGACGTTCACCGGCACTTCCGAGTCACCGTAGGCGATCACGCCTGTCGCGACCAGGAATCCGGCCGTGTACGAGAGGACGAGTGACGTCCATCCCAACCGCATCACCAGGGCCGCCGCAAAAGCGGCGGTGATGAGCACCTGGGTCTCGGTTCCGGTGAGGAAAGAGAGTCCGAGGGCCACTCCCATCGCGCAGGTCGCGACGAGGGGGGACCAGAGAAATAGGGCAAAGACCGCGGTCGAAGCGATGCTCACCGCGGATGTGAGGGGATTGACGTCCGGATCGGTGATGAGTCCGCTCACGTCAACGGCGATCATGATGCAGATGATCGCGAGGATGACATAGCGCTCCACGCGGCTGAGCCGCTCTCCTCGACCGAGGCGGAAGATTTCGGGCGTCGCCCGTTTCGTCTGGTCGAAGGCCATGGTGCGCTATCTCCTATTTGCCAGCTATTCTAGCGGTAGAGACCGAAGAGCTTGCCAACCTGCTGCCAGAAAGACATACTGTTCACCTCCTTGATGTGGTCGTTTGTCGATGTCTGTATTCATCTTCTCGGCGGCGCGCGGAGCGCACATCTGGCGTTCGTCCAGACCTCGATAGCCAAAGGTCTACATCCTCAGAGCGCCCGCTTCACGCCGTTAGGCTTCCTCCATGCAGGAAATCCGCGTCGTGATCGTCGATGACGATCCTCTGGTCCGCTCCGCGCTGTCGCACTTCGTGTCGCGCGCGCCCGAGATCACGGTCGTGGCGCAGGCGGAGGACGGTGTGGAGGCCCTCACGACGGTCGAGCGCGAGAAGCCCGACGTCGTGATGATGGACGTCCAGATGCCGGAGATGAACGGCATCGAGGCGACTGCGGCGATCGCCGAACGGTGGCCCGACGTGCGCATCCTCGCCGTGACCACGCTCGATGGCAGCGACACCGTGCTGCCCATGCTGAGCGCCGGCGCCTCCGGCTACCTGCTCAAGGACTCCAGTGCGGAGGAGATCGTCACGGGTGTGCGCGAGGTGTTCGCCGGAGCGAGCTCGCTGTCGCCCCGCATCGCGTCGATGCTCATCCGCCACGTGCGCGACTCCACTCCCACAGCCGCCGCGGAGACCCTCGAACCGCTCACCGAGCGCGAGGAGGAAGTGCTGCAGTGCCTCGCGAAGGGCATGTCCAATGCCGAGATCGCCAAGGCGCTCATCGTCTCGGAGGGGACAGTGAAGGCCCACCTCGGTCGCATGATGTCGAAGTGGCACCTGCGTGACCGCGTGCAGATCCTCGTCACGGCCGCCCACGCCGGCCTCGTCACCTTCCGGTGAGCCTCCGCCTCAGAGCGCGAGCAGCACGATCCCGGTGAGCACGACCAGCGAGGCGCCGATCCGCCAGCCGGGCCGCGACTCGCGCAGGACGAAGGCGCCGAACAGGCTCACGAGCACGACGCTGACCTCCCGCAGCGGTGCCACGAGAGCCACCGGAGCGATCTGGATCGCGGTCAGCACGAGGATGTAGGAGAGCGGCGACAGGATGCCGAACGCGAGGATGCGGCGCCACTGCGTGCGCCCCAGCGCCACGACCGCACCCCATCGTCCCCGCACCGCCACGGAGTAGAACGGCACCTGCAGCAGAGTGGTGCCGACCATGAACGCCACGGGAGACAGCTCCCACTCCCGGACGGCGTGGGCGTCCCAGATCGTGTAGACCGCGATCGCGACGCCGGTGAGGGCACCGAACAGGAGCCCGGGGTCGACACGGCGCCGGCTGCCCGCCGGACGGCGGTCGACGAACCCGATCGCGACGACCCCGGCGATCACCGCCGCGACGCCGACGAGCGCCAGGGCCGAGGGGCGTTCGCCGAGCAGGAGCACGGCGACGATCACGGAGAGGAAGGGGCCGGTGCCCCGCGCCGTCGCGTAGACGGTCGAGAGGCTGCCTTCCCGGTAGCCGCGCTGCAGCACGGCCATGTACGCGACGTGCAGGACCGCGGAGACCGAGACCCCGAGCGCGAACGAGCCGAGGTCGGCCGCACCGAGTCCGCCCGTGAACGGCACGGCGCCGATCCAGACGACCGTGCTGGCGACCGCACCCCACCACAGGAACGGCGAGCCGGCGCGGCTGATGCCGTGCGCGATGACGTTCCAGGACGCGTGGGCGATCGCGGCGGCGAGGACGAGGACGAGAGCGACAGCGGACACGGCAGACCCTTCCCTCCGCCGCGGGCGCGACGAATCGGGTCCTCCGGGCTTTTGTCCTGTCAGATGACGGTCCCCCTGCGGAGGAGGACCGTGGCGCCGCTCGGACCAGACGGGCGCAGACCCCGGAACCCTAGGCGCTATCGCCACCACCCTATCCCCGACCGGGAAGGGCGCGGTGACCGGCGCGACTACGCTCGAAGGACACCCCGCGCAGGAAGGTCATGCCATGCCCGTCACCCCGGACGCCCTCGCCCACGCCGAGGACCTCGCCGACTTCGTCGCCGCTTCCCCGTCGAGCTATCACGCTGCCGCCGAGACGGCCCGCCGCCTGGAGGAGGCCGGATTCACACGACTCCAGGAGGAGGACGCCTGGCCTGCGCAGCCCGGAGGCCGGTACCTCGTGGTCCGCGACGGCGCGACGATCGCGTGGGTGGTGCCGGAGGACGCGACCGCCACGACGCCCGTGCACGTGTTCGGGGCGCACACCGACTCCCCCGGCTTCAAGCTCAAGCCGCAGCCGACCACCGGAGCCCGCGGCTGGCTGCAGGCCGCCGTAGAGGTGTACGGCGGTCCGCTGCTGAACTCCTGGCTCGACCGGGAGCTGCGCCTCGCGGGCCGGCTCGCCCTCGCCGACGGCCGGGTCGTCCTCGCCGACACCGGAGCCCTGCTGCGCCTCCCCCAGCTCGCCATCCACCTCGATCGCGGGGTCAACAACGGCCTCGCGCTCGACAAGCAGACCGAGACGCAGCCGGTGTGGGGTCTGGGCGATCCGACCGAGGCCGATCTGCTGGCCGAGCTCGCCGACTCCGCCGGCATCGACGCCGCAGAGATCCGCGGCTACGACGTCGTGGTCGCCGACGCCGCGCGGGGCGCCGTGTTCGGCAAGGACGACGCGTTCTTCGCCTCCGGCCGGCTCGACGACCTCGCCTCCGTGCACGCGGGCGTCGTGGCCCTCGCGGCACACGCCCCCGTGGCGGGCGCGCCGATCGCGATCCTCGCCGCGTTCGACCACGAAGAGCTCGGTTCCGAGTCGCGCTCCGGCGCCGCAGGCCCCTTCCTCGAGGACGTCCTGGAGCGGCTGTACGCAGGACTCGGCGCCGACGGCTCCGCCCGCCGCCAGGCGTACGCGTCGTCGTGGTGCCTGTCCAGCGACGTGGGGCACTCCGTGCACCCGAACTACATCGGCCGGCACGACCCCGTCGTGCAGCCCGTGCTCGGCTCCGGACCCATCCTCAAGCTCAACGCCAACCAGCGCTATGCGACCGATGCGGTCGGCGCCGCCTCGTGGCGGAACTGGTGCGATCGGGCCCAGGTGGTGACGCAGGAGTTCGTCTCGAACAACAGCGTGCCGTGCGGCTCGACGATCGGCCCGATCACCGCAACCCGGCTCGGCATCCGCACGGTCGACGTGGGCATCCCGATCCTCTCGATGCACTCCGCCCGCGAGCTCGCCGGGGTCTCGGACCTGCACGACCTGACCCGCGTGGCCGGGGCCTTCTTCGCCGGCTGAATCGGGCCGCGCGGAGTGCGCCCCCGGAGTGCCAGGATGTGAGGATGACCGACATCAGGCCGGCTCTCATCGAGCGTGCAGGCATCGAGATCATCCCCGAGTCCGAGCGGACCGCCCAGCCCCGTGACCTGTTCTGGCCGTGGTTCGCGGCGAACGTCTCGGTGTTCGGGATGTCGTACGGCTCGTTCGTGCTCGGCTTCGGCATCTCCTTCTGGCAGGCGACGGTCGTCTCGGTCATCGGCATCGTCGTGTCGTTCCTGCTCTGCGGGCTCATCGCGATCGCGGGCAAGCGCGGGTCGGCGCCGACGATGGTGCTCTCCCGGGCCGCGTTCGGCGTGCAGGGGCAGAAGGTGCCGGGGATCGTGTCCTGGCTCACGTCGATCGGGTGGGAGACGTTCCTCGCGATCATGGCCGTGCTCGCGACGGCGACCGTCATCACGCAGCTCGGCGGCGACGGCGACAGCCTGTTGCTGAAGATCCTCGCGACCGTGATCGTCGCCGCGCTGATCGTCGCGGCCTCCGTGCTCGGGTATCACACGATCATGCGGCTGCAGTCGGTGCTGACGTGGATCACCGGCATCGTGACGATCGTCTACATCATCCTCGCCGCGCCGACCATCGACCTCGCCGCGGTGCTGGCCCGTCCTGACGGGGGCATCGGCCAGGTCGTCGGCGCGCTCGTCATGGTGATGACCGGATTCGGGCTGGGCTGGATCAACATCGCCGCGGACTGGTCGCGCTACCAGAAGCGCACCGCGTCCGACGGGGCGATCGTCGCCTGGAACACCATCGGCGGCTCGGTGGCACCGGTCATCCTCGTCGTCTTCGGTCTGCTGCTCGCGGGATCGGACGAGGAGCTCATGGTCGCGATCGCCGCCGATCCGATCGGTGCACTGGCGAGCATCCTGCCCGTGTGGGTGCTCGTGCCGTTCCTGTTCACGGCCGTGCTCGCGCTCGTCTCCGGCGCGGTGCTCGGCATCTACTCCTCCGGCCTGACCCTGCTCAGCCTCGGCATCCGCATCCCGCGGCCGTCGGCGGCGGCGATCGACGGCGCGATCCTCACCGCGGGCACCATCTTCGTGGTGTTCTTCGCGACCGACTTCCTCGGCCCGTTCCAGAGCTTCCTCATCACCCTCGGCGTGCCGCTGGCCTCCTGGGCCGGCATCCTCATCGCCGACATCCTGCGTCGCCGGAAGGACTACGACGAGGAGGCCCTGTTCGACAGCCGCGGCCGCTACGGCGCCTGGGACTGGACCGCGATCGGCACCATGGTCGTCGCGAGCGTGATCGGCTGGGGCCTCGTGCTCAACGGTTTCGCCGACGCGGCGCCGTGGAACAACTGGCAGGGATACCTCCTGTTCCTCGTCGGCGGAACGGACGGGGACTGGGCGTACGCGAACCTCGGGGTGTTCATGGCGCTCGTGCTCTCGTTCCTCGTGACCTGGTTCGCGCGGGCGGGGAAGATCCGGCGGCAGGAGTCGTGAGCCCTTCGACAGGCTCAGGGACCCAGGGGGCGGCAGGCTCAGGGACCCAGGGGGCGGCGGGCTCAGGGACCCAGGGGGCGACAGGATCCGGGGCCGAGGAGGCGGCAGGCTCTCCGGGCGAGAGCTGGCTCGTGGTGGTCGATCCGCAGGTGATCTTCGCGTCGCCCGACTCCGCCTGGGGCTCGCCGTTCTTCGCCTCCGCGATGACGAACATCCGGCGCCTCGCGGACGCCTTCGGCGAGCGCGTGCTCGTGACCCGGTGGCTGCCGACGGCCGACCGCTCGACCTCCTGGGGCGACTACTTCGCCGCGTGGCCGTTCGCCGACCGCCCCGCCGACGACCCGTTGTACGCGCTCGTCCCCGAGGCGGAAGGCCTGTCTCCTCATCCCACCGTCGACCTCCCGACGTTCGGCAAGTGGGGTCCGGAGCTGGAGGCGATCGTGGGGCGCGGTGGTCGGATCGTGCTCGCAGGTGTGTCCACGGACTGCTGCGTCGTGTCCACCGCTCTCGCTGCCGCGGACGCCGGGGCACGCGTGACGCTCGCGGCGGATGCCTGCGCCGGCTCCACGGCCGAGAACCACGCCGCCGCCGTGCAGGTGATGTCCCTGTATCCCCCGCAGGTCACCGTGACCGACACCGCCCCCCTCCTCTCCCCCTGACCCCCCTCCCCAGGCCCGACCCGGCGTCGGGATCAAAAACGCACCCTTGTGCGGGGATTCCGGAACGTTTTCGATCCCACGAGGAGGGATGCTGGCACACTGAGGCCGTGGAAGACCTCAGGAGCAACGCCGCGCCCGCCCCCTCGAAGCCTGCCCGCAAGCCCTGGCGTCGCACGAAGATCGCCGTGGGCACCCTCGCCGCGGTCGCCGCCGTCGCCGCGATCGTCGGCGCGCTCACCCCCTGGCCGTCCGCGATGATCATCCGCTCCGTGTTCACGAAGGGCGGTGACGAGACCGCCGCCGAGATGACGAAGCATGTCCCGGACACCGCCCTCGACGAGCGGAAGAATGTCGCCTACGGTGACGCCGGCGCGGACACGACGATGGACGTCTTCCGCCCCGCGTCCGCCGACGGCGCACTGCCGACCGTGGTGTGGATCCACGGAGGCGCCTGGATCTCGGGATCGAAGGAGGACGTCGACCCGTACCTCCGCATCCTCGCCGCGGAGGGCTACACGACCATCGGCGTGAACTACACCCGCGGACCCGAGGGCGTGTATCCGCTCGCCGTCCACCAGCTCGACGAGGCCCTCGCCTACATCGACGCGCACGCGGCGGAACTGGGCGTCGATCCGCGGCGCATCGTGCTGGCAGGAGACTCCGCCGGGGCCCAGCTCGCCAGCCAGATGGCGACGCTCATCACGAATCCGGACTACGCCGAGATCCTCGGCATCCGCCCGTCGATCCGCGCCGATCAGCTCGTCGCGACCGTGTTGAACTGCGGCGTCTACGACCTCGCCGCACTGGCAGAACTCGACGGGGTCGCGGGATGGGGCTTCAAGTCGGCGATGTGGGCGTACTCCGGCACGAAGACCTGGGCGGAGGACTCGACAGGCGCCACGATGTCGACCGTCGACTGGGTCACGGCCGACTTCCCCGCGACCTACATCTCCGGCGGCAACGGCGACGGGCTCACCTGGCTCCAGTCGATCCCGATGTCGAAGCGGCTCCAGGAGCTCGGGGTCGACGTGACGCCGGTGTTCTGGCCCGCGCCGCACGAGCCGGAGCTCCCGCACGAGTACCAGTTCCACCTCGATCTCCCCGAGGCCCGGAAGGCGCTCGCGGACACCATCGCCTTCCTCGACGCGCACACCCGCTGACCCGGCCCCTTTCGTCCGGCGCGGGGCTGCCACCGTTGCACGACCCCGCCACGGACGCACGACTCGTTCCGCCGGACGTCTGTCCATCCGTCCCCCGGTCGTGCAGGCGGACCGGGCACGGGTGCACGACCCCGCCACGGATGCACGAGCCGGGCACGGGCGCACGACCGAACGCTCCGGATACCCGTGCCGCTGTCGCCGGGTCGTGCAGCTGGACCGGGATCTGGACATAACGTCTCTGTGACGACCGGCACGGAAGTGATATGTTCACGGGATGCACACCGAGAACGAACGCGCGCTCGAGTCCGGGATCGTCACGGACCTCTCCGGTCGCATGACCTACGGCTCGTACCTCGCGCTCGACCAGCTCCTCACGGCACAACACCCGGTGAGCGCCCCGCAGCACCACGACGAGATGCTGTTCATCATCCAGCACCAGACGACGGAGCTCTGGCTGAAGCAGCTGCTGCATGAGCTCAGCTCGGCGCGGGAGCTGCTCGCGGCCGACGACCTGCGCGACGCCCTCAAGCGCATCGCCAGGGTCAAGCGCATCCAGGACGTGATGACGCAGCAGTGGTCGGTGCTCGCGACACTGACCCCGACGGAGTACGCCCAGTTCCGTGGCGCGCTCGGCAACTCGTCCGGCTTCCAGTCGGTGCAGTATCGCGCCGTCGAGTTCGCGCTGGGCAACAAGAACGAGAAGATGCTGAGCGTCTTCCGCGACCACCCCGCGAACCTCGCGCTCCTCACGGCCGAGTGGGAGAAGCCCACGCTGTACGACGAGTTCCTCCGCTACGCGTCGCGCCGCGGGCTCCCCGTCCCGCGCGAGATCCTCGACCGGGACGTGCGCCAGCCGTACCGCGAGACCCCGGCCCTCGTACCCGCCATCCGCGCGATCTATCAAGACCCGCGCACCCACTGGGACCTCTACGAGGCCTGCGAGGACCTCGTCGACCTCGAGGACAACTTCCAGTTCTGGCGCTTCCGCCACCTCAAGACCGTGTCCCGGACCATCGGGATGAAGGCCGGCACGGGTGGATCGAGCGGCGTCGGCTTCCTGCAGCGCGCCCTCGACCTGACGTTCTTCCCAGAGCTCCACACCGTCCGCACCGAGCTCGGCTCCTGATGCTCGCGGCGACGTTCTTCGGCGGCGAGCGCTGGCGCGACGGCGTCGTCGGGCTCGGCGCAGACGGGCGCCCCCAGCTCCGCGACGAGGCACCCTCCCCCGGCACCCCACCCCTGGTCGGACGCATCGTCGGCGGCTTCACCGACCACCACGTGCATCTGCAGCTCGTCGACCATGCACTCCTGGCCTCGTCGCGCCTCGGGCGGGTGGTCGACCTCGGCGGCGATCCGTCCACGGTCGCGGGGATCGCCCGGCACCACTCCGGAGATTCGTCGACCCGACGCGATTCTGACGCGTCGCGCACCGTCGACTACGCCGGCGCGTTCCTCACTCCCCCCGGCGGGTACCCTTCGGACCGTGCATGGGCGCCGGCGGGTTCGGTCCGGGAGATCGCCGACTCCGCGGCGGCCGCGACCGTTATCGAGGAATTGGCGGCGGCCGGTGCCTCCGGCATCAAGGTCGCGAGCAACAGCACCGCCGGCCCGGTCTTCTCCGACGCCCTCTTCCGCGCGATCGTCGAGCTCGCCGCTGCGCACGGCCTCCCCGTCGTCGCCCACGCCGAGGGCCCTGGCGAGGCCCAGCGCGTCGTCCGCCTCGGAGCGAGCCAGCTCGCGCACGCCCCGTTCACCGAGCGTCTGGATGACGAGGAGATCGCGGAGCAGGCCGTCCGGGCCTCCTGGATCAGCACCCTCGCCATCCACGATCCCGCCGCGAGGGCCATCGCGATCGACAACGCCGCCCGCTTCCATGCCGCCGGCGGCACCGTCCGCTACGGCACCGACATGGGCAACGGTCCGACCCCCGTCGACCTGAACCCCGACGAGGTCCATGCCCTCCGCACCGCCGGGCTCGACGACGACGCCCTCCTCCGCGCCCTCGCGCCGGTCGACCCGCTCGATCCCCGCGCTCTCCTCCTCCTGCTGCCACCGCGATCCGCCGATCCCCTGGCCGCCCGCCCCCTCACCGCCGCCGACCTGAAGGTGTGACATGACCGACCGCTCCGCCGACACCGCCCTCCTCGACGCCGCCCGCGCCCTGGACGCGGCCGACCCGCTCGCCGCGCACCTCGACGCGTTCGTCGAGGCCCCGGGCGTCACCGCCTACCTCGACGGCAACTCGCTCGGGCGGCCGCTGCGCGACGTGCCGGAGAAACTCGCCGCGTTCGTGCGCGAGGACTGGGGCACCCGCCTCATCCGCTCCTGGGACGAGCAGTGGATGGCCCTGCCGATGGAGCTCGGAGACCGCATCGGCGCCGTCGCCCTCGGCGCGGGCGCGGGGCAGACGGTCGTGTCCGACTCCACGAGCGTCCTGCTCTACAAGCTCATGCGGGGGGCCCTTCGACAGGCTCAGGGACCCACGGGTGCGGCTCAGGGACCCACGGGCGCGGCTCAGGGACCCACGGGTGCGGCTCAGGGACCCACGGGTGCGGCTCAGGGACCCGCGGGTGCGGCTCAGGGACCCACGGGCGCGGCTCAGGGACCCACGGGCGCGGCTCAGGGACCCACGGCGGGCGCGGCTCAGGGACCCGCGGGGCGGACGGAGCTCGTGATCGAGGAGGGGAACTTCCCCACCGACCGGTTCCTCGCCGAGGGCGTCGCGGCGGAGATGGGGGCCACGCTGCGCTGGATCACGCCCGACCCGGTGCACGGCGTCACGGTCGACGACGTCGCGGCCGTGGTCTCCGAGCGGACCGCGCTCGTCTCGCTCAGCCACGTCGACTACCGCTCCGGCGCCCTCGCCGACATGGCCGCCATCACCGCCGTCGTCCATGACGCGGGGGCGCTCATGCTGTGGGACCTCTGCCACTCGGCGGGCGTCGTGCCGATGCAGCTCGACGACTGGGGCGTCGACATGGCCGTCGGCTGCACCTACAAGTACCTCAACGGCGGCCCGGGATCGCCCGCGTTCGCCTACCTCCGCCACGACCTGCAGGGCCTGCTGCGGCAGCCGATCCAGGGCTGGTGGAGCGCAGCCGACATCTTCGCCATGGGCCCGGAGTACGTCCCCGCCGACGGCATCCGTCAGCTCCTCAGCGGCACGCCCCCGGTGACCTCGATGCTCGCGATGCAGGGGATGATCGACCTCATCGAGCAGTCGGGGATCGACGGCGTGCGCGCGAAGTCGGAGTCGCTCACCGCGCTCGCGGTCCGGGCGTACGACGAGCTGCTCGCGCCGCTGGATGTCCGCCTGCTCAGCCCTCGCGACCCGGCGCGACGCGGCGGACACATCACGATCGGCCACCCCGACTTCCGCGAGGTCACCCGGAGGCTCTGGGCCGACGGCGTCATCCCCGACTTCCGCTTCCCTGATGGGATCCGGCTCGGACTGTCGCCGCTCAGCACCTCGCACGCCGAGACCGTCGCCGGGGTGCTCGCGGTCAGGGATGCGCTGGAGTCCGGTGTCTCCTGACCCCGCGGCGCCGGTCGTGCTCGATGACATCGACGCCCGCCCGGGCAGCACCGCCTCGCTCCTGCGCACCCTGATCGGCCTGTATCTGCGCCCGCTCGGAGGCTGGATCTCGGCCGCCGATCTCGTGGCGCTGGCCGCCGACCTCGGCATCCCCGCCGCTCCCGCCCGGACGGGCATCGCCCGCCTCAAGCAGAAGGGCCTACTCCTGCCGGAGCACCGCGACGCCGTCGGCTACCGGCTGAGCCCGGCAGCGGTGCCGATGCTGGAGCGCGGCGACCGCCGGATCTTCCGGATGCAGGAGATGACCGACGACGATCCGTGGTGCCTCGTGTCATTCTCGATCCCGGAGAGTGCGCGCAGCGTGCGTCATCAACTGCGCCGGCGCCTGCAGTGGATCGGCGCCGGCGTGGTCTCCCCCGCCCTGTGGATCTGCCCCGGGCACCTCAGGGCGGAGGCGGAGCAGATCCTCGACGAGCTCGGTGCCCGCCGCTGGGCGACGCTGTTCGACGCGTCGGCCCCCGCCCCGGCCGGCACGCTGGCCGAGGCCGCGGCGGCGTGGTGGGACCTGGACGCGCTGCGCGGCGAGCACGAAGCCTTCCAGGCCTCGCTCGCGGCGCTCCCCGATGCGCCGTTCCCCGCGTACGTGCACCTCATCGACCGCTGGCGGGTGCTGCCCTACACCGATCCGGGACTGCCTCCGGCGATGCTGCCGGCCGACTGGCCGGGCGGACGCAGCTTCGAAGCGTTCGCCCGGCTGTCGGCGGCGTGGGCGGCACCCGCCCTCGCGCATGTCCGCGCCGTGACGGCCTAGTCGGTCCGGGCGACCTCGCGCACGAATCCGGTCACGTGCTCCTGCAGCCGCAGGATGCGCATCTCGCGCGCGAGCTCGCGGTCGTACCCCGGATAGGCCAATGGCGGGAGCGTGCGCACCGCCGCGTTGCAGCCGAACTCCGCGCACGCGAGCACACCGACCGTGTCGCCCTTGCGACCGGCGGCCCCGGCACGGCGAGCCACGTAGAGCTGCACGTCGTTGCGGAGCGTCACGTCCTCGCACCACGAGCACTGGGCGCGGGCGAGCACGCGCTGCTCGGCGCGCTGCAGCACGACTCCCACAGGCTCGTCGTCGATCCACACGACGACATAGGCGCGCCGGGGCAGCTTCGGGTCGATCCACCCGAGGTAGTCGAGCCGGTCGAAATCGGTCTCGGCGAAGCCGGGCGGCAGGGTGATGTCGGAGACCTCCTTGCGGGAGGCGTTGCAGAAGGAGGCGCGCAGGCCGCGCTCGTCGATGGGACGCATGAGGAAGAGCTTTCGGTGTGATCGCCGGAACGGCGAGACGGATCAGAGGATCACCCGGACGATGCCGGGGTACGACGCAGCACCGGGGACGGGGTTCCGCCTCCGGCCGGTCCTCAGCCTCTGCCTGCGGCGCTGAACGCGCCTGCAGCTCCGCTCCGCGCCCTGGGGGCGCTCATCGACGACAGCACCCCGCGAGCCTACACCCGTTTGTTTCGCCGCGTGTCGGGATCGCTGCGGGATCCCGACACGGTCGACGTACTCTGGCCGGACGCCGATCCGAAGGAGTCCCCGTGTCCACGCCGCTGCACCGCCGTCCGCCCCTCGAGGTGCGTGAGCGTGCGACGTGCATGTGCCGGAACGGCGGCCGCTGCTCCTCGTCGGCCCCCGGCCACGCCCTGCACCTGATCCA
Organism: Microbacterium sp. UMB0228; assembly: GCF_002871415.1. Classification (NCBI taxonomy): domain Bacteria; kingdom Bacillati; phylum Actinomycetota; class Actinomycetes; order Micrococcales; family Microbacteriaceae; genus Microbacterium; species Microbacterium sp. UMB0228. Next base: position 64,609 of record NZ_PNFU01000003.1, on the reverse strand, counting down.
GGAGCGCCTCGCGGCGGCGACCCCGGCGCGATGGGCGGACGCGTTCGTGACCGCAGCGGATCCGGTCGCCGGAGACCTCGTCGTCCGCACGCTCGACGGCACCACGCACACTCTGTGGAACGGCTCCGGCGCCGCGCTGGAGGCCGCCATCGGCAGCCCGGTCGCCCTCCACCTGGACTACGCCGTGCTCGCCGTGGGACGCACCCGCTTCAACGTCGCCGTCGTGTGACGAGGGCCTGATCCCCTCGGGTCAGGCGCTCGCCATCATCATGTCGCGGACTGCCATGCACGCGTTCATGCAGGCCTGGCACGCCTGAGCGCAGAGGCGGCAGACGTCACTGTGATCGGCGTGCTGCATGCACTCGTCCATGCACATCTGGCACATCGCGATGCACGCGTCCAGCATCGCCATCATCGTGGCCGGGGTCATCCCCTGCATGCGGAGCATCGATCGCATCATCGTGTGGCACATGTCCGCGCAGTTCATGCACGCGGGGGCGCAGTCCATCTCCTGCGTCGCGCACACGGTGCAGGCCTGCTCGCAGGCGGCACACGCGTCCATACAGGCCTGGAGCACCGACATGTCCATCATCGCCATGTCGGGCATCGACTCCATGTTCTTGGACATGGCACCCATCATCATCGCGTCCATCGCACACCGCTCCCTTCGTCCAGGACGACGGGCAGGACACCCGCCTGGCGCCAGGCTAACCCCTGTGCGGTCGGGAGTCGATGGGGGCGGAACGCTGACACGCCCGTCGGTGAATGTCAATCCCGTGGACGGACCGCGACGCCGGTGCGACGCTCGAAGAGCAATCGATCCGTCCAGGAGAGGAGCCTCTTATGAGTGGCGCAGATGACATGAAGAATTCCGCTGAGAAGCTGGGTGGCAAGGTCAAGGAAGGCTTCGGCAAGCTCACCGACAACGAGAAGCTCGAGACCGAAGGTCAGGCGGATCAGGTGAAGGCCGACGCGAAGCAGGCCGGCGAGAACGTGAAGGACGCGGCGGGCAAGGCCGGCGACAGCGTCAAGGACGCGTTCAACCGCTGATCCCCTACCCGCTGAACCCATGAAGAGGGGGAGGCTCGCCGATGGCGAGCCTCCCCCTCCGCACTCGGGTCAGACCTTGCGGCTGCCGGTGATCGCTCGGATCAGCCAGGCGATCACGGCGATGGCCAGGAGCACCAGACCGACCCACAGCAGGAACTGGAGCGACTGCACCAGTCCTCCGGTGATCGCGAGGATCACGGCGATGACGATGACGATGATCAGGAGGATGTTCATCGGTCTTTCCCTTCTCTGGGGGCGCGGGCGCCCGACTGCGGTGACCTCACGCTAGACCCGGACCACACCCTCTCTGGAGGGGGTTGACTTCCACCCTTTCGATGCGCGAAGGAGCAGAGCAATGCCAGGACGACGCAACAACTCGCTGAAGGATCCGGAGCTGTACGAAGAGCTCCGCGATGACGGGGCTTCGAAGGAGAAGGCCGCCCGCATCTCGAACGCGGCCGCACGAGACGGCCGCAGCTCCGTCGGCCGCCGCGGCGGGAAGCACGGGGACTACGAGGACTGGACCGTTCCCGAGCTGCGGAAGCGCGCCAAGGAGCTGGGCCTCACCGGCTACAGCGGCAAGCGCAAGGCCGAGCTCATCTCCGAACTGCGAAACCACTGACCCGGATGACGCGCTTCGGGATCGAGGAGGAGTTCCTCCTGCTTGATGAGGATTCGCTCGTCCCCGTCGCCCTCAGCGGTGACATCCTGGAGCGCATCGGCGATGACGTCACCGCCGGACGCGTGACCACCGAGTACCTGGCCTCGCAGGTCGAGGCGCTCACCGATCCGGTACGCAGCGGCACCGAGGCCGTCCAGCAGCTGACGGCGTTGCGCACGACCATCGGGAGGCAGGCCCGCGTCCGGCGCGCGATCGCGGCTCCGACCGGCGCGCCGTTCACCACTCTCCGTTCGCCGCGCCTCTCGCCGTCGGCGCACTACGACGACGTCGCGCGGCGGCTGGCGCACCTCACCCGCGAGCACGAGGTCAACGGCCTGCACGTGCACGTGGAGGTGCCGGACGAGGAGGAGCGGGTCCGCGCTCTGAATCGGCTTCGCGCGTGGCTCCCCCTGCTGCTCGCCCTCAGCACGAACAGCCCGTTCGGCAACGATCTCGACACGGGCTTCGCGAGCTGGCGGAGCATGCTCATCCGCCGACTCCCCTCGTCGTGGTGCCCGCCCCGGTTCGCCGACGTCGACGACTACCGCACGCGCGTGGACCAGCTCCTCGACATCGGGACCATCGGCGACGCGACCTCCCTCTCCTGGGCGGTGCGCCTCTCCGAGCGCTACCCGACCGTCGAGGCGCGCGTCGCGGACACGCAGCTCACCGCGGAGGACGCCGTCCTCTCCGCGCTGCTGACCCGCGGGATCGCCCTGTCGTCCGGCCAGCGGATCGTCGCCGATGAGACGGAGACGATCGACGCGTCGATCTGGATGGCGTCGCGAGCCGGGATGACGGCCCGCCTCCTGGATCCGCTCACGGGCGAGATCGCCCCGGCCTGGACCGTGGCGGAGCACCTGCTCGACGACATCGGCCCGGTGCTGGACGAGCTCGGCGATGCGGACGCGGTGCAGGCGGGCCTCGCGCGGATACGGGCCGACGGGACCGGCGCGGCCCGGCAGCGTGCGGCGCACGCACGGGACGGGCTCCCCGCGCTCCGACGGCTCCTGCAGGAAGGTACCGGAACACCGGCCGCCTGACCGGCCCTCGCGTCCGTCGCCCGGAGTAGGGTCGGCCTGTGTCATCCTTCGCCCCGCTCCAGCGGCTCGTCATCGCGATCGCCGTGCTGGCCTCGTTCGTCACGTTCCTCGACGGGACAGTGGTGAACGTCGCCCTTCCCGCCATCAGCGAGGAGCTCGGCGGCGGGATCACCACGCAGCAGTGGGTCGTCGACGCGTACCTCATCACCCTCAGCGCGCTGATCCTGCTCGCCGGCTCCCTGTCCGACGCCTACGGACGGGTGCTGGTGATGCGGATCGGCCTCATCGCCTTCGGCATCGCGTCCGTCGCGGTCGCCGCCGCGATCGACCCGCTCATGCTCATCGTGGCCCGCGGGGCCCAGGGGGCGGCCGGGGCCCTGCTTGTCCCCAGCTCCCTCGCGCTCATCACCGCGACCATGCGCGGCGATCTGCAGGCGAGGGCCATCGGCGTCTGGACTGCCTTCACCACGGCCGCTCAACTGGTCGGTCCCCTGCTCGGCGGGCTCTTCGTCGACTTCCTGTCCTGGCGCTTCGTGTTCCTCATCAACGTCCTCCCCATCGGGGTGACGCTGGTGCTGCTCGCCCGCCTGCATCTGCCGGAGCACCCGCGAGGCGTCCGCGTGGACTGGTGGAGCGGTGCACTGTGCGCCCTGGGCCTGGGCGCCATCGTCTTCGCCCTCATCGAGCAGCCGAATCTCGGGTGGGCCTCCCCCGCGATCTGGATCCCCGCCGTGGCCGGGGCCGCGCTCTTCGCCGTCTTCCTGTGGCGCCAGGGCCGCTCGGCCGCGCCGCTCATGCCGCTTTGGCTGTTCCGGGTGCGCGACTTCGGGTGGGGCAACCTCGCCACGCTGTTCGTGTACGCCGCGCTCTCCCTCAACGGCTTCGTCGTCGGCGTCTACCTCCAGCAGGGGGCGGGACTCAGCGCGACGGCGGCGGGGCTCGCGAGCCTGCCGATGACGATCCTGATGATCCTGCTGAGCTCCCGTGCCGGCCGGTGGGCAGGGCGCTGGGGCCCGCGCATCTTCATGACCGTCGGGCCGCTGATCATGGCCGCCGGAGCGCTGATGCTGCTGACCGTGAACGCCGCGTTCGACTACTGGGCGCAGGTGCTCCCGGCCATGATCGTGATGGGTCTGGGCCTGTCGCTCACCGTCGCCCCGCTGACGGCCGCGATCCTCGGGGCCATCGATGAGAACCACTCCGGCATCGCCTCCGCCGTGAACAACGCCGTCTCCCGCGTCGCCGGTCTGCTCGTGGTCGCGATGCTGTCAACCATCGTCGGCGGCACGCTCGACCTCGACGGCTTCCACAACGCCGCGTGGGTGACGGCGGCGCTCCTCGTGCTCGGCGGCGTCGTGTCGTGGATCGGGATCCGCCGGAACCCCTCGGAGGCCGCGGCCCCGCCCGCCGACGCCCCGGCGCAGCCGACGCCTCAGCCGCGATGAGCCTCCCTCGTCCCCCGCGCGGTCGCGTACACGGCCAGCTCCGACGGCGTCTCGGCGAGCTGTGCCCCGATGCGCTTGCCTGCCGAGCGCCTCGGCGTCAAGTCCCTGGCGGTCGCCGCTCGCGCGGGTGAGGATGCGGGTGATCGATCCGATGGGAGCCCCTCCTCATGACCGTTTCCACCCTCGACGCCGACACCGCCGTCGCCTTCTCGCCGCGCGGCCCCTTGTCGAGCGCCGTCCTCGGCGTCCTCACGGGTCGCGGTGACGACGCCGCCACCCTCCCCGACCTCGCCGCCGCAGCCGTCGCCGCGAGCGACGACGTGGTCAGGGACGACGACATCCAGCTCGCCCTGTTCATCCTCTACGCGTCCTCCTACGGCTCGCTTCCGCAGCTGGATGCGACTCTCGAGTGGGATGCCGGGGTGGTCACGGCACGCCGCATCCTCGAGGACGCCTTCGAGGCCGCGCTGCGTGACACCGTGCCGGTGCCCGAGCTTCCCGAACCCACGGTCGACGCCGTGGGTCGCGCCCTGTTCGCCCTCGCCGCCGCGGACACCGGCCCCAGCCTGTCGCGCCACATCGCCAGGAAGGCCACCCGCGAGCAGGCCGAGGAGTCCCTGATCCTGCGATCGGTGTACACGCTGCGGGAGGCCGATCCGCACTCGTGGGCGATTCCGCGGCTGACCGGGCGCCCCAAGGCCGCGCTCGTGGAGATCCAGTCGGACGAGTACGGCGGCGGCCGCCCGCAGCGGGTGCATGCGGAGCTCTACGCCCGAGCGCTGCGCGCCGCAGGACTCGACGACACGTACGGCGCCTATGTCGACGACGCTCCGGCGATCACGCTCGCCTCGCACAACATGATGAGCCTGTTCGGGCTCAACCGCCGGCTCGTCGGCGCGATCGTCGGTCATCTCGCCGCCTACGAGATGACCTCGTCCATCCCGTGCCGGTTCTACGCCGACGGTCTGCACCGGCTGGGGTTCGCCGACGAGGTCGCCGCGTACTTCGAGGAGCATGTGGAGGCCGACGCGGTGCACGAGCAGATCGCCGCCCGTGACCTCGCGGGCAGCCTCGCCGAGGACCGTCCGGAACTGCTGGCGGACATCCTGTTCGGCGCGGCCGCGTGCCTCACGGTCGACGGCTGGGCCGGAGCCCACACCCTCGACGCCTGGAGCGAAGGGCGCTCGGCACTGCGGGAGAGGACGACCGCATGAGCGGCCGGGACGAACCGGTCACGGTCACCGCGTACCCCGACGGCCCGCTGCTCGTGCGCGGCGAGATCGAGCTGCACGCGAGCGATGGCACGGTGATCGACCCGCGCCGACGCACCGTGGCCCTATGCCGCTGCGGGCTCTCCGCGCTCAAGCCCTTCTGCGACGGCACGCACAAGGCGGCCGGCTTCCGCACCGAGGACTGAGCAGGGTCAGCCCTCCGGCCAGTAGTGACTGTCGGGGACGGCACGCGCACCGAAGATCGCCTGCCCGACCCGCACGCACGTCGCCCCCTCCTCGACGGCGATCTCATAGTCGCCGGACATGCCCATCGACAGGGCGCCGTCGCCGATGAGTTCGGGGGTCTCCTCGCGCGCCCTGTCCCGAAGAGTGCGCAGCAGCGCGAAGCACTCCCGCACCCGGGCATCGTCCGGTGTGAGCAGCGCGAGCGTCATCAGCCCGCGGACACGGAGGGCACCGTAGGACGGCAGGGCCTTGAGGAACGCCGGGAGCTCCTCAGGCGGCATCCCGAACTTCGAGTCCTCGGCCGAGGTGTTCACCTGCACGTACACGTCGAGGCTGCGCCCCGCGGCCTGCAGACGCCGGTCGAGGGCCTCCGCGACCCGGAGCCGGTCGAGCGCCTGGAACTCGGCGGCGAAGGAGGCGACGTCTCTCGCTTTGTTCGTCTGCAGATGGCCGATGACGACCCAGTCCACGTCGAGATCGGCCGTCTCCCGGTTCTTCCGTACGGCTTCCTGCACCTTGTTCTCCCCGAGCCGGTGCAGCCCCGCGCCGATGGCCACCCGCACCCGCTCGGTCGAGACGGTCTTGCTCACCGGGAGCAGGTGCACCGCACCGGGTTCCCGTCCCGCACGCTCGGCGGCGGCGTCGATACGGGCGCGGACGGCGGCGAGGTTGGCACGGAAATCCGCGGCGGTGACGGCCGTCGGGTAGCGCGCGGCGCCGTCTCCGACATGCTCAGACTTTGACATAGGTCAAAATCTAACATAGCTTCGGGACCACGTCGCGCGCCTGCCGACACCCCCTTCGCGAAGGAGCCCTCTTATGTCCGCACCCGGCCTGTTCTCCGACACCGCACTGACGGCTCCGCGCCTGCGCACCGAGGTCCCAGGGCCGCGGAGCCGGGCGCTGCACGAGCGCCGGCAACGGGTCGTCCCCCGCGGCGTCGGCAGCGTGCTTCCCGTCTACATCGAGCACGCCGACGGCCCCTGGGTCACCGACGTGGACGGCAACCGGTTCCTCGACCTCGGCAGCGGCATCGGCGTGACGACGATCGGCCACACCAACCTCGCCGCCGTCACCGCCGCGGCCGAGCAGCTCGATCGGGTCACGCACACGCTCTTCACCGTCACCCCATACGAGGGCTACGTGCGCCTCGCGGAGCTGCTCGCGGAGAAGGTGCCCGGCACCCACGAGACCCGCACGGCCTTCGCGAACTCCGGCGCCGAAGCCGTCGAGAACGCGGTGAAGATCGCCCGGAGACACACGGGACGGCGCGCTGTCGCCGCCCTCGACCACGCGTTCCACGGGCGCACCAACCTCGCGCTCGCCATGAACCACAAGGCGGCGCCGTACGGGACCGGGTTCGGCCCGTTCGCTCCCGACATCCACCGTGTCCCCAATTCCTATCCCTACCGGGACGGCCTCGACGGGACGGAGGCCGCGGCGCGCACGATCGCCCATCTCGAACAGCGCATCGGCGTCCACGACCTCGCCGCCGTCATCGCCGAGCCCATCCAAGGCGAGGGCGGCTTCGTCGTCCCTGCCGCGGGCTACCTGCCGACCCTGCAGGAGTGGTGCACCCGGAACGGCGTGGTGTTCATCGCCGACGAGATCCAGACGGGCCTCGGGCGCACCGGGACATGGTTCGCGAGCACGCACTTCGACCTCGTTCCGGACCTCGTGCTCACGGCGAAGGGCATCGCCGGCGGGTTGCCCCTGGCCGGGGTGACCGGCCGCGCCGAGATCATGGACGCACCCGACCCGGGCGGCCTCGGCGGCACGTTCGGCGGAAACCCGGTCTCGATCGCCGCCGCCCTCGCGGTGTTCGACGAGCTGGAGCACGGGACCTTCTTCGCAGACGCCCGGCGGATCGGCGCGCACCTGTCCGCGCGGCTCGAGGGGCTGCGCGCCCGTCACGCCGTCGTCGGCGACGTCCGCGGGATCGGTGCCATGCAGGCCTTCGAGCTGAGCACCCCTGGCACGACGCGACCGCTGGCCGGGGCCGCCTCCATGGTCGCGGAGTTCGCCGCCCAGCGCGGCATCCTGCTGCTCACGGCGGGCAGCGACGGCAACGTGATCCGCTTCCTGCCGACGCTCACGACGACGGACGAGCAGCTCGACGTCGCGGTGGACGTCATCGACGAGGCCCTCAGCGCGCTCCGCTGAGCACTCGCAGGCACAGCGCCTCGCCGCTCCAGCGCACACGGGCGAGGTCGTGCACGATGAGATCGGGGTGGGCCGTCGCGGAGCCGGCGCCCACCCCGACCACGAGCCCCGCGCCGGCCGCCCGCGCCGCACGGATCCCCGGAGCCGAGTCCTCGAAGACCACGCAGCCCCGCGGGTCCCGCCCGAGCAGACGCGCGGCGCGGAGGTAGGGGTCGGGAGCGGGCTTGCCGCGGTCCACGTCTTCGGCGGCGACGAGCAGGGCGGGTGCCGGGATGCCCGCACCCCGCATCCGCGCGGTCGCGACCGCCCTGTTGCTGCTCGTCGCGACCGCCCAGAGCTCGGACGGCAGCGCAGCGAGCAGGGCAGCGGCCCCCGGGATCCCGGTGGTCGCCGGGGCGACGGCGAGCTCTCGCGCGAGGAGATCGACGGTCGCCTCGGCAGCCCGCTCCGGCCCGACGATCGCCGCGACCACCTCACTCGGTCGCATGCCGTGCGGGGCGTCTCGGAGGAAGTCGAATCCCGGGGCGTACAAGTGGGCCCAGGCGTCCCACGCGATCGCCGCCGAGGGGACCGAATCCACCAGCACGCCATCGCAGTCGAACAGGACCCCCGCGGCGTGCACGATCACCTCGGAGCCCTGAACCTCCTGTGCTATTTTTGGCATAGGTCAAATCTATCCGAGGAGAGTGCATGTCCGCGTCCCGCACGCCCCGCACGGCCGTCGCCGTCCGCCACGTCCCCTTCGAAGACCTCGGGATCCTCGCTCCCCTGCTGACGGAGCGCGGTTACGAGACCACCCTCCTCGATGCCGGCATCGACGAACTCGACGCGGACGCCGTCGCCGGAGCCGACCTGCTCATCGTCCTCGGCGGACCGATCGGGGTGTACGACGACGATCGCTACCCGTTCCTGCGCTCCTCGAAGGCCGCCGTCGCGGCGCGACTCGACAGCGGCGGCGCCACGCTCGGCGTCTGCCTCGGCGCGCAGCTCCTCGCCGAGTCCCTGGGCGCAGCGGTCCGGCCGACCGGCGCGGTCGAGATCGGCTTCGGTCCGCTCACGCTCACGCCCGAGGGCCGGGAGTCGGTCCTGGCCCCGCTCGACGGCGAGCCGGTGCTGCACTGGCACGGGGACGAGTTCGCGATCCCCGCCGGGGCGCAGTCCCTGGCGCACACGCCCGGCTTCCCGCATCAGGCCTTCGCGGTGGGGCGCACTCTCGGCCTTCAGTTCCACCTGGAAGCCGACCACCGCGTCATCGAGCGCTGGCTCATCGGCCACGCCCATGAACTGCATCACCACGACATCGACCCGCGGGTGATCCGGGAGCAGGCACGCGCCCTCGGCCCCCGGCTCGAGACGCTCGCCACCCGCGTCCTCACCGACTGGCTGGATGCGGTCGAGGCCTAGCGAGCCGGCCGGGGCAGCGGAAGAGGCCGGACCCCCAGCGAATCCGGCCTCTGCTCCCCTCGACCTCAGGCGGCGCGACGCAGCGGCACCGTCGGGAAGTCGATCGGCACGTCGAGCGCGATGTTCACGTAGTTCGTGAAGAGGTTCAGCGCGACCTGGCCGATGGTCTCGACGATCTGCTCGTCGTTCCAGCCGTGCGCGCGGAGGGCGTCGACGTCGGCCGAGCTCACCTGACCCCGCTCCTCGACGAGCTTGAGCGCGAAGGCCAGCAGTGCCGCCGTGCGGGGGTCGTCGGAGGCGCCGTCCTGGGCGGCGGCGAGCACCTCGGTCGACAGGCCGGCCTTCTTGCCGAGCGCGGTGTGCGCGGCAAGGCAGTAGCCGCACGAGTTGCGGTTCGCGACGGCGACGGCGATCTGCTCACCCAGGGCCGCACCAAGCGTGCCCCCACCGTAGGCGCCGAACGCGCTCCACATGCTGGTGAGCGCGGCGGGCGAGTTCGCGACCGCGCGGAACATGGCGGGGACGGCACCGAAGGCGGAGCCGATCTGCTCGAGCTGGTCCTTGACGGGGCCGGTGGCGGTCTCACGGTCGACGAGAGGGACGTTGGGCATGGGTTGCTCCTTTGTTCGAGACGAGCCGGGTTCGGCTTCCCCTTCAGTCTTCCGCGGCAGTGAGTACGATACGTATCATTTGATCTTGCATTCATGACACATCGTCCAGAAGAATGGAGGAATGCCGCCGCTCGACCGCCTCACCCCGTTGCTCGACCGCTTCCGGGTGCGCAGCCGCCTGTTCCACACCGGACCACTCTGCGGCACCACGGTCTTCGCGGCGAGCGCGGGCCACGGCTTCCTCCACGTGCTGCGTCGCGGCGAGATGGAGGTGACGCATCAGCGCCCGGACGGACGCATCGAGCGCGAGACCATCACCCGCCCGAGCCTGTTGTTCTTCCCCCGCCCGATCGATCACACCTTCCTCAACGCCCCGACCGAGGAGTCCGACTTCGCCTGCGCCACGATCGACTTCGACGGCGGGACGACGCATCCACTCGTGCGCACCCTGCCCTCCGTGATCGTCCTACCGCTCGACGAGGTGGCCACCCTCGCGCCTGCGCTCGACCTCCTGTTCGCCGAAGTCGACAACGTGCGCTGCGGTCGTCCCCTGCTCGCCGACCGGATGTTCGAGGTCGTGCTCATCCAACTCCTCCGCTGGATGCTCGACCACTCCGGTGAGCTGGCGCTTCCCCCGGGACTGCTGCCCGGACTCTCGGACGAGCGTCTGGCACCCGCGCTCGTGGCGATGCACGAGGCGCCCGGCGACCCCTGGAGCCTCGACACGCTCGCGCGCACCGCAGCCATGTCGCGCAGCGCCTTCGCCGCCCGCTTCAAGGAGGTCGTCGGCCGCGCGCCGGGCGACTATCTAACGGAGTGGCGGCTCACGATCGCCCAGGAGCAGCTGCGTGCCGGCATGTCGGTGAGCGCGGTCGCCGCCGATCTGGGCTACGCCAGCGCGTCGGCGTTCTCTCGCGCGTTCGCCCAGCGGCTCGGCCATTCGCCGCGCGCCTGGCTCGGCCTCGCGGCCTGAGGGCGGCGCGGGTATCGGCTCAGAGGTGGAGGCAGGAATCGAACCTGCGTGCACGGTCTTGCGGACCGCGACCTGGCCACTCGGTCACTCCACCGGGTTCGGGCGTCGTCAGTTCCGGGGCGGTGAGCACCCCTGCAGGAACCTGCCGAAGCGCTGCACGGCGTCGACGAGGACGTCGGTCTCGGGCAGGAAGGCGACGCGCACGTGGTCGGAGTCCGTGCCGTTGAAAGCCCGCCCGTGCACCAGGAGGATGCGTTCCGCATCGAGGAGGTCGAGCACCAGGCGCTCGTCGTCCTGGATGCCGTAGACCTCCGGGTCGAGCCGCGGGAAGAGGTAGAGTCCGCCACCGGCCTCCTGCACCGCGACACCGGGGATCTCCCGCAGCGCCGCCGTCGCCGCGTCGCGCTGCGCCGTCAGACGCCCCTCGTCGGCGACGAGGGCGTCGAGCGACGTGTCGTGCTCCAGCGCCGCCGTGATCGCATGCTGCGCCGGTACGGACGCGCACATCCGCATCGAGGCGAGCAGCCGCACCCCGGAGAGGAAGGCGTCGTCTGCCGCGAACCCGGTCGTCAGCGCCCAGGCCGCCCGATATCCGGCGACGCGGTGCGTCTTCGAGAGTCCCGCGAAGGTCACACATGGCACATCGGGCGCGACCTGCGCCGTAGAGAGGTGCGTGAAGCCGGGGTACACGACGCGGTCGTAGATCTCGTCCGAGAGCAGGAGGAGTCCGTGACGACGGGCGAGGTCGGCGATGCCCTCCAGCGTCGCGCGGTCGTACACCGCCCCGGTCGGGTTGTTCGGGTTGATGATGACGATGGCCACCGTGCGCGGTCCGATCGCCGCAGCCATGGCCTCGAGATCGGGACGCCAGCCGGCCTCCTCGACGCAGGGGTAGTGGACCGGCTCTCCTCCGGCGAGGACGGTCGATGCCGTCCACAGCGGATAGTCGGGGCTCGGGATGAGCACCTCATCCCCCGGTTCCAGGAGCGCCTGCAGGGTGAGGCCCACGAGCTCGGACACCCCGTTGCCGACGGTCACCGCGTCGATCCCCAGGGCCGGGAATCCGGGACGGCGCGCATAGTGCGCGCAAATCGCCTCGCGCGTCTCCGGCAGACCGGGGGACTCGGAGTAGCCGTGGGCACGGGGAAGCGCCGCTCGCAGCGCCTCCACGATGACCGGCGGCGCCACGAAGCCGAACGGGGCGGGATTGCCGATGTTCAGGCGGAGGATCTGCTCGCCGCGGGCTTCCAGCTCTGCCGCCCGCTCCGCCACCGGACCGCGCAGGTCGTAGAGCACGCCGTCCAGTCGCGACGACCGCCCGACCCGGAAGACACCCGCTGTTTCGCCCTGCGTCACGCGCCCTCCTCGGTCGAGACCGGGCCGGCAGCTGCGGCGACATCGTCGGCCAGGCGACGCAGCTCCGCATCGTCGAGATCGTGCACGGTCACCCGCACCTGGCGCCCCCCGGCGGATTCGTCCTCCAGGGTGAACTCGGAGCCCGGACGGACGAGCCAACCGCGGCGCGCCAGTCGATCCGCGACCACGGCGGCCTCCTCGCGGACGTCGACCCACACGTTCAGGCCGCTCTCCCCAGAGGCCACCACTCCGCGGGCGGCGAGGAGCGCCACGAAAGACCGGTTGCGAGCGGCGTAGCGGGCGCCCGCCGTCGCGATCAGCCGATGGACCTCCTCGTCACGGAGCATGGCCGCGGCGAGCTGCTGCATGACATGGCTCACCCACATCGTCCCGGGGCTGAGCCGGAGGGCGAGCCGCTCCGCCGTGACCGGGTCCGAGGCCGTCACCGCCAGGCGCATGTCCGGCCCGAGGAACTTCGACACCGACCGCACGAGGGCCCAGCGTTCGTGCGCCGGGCCGATGATGCTCGCGTAGGGCGTGGGGGCGAGCAGGGAGAAGTGATCATCCTCGATCAGGAGGACATGCGGATGGGGCGCGAGCACCTCCTGCAGCTCCGCAGCGCGGGCGGCGCTGGTGCTGACCCCGGTGGGGTTGTGTGCACGGGGCGTGCAGACGATCGCGCGCACGCCGGCCTCCAGAGCCTCGCGCACTCCCTCCACGGTCAGCCCCTCGTCGTCGACCGGGATGGCGACGGGCGCGTACCCGGCCAGCCGCGCGGTCTGGATGCTGGAGAGGAAGCAGGGGTCTTCGAGGCCCACCCGGTCGCCGTGCACGAGCGTCTGGGCGAGCAGCCGCTCCACGGCGTCGACGGCGCCCGCGGTGACCGAGAGCCGGAAGGGGCGCGGCTGGTCCTCTGCGATCCAGCGCGTCGCCCATTCGGCGAGTTCGGCGTCGATCACCGACTCGCCGTAGAGGACGGACCGGGGATGCACCGTCGCGAGCGCCGAGGCGAGATCGGGAAGGAAGGTCGCCTGGGGGTTCCCACTGGCGATGTCGCGCAGGGCCGTTCCGGGCGTGAAGCCCTCATCCGGCGTGGCAGCCGGTCCGAGCACCGTCGTGCCGGTGCGCCCGCCGGTGGTCGCGATGCGCGCCGTCACGAGGGAGCGATAGGCCGCGAGCACGGTGTTGCGATTGACGCCGAGGCGCTGTGCGAGCGTGCGGACAGGAGGGAGGCGGTCGCCGGCGACGAGGGTCCCCCGTTCGACGAGGTCACGCACGCTCTCGGAGATCTCGGCGGCGGTGACACCGCTGATCGCATCGGTCTCGCCGTCTCTGCTCTCCGCCGTGCCCATGACTCGACGGTAGGGGAGATTTTGACCTATGTCAAAACCTCCCCCACCGATCAGGGACGGTCGTCGACCTCCACGCCGTCCTCGATCTCCTCCGGCTCCAGATCGGTCACGTCGACCTCCGGGGCGTCGCCTTCTCCGTTGTTGGCGGTCGGGGGCTCCCCCTGGAACCCGGTCGTCTCGTCCTGGCGCGGATCGGTCATACTGCCTCCTCGGTCGATGGGGTTCCATGATCTCCGTACCGTCGGACGGCGGCGAGCGCCTTGACAACGCCGACTCCTCCCGCTCCCTGCGCACGCAGGCGGAGTCCAGGGAAGCGCGATACCGTGCAGAGGCGATGTCCGCTCCGACGGACCCGCTCTCCACGATCACCGCGATCCCCCGACAGAGGACACGATGACCCCCGGCACCCTGCCCCTCGCCGCTTCCACCCCCGGCTACGACGGATTCATCGGCTGGGTGCTCAGCCTCATCGAGACCCTCGGCGAGGTCGGTGTCGGCCTCGCGGTGCTCATCGAGACGTTCGTCCCCCCGATCCCGTCCGAGGCGATACTGCCCGCGGCGGGTTTCCTCGCCTACGACGGCCGGATGAACGCCTGGGGCGCCTGGGCCGCGGCCACCCTCGGAGGGCTCGTCGGCGCGTGGATCTGGTACGGGCTCGGCGCGGCGGTCGGCCGGGACCGCACCCGACGCATCGTCGGACGCATCCCCCTCCTCGACCACGACGACTTCGACAAGGCGGAGGCGTTCTTCGCCCGCTGGGGCGGCGGCGCGGTGCTGTTCGGCCGCTGCGTTCCTCTCGTGCGCTCCTTCATCTCGATCCCCGCCGGCATCGAACGCATGGCGCTGTGGAAGTTCACGCTGTACACCCTGGTCGGGTCGGCCGTCTGGAACGGCATCTGGATCGGCCTCGGGTTCGCGTTCGGCCCCGCCATCCGGCCGATCCTCGAGCAGTGGAGCGGCGTGATCTCCGACGTGGTCGTCGGCCTGCTCATCCTGCTGCTCCTGGTGTTCATCGCGCTGCGCATCCGCCGCCGCGTGCGGGAGGCCGCGGCACGGCGCGCGGAGGACAACGGGTCCGCCTGAGTGCCCTCCGTCCGGCGGCTTCACGGAGAAGTCCGCCGAGACGAAGGGCACCGGGAGTCAGTCCCTCGGAGTGGCGGAACGAGCCGCGGCGACGGCGTCGGAGGGGATGACCAGCGTGGGCCTCGTGGCGTGGTGGAGGACGTTCGCGGAGGTGCTGCCGAGAACCGTCGCGGCGAGTCCCCGTCGTCCCCGCGAGCCGAGGACGATGAGCGTGCTGTCGCGTTCCTCCGCGGCGGCGATGATCGCCTCCGACGCGGAGACGACGCTGGACGACACCAGCGGTTCGGCGCGGAGGCCGAGCGCGCGGGCGAGTTCCGCTCCTGCAGCCGCGACCTGCTCAGACGCGTCGAGGAGCGCCGCATCCACGCCCTCCAATCTCTCGAGCACCGGGTGCCCCTGAAGGTGCGCCGCGAAGCCCTCCATCGGCTGCCGGGCGAAGAAGATCACGGCCTCCGCACCCGGGAAGAGGGTCGCAGCGGCCTCCACGGCCGTGCGGGAGTTCGGGGATCCGTCGTAGGCGATCAGGACTCTCGGAATGGACATGGTGGTCTCCTTCGTTCGGCGCGGCAGTTCCGGTTCCGCGGTGTTCACAGCGTGCGGGTGGAGATCGTCTCCACCGTCCGGTCGGGTCGGCGGGTGCGGAAGAGCACCGCGACGAGCAGGGCTCCGACCAGGGCGATCCCCCCGGCCGCGACGAACGCCGCGGAGTATCCGGAGGTGAGGGCCGCGGCGTCGCCCAGGTGGCTCGCACCGAAACCTGCGGCGACCGCCGACACCGCTGCGAGGCCGATCGCCGAACCGACCTGATAGCTCGTGTTGACGATGCCCGAGGCGAGGCCGCCCTCCTCCGGCGGTGCAGCCGAGATGGCCACCTGCAGGGACGGGATGAACGCGAGCGCCTGCCCGAAGGCGACGACCAGCGACGGCCCGAAGGCATCGACCCAGTAGTTCCCGTCCGGGCGGATGAAGGCCATCCAGCCGAGGCCGGCGGCGAGTACGACCAGACCCAGGACGATGGGCATCTTCGGCCCGAACGCGGCGATCACCCGCGGAGCCAGCACGATCATCCCGAGCATGATGAGAGCGGTCATCGGCAGCAGGGCCGCCCCGGCGGGGAAGGCGCTGAATCCGAGCACCTGCTGCAGGTAGAGGTTGAGGAAGAACCACATCGGGATCCATGCGGCGCCGAGCAGCACCTGCGCGAGGTTCGCCGCACCGAGATTCGGCGACCGGAAGATCGACAGGCGCATGAGGGGTTCCCGCTTCACACGCTGGATGATCAGGAAGAGTACGAGCAGGACGACACCGGCGCCGATGGCGATCCAGGTCTCAGCGGCCGCCCACCCGACGACCTCGGCGCGCACGATGCCGTAGACCAGCGCGGCGAGCCCGAGGGTCACGGTGAGGGCCCCGAGGACGTCGACGGAGCCCTTCGCGCCGAGCGTGCCACCGGGAAGCGCACGCCACATCAGGGCGAGGACCAGCACCGCGATGGGGACGTTGATGAAGAACACCCACGGCCAGGAGGCGAACTCGGTGATGACGCCGCCGAGGAACACGCCCGCGGTGCCACCCGCCGGGGCCGCCGCCCCGTAGAACGCCATCGCCTTCGTGAGCTCGCGCGGGTTCTGCCCGAACAGCATCATCAGCAGCGTGAGCGCGGCAGGCGCGATGAGGGCGGAGCCGGCGCCCTGCAGCACACGGCCGACGAGTTCGGTGACGACGTCGCCGGCGAACCCGGCCACCAGGGACCCGGCTGCGAGGATGACCCACCCGGTCGCGAACATACGTCGCGGCCCGAACAGGTCGGACAAGCGCCCGCCCAGGAGCAGCAGGCCGCCGAGGGCGATCACATAGGCGTTGAAGACCCAGGAGAGGGTATTCGGGGTGAACCCGAGATCCTCCTGCATCCGCGGCAGCGCCACGCCGATGATGGATGCGTCCATGATGACCATGAACTGCGCCAGGGCGATGAGGGTCAGCCCCCACCAGCGCGCGGGACTTCTCGTTGACGATGACACGTCGTGCTCCATTTCCGTCGGGAGGAGGCGCCGAACGGCGCCTCTCGTGTTAATACCCTAGGGGGGTATGGTATTCCGGACAAGCGGAGAGATCATCGCCGTGAGCAGTCGGCGGAACCCTCAGCGCTTGCGATCAGAGCCGCTCGAACGCGCCGACGCGCCGAAGGAACCATTCGTCGTCCCACCAGCCGGTCGCGCGCGCATGCTTGACGTCGTCCCAGATCCGGAAGAGGCCACGCCGCGCTGAGGCCCCGCGGGCGAGTGGACGACGGGCCACCGCGCGCTCCCAGAGCCTGAGCCCCTCGGCCGCGTCGGCGAGGTGGAACAGGTCCAGCTCGCGGTGCGAGTACCGCGCAGCACCGGGATCGATCACTCCCGTCAACACGAACGCCTCCGGATCGACGAGGAAGTTGCCGGCGTGGCAGTCGTCGTGGATGAAGACGGGAGGGTCATCGGCGAGCGGGCGGAGGAGGTCGGGCACCGCGCGTGCCGTCCCACGGATACGCTCCCGGAGTCCTGGGTCGATGTGATCCGCCTCCTCGAGCCAGGAACCGAGGTCACGGACATCCGCGGAGTAGCTGGCGAGGAAGTCGGCATGGGTGCCGCCGCGAAGGTCCTCGAACGCGGCCCCCTCCTGCGCATGCCAGTGGGTCACGACGTCCACGACCTGCTCGGCGAGAGCGTGCGCCGCCGCGGACGACGGTTCCGGCGTGGCCTCGGCGAGGGGCACTCCCGGCACATAGGTCTGCACCATGACCTCGCGGTCGCCCTCACGCTGCAGCGCGATCAGCTTCGGCACAGCGATCCATGGCGGCGTCATCCGGCCGAGCGCGGCGAGGGCCACCGCCTCCCGCGCTGCGGTCCCCGGGCGATGGAAGGCCTTCACCACCCGGCGCCCGCCGAGGACGTCTTCGACACGGACGGTCGCATAGAACCCTTCGAAGACCTGCATCGACGCCCTCCCCGCGAACTCCATCTCGCCCTGATCCTCGAACGTAGTCGGCACGCG
The DNA here is from genome assembly GCF_002871415.1 of Microbacterium sp. UMB0228. Classification (NCBI taxonomy): domain Bacteria; kingdom Bacillati; phylum Actinomycetota; class Actinomycetes; order Micrococcales; family Microbacteriaceae; genus Microbacterium; species Microbacterium sp. UMB0228. The sequence continues at coordinate 46,981 of NZ_PNFU01000003.1, read as the reverse complement.
ACAGCCGGGAAAGCGCGGCGGTGTCGGCGGGGCAGGGCACGATGGGGTCATGACGGACGGCTACGACCCCGGGTTCCTCGGCATCCCGCTCCCGCTCCCCGTGCCCCCGATGGCGGTGCGCACCCTGCCGGCGCCGCGGTTCACGGTGCTGCTGGATCCGGAGCGGCGGCTCGCCGCGGTGACGGCCGTCACCATCGACGGCGCGCGCCTGCGGGATCTCCCCCGGACGGGCGAGTGGCGTCTTGACCCCCGGGTTCCCGCAAGGGAGCAGACGGGTCCAGCGGTCTATGCGAGGAACGACCTCGACCGCGGGCACCTCGTGCGCCGCCGCGATCCGGGCTGGGGCGAGCGCATCGACGCCCGTGCGGCCATGGAAGCCACCTTCACCTACCCCAACGCGGCGCCGCAGGCGGCCGTGTTCAACCAGTCGAAAGACCTCTGGCTCGGACTGGAGGATCACGTGCTCACGTATGCCGAGACGACCGCACAGCGCCTGTCCGTCTTCACCGCCCCGGTGCTCGCCGACACCGACCCGCCGTACCGCGGCATCCGCATCCCCCTCCGGTACTGGAAGATCGCGGCCTGGAGCTCCGAGGGCCGACTCGCCGCCGCCGCCTTCCTCCTCGACCAGACCGAGCTCGTCGACACCCGGGAGGGCGCCCTCGCCGTCGCGTCGCTCCGAGCCTTCCGCACCTTCCAGGTGCCCGTCGCCGAGGTCGCCACCCTCACCGGAGTCGACCTCGGCCCGCTGCCCGACGCCGACGTCCTCCCCCGACGCGGGATCCGCGAGACCGCATGGCGCCCGCTGCACACGGCCGACGACATCGTCGTGTGACAGCGGGCGCTCCGCATCACTCGCCGGCGCGCGCGACCTCCAGCGACGGGTAGTCGATGTACCCCTCGGCGGTCGAACCGTAGAACAGCTCGGCGCGGGGTTCGTTCAACTCGGCCCCGGTCCGCCAGCGCTCCACCAGGTCGGGGTTGGCGATGACGGGACGCCCGGCCGCGACCGCGTCCGCCCAGTCCTCGGCCACCAGCTCCTCTGCCGCGGCACGGGTGGTCTCGACGCCGAAGCCGGTGTTGACGATCAGCGGCGCGCCCGCTGCCCGGCGGATGGCCTGGACGAGCTCTCCGGCGGGCTCGGGGTGCAGCACATCGACGAAGGCCAGCCCCAGAGGAGCGAGCCCTGCGGCGAGCGCGGTGTAGGTCGCGAGGACGTCGGCCGCGTCGTCCTCGATGACGCCCTGGATGCCGTGGGCCGGCGAGAGCCGGATGCCGGTCCGATCGGCACCCACGGCGGCGGCGACCGCCGTGGTCACCTCGATCGCGAAGCGCGCGCGGTTCTCCGGCGAGCCGCCGTACTGGTCGTCGCGGACGTTGGACACGGGAGACAGGAACTCGTGGACGAGGTAGCCGTTGGCGCCGTGCACCTCGACGCCGTCGAAGCCGGCCGCGATCGCGTTCCGCGCGGCCTGGACGAACTGCTCGACGACCACCGGGATCTCGTCGAGGGTGAGGGCGTGCGCGACCGGCAGGTCGGCCTTGCCCTGGGGCGTCCGCGTCTGGCCGGGTGCCGCCAAGGCGCTCGGGGCGACGACGCGGGGCTCACCGGAGATCTCCGGGTGGCCCACCCGACCGCCGTGCATGAGCTGCATGACGATGGTGCCGCCCTCGGCGTGCACGGCGTCGGCCACGCGTCGCCATCCGTCGATCTGGGCGGGGGTCACGATCCCCGGCTGCCCGGGGTACGACTTGCCCTCGAGGACGGGCCACACGCCCTCGGAGATGATGAGCCCCTGCCCCGCGCGCTGTCGGTAGTACTCCTCGATGATCGCGGTCGGCACGCCGTCGGCGTCCGCACGCGTGCGGGTGAGCGGCGCCATGACGACGCGGTTGGACAGGTGCAGCGAGCCGAAGTCGGCGGAGTCGTAGAGAGTCACAGAGGGACCAAGGACACGGCCGGCCGCTGTATTCCCGTGAATCGACCAGGTGTCCCGGTGTATCAACCGCCCAGATCGGCGACGAGGTTCGCGAAGTGGTCGAGGTCGGCGGCCGTCCAGCCGCGCAGGCGCTCGCCGATGCGCCCCTCATACCGGGAGCGGGCGAGAGCGACGCGCTCCTCGGCCAGCGGGGTCGCCACCAGCACCCGGGCGCGGCGGTCCTCGGGATCGGGGATGCTCTCGACGAGCCCGAGCTGCTCGAGCTGACGCACCTGCCGGCTCACGGCGGATTTGTCCGTCTGCAGGCGCTCGATGAGAGCCCCCGCCGAGGTCGCCCGTCCGGCGAGGATCGAGGTCAGCACCTGGTACCCGAGCGGCTGGAGGTCCGGATGCACGGTGGCGGCAGCCTCGCGCCACCCGACGCGGATGCGGGCGAACAGACGGCCGAGCTCGTGCTCGACGCGGGCGACCGCCTGGTCGAGATCGTCGAGGGGAGCGTCGTCAGCGGGATCGTCGGACGAGGCGCTCATATCGCCAGTGTACGGCGAAGCCCCGCGACCGCAGGCGGTCGCGGGGCCCGGTTCAGACCTCGGCGAGGAGCCGGAACACCTTGGACGCGGCGTCGATCTCGGCGGGCGTGAGCTCGTCGATCACGGCGCGGAGCCGGGTGCCGTACTCTCGCCGGACCTCGGTGAGTGCGGTGCACGCGGCGGGCGTCGCGGTGAGCACCCGGAGCCGGCCGTCACGCTCGTCCGGCACGGAGGCGATCAGCCCGAGGTCCTCCAGCATCCGCACCTGGCGACTGACGACGGACTTGTCCATCTCGAAGCGCTCGGCGAGCTCGTGCGCGCTGGCCGAGCCCGCCCGGTCGATGAACGTGAGCAGCTTGTACCCCGCCACCTGCAGCTCCGGGTGGACCCGGGACGCCGATTCCTTCCACAGCGACCGGGTCCGCGCGAAGATGAGGTTGAGATGCGCCTGGAGGTCGCTGAGGGCGGTGTCGACGTCGGGGGTGCCGACCGCCTCGGACGCGATCATGTCAGCGCTCCTGCTTCCGATCGTCGCGCTCGAGCACGCTCACCGACCCCGTGGTGGTCGCCGGTCCGGCCTGCCCGGTGCGGATCGTCCCCGTCGAGAGGTGGGCCCCGACCTCGGCCTCGGAGACCTCGATGACGGACTCCTCGGCCTGCTCGCGCAGCTGCTCCGCGGCGTTCTTGGTGGACAGCGGCTTGTTCTTGATGAACGCGATCGCGATGATCGCGATCACGGCCAGCGGGATGGCGAGGATGAACGCGTCCGCGATGCCGTGCCCGTAGGCGCTCTCGACGATCGTGCGGATCGTGTCGGGCAGCTCGCCCACCTTCGGCACGTCTCCGGAGCCCAGGCGCTCCAGGGCGCTGATCTCGTCGGGCGTGGTCGGGACGAAGCCCTTCAGGCCGTCCTTCATGAAGTCGGCCACGCTGGTCGACAGCAGCGATCCCATGACGGTCACGCCGATGGTGCCGGCGATCGTGCGGAAGAAGTTGACGTTCGACGAGGCGGCACCCAGCTGCTGCGGTGCGGTGTCGTTCTGCACGATCAGAGTGAGGTTCTGCATGACCATGCCGAGGCCGGCGCCGAGGACGAACATGTACACGGCCACCAGGGTGAACGGGGTGTCGTAGCGCAGGGTGGCCATCAGGCTCACACCGATGGTGGCGAGGATCGAGCCGGTGACCATCCAGCCCTTCCACTTGCCGAAGCGGCTGACGAGCTGTCCGATGATGATCGACGCGCCCATCTGACCGATGATCATGGGGATGGTCATCAGGCCCGACTCGGTCGGCGTGGCGCCACGGGCCAGCTGGAAGTACTGCGCGAGGAAGACCGAGGTCGCGAACATCGAGACGCCGATCGCGATCGAGGCGATGACCGACAGCGTGAAGGTGCGGTTGCGGAACAGCGACATCGGGACGATGGGTTCCTTGACGAAGAACTCCACGGCGACGAAGGCGGCGATGGCGACGCCCGCGGTGACGGCGAGGGCGATGCTGGTCCCCGAGTCCCAGTCGAACTGGTTGCCGCCCATGGAGACCCAGATCAGCAGGGTCGAGACGCCGACGGCGAGCAGGACGATGCCGAAGTAATCGATGGACACCTTGGTGCCCCGCTGCGGCTTGGGCAGGTGCAGGGTGAACTGCAGCAGGACGAGCGCGACGATCGCGAACGGGACGCCGACGAAGAAGTTGGCGCGCCAGCCCCAGGCGTCGGTGATGACGCCGCCGAGCAGCGGGCCGCCGATCGTGCCGAGGGCCATGATGCCGCCGACGACACCCATGTACTTGCCACGCTCGCGCGGGGAGATGATGAGGGCCACGGCGATCATGACGAGCGACATGAGGCCGCCGACGCCGATGCCCTGCACGACGCGGACCGCGATGAGCATGTTCGTGTCGGTCGAGAAGCCGGCGATGACGGTGCCGACCGTGAAGAGGATGAGCGAGATCTGGATGAGGACCTTGCGGTCGACGAGATCGGCGAGCTTGCCCCAGATCGGGGTCGAGACGGCGGTGGCGAGAAGGCTCGCGGTGATGACCCAGGTGTACTGCGACTGGGTGCCGCCGAGGTCGGCGATGATGACGGGCATCGAGGTCGAGACGACCGTGCCGGAGAGCACGGCGACGAACATGCCGACGATAAGGCCGGAGATCGCGGTGAAGACCTCGCGGGCCGAGCGCGCGGTCTCGGAAGAGGATGAGGTGTGTGTCACGGGGGAATGCTCCTGCATAGAAAGTTGATCGAGATCAACCATACGCCGATAGTTGCTGTTTCGCAACTATCGACTCGTACCGCACCCGCGGGATGCGGTCAAGGACGTCGCCGCAGCGGACGGACCGGACGACCCTGACCCCATGACCACCGCTGCCCCCTCCCGCCTCGACCGGCGCCTGCTGCTGTCCGGCTTCCTGTTCGGGTGCGGGGTCGCCGCCTCAATGATCGACCTCTTCGTCTTCCACCTCGTGCTGCACTGGCACCACTTCTACGATCTGTCGACCTCCGACGTCGCCCTTGTCTCCGACGGCTTCTTCCATGCGTTCGGCTGGTTCCTCACGATCCTCGGCGCCTTCCTCCTCGCCGATGTCCGCCGCCGTGGCCCCGTGCGCTGGACGCGCTGGACAGGCGCGGTGATCGCCGGGGTCGGGTTCTTCCAGCTCTTCGACGGCGTCGTCGATCACAAGCTCCTCCGGATCCACCAGATCCGCTATGGCGTCGATCTCGTTCTCTACGACACCGTCTGGATCGTCTCGGCCGTCGTGCTGCTGGCTGCCGGAGTCCTCACGGTGTGGCGGACCCGACCCGCCCCGAGAGGGTGACAGCCGTGCACGACGGGCACGACGGGCACGACGATGCACCGCGGCTTCCGGGCCTCGGTGCGGACGCGACGGGCGGGGGCGTCGACGTCCTCCCGTTCCTCGCTCTCGCCCTCCTCCTCGGCGCCGCCGTGCTGTACCTGGTCGCGCTGCGGCGGACCCGCGACCGCAGCCCCTGGCCTCGACCGCGGACGGCCGCCTGGATGAGCGGTCTGCTGTGCGCCGCGGTCGGCACCGTCGGACCGTTCGCCGCCCTGGCCCACAGCAGCTTCCCGGTGCACATGGCCGGCCACGTTCTCGTGGGCATGCTGGCCCCCCTCCTCCTCGTGCTCGGGCGTCCGGTCTCCCTGGCCCTCCGCGCCCTTCCCGTCGCCGAGGCCCGCGCGCTCTCCCGGGTGCTGCGCAGCGCCCCGATCCGGGTGCTCACGCATCCGGTGGTCGCCGGCGCCCTCAACATCGGCGGGTTGTGGCTCCTTTACGCCACGCCGCTGTTCCCCCTCATGCACGCCTCACCGTGGCTGCATGCTGCGGTGCACCTGCACGTCCTGCTGACGGGGTATCTGTTCACCGCGAGCATCCTCGGCCTCGATCCCGATCCGCATCGAGCCTCCGTCACCGTACGGGCGGCCGTCCTCATCGTCTTCATCGCCGCGCACTCGATCCTCGCCAAGTGGCTGTGGGCCCACCCGCCCGCCGGCGTCGACGTCGGGGACGCGCGGATCGGGGCGGAGCTGATGTTCTACGCCGGCGACGCCGTCGACGTGCTGCTCATCGTGCTGCTGCTCCGGCAGTGGTACGTGGCGACGCGACCGCGGGAATCGGCTCAGCCGCAGAAGGAGGAGAGTCCGTCGTGGAGGCGCTCGATCGCCTCGACGGTCTCCGGGGCCTGAAGGTCGGTCATGCCGCCGAGCTGATCGGCGCCGGAGCGGATGAGGTCGCCGAGCTGCCCGTCCATTCCATCCGCGACGCCGTCGAGGGTGGCGACGAGGTCGTCGCGGGCGGCATCGAGTTGCTCCGCGGACACGTCACCCTGGGCGAGCAGGTCCTGGTACTGCGCGTAGGCATCGTCGATCGTGGCACAGGTCTCCGCGACCGGGACGCCGAACGCGTCTCCCGCGGCCTGGGTGACCTGGGCACACCCGGCGAGGAGACCGGCGGTGAGCAGCAGAGGGATAAGGGCGATGCGGCGCATGACCCGAGAGTAGCCGCGCCACCTGGGGCGCGGCTGACCCTCGGGCGGTACGGCGGTCAGCCGCCGGACGGGTTCTCGAGGGGCTTGCCCTCGTCGTCCGTCGTCTCGCGCTCGAGCACGTCGTCGGTGCTCTCGCCGCTGTCGTCGGGAGCGCCGCCGGAGGCCGTGTCGGCTTCCTCCTCGGCGCCGGGCGTGCCCTGCGTGTTCTGGGGGTCGCTCATTGCTCTCCTCCTCTGTTCGGTCAGACGACCGTACGCGCGCCGGTCGCGCCGGGCGCACGGGGTTGACCGGGCGTCCGGCGACGACCACACTGCCGCCGCCGCGACGTCACTCCGCCACCCAGAGCCGCTCGATCGGCACCGCGTGTCCGAGGATGCGTTCTGCGGCGCGGTGCCCGGAGAACAGGGCCGCGGGCACGGTCGCAGGATCGTCGGTCCAGGTCGCTTCGCCCGCGAGGTGGAGCACGCCGCCGACAGGGGTGGCGAGGTCGTCGTGATCCGCGGTGGTCGACCCCACGGTCATGTAGGCGTACGAGCCGTGGGCGAACGGATCATCCTGCCAGGCCGTGCGGTGGAGCCCGATCGGCTCGGGGACCTCTCCGCCGTACAACCGGCGAAGCTGCGTCATGATCGATTCCTGCACCTGCTCGTCCGTCCAGTCGCGCGTCGCGAGCGCCGCGGGCCCGGCGGCGAAGGTGAGCAGGAGCGGCTCGTCGTGCAGCGCCGTGAGGTCGTACCAGGAGTGCCACCACCGCGCCTCGGGGCCCTGCTGCCGGAGGGCGTACACCCCGTCCTCCCAGAACCGCGTCGGGAACCGCAGGAAGACCTTCTCGAACGCGTTCATGCGCAGCCGCCCCAGGGCGTCGGCGTTGACGGCCGGCAGGGGCGGGACGATCTCCATGGTTCCGGCCTGCAGCACGCCAACAGGGACGGTCACCACGACCGTCTCGCCGGAGAAGTCGCCGGCCGAGGTCCGGGCCCAGACGCCGTCCTCGCTCCAGTCGATACGGGTGACGACGTGCGCCAGCCGGATGTCGAGACCCTCGGCGAGCCGCTCCGCGAGCACGCCGTACCCATCGGGGAAGACGACCTCGTCACCGTCGATCGCGTCGTCATCGAGGCCGTGCGCGGCGAGATCCTCGATCCACGCGCCGTACTGCTCCTCGGCACGATGCTCCAGGTACTCGCGCACCCGCTGCGTGCGGTCGTCGTCCCACCCCTGGCGCGCGAGGGCTTCCTCCGTGACGTCTCGGTAGGACGCGTCAGGAGCGGAGGCGGAGATGACGTCCGGCAGCGCCGCGTCCACCGCGTGGACATCCGCCGCGAAGGCGCGCGCTTCCTCTGCGGAGAGAGGGCGCCCGTCGGGCCCGTGATAGGCGATCGGCCGGCTGTCCACCTGGAAACCGCCGACGGTGAACTCCACGGTCCGCATGCCGAACGCCTCTGCGGCGGCGGCCACGGAGCTGCCGTCGATGCCGTGGATCCAGGAGGCGCCCAGATCGAGGGTGCCGTCCGAGCGGTCCGTGTGCACCCGTCCGCCGATCCGGTCCCGAGCTTCGAGCACCACCACCGTCCGCCCCGCGTCCCGCAGCAGCCGCGCGGCCGTCAGCCCCGCGACTCCGGCCCCGACCACGATCGTGTCGACGTGCTCCATACGCTCCTCCTCGCAGCCCCGCCCCCGCCGAGCCGTGCCCCGACGATAGCCCAACGCGACGGACGCCGACAGGGATGCCGAGCCCGCCGACCGGACCGCCGCCTGGTCAGGACGCGTGCTGGATGAGCCCGAGGAAGTTCCTGTCCGGGTCGAAGAACTTCAAGAACAGGGCGAAGCCGCCGTCATCGAAACTCACGACGTCGACGCCCTCGGCCGCGCACCGTTCCGCGAGGGCGTGGATCTCGGTCGTGCGCAGGAAGAAGAGAGGCCGCTCCTCCCCCGACACCGTGAGCTTCATCGGCGCGTGCCCCGGCGCCTCCCAGAGCATGAGATCCGGACCGCCTTCGGCGCGGAGCATGGCGCTCGACCCGTAGTCCGTGAGGACGCGGAAGCCGAGCAGACGCTCGTACCACGCGATGGACGCCGCGAGATCGGAAACGGGAAGCTGGACGTGATCGAGTCCGGCGACGACAGCTGCCATGGGGAACCCTCCGTGGTCGTGTCCGTTCACCGTAGCGCCCACCACGGACCACAGCCCACGCCGGATGACAACCCCCTGGGCACCACCCCGGAGAGCGCGGACCCTGGGGTCATGAGCCACCACCCCGATGACATCAAACAGCCCTTGGACCACCTCCCGCCGGCGGACGAACGGGACAAGGCGGTCGAGATCGACGAGCCGCACTATCCGACGTCCGGCACACCCACCGATCGGCCGGACGTGACGCCGGAGACCGCGGCCGAGCCGGACAAGCCGAACCGCCACGGCGTCGACAAGCTTCCGCCGACCTCGCGCTGACCGTTCCGCCCGTTCCTCAACTATTGTTGAGGTCTACGGGAAGGCGGCTGATGGAACCGGACGATCTCCTCCCGATCGGGGAGGTCACCCGACGCACGGGCGTCGCGCCCTCCGCGCTGCACTTCTACGAGCAGCTCGGCCTCATCGCGTCGACGCGCACGCCCGGCAATCAGCGACGCTATCGCCGCCACATGCTGCGACGGATCTCGATCATCGTCGTGGCCAAGCGCATCGGCATCCCGCTCAGCGAGGTGCAGGAGCTCTTCCAGACCCTGCCCGTGGACGCGCCGCCTTCGCACGGCGATTGGCGCCGCGTGGCCAAGCGCTGGCGCGCCGAGCTCGAAGAGCGGCGCACCCAGCTCGAGCATCTGCAGCGCGAGCTCGCGGGCTGCATCGGCTGTGGCTGCCTGTCTCTCAAGGCCTGCCGCCTGCTGAACCCCGAGGATGCCCTCGGCGAGAGCGGCCCCGGCCCCCGCCGCATCTGAGAGCGGCGACCTCCGCCTCGGCCGGCTGGACGAAGGTGGGGTGGTGCAGAGCCCGGATCGGTGAGAGCGTGGAGACATCCCCACCAGCGATCAGTATGGTTGCGCCTCTTGGCAACGGGTTCCTGTGGAGATGGAACGAAGGATCCATCGAATGGGCAAGTTCATCTATGAGGGTGGTCCGAAGATCGAGATCGAGGACCGCGCTCTCACACATGTCCAGCTCGTCATGACGGCGAAGCTCCGGCGAGGCGAACCGATGCCGTTCTCGTGGAAGGAAGACGCCTCCGTCGGCGGCGGCCGGACGACGGTCTGGGTGCACGCGCACTCGAACATCGTGTTCAAGTTCTTCGGCAGCAGGCCTCCGGCGATCAACCGGCGGTGGGTGGACGCGCTGGAGTACACCGCGAACACGCCGAACGGTCTGTATCTGGTGCCGGAGCCGACCGAGTCGAGCACCGCCTCCCGGCAGCTGGCGGATCTCAACGCCTGACACCGGCTGCCGAACGCGAGGGCGCGGCCCCGGGGACTCAGTCCTCGAGGTCGGGGTCCTCCTCTTTCGCCTTCTCGGCGCGCTCCTGGGCCTTCTCCGCTTCCTTCTCGGCGCGCTCCTCCGCCTTCCGCTGCTCGTCAGCCGCCTTCTGCGCGGCCTTCTCCGCGGCTTCCTGCGCCTTGTCGACCTTCTCGCCGTCCTGCCCGCGGGGCACCGGTTCCGGTGCCGGTTCCGGAGCCGGGGCCTCGACCGGGGTCACCGACTCGTCCACCTCCTCCGGGACGGTGACGGGCACGATGACCGTCGGCGTGGACGACGAGCGCGGGGTCGGCTCGGTGTCCACAGGGGTCACCGCGGGATTCGGGTTGAGCGCTCCCGCCGCCCAGAGCGTTCCGGCGACGGTGACGGCGACCGCGACCGCCACGGCTCCGGTCAGGAATCCGCGGCGTCGCCGGGCCCGCTGCACTCGAGGAGTCCGGGCGCGGAGCATCCCGACCTCGGGAGACGAAGGAGTGGGCAGCACGAGGGTTCGTGTCGAAGCAGACGGACCGGCCGGCTCCTGCTCCGCGAACGCTGCGGCGGCGATCGGGGCCGGCACCGGCGGTCGCGGCGGAATCGACGGGTCGTGCGCGAGCGCGGAGACCGCCGCGAAGACGCCGGCGGCGCTCGGCCGGTCCTTCGGATCCGTCGCGGTCATCCGCTGCAGCAGCGCGGACCACGCCGGACCCACGGATTCCGGGATCGCGGGGGGATCGATCAAGCGGGCCAGGGTGGCACCGATCCCCTCGGCCTCCGCGAAGGCGCGCTCTCCCGTGAGCGCTTCGCGCAGGACCAGGCCCAGCGCATAGATGTCGGCGGCAGGCGCCGGCGCCGCGCCGTTCAACTGCTCCGGCGCCAGGTATGCCGCGGTACCGATCACGGTTCCGGGCGACGTCAGCCGGGCCGCGTCCACGAGCACCGAGATCCCGAAGTCGGCGAGCTTGGCGCCCGACCGGCTCCCGGCGAGGGAGCGCCCGGTGAGCAGCACATTGGAGGGCTTGATGTCGCGGTGGACGATCCCCGCGCCGTGCACGACATGGAGGGCCTCCGCCAGATCGGCCGCGAGCGCCGCCACCTCGTCCGAGGGCAGCGGCCCCTGGGCGATCCGCTCGGCGAGGGTCGGGCCGTCGACGAACTCCATGACCAGGTATTCGGCCCGTCCCGGATGCAGTTGCGCGTCATACAGCGTGACCAGCGCGGGGTGGTTGAGGGAGGCGAGCACGGTCATCTCGCTGCGGGCGCGCTCGGAGGCGGCGCCCTGTTCGGTCTCCGCGCGGAGCATCTTGATGGCGACCGTGCGCCCGAGCAGCGAATCCTCCGCGCGGTACACGCGGGCCATCCCGCCCTGCCCGACGCACTCCCGGAGATGGTAGCGCCCATCGAGCAGCGCCTCCGTGGGAAGCGAGTCATCCGTCATCGTCGAATCCTCCTGCCACGGCGTCGGGAGCGGCGCGGCGAAACCCCACTGTAGAAGCAGGGCCGGGGGCCGTCTCGGGCCTTGACAGACGGGCCGTCGATCGGGTGGCCCTCGTCCGCGGGAGAATGGGAGATATGCCCGCGCGTTCCCCCCAGCGACTGCTCCTGTCCGTCCGCCGGCTGCTGCACACGGATCCGTCCGCCGTCGCCCACACCGAGGCGATGCCCGTGATCGACGAGCACACGGTGCCGCGGGTCCTCGATCTGGCGACGCGCATCGGGGAGTCGATGTTCGCGGTCGGCGCCTCCGCGCACGAGGTCACGCTCGCGATCACGCGCGTCTGCGAGGCGTACGGCCTCAAGGGCGTCCAGGTCGACGTGACCTACAACTCGATCACGGTGTCCTTCCACCTCAGCGGGGAGGTGTGGCCGGAGACGCTCGTCCGCGTGGTCCGCGTGGCCGCCCCCGACCACGCCAAGCTGCAGCGCGTGCAGGCACTCGTGGCCGACATCGACGGCGGACTGGACCTGGAGGCCGCGCGCACCGCGTTCCGGGTCATCCGCCGCGTGCCGTTCCGCTATCAGCAGTCCGTGGTGATCGTCGCACGGGCGCTCCTCGCGGTCGGCGTGAGCATCATGCTCGGCGCCTCCCCGCTCATCGTGGGCCTCACTTTCGTCGCCGCGTTGGGGGCGGCGCTCACCCAAGCGGGCCTCGCCCGGCTGCGGGTACCGCTGTTCTTCAGTCAGATCGCCGGAGGCCTCGTCACCACGGTCGTCGCGGTCGCCGTCTCGGCGCTCGGCAGTGCGGGGATCGAACCGTTCGTCGGCATCCGCCCCTCGATCATCGTCGCCTCGGGCATCGTGCTCATGCTCGCGGGACTCACGGTGGTGGGCGCCGCGCAGGATGCCATCGACGGCTTCGCGCTCACGGCCGGCGGCCGCATCCTCGACCTCACGATGCAGACGCTCGGGGTCGTGATCGGCATCCTCGTCGGCCTGGAGCTCGGCGGCGTGCTCGGCTTCACGATGGAGCTGCCGGACGATCCCGCGCCCTTCGGCCCGCTGCTCAACCAGTTCGTCGGGGCCATCATCATCGCGGTCGCCGTGGCCGTGTTCAACGGCGCGGGCATCCGCATCATCCTCGTCAGCGCCCTGCTCAGCGCCGTCACCCTCGCCGGGTACGCGGGCACCGTCGCGCTTCAGCTCCACCCGGCCGCGGCGAGCGCGGTCGGAGCACTGCTGGCGAGCTTCATCGGCATGCTCATCGCGCACAACCTGCACGTGCCCTCGGTCGCGGTGACGACCGCCGCGATCGTCCCGCTCGTGCCCGGTGTCGCGGTGTTCCAGGGCCTCCTCGAGGTCGTGCACGCAGCGGGCACCTCCACCGGGATGCTCACCGTCGGCGGATCGCTGATCGACGCCGCCGTGATCGGGATCGCGCTCGCCTCCGGCGCCTCCCTCGGCCTCTACCTCGGAACGCCGGTGCGAGCGACCCTCGCCGGCGTCGCGAAGACCAGGGCGCGCGTGCGCCGCTGACCCGGCGCGGTCATCCCGCCGACACGACGATGCGCCCGCCGCGGACGGATCCACGACGGGCGCATCGGTCGGCGGTCAGTGGCCGCCGAGGTCCTTGACCAGCTCGGCCTCGTCCTCCTTCGACAGCGAGGTCTGCACGACGGTGCCGTTGTACGGGGCCAGCGCCTCGGCGAACTTGTCCTCGGTGAGCTTGAGCGCGTAGATGACGACGGCGGACTTGCCGGCCGTCACGGTGGCCTTCACGCGGTCGCGGAACTCGGCGTCGATGCCCGTCTTGTCGAGGCCGGAGAACAGGGCCCCGAGGAGGCCGCCGAACACCAGGCCGGCGACCGGGATGAAGAACAGGATGCCGATCAGCGCACCGAACAGAGCGCCGGAGGCGACGCCGAGGCCGATCCGGCTCCCGGCGCCCGGGTACTCCACCTTCGTCTTGCCCTCGCCGTCCACCTTCACGAGCGCGAGGCCGGCGAGCTCGACGACGAGGTCGTCCTGCAGGGCCTGGACGCGGTTGTAGGCACCCTCCGCGTCGCTCTCGGTGTCATAGGAGATGACGATCAATTCAGCCATGGTTTCCTGCTTTCGGTTGCGATCGGAGATGCTCTCCACGCGCGCAGAGGCACCGGTCTTCGCCACCGACCCTAGGCGCGCGCCTTCCGAGAGGACAGAGCCGCCGGAGATGTTCACCCTGGTGACTCCGCAACGGCGATGTCCGTGGCCCCGCCTACCGTCGCTGTCGTGCCCGAGCCCGTGCAGCAGTGGTGGGCGAGACGCCAGTTCTCGCGAGGACTCGACGTGCCCTATGCGGTCGGCACCTACCGGGCGGCGTGGGCGGCCTACCCGGAACTCATCCGCCAGTACCACCCGGAGCACAATCACGGCATCGCCCTCTCGCAGATCCCGTTGGCGGCCGATGTGCTGCTCTGCTGGGAGTGCGCCGTCGGCCACCTGTTCGCGGCGACCCCGACCGAGCAGCGCGAACGCCCCGGGAGAGTGCGACGGCGCTCGTCCTGGTGCCCCGAGTGCGCGGCGCTGGCACGGCCGCAGCCGGTGGTCCTCGGCGAGGCGCGGGCGCTCCCCGCACGCCCGAAGAAGCGGGCGCCGGCGCTGTGCACGAAGACTCCCGCGCTGCCGACGGGGACCGCGTTCCTGAGCGTGTGCGCTCCGAAACCCGCCTCGGCCGCCGAGGGGAAGCTCCGGCAGGCGCTCACCGAACGGCTGCTGTTCCCCGACGACGTCAACGCCATCAAGGTCGCGCGGCCGTTCTTCCGGCATACGGAGGTGTGGCCCGACATCCTGCTCCCGGACCTGCGGATCGCGATCGAGTACGACACGGTCGGCCGGCATGGGCTCGAGCACGTCGGGAAGAGGGAGGAGGCCGACCGTCGGAAGGACCGCGCGGTGCGGGGCGCCGGCTGGGAGGTGGTGCGCGTGCGGATGGGGAAGCTCGAACCGCTGGGACCGTTCGACCTCCCGCTCGCCTCCCTCGGCGCGAGCGGCATCACCCGGCTGGTCGACCGGCTCCGCGACATCCGTGGCGCTCTCCTCGTCGACGCCTACCTGCGCTGACGCGCGGTGCCTCACCCAGTTAGATACTCGAAGGCGGAGCGATTTAACCGTTCTCGCCCGCGAGCGCAACCCCCGTGCGCGACGGCGGCGGGCAGGCGATGATGCCCGCATGAAACTCGTCTCCTACGCCGGCCAGCAGCTCATCACCTCTGACGACGTCGCGGAGACGCTGCTCGCCCTGGCCGCCGCCATCGCCAGGGAGGGCGAGTCCGAAGCGGTCGAGATCCCGATCCTCCTGGAGGGCGAGAAGGACTGGGCCGACCTCCTCGTCGGCGTCGGCAACGACGTGCTCGTCAGCCCCCACCACACCGGGGAACCCGATCCCGACTTCTCCGCCGAGGTCGACGAACTGCAGGCCCACCGCCTGTTCCCGAAGCAGCGGGGTGACTCGTCGTCTCCCGGCGACATCGAGGTCCCCGCGCTCTCCGACTTCGACATGGGCCACGGCCTCTAATCGCGCTTCGCTGAGCGACTACTCCCCTCAGCGCGACGCAGAGAGCCTCATGCCGTCGCGGAGCGCGACCTCGCGGTCGGCATCGGCGATGAGGGTCGCATCGTGCGTGACACAGAGGACGACCGCGCCGCGATCCGCCTCCTCGCGCAGCACTGCCCGGATGCGACGGACCGATGCGGCGTCCAGGGCCGTCGTCGGCTCGTCCACGAGCAGGACGTCTGCTTCCCCCGCGAGCCCTTGAGCCAGGAGCACGCGCTGCTGCTGGCCGCCGGACAGCGTCGCGAACGGCAGACGCTGCAGAGTCGACACGGCGGTGCGCTCCATCGCCGCCGCCACCGCCGCACGCGCCCGCCGATCCCGCCGCCGGAAGGCCCCGAGCCGACGCCACGTCCCGACCGTCACGACGTCTCGCGCCGTGAGCGGAAGGCCCGGAGGCACCGCGGCGCGCTGCGGCACGAAGGCGATCGGACCGGTCGCACTCCGCCGCCCCCTGGTCGGTGAGCGCACCCCGGCGGCCACCTCCAGGAGCGTCGACTTCCCCGCGCCGTTCGGACCGGTGACGACGACGAACTCCCCCGCCTCCATCTCCAGGGTGACGCCGCGCAGGGCCTCGTGGTCTCCGAGCCGGACGGAGACGTCGTCGAGACGCAGGGCGCCGTCGGCAGGACGGGGGGTTCTTGTCATGTCTCCAGTTTATGAATTTGATAATCATTCTCAAGTACAAATAGGCTCGCGTTCCGTGACCCCCTCGCTCGCCGCCCTGCTCACCCCGTTCACGCTCGAGTTCTTCCAGCGCGGACTCGTCGGCGGCGCTCTCGTCGCGGTCCTCTGCGGGGTCGTCGGGACCTGGGTCGTCGTCCGCGGGATGGCCTTCCTCGGTGAGGCCCTGGCGCACGGAATGCTGCCCGGCGTCGCGCTGGCCACGGTGCTCGGGGCACCCGTGCTCGTCGGCGGGGCGGTCAGCGCCGTCGCGATGAGCATCGGCATCGGCGCCCTGCAACGACGCGCCCGGCTCTCCTACGACACGAGCATCGGACTGCTCTTCGTCGCGATGCTGGCGCTGGGGGTGATCGTCATCTCCCACTCCGGGAGCTTCGCCACGGATGCCACGGCGATCCTCTTCGGCGACATCCTCGCGATCACCCGCGCCGATCTCCTCCTGCTCGCCGCGGCCGCGGTCGTGGGAGTGACGGTCGCCGCCCTCTGCCATCGGCCGTTCGTCGCGCTCGCCCTCGATGCCCGCATCGCGACGGTGCTCGGGCTGCGTCCCCGGTGGGCCCAGGCGGCCCTGGTCGGACTGGTGACCCTCGCGGTGGTGGCGTCGTACCAGGCGGTGGGCTCGCTGCTCGTCGTCGGTCTGCTCCTCGCCCCCGCGGTCGCCGCCGGACAGTGGACGTCGCGCCTGCCCACGCGGATGGCGCTCGCGTGCGCCTTCGGCGTGGCTGCCGTCCTCGCCGGTCTCCTCGCGTCCTGGTATGCGGCCACCGCCGCGGGAGCGTCCGTCGCCGCCGCCGCGATCGCCCTCGCCGGTCTGTCCTGGGCGGCGCGGGTCGCCGTGCGAACCCGACGGCCGATCGCCCCTCCCGTCCCTGTCGCCGCCTCCTGACTCGTCCCGAAAGGCTCTTCGTGCATTCCCGCCTCCTTCTCCTCATCACCGTCGCCGCCCTGACTCTCCCCCTCACGTCCTGTGCCGGGCCCGCGGCGCAGAGCCCCGCCACCTCCTCCTCCGCCGGAGACGGCCACGGCGCGATCGCCGGAGCGGAAGAGGTCGCGGAACCGCAGCTCGGACTCACGACCATCGACGCGCAGGGTCGGGTCACCCACCTCGACCTCCTGGACGAGAGCGTCACCGACATCGGCACGGTGGCCGCCCCGGAGGGCATGACGACCGACGGCCGGTACCTCTTCGCAGACACCGGCGACGGCGTCGAGGTCGTCGACAGCGGCGTCTGGACGTGGGACCACGTCGACCACTTCCACTACTACCGCGCCGATCCCGGCCTGCTCGGCACGGTGGAGGGCGACGGCGCGGCGACGGTCGCGACGACGAACAGCTCGACCACCGGCGGCACCGGCATCTCCTTCTCCGGATCCGGAGACGCTGTCCTCCTCGACACAGAGGCCCTGTCGAAGGGGGAGATCCGTGAGCTGTTCCGCATCGAGCGCTCCCCGCACGAGGGGCTGGTGGTGCCGGCCGGGTCGTTCGCGCTCGTGACCGAGGCCGAGGGGGAGACGGGCGGAGTCGTCGTCGGCTACACGGCGGACGGCGAGCCCACCGGCCTCCGGGAGGACTGCGCCGTACCGACCGGCACGATCACGACCAGGGTCGGCGCGGTCATCGGCTGCGCCGACGGTGCCCTGCTCGCCCGTGTCGAAGCCGGGGCGCTCACCGTGGACCGCATCCCGTACCCGGACGGAGCGCCGGCCGGAGCCGTGTCCGCGTTCCACAACCGCGAGGGGCGCCCCACGGTCGCCGGCCTCGCCGGACCGACCGACATCCGGGTCCTCGACACCCGCGCGCAGGCCTGGACGCTGCTCACCGCCCCCACTCCCCTCGCGCAGGTCACCGCGGTCGGCGATGAGGACGACACCCTCCTCGCGCTGACGCAGGACGGACGCGTGCTCGTGCTCAGCGCGCTCGACGGGACAGTGCGGACGGAGACCACCCCGCTCGTGGCGGCATCGCTGGCGGCGGACGAGGCTCCGGCCCTCATCGCCGATCAGCACCGCGCCTATCTGAGCGGCCCGGCGGAGCACCGGCTGTTCGAGATCGACTACGCCGACGACGCCCGCCTCGCGAGGACCTTCGATACCGCCGACGCCCCGGCGTTCGTCGCCGAGACGGGACGCTGACATGCGCCTCCTTCGCCCTCTCGCCGCCGTTCTCGCCGCGCTCACCGCCGCCGCTCTGACCGCCTGCGCCCCTCCCGCCGATACGCGGCCGGTGGTCGTCGTCTCGACGAACATCCTGGGCGATGTGGTCGGCGAGCTCATCGGCGATCAGGCTCGCGTCGTCACCCTCATGAAGCCGAACGCCGACCCGCACTCGTTCGAGATCTCGGCGCAGGAGGCCGCCACGCTGCGGGTCGCCGACCTGCTCGTCTCCAACGGACTCGGGCTCGAGGAGGGTCTGCAGCAGCATCTCGACGCGGCCGTCGCGGCCGAGGTGCCGTCCTTCGTCGCGGGCGACGCGATCGACGTCCTGGACTACCGCGACGGCGACGCCGCGGGAATGCCGGACTCCCACTTCTGGACCGATCCGGCGCGGATGATCGACGTCGTCGACGCCCTGGAGCCCGCCCTGGCCGCGCTCGACGGGGTCGACGCCGACGTCCTCGCGGCGCACGTCGCCGACTATCGCGAAGAGCTGAGGGCGCTCGACGCCGAGATGACGAGCGCGTTCGCCCGCATCCCGGACGACCGTCGAGCGCTCGTCACCAACCACCACGTCTTCGGCTACCTCGCCGACCGGTTCGACTTCGACGTCGTCGGCGCCGTCATCCCGGGCGGGACCACGCTCGCGGCCCCCTCGGCCTCCGACCTCGCCGATCTCGTGGGTGCCGTGGAGGAGACGGGTGTGCCCGCCGTCTTCGCGGAGTCCTCCTCCCCCGACCGCCTCGTCCAGGCGCTCGCCGACGAGGCCGACGTCCACGTCGCGGTGATCGAGCTGTTCACCGAGTCGCTCACCGCGGAAGACGGCGGCGCCCCGGATTACCTGACCATGATGCGCGTCAACACCGAGCGCATCGCCTCCGGTCTCACCCGCTGAGACCATCCCTCACAAGAAAGAAGCACCGCATGAAGACACTCTCCCTGCGCCGGGCGCTGGTCGGGGCCGTCGCCCTCGGCGCCGCCGTGACGCTCGCCTCCTGCTCGACCACGGCCGGAGCCGGCTCCGCCGCGAGCGACGCCCCGGAACCGGGCGCCGGCCCCCGCGTGGCCGTCTCGTATGAGGGCGGCATCCTCGTCCTCGACGGCGAAACCCTCGACACCGTGGCCGACTTCGACTCCGAGCCGTTCACCCGCCTGAATCCGGCCGGCGACGGTCGCCATGTCATGGTGACGATGAGCGAGGGCTTCCAGGTGCTCGACACCGGGGCCGGGTCAGCCGACGAGGCGGTCCTGACCGACACGGTGTTCGCGGCCGACACCCCCGGCCACGTCGTCCGCCACGGTGGCAAGACCATCCTCTACGCCGACGGCACGAGCGACACCACGATCTTCGACACCGCCGACCTCGGCGACGGCGGTCTCCCGGAGGTGGAGACCGTCGACGGCGTCGAGGCGCACCACGGCGTCTCGGTGCTGTTGGAGGACGGCACGTTCCTCACCACGGTGGGCGATGCGGACGGTCGCAGCGGCATCGTGGTGCGCGATGCGGACGGTACGGAGATCGCCTCGTCCGACCAGTGCCCCGGCGTCCACGGCGAAGGCACCGCGGCCGACGAGGTGGTCGTCTTCGGCTGCGAGGACGGCGCGCTGGTCTACAAGGACGGCGAGATCACCAAGCTCGCCGCTCCCGACCAGCCATACGGCCGCATGGGCAACGCGTACGTGAGCGAGACGAGCCCGATCATCGTCGGGGACTACAAGAACGACCCCGACGCCGAGGGCTACCTGCTCGGCGCCGTCACGCTCATCGACACCGCGGCGATGACGTCCGAGGTCGTGTCCCTGCCCGAGGGGGCGGAGTACACGTTCCGCGACGTCGCGCGCGGCCCGGGCGACCTGGCCTACATCCTCGGTGCCGACGGCGCCATCCACGTGCTCGACCCCGAGACCGGCGAGATCACCGACTCCTACCCCGTCATCGAGGCGTGGGAGGGGCCGGCCGAGTGGCAGGACCCGCACCCCGCGATCGTCGTCGCCGGCGACATCGCGTACGTGACCGAGCCCGCCGCGGACAGCGTGCACGCGGTCGACCTCACCACCGGCGAGGTACTCGCGAGCGCCGAACTGGAGGTCACGCCGAACGAGATCGCGCCGGCCGCCGGCTGAGCCTCGACACGGCGGGTCCGTCCTCTCGGGGGCGGACCCGCCGTGCGTGGGCGGAGAGGTCGGATCAGCGCGATCCGGGATGCCCGTGCCGCGTGCGCCGAAGCCGCCGCGCCGCGAGGAGCGCGGCTCCGAGGAGGACGAGCAGACCACCGGCGCCTGCCGCCGCGGCCGCGCCCGGCGCGAGACCCGTCGTGGCCAGGTCGGAGGCCGCCCCACCGTCCGCCCCGGTCGCCGTCCCGGGGTCGACATCCGTTCCCGGATCCGGGTTCTCGGGTTCGGGTTCCGGCTCGGGCTCGGGGTCGGGACCGGAGCGGGGGTCGTAGACGTTCGTCACCGTGCACACGGTGTCGACCCCTGCGGTCACCTGGACGACGTCGCCCTCCAGCGCGCCCCCGGTGCACTCCCAGCCGTCGCTGCGGTAGTCCGCGGTGGGCGCGCCCGCGACCGCCCGCTCCGAGAGCCGGAACGCACCGGCCCCGAGCGGAGCCAGGGTCACCGCCGTCTCGCCGGACGCTCCCTCAATGCGCGGGCGCGGGAACTCCCCGCCACCGATCGCACGCAGGGTCCAGTCCGTGGCGGCGGCGGGCCCGGCCGGGGCTCCCGGACCGTCCCCGACGACGGTCTTCCGGAGCGTCAGAGTGCCGCCGACGAAGGTGTTCGTGGCGGTGCAGATCGCGTCTTCCCCGAATCCCAGCGTCGCCGTGGTCCCGTCCCAGGTCGTGCCGGTGCAGGACCACTCACCCTCATAGCCGCTCGGGCCGTCCTCGGAGAAGATGTACTCCCCCGGCGGAAGCTGCATGTCGGTGACGAACTCCGACCCACTGGGGCCGGAGAGCGCCGCGTTGCCCGGACCGCGGGCTTTCAACTCGAAGTCGCCGGGCACCGCGCGTCCGCGCTCGCCGTTCATGACCTGCTTGACGAGAGTCAGGCTCGGCGTGATCGATGCATTGGTGAG
>NZ_PNFU01000003.1:0-25794 GCF_002871415.1 Microbacterium sp. UMB0228 | reverse complement strand
ACCTGCTTGCGCAGCGTCAGGGTCGACTGAGTCCACCGGTTCGTGACGGTGCAGATCACACTCTCCAGCGGCACGACCTCGACGGTGTCGCCGGAGCCGACGGGGGTGCCCTCGTCATCGACGCAGGACCAGCCCTCGCTCACATAGGAGCCCGCCTCCGGAGCGGTGCTCGCCTCCGACAGGGTGAAGGTCCCCGGAGCCACCGCCGCGAAGCTCACCTTGCCCGAGCCGGAGACGCCGCTGATGACGGTGTCGGCCGATGCCGCGGTGAGCTCCCAGTCCTGCGCGGTGAGGGGACCGCCGCCGGCGTTCACGACGTTCTTCACGAGAGTGAGCTGGCCGACCTCGAGGGTGTTCGTGACCGTGCAGGTCACGTCCGCTCCGGCGCCGATGGTCACGGTGTCGGTCGCCAGGGCTCCGCCCGTGCACGACCATGGCCCGGCCGCGTATCCGGCGGGTCCGTCCGCCTCGGCGAGCGCGTAGTCGCCGACCGGCACCGGGACGCGGGTGACCGCAGCGGATCCGGAGGCACCGGTCACCGTCTCCGGTCCCGCGGCCGTCAGGGTCCAGTCGGACGGCGGCTGGTCGCTGCCCACCACGTTCTTGACGAGGGTGAGCCAACCGCCCGCGAAGGTGTTGGTGATGCGGCAGGTGATGTCGGAGCTCTCCCGCACGTAGAGAAGCGCACCATCGATCCCGCCGTCGCCCGTGGCGTCGACGCAGGTCCACGCACCGCCGCTGTATCCGGCGGGACCGCTCTCGGCGAGCGTGTAGGCGCCGGGGTCGATGGAGGCGTGGTCGACGGCGTCCGAGCCGGAAGGACCGGAGATCCGCTCGGGTCCGCTCGCGCTCAGGACGAAATCCGACGGGGCGGCCAGCGGGTATCCGGTCGCCGCCGGGTCGACGACCTCCTTGACGAGCGTCAGGTGGGGAAGGTCTCCGGTGTTCGTGATCTGGCAGGTCACCGCGCCGCCGAGGGTCATCTCGAACTGATCACCGGCCACGGGAACGGCGGTGACCGCGCCGGTCGTCAGATCCCGCCGCTCGCAGGTCCAGGGCCCCGGCACATAGCTCCCCGGTCCGCCCGATTCGCTCAACGTGTAGGTGCCGATCCGCGCCGGCTGGTTCTGCACCGCAGCGGAGCCTCCCGCCCCCTCGATGGTCGACGGTCCCTGGGCCCGCAGCGTCCACTCCGACGGGGCCGCGCCACCGCCCTGCACGTTCTTGACGAGCGTGAGGCTGCTCCGGATCGCGTTGTTCTGCACCGTGCACGTCATCGACTGGTTCGCGGTGATCGTGATCGTACGCTCCGGCTGCGTCGTCACGTCGCCGTCGCAGTTCCAGGAGAAGAAGGCGTACCCGGCCACGCCGCCGGTCTCGAAGATGCGGTAGGTGCCGGGCGGGATGAGGCGCGACTGCATGCCGTTGAGGCCGTCGCCGGTGAAGGTCTCCCCCGTGGCCACGTTGACCGCGTGCATCGTCCACAGCGTGCGGTCTCCGAGACTGGCCCCCGTATCGAGGTTCTCGATCGCCTTGAAGAGCGAGAGCCTTGCCGTGGGTTCGGCGGCGACGGCGGGAAGAGCACCACCGATGCCGACGACCGCGGCCAGCAGCACGCCCAGAACTCCGAATCGGACTCTTCTCATCGAACGGCCCCCGCCCCGGGTGCGGATCCCCACCCGTCACCTCACCGTAGGTGCGGGGACCGCGGCAGGGCAAGGGTCGTCGGTGGATGGGGACGAGTGGGCTACGGTCGCCTCATGTCTGAGCCGTTCTTCACCATCGGGCACTCCACCCGCACGATCGACGAGTTCCTGGGGCTCGTGCAGGAGAGCCGCGTGGAGAGTGTCGTCGACGTGCGGCGACTCCCCGGCTCGAAGCGGCATCCGCAGTTCGACCAGGACGCGCTGGCCTCCTCCTTGCGCGCCGCAGGGATCGCCTACCGCCGCGCGGAGGGGTTGACGGGTCGCCGCCCGGTGAGCCGGGATGTGCCGTTCGAGACCAACGCCTGGTGGCAGAACCGCAGCTTCCACAACTACGCCGATCACGCCCTGTCGGCGGAATTCGAGCAGGCCCTGGACGACCTCCGCGCCGAGGGTCGCGCGCGGCGCGTCACGGTCATGTGCTCGGAGAGCGTGTGGTGGCGATGCCATCGACGGATCATCGCCGACCACCTCCTCGCGCGGGACGAGGTCGTCCGCCATATCCTCGGCCCCGGGCACGTCGATCCGGCGGAGCTCAGCATCGGCGCCGTGATCGGGGGGAACGGGACCGTCACCTACCCCGCGGGGTGACCGCGAGCTCCCACAGCATCCCCCTCGTTTCGGATTCGCGCAACCCCGGTGCCCGAACACGTCCTCTTCTCGTAGGACTGGAATCCGCGAGCAGTGCTCGCCCCGATGTCGAGGAGGAGCCATGTCGAAGGCAGCCACCCACGGGAGCGGATCCGCGTCCGCTCCACCGCCCGAGCACGACGAGAAGCCGGACAGCCCGACCGATCTGCAGAAGCGGTCGTGGAAGTACGTCCTCGTCAAGAGCGTCCGGGAGTTCTCCGCCGACCAGTGCATGGACGGCGCGGCAGCCCTCACCTACTACGCGGTGCTCTCGATCTTCCCCGCCATGATCGCCGTCTTCTCGCTGCTCGGCGTGTTCGGCCAGGGTGGGGCCGCCGCCGACGCCGTGCTGGGCATAATCGGCGACGTGGCACCGCCGGAGACCGCGAAAGCCCTCCGCGGTCCCATCGAGCAGATCTCCGAGGCCCCCGGCGCTGGGATCGCGCTCGTGTTCGGAATCCTCCTCGCTCTCTGGTCGGCGTCGGGGTATGTCGGAGCGTTCAGCCGGGTGATGAACCGCATCTACGAGATCGAGGAGGGGCGGCCGTTCTGGAAGATGCGTCCCATGCAGCTGCTCGTCACGCTCATCACCGTCGTCTCCCTGACGATCGTCGCCATCGTGCTCGTACTCTCCGGAGATGTGGTGTCGGCGCTGGGCGACGCGATCGGTGCGAGCGAGGGCGTACAGCTCGCGTGGAACATCGCCAAGTGGCCCCTGCTGCTGTTCGTCGTCGTCTTCCTCGTGGCGATGCTCTACTACGCGACCCCGAATGCCAAGCAGCCGAAGTTCCGGTGGATCAGCATGGGTGCCCTCGTCGCGATCGTCGTGCTCGCTATCGCCACCCTCGGCTTCGTGCTCTACGTCACCACCTTCTCCAACTACGAGCGCACCTACGGATCGATGGCGGGCGTCATCGTGTTCCTGCTCTGGCTGTGGATCGCGAACCTCGCCCTCCTGTTCGGCGCCGAGTTCGACGCGGAGCTGGAGCGCGGCCGTCAGCTGCAGGCCGGGATCGCCGCCGAACGCGACATCCAGCTTCCCGCGCGCGACACCCGCCAGAGCGACAAGCGCGCGGAGAAGGAGCGGAAGGACATCGAGGAGGGACGGCGCATCCGCATCGAGAACGACGACGACGAGTCGCCGCAGGACGGAGCACGTCGCCGCTGAACGCCTTTGAGGGACGCGGCAGGAACCGCGTCCCTCGGACTTCACGGAGCGTTGGCGGACATGTGACCGGCAGACGTCGCGAAGCCCTGCGTCATCGCGTCCGCTCGAGCAGGCGAGCGCGGCGGTGAGCCACTCCCAGGAGGACGCCGGTCGCCGCCAGGCACACGAGGACGGAGACGACGCTGCCCTCCGGCCCGAACGCCCCTCCCGTCAGCCAGTCCGGACCGGAGGCCTCTCCGGTGAACAGAGCCTCCCGGGCGGCGGCGCCGGACACCACCGTGCCGAAGACGCCGCCGATCGCGACGTTCCAGCCGAGGTGCAGTCCGATCGACAGCCACAGGGAGCCGGTGAGCAGGTACGCCGCGCCGAGCATGAGCCCCGCTTCGATCGCGACGGCGAGTGCTCCCCAGAGCGATGCGCCGGGATTGACGAGGTGCAGGAGCCCGAAGAGCGTCGCCGATGCGCCCAGCGCCACCACCGTCCCCCAGCGTCCCCGGAGCAGACGGAACACGACGCCGCGGAAGAACACCTCCTCGGAGACCGCGACGGCGCACATCGTCCCCACGACCGCCAGAGCCCCGGCGATCGATCCCCACCCGGTGATCCGATACCCGCCGAACAGGGCGATGATGCATATCGACACGCTCGCCAGCCCCAGGCCCCCGAAGCCGCCCAGCACGAGATGCCTCCGCGCCGACTCCCGCGGGAACTCGTCCACGGTACGTCCTTCGACGTGGCCGCCTGTCCAGACGTACAGGGCGATCGTGCCCGCGGCGAGCGCCGGGCCGACGACGAGGCTGAGCGCGGGGTTCCGCACCGCGGCGGCGGCGGCATTCACGCCGAGCATCACCCCGGCGAACCCCACAATGAGGATCGCCGTGCGCACCCCCCTCCGGTTCCGTATTCTGCGCCCCGTCGCGCTGCTGGGCTGCCGGGGATCCTGCGCCGTCTCGTTCATCGTTCCTCCTCATGGCTGATGCAGGAACGACGCTACGGAGGGCTGAGGGCCGGCGAATCGCCCGATCCAGGACACCTCCGGTCCCTCGCTCGGGGGATGCGGCAGGTCGCTGAGCCGGCTTCCTTCGGTCGCTGAGCCTGCTTCCTTGGGCCGCTGAGCCTGTCGAAGCGAGACGTCTCAGGTGGCCAGACCGAGGCGGTGCGCCAGCACGACCGCCTGCACCCGATCCCGGACCCCGAGCTTCATCAGCACCCGAGACACGTACGTCTTCACGGTCTCCTGGCTGATCACCAGCTGAGCCGCGATCTCGGCATTCGAGCGACCGTCGGCGAGGAGGACCAGCACCTCCCGCTCGCGGACGGTGAGCGCGTCGAACCGATCGTTCTCCTGTCCGGATGGACGGAGACGCTCGCCGTAGCGACCGATGAGCGCCCGCGTCACCGCCGGGGCGATCAACGACTCCCCCGCGGCGACGGTCCGGATGGCCGCCGTCAGCTCGGCCGGCCGCGCATCCTTCAGGAGGAACCCGCTCGCCCCGGCGCGCAGCGCGTCGTACACGAGGGCGTCCATCGTGAAGGTGGTGACCACGAGGACGCGTGCCGGCTCGTCGACGCTGGGCCCGGCGATCCTCCTGGTCGCCTCGATCCCGTCGAGGATCGGCATCCGGATGTCCATCACCACGACGTCCGGGCGCTCTCGAGCGGTGACCCGAACAGCCTCCTCGCCGTTGGCCGCCTGCCCGACCACCACCATGTCCGGCTGGGCATCGAGGATCGTGACGAACCCCGTGCGCACGAGCTCCTGGTCGTCGCACACCACGATGCGGAGGGGTGCCCGCGCGTCCGATGGGATCATCCCGGGATCCGCGCTCTCACCGCGAAGAGATCGCCCTCTGTCACGGCGCGCATCTCGCCACCCAGACTCTCGACCCGCTCGCGCATCCCAATGATCCCTCGCCCTCCGCCCGTCGCGCCCGGAGCCACCCTGTGGCGGCTCGGACTCGTCACCTCGACCAGGATGGCATCCGAGACGTACTCCACGAGGACATCCGCCACGCCGTCTCTGGCATGCTTCCTCGCGTTGGTGATGCTCTCCTGCACGACGCGCACCACGGCGAGACCCGCGGCGCCGTGCAGCACCCGCGGCTCTCCCCGTTCCTCGAGCCGAACCGTCTGACCGGTCGACCGCGCGCGGGCGACGATCTCCGCGACGGTCTGCAGTGCCGGTTCCCGGGAGTCGTCGGCGGTCGCCTCGAGCGCGCCGAGAAGACTCCGCAGGTCGACGAGCGTCGCGCGGCCGCCCTCGGCGATGGAGGAGAGGACGCGGCTCGTCTCCTCGTCGAGGTCAGGCCGGAGCCGGCCCGCCTCGGCCTGGATCACCATCGCGGTCACGTGATGCGTGACCACATCATGCAGTTCCCTCGCGATGCGCGAGCGCTCCGCGGCGATCGCATCCGTCTCCGCCTGGAGCGCCCGCTCTCGGCGAGACGCCCTCTGCGTCCGGAGCCAGGAGCCCCAGAGCCACAGCGCCGCGAGCATCAGCCCGAAGACCACCGCATCCGTGACCGCGAGTCCGCGATCGACCTGAAGCAGCACCACCGCGAAGACCACGTAGCCGGCGAGCACCGCCCCCGCGATCACGCCGCGGTGTCGGGACGCGAGGGCGCCCGCCCCCACCAGGCAGATCAGGAGCCCCAGGGCGGCGACGGTGGTCGGATAGCCGAGAAGCTGATAGCCGGCGAAGGCCGAGAAGCACACGGCGAGCGCGAGTCCCGGCCATCTCCGCAGCAGTGCCACGCTGCCGCCCTGCGCCGCGATCAGGCAGAGGCCTCCCGGATCCAGAGGTCGGTCCGGGAGGCCGGCAAGCTCCAGACCCTGCTGCGCCACTCCCGCCACGAAGGACAGGAAGACCAGGGCGCCGGCGACGACGACGTCCCATCGGGAGCGCAACAGTTGCACGATGACGTTCTATCCCCTCGACGCCTTCTCGACCGCTTCCGCCGAACCGCCGTCCAGCGGGACCTCCGCCGCGGACGACGCCCCCGCCAGCGCGTGCAGACGCCCCGCCCCTTCGACATCGGGGATGATCGACGCCACCAGGGTGGCGATCACGCCGATCACGGCGATGACCGCGGAGTACACGACAACCGGCCAGAAGGCGCCGCCGGCCGCCGCCACCAGAGCCGTGCAGATCAATGGCGCGAGACCGCCGCCGAGGGTGTTGGAGATCTGGTAACCGATGTTCACGCCGGTCGTACGCGCCTCCGGGTCGAACATCTCGGCGAGCATCGTCGCGAGCGTGGCCTGCATCGCGACTCCGAAGACGACGAAGCCCAGGATCTGCCCGAGCCAGATCAGCCACATGTTGCCCGTGCTGAACATCATGAAGGCGGGGTAGACCATCGCCGCGAATCCGAGGCAGCCGATGATGTAGACGGTGCGGCGCCCGATCCGATCGGAGATCGCGCCCCACAGTGGAGCCACCACGATCTGCAGGAGGCCGACCATCATGGTTCCGGCGAATCCCATCCAGGCCGGCAGCTCCTCGTTGGAGACCATGAACGCCAGGCCGTAGGTGAGCACGACGTAACCGGCGATCGACTGCGGGAGACCGATGAGGACGCCCATGATCGCGTTCTTCGGGTGCCGGAACGCCTCGACCAGAGGGTTGACCTTCTTGCCGACCAGGCTGAGCTGCAGTGTCTGCGTCTCGGTGAAGGCGTCCGATTCCTCGAGCTGTCGCCGCAGCAGCACGGCGGCGATGGCGAGGACGATCGAGAGCACGAACGGAATGCGCCAGCCCCACTGCAGGAACCACGAGTCGTCCGTGGCACCCAGTGCCGCCATCAGCCCTCCGGAGAAGACGTTGGCGATCCCGGCGCCGCTGATGAGGAAGGCGCCATAGAGCCCGCGCCTGCCGGTGGGTGCCGCCTCGACCACCATGGTCGCTGCTCCCCCCATCTCTCCGCCGACGAAGAAGCCCTGCAGGAGCCGGCACAGCAGAAGCAGGAGCGGTGCCGCGATCCCGATCGCCTGATCGGACGGGATGAGCCCGATTCCGGTCGTGGCGACGCCCATGCCGACCACCGTGCTCATGAGCACGACCTTGCGCCCGACCCGGTCGCCGACGATCCCCCAGATGATGCCGCCGAGCGGACGGAGGAAGAACCCGACGGCGAACGTCGCGAACGACGACAGCTGCGCGACGACAGGGTCGTTCGAGGAGAAGAACACGGCCGGGAAGACCGCCGCCGCGGCCAGGCCGTACAGGTAGTAGTCGTAGTACTCGATGATGGTGCCGATCGCGCCACCGGCGACCGTCTTGCGCTGCTTCGATGTGAGCCTGCCCCGCGCCGTCGTGATCATCCCAGCCTCCTTGCTCGATGAGTCGGTGCCGAGCCGCGGTCGCCCTCGACCGCCGTCCTCGGCGTCGATAAACTAACAGGGGCAGAGACAATCTGTCCATCAGTCGTATTTTTTGTTCAATTAAGGTGTGTGCCCGTGTCCCCATTCCCGGTCGGCGACGGAGCCGTCCCGTCGCTCCCGCTGTCACCGTCGCGCGAGACCTACGAGAGCGCGGAGGAGGTGCTGCAGCTGTATCGCCCCCTGCTCCCTGCGCTCGCCGCTGCAGCGGGCCCTTCCGTCGAGGTCGTGCTCCACAATCTCGACGGGAACGACGTCGACCTCGGCCACACGATCGTCGCGATCGAGAACGGCCACGTCACGGGCCGAGCCGTTGGCGGCCCCTCCACGTCGCTCGGACTCGACGTCCTTCGGGATCGGCAGAAGAACCACGACGCCTTCGGCTACACGGCCTCCACGAGCGACGGTCGGGAGCTCCGTTGCTCGTCCATCTACTTCCACAACCGCGAGGGCGACATCATCGCCTCCCTCTGCATCAACGTCGACGTCAGCCCGTTGCGCCAGGCTCGCAACCTCCTGGATGCGCTCCTGCCGGCCACCGCGGCCGAGACGACACCGACGGAGCATTTCGGCACCGACCTCGTCTCCGTGATGGATGCGATGATCACGGAGGCGATCCGTGACATCGGCCGGCCGGTCGAGGCGATGTCACGGGACGACAAGATCAGCGTCCTCGAGCGCCTGGACCAGCGAGGCGCGACCCAGATGCGGAAGTCCGTGGAGGCGATCGCGAAGAGGCTCGGCATCTCCCGCGTGACCGCCTACAACTACCTCGAGGAGGCACGCGCGCGCTGAAGTCCGCGACGCGCTGCCCGGGAATTGCTTTCTGCCGGGGCGGGGCTATGGTGAAGACCATGACCCGGCGCGCCGCCTGTGCGGCGCGTCTTTCCTATGCAGGGAGCATCGAAGCCATGTGGAAGCGTCAGCGCCGAAGCGCGTGGGAGAGCATCGCCGGCGGTGCGGCGATCGCCGCCATCCTCGCCGGCTGCACCGCGATCCCCGCCGATGTCGACGGCACCCTCGACCGCGTCGAGGAGGGGGAGGTGCGCGTCGGCATCACCCACAACCCCCCGTGGACCGACACGACCGACCCCTCGGACCCAGCCGGCGAGGAAGTGCGCCTCGTGGAAGAGTTCGCCGAGACCCTCGACGCCACCGTCGTCTGGACCGTCGACAGCGAGGCGAACCTCGCCGAACGGCTGCATGACCATGCCCTCGACCTGGCCATCGGCGGATTCACCGACGACACCCCCTGGGTCGACAAAGCGGCGATGACCGTCCCCTTCGACGACGCGACGACCGCAGGCGAGACGAAGAAGCACGTGATGCTCACGGTTCTGGGGGAGAACCGATTCCTCACGACCCTCGAGACCTTCCTGCTCGAGCGAGGAGGCGCCCGATGAGAAGCCATCCCGCCCTTCCGCCCGCTCAGCGGGACACGCTTCGCCGGGCGATCCGCTTCGAGTGGTACACGCTCGCGTTCCTCGCCGTCGCGATCACCGGCGTCTACCTCGTGATGGGCAACTCCCAGGCGATGAAGGCCGCCTGGATCGAAGACCTGCTCTCCCTCGCGCCACCGATCGCCTTCCTCCTGGCGGTCCGCATCATCGCGAAGCCGGCGACCGCGAAGTACCCGTACGGGTTCTTCCGCTCGGTCGGCGTGGCCCACCTCGTGGCCGGCGTCGCCCTGTTCACCATGGGTGCTTTCCTCCTGGTCGATTCCGTCATCGGGCTGGTGAGCGGGGATCGGCCTCCGATCGGTTCCGTGCAGGTGTTCGGCCACGTGATCTGGTCGGGGTGGCTGATGATGGGCATGATGGCCCTGACCATCCCGCTGCCGATCTACTTCGGTCGCGTCAAGATGCGCCTGGCGAAGGACCTGCACAACAAGGTCCTCTACGCCGATGCGGACATGAACAAGGCCGACTGGATGACCGCGGCCGGATCGATCGTCGGAGTCGGCGGAATCGGCCTCGGGCTGTGGTGGGCGGACGCGGCGGCCGCGACTTTCATCGCGGGCAGTATCCTCTGGGACGGGTGGCGCAACACCCGCGCCGCGATCACCGATCTCATGGACACCCGTGCGACGACGTTCGACGACGAGAAGCCCCACCCCGACTCCCACGCCGTGCTCGACCACCTCCGGACCCTGCCCTGGGTCCGTGATGTCGCCGTGCGGACGCGGGATCAGGGACAGTTCTTCCACGTCGAGGCGTTCGTCGTCCCGGTCGACGATGCCCTGCCCTCCCTCGCCGAGCTCGACCGGGCGCGGCAGGAGTGCCAGGACCTGGATTGGAAGCTCGTCGACGTCGTCCTGGTGCCGGTCCGGGAGCTCGCCGACCATCTGACGCGACGGGACGACGAGGACGCCGCACCCTCAGCGGAGCGTCGCGCGTCGCCGCACACGTAGCAGAGCACCCGCGAGCAGGAGACCCAGCCCGGCCACCGTCAACGCACCGGTCATCGGCGTCGGTCCGGAGGCGGCGAGCCCTTGGCCCTCACCGCTACTCTCGCCGCCACCGTTGCTCGGCGTCTCGACGGGGTCGTACGTGTTGGTCACCGTCACGACGACGGGCTCCGTCGCGGCCGCGTCGACCGTCACCGTCTCCGGTTCGATGGTCTGCGCGGCGAGCGTGACCGCATCGTTGGCGCCGTCCGCGGATTCGCTGACCGTACACGTCGCCCCGTCCGGCAGGCCGGTGAAGACGACGGGATCCGCGCTCGTGGCCCCCGCGGGAATCGTGGCGGAGACGACGACGCCTGCAGCCGGGGCGGGAGTGCAGGCGAGGTCGATGGTGATGGCGTCCTGCAGCCCCGCGCCGTCTCCGGCGATGATCTTCTGCACGCTGATCTCCCCGGACGCGTAAGGGGTGGCGCGCACGCCGGTCCGAAGCGGGAGCGTCGTGGTCTGCGCCAGGACGAGCTTCTGCGCCGCGGGCCTGTCCGACGACTCCGTGTCGTAGAGATACACCGTGCCCTGGGTGAGCGAGGCCTGGGCCGTGATCCGGAATCCATTCACCGGCGCAGCCGGCCCGGTCCACCGCGCCCAGAGCTGCGTGCCGGCAGCGACCGCGGTGCCGACGGGAACGGGCTGGGTTCCCGCCTGATCCAGGAAGACCTCCACGCCCACGGCCGCGTCGAGCGTGCCGCTGGTGGTTCCGGAGACCGTGAAGGGTCCCACGATCGATCCGTCCTCCGGCACCGTGGTGGTGTCGGGGTCGATCGCGAGCGTCGGCAGAGCCGGCTCCGGGAGGCCGCCGCTGTCGAGGGCGGCCTGTACGACGGCGGCCGTCGCATTCCGGATGGTCGCGTTGGTCCCCGTCGCCAGCACGAAGCCGTCGCTGAAGTACCAGATCGCGCTCTGCACCGCGGCGACCTGCTGCGAGAGCGGGAGGCCGGAGAGCGGGTTCGCGGTGTTGAAGGGGAAGTAGTTGTTGAGGATGTAGTTGATGTAGTCGAGGTTGGGCACGTTCGACGCGTCCCACTCCCCGATGTTGTAGCCGGCGCCGATGCCGGTCTCCGTGCTGAAGTCGATGCAGTAGGCCGACGCGGTCGCTCCGGAGACGGGGTCGGCGATGGTGATGAGCTGCGGACTCACGGCCTCCACCGAGGCGCCGGTCGCCGGATACGCGCCGGGAGTCGGCGCCAGGGTCGTGAGCTCACCCGTCACGTTGGTCGGGTACTGCGAGCCGGTGATGGTGACCTGCGTGAAGAAGCCCGCCCGGGGCAGCACGGGGTCGGGATCCCACAGCGCCGATGCCGGCGTCGCGCCGAAGAGCACCATCGCCGCCGCGATGGCCGTCGCCAGAAGTGCCCCTGCTGTTCGAGTGCGCGCGCGCGTGGTCTCCGTGTGCATGGTGTCCCTCGATCTCGCCGATGATCCGAGTGACGGGTTCTCCGACTGCGACAGCCCGCCGTTGGTCACCGACGATAAGCCTGAGCGCCGCGCGATCACAGGGGCGGAGCTGATGATCACCCGGGTGAGTTGAGCCGGTGCGGTCCATCGGAGGAGCGCACTCGCAGCGGAGCGCCCGCCGGGGGAGGGAGGTGAGTGGCAGGCGCTCCGTCGGCCGCAGCGTCACCGTCGAGGCCCCCCAAGCCGGCCCGTGCAGCACGTTCAGGATGAACCATGCGCACGGTCCGCGCAACGGGTGTGTCCGTCAGTGTCCGTGCGCGAGTTGCTGCACGAGCACGACGACGCCGCCGAGCCCGACGAGGATGCCGAGTGCGATGAGCTGCTGCCACCACCTCACCCCGGTCCGGCGGACGGCGACGTACCCGATGAGCCCGAGGATCGCGACGTAGACGATCGATGCGATCGTGAGAGCCGTCCGCAGCTCGATCCAGCCCAGGACGGCCGCGAGGAGGACGAGCAGCGGCACCGCCGCCGAGCCGAGCGCCGTGCCGGTGAGCCGCAGCACATCGCGCAGGTCTGCGCCTCGCGGGAAGCCGCCGTGCGCCGCGAGGTGCGCGACCAGATCGGCGGCGAAGCCCGCCAGCGCGATCGCGACGATGCCGATGAGCAGGGTCACGGCGGCCTGCAGGGCGCCGGTGTGATCGACGTTGGAGTTCTGCACGAGCACGATGGCGAGGCCCGTGAAGGTCGCGTACACCCGCTCCTTGATCGCGGCGCGGTCGTGCTCGGGCCGAGCGGCGTCGGAGTCCGGCGTGCTCATGGGCGGGATGCTATCAAGACAGCCCTGCCGACCGCAGCGCATCGTCGAGCACCGTCGCGGCGGGAGCGATCGCGGGCTTCCCGTCCTCGATGTCCCACAGCGCGTTCTGCAGGAGCCGCGCGGTCGTCCAGCGTGCCGCGCGTGCACGGTCGAGGTGCAGCATCTCGGTGAGGATGTCGAAACGACGCCGCACGATGCGGGCCGCACCCACGGTGCCCGGATCGCGGCTCCAGCCGCTGTCCAGCGCCGGCCACAGATCGAAGCCCGCGTCGCCGACGAGGGGTTCGGGGTCGATAGCCAGCCACGGTTCGCGCTCCGCGCTGAGGACATTCCCGAAGTGCAGATCCCAGTGCAGGAACCGGCTGCCGGGTGTCGCGGCGACGTCCGCGACGAGGCGCCGCCACCGGTCGAACCGCCGCCGATGCTCGCCGGACAGCTGCGTGCCCGCCTCCGTCGCATCGTCCAGCATCTGCGACACCACCGCCTCCAGTCGCGGAAGACCGGGCGGCGGGTCGACGCTGTGCAGGCGTTCGAGGAGGGAGCCGACGATCCGTGTGGCCTCATCGTCATCGTCCATCGCCTCGAGGCTGCGCTCGGCATCGAGCCGCTCCAGGAGCATCGCTCCGCGATCCGGCGCGCTCGCGAGGAGGCGGACGATCCCTCGCCCGTCCCACCGCGCCAGCCCGAGCACTGCCGCATCGACCTCCGGCCCCGGCTGCTGCAGCTTCACCGCGGCGGCGAGGCCGTCCGCCCGCCGGACCGGGACGACGATCCCCGCCTCGCCGGACAGGAGAGGCCCGTCCGGAGAGAGCCCCCAGGCGTCCAGGACCTTGGCGACCCGTGCAGGCAGCGGACTCTCGTGCGCCATGTCAATCCAGGCGCGCGGACAGCTCCGCGGTGATCCGGGAGACCTGGGTCCGCGCCTCCGCCAGTCGCCCGACCTCCTCGTCGAGCCCTGCCTGCATCGCGGCCGACGCGCCGTGCCTGCGAGCGAGCTGCAGATTCGCGCGGAGGTTCAGGGACGCCCCCGCCAGCCCCGCGGCGAGCGCCTCCGTCGCCACCGCGAGGTCCACCGCGACGTGCGGATTCCCGTGGGCGGCGAGCGTGCGCGCCTCATCGACCACGGTGATGCCGATGCGACCGAGTCGCGCGACGGATGCGCCCGCATCGAGGGCGGCGCCTCGCACCGCCTCCTCCCGCTCGGGGTCTTCCGACGCCCGTGCGAGCGCGGCGCCGAGATCCGCCGAGACTACGCCGTCGGCTTCGACCGCCTCCAGAAGCTCCGCGCGCGTGCCGTCGAGACCGCCGGCGATCTCGGTGACGGCATCGTCGTCGCGGGTGTATCCGGCGACCATGCCCATCAGCCCGGTCGCCAGACCAAGCATCACCCCCGCCGCGGCTCCGCCACCTGGCGAGCCGGTGGGCTGGCTGAGCGCGTCCAGCCAGGCGTCCAACGGACGTGATGTCGGGATGTCTGTGGAATCCGTCATGCCGCTCAGACTATTCGCGTGCAGGTGCGAGCCTCGTTCTCTCTACGATGGAGTCGTGCAGCTCGTGGACACCGTCTCCGTCGTCGGCGAGGTGCTGTCCTGGATCGGCCTCGGCGTCGGAGTGCCGTTCCTCATCGGGGCCCTGCTGATCCGGCTCGTCGAGGGGCAGTGGGTCCCCGTCGAGATCGCCGTGATCGATCGGGACGGCCGCCTCATCGCTCGCTGGTTCGCCGGCGGCGACTTCCACGAGCGACCGCTGCGCCGCAGCGAGCCCACGGCCACCACCGATGGATGGCTCGACGGGTTCCACAGCTCGAACGACCCGGCTCGCATCCGGATCGGTGAGCCGCCGCATCTGCGCCGGGTCCTGCGGACTGTCGGGGTCGTCTTCGCCGCGGTCGGTGCCGTCGGCCTGATCGTGTCGTTCCTCCCACTCGTCCTCTGACCCGGCCCGCGGGGCGTCACGCCCTCGACGGGCGCTCCGAGGGCCCTCGACCGAACGAGTCCAGCGCCGCGCGGTACGCGGCGGCGTCGCTCCGCACCTCATCGGTGACCAGGAGCGCGTGCGGTCCGATCTGCCGGACGTACGTCCCCCGGCAGGGCAGCGTCACCACCCTTCCGAGGCCGCGACGCCACGCGTCGGCCAGGGTGGCGACGTCGCGGCGTTCGGGGCTGTCCGCGAGCGTCGTGAGGTGCGTCACGAGATGCGCCTCGGAACCGCGCCGCTCCCACGCGCGGTACGCCGCATCATCGGACACCTCCACCCCGAACGCGTCCCGCGCTGTGGGCCCGACGAGCCGAGTGAGCACCGCCTCCCGCTCATCCGGACTCAGCGTCGTGGCGAAGGCGCGGTCGAGCAGCGCCTGGTCCGGGTCGGTCGCGGCGTGCGCGACCGCGTCGCCCCAGATGCGGGGCCAGACCTCCGTCCAGCGCGCCCGGGTCTCCTCGTCCACGCGCCGGGCGGCCGCCGCCGGCCGGTCGACCAGCGGCGGCGGGAGCGCGTCATCGGCGGGATCCAGCCCGTGCGCCTCGCGGATCCAGAGGAGTTCCAGCAGCGTGTGCGGTCGGTCCTCGACGGTGAGGGTCATGTCGTGCGGCCACGGGTTCCCGGGCATCGGTCTCGTCGAACGCATGCGTCCTCCCTTCCCCCCGTCGGCCGACCGCCGCCGACCGACAGTCTTATATACTGTCTTATACAGAATCGCAGGGAGGAGGGAACGACCATGACCGTCACATCCATCGACATCGACCCCGACGAGTTGAAGCAGGCCAAGAAGCTCGCCGGCACGACCTCCAACCGCGAGACCGTGGATCTCGCCCTGCGCACCCTCATCGCGGTACGTCGCCAGCCCGCCGCCGTCGAGCGCATCATCGGCCGCCGTTTCGAGGCCGAACAGATCGACGCACCGACGGTGGCTCCCGAGCCGATGCCGGAGCGGCGCGAGGGCGCTGGACGGAGCGCGAGCACTCCCCGGTGACCATCTACCTCGTCGACAACAGCATCTGGCAGAAGGCAGGGAGAAGCGCCGCGATCGCCGACCGCCTCCGTTCCCTCTCGCCGAACCACCTCCTCATCACCTGCCCGCCGCAGGTGCTCGAGTACTGCCACTCGGCCCGTGACGCGGAGGAGTACGCCGCTCTGCGGGAAGACATGGAGGAGCTGCTCCCCGCCTGGGAGCATCCCCACGAGCAGGTCGCCCTGGACATCCAGCAGGCGCTCTGGACCAACGGATTCCTGCGAGCCGCGGCCGCCTTCGACTGCCTGATCGCGGCGTACGCCGTCGCCAACGACGCCGTGATCCTCAACTCTGACCACGACTTCGGATACATCGAGCTGGCGACGGCGGGCCGAGTCCGCCAGGAGTACGTCGCCGCCTGAGCGCATGCTCACGCGATCGCGTCGTCGTCCCGACGGCGCGGCACCGTCGCGCCGTGCGCGGGGATGAGCCCGAAGTCCGTCAGCAGCTCTCCCATCTGCGTGTTGTCGAGCTTGTCGAGGAGGCGACCCTGGAGGAAGTTCGGGCCGGGGATGTGGACGGCCTCGCCGTCGCGCAGCCGCGCGGTGGCCTTGAGGAGGTAGCGGATGTCGTAGGTCGAGTTGAAGACCTCCGGCACGCCGCGTTCCACGTCGAGCAGCTGATACGTGGCCTCCATCGCCGTGCGCACGGAGTACTCGGTGGTGAAGATCGTGTCGCGCGTCGTTTCGGCGAACTGTCCGAGGAAGGCGAAGTTGACGCTTCCCTCCGGGACCACCTGCGGACGGTCGCCGGCCCGGCGCGGCATGAAGAAGGAGGTCACGTACGGCATCATCACCGGGACCGTCTTGGCCGCCGACGCGGCGAGTTCGGCGATGCCCTCCACCGGGACGCCGAGGTGGTAGAGCCACTCCTGCGCGATCTCCTCGCCCGTGCACTCCTGCATCGGCTTCTTGACGAAGTCGCCCGGCGTCTCGACGAAGAGTCCGTACACCCAGACCACGATCTCGTTCGGCTTCTGCGCCTTGAAGTGCGGTTGCCGGTTCACCGTCCAGCTCATCAGCCAGGCCGAGTCCTTGGCGGTGACGATCCCGCCGGTGACGACCTTGCCGCTGAAGGGGTCGCGCTTGCAGATCTTCTCGATGTACTTCGGGATGCGCTCGTCGACGGTGGTGACGGTGGCGGACTCCCACTTCGTCTTGTCGATGTCGCTGCAGAACACCTCCGGTCGCCCGAACGCGGGCGACTTCGCGGCGATACGCTTCCAGAGATCCCAGGCGGGCGCCGGGCCGGTCTTCAGCTCCGGAGCGGTGTGCTGGTCGCCGTTGCCGGAGTTCTCGGTCAACGACCCGATCGTCGCCAGACACAGGTCGTCCGGACCGAGGTCGACGCCGCCGGGCTCGCCGTCGGCGATCCAGTCGATGCGCGTCGCCTGGATGCGACCGTCCTCGATGTCGAACTGGATGTCGGTCACGGTGTGATGGAACCGGAACTGCACGCCGTGGTCGTCGAGGAATTTCCGCATCGGCAGCACGAGCGACTCGTACTGGTTGTACTTCGTGAACTTCAACGCGGACAGGTCGGGCAGCCCGCCGATGTGGTGCATGAAGCGGTGCAGATACAGCTTCATCTCCAGCGCCGAGTGCCACTCCTCGAACGCGAACATGGTCCGCCAGTACAGCCAGAAGTTGCTGCCGAGGAAGTCGTCGCCGAACACCTCGTCGATCCGCTTGCCCTCCATCTCCTCGCGCGTGGCGAGGATGACGGCGACGATTTCCTTCTGCGCCTTCTCCGAGAGGGTGAAGAGCTTGTCCGTATGCGCGTCCTGCCCCTGCTTCTCGGTCACCCGGCACAGGGAGACGTTGGGGTCGTCCTTGTTGAGCCAGTAGAACTCGTCGAGGACGCTGGCACCCTCGATCTCCAACGACGGGATGGAGCGGAACATGTCCCACAGGCACTCCATGTGGTCTTCCAGCTCCCGGCCGCCGCGGATGACGAACCCCTTCTCGGGGTACTTGATCCCGTCCAGCGCGCCGCCGGGCAGCCCCAGCTCCTCGAGGATCGTGATCCGCTCCCCCGCGACCTGCCCGTCGCGGATCATGAAGATCGCGGCCGCCATCGCGGCGAGACCGCCGCCGACCAGCCAGACCGTCTTGTCGTCGGCCCCCTCCGGCTTCCGAGGTCGTGCGAATGCTTCGTAGTTCCCATTGCTGCGGTACATCTGTCCCACCCTCCGATTGGTTCGACACCGATGCGCACAGTCCAGCCGAAACCGATGCGGAAAGGAAGGGGTTCCTCCGCCGACCGCATCTACGCCGACGTGGTCGCGCTGTTACGGTCGCGTTCCGCTCCCCAGTCGAAGAGGAAAGTCGCGAGGGACCCGACGACCATCGCCACCGCAAGGAGACCAGCCCACGCGACGGGGAGGGCGAGTACGGGTTCTCGACCTGAGCTGATCGCGTTGAGGGCCTGCATGAACCACGTGCTGGGCAGCGATTGCGAGATGGCATCCACCCAGTCGGGCAGCGCGTTCAGTGGCAGCGCCAGTCCGGATGTGGCGAGGACGACGACCGGCGCGATGAGGCTGATCTGCATGACCAGATCGACATTCTTGCCCCGTGCACCGAGCAACAACCCGAACGCCAGGAACATGACAGCGCCACACACGAGGGTGATCGCCGCCTCGAGAAGCCGCGCGACGGAATCGATGCCCGTCACGGCCATCAGGATCAGGACGACGGCAGCTTCCACGGCGGCGATCGCACCTCGAACGGGAAGCTGCCCCAGGAGGAAAGACGATCGCTTCAGCGGAGTGGTGCCGAGAAGACGCAACGTACCCCGATCACGATAGGTGACGAGCGGCACCGAGGTTCCGACGAATGCCAACGCCATGAAACCGATCGCGGGGACAATGCCGATGTTCGAACGGAGGAAGGAAGCGCCGCTCAACTCCGATCCGAGGAAGGCGTCCAGCAACAGCAGGATGACGATGAGCGACAGGAACATGAAGACGATGACACCGGCGGTGAAACCCGAACGCACGAGTTCTCGGAAACTCGCCGCCGAGACCTGCCCAGTGGAGGAGCGCGTCGCCATCCGACTACGCCGCCCCCTCGGCAGAGGCGTCATCCGCTGAAGCTTCGCTCAGCTCGAGGAACAGATCCTCCAAGGTGCCCCGCTTGATATCGAAGTTCCTCGCGCTGAAGCCCGGGACGAAGGTGATCTTGCGAATGAGGTCGTCCGGCGCCGCCGTGCGCGTACGAACGCGACGCCCACGTCCCGTGACCTCTACCTCGTAGTCGATCACCCCAGGGAGGCCGTCCAGCGCCGCCAGGTCGGCGTGCCCGTCCACGTCGAAGGACACCACCGTTTCGGCCTCGCGAGCGAGGATCAGCGCTTCCGGCGTATCGAGGGCGACGAGCTTCCCGGAGACGAGTATCCCCACCCGGTCGCAGAGCTCCGTGGCTTCGTCCATATGGTGCGTGGAGAGGAGCACCGTCACCCCCCGTGCCGACAAGGCTCGGATTGTGGCCCAGAGCGCCTGACGGGCCGAGGGGTCGAGCCCCGCCGAAGGCTCGTCGAGAATGACGACTTCCGGATCCCCGACGAGCGCCACCCCGAGCAGGAGCCGGCGAAGCTGGCCACCGGACAGATCCTTGACCCGAGTGCGGGCCTGCTCGTCGAGGCCGACCGACTTTCGGATCGCTGTCGGTTCGGCTCCCGCAGCGTAGAAGGACCGGAAGAGAGTGAGCGTCTCGTCGACGGAGAGACTCTGGAAGAGGCTCGCCGATTGCGGCTGGATAGCGACCCGCTCGGCGAATGCTCGCCTGTCGCGATTGGGAGTCATTCCCAGTACCTCGACTGACCCCCTGCTAGGGCTGCGGAGCCCGACAAGGCACTCGATCGTCGTCGTCTTCCCGGCTCCGTTCGGCCCCAGCAAGCCGAAAACCTCACCGGGACGGACGGCGAAGGAGATGCCCCGTACTACCTCCTTATCCCCGTAGCGCTTCTCCAGGTTCTGTACAGAAATCGCTTCCGCTTGCTGCATGGTGGTCTGACTTTCTGTGCGAGGGGTTTGTGTACGGTCCTGCCGCGGTCAGGGTTGCTGCTCGGAGAAGAAGATCTGCTCGATCGGCAGCCCGAACACGGCGGCGATCCGAAAGGCAAGCGGCAGCGAGGGATCGTACTTCCCCACCTCCAGCGCGTTCACCGTCTGCCGCGACGTACCCAGCAGGTCGGCGAGCTGCGCTTGCGTGAGCCGACGCTCGCCCCTGAGCTCCTTCAATCTGTTCCTCATCGTCTCGTCGTCACCACTCCGGCGATGCACCAGGTCATCAAGCCTGCAGACAGGATCAGCCATTCCGAGGCCGCGACCTGTGCTCCGACGAGCGAAGCGAGCCCGAACCCGAAGGCGGTGAGCGTGGTCGCCGCGAAGCTCACCGAGAACGTCACGAGCAGCGCACGCTTCTCGTACTCGGCAGCGCGTCGAAGGTGACGCCAGACCGCCACCACGACCCATCCGGCGCCCCCCATCGCCACCACCGCCGCGACTGTCTGGAGGACAGCGTCCGACGTCTCGCTCGGCGCCTGCATGAGCACTGCCAGGCTTCCCAGCATCAGTGCCAAACCGGGGATCATCTCGAGGAGGTAGCGGCGACTCGCCTTCCGCTCGTGCGCGGAGAACCGGGAATCGTCGACATCGCGTCGGTTCATCGCTTCGTTCCGATCGTGCCGCGACGCACGGGCTCTCTGTCCCAGGAGAACAGCCGTGCAGCGAGGACGAAGGCGACCGCACCGCATACGGCCATGAGCACCCAGAGCGCCGAGAGCGGCAAATCGGGCTCGATCCCCGCGAGGTCGGCTCCCAGCGCTTGAATCATCCACGTCGTCGGGATCACGTTGAACAGCACTTGGAGTGGCCCTGGGATGATCTCGGACGGAAGGATTCCGCCGCCGAGGCCGACGAGCAGCATCGTGAGCGTCACAGCCAACTGCTGCATGTTCGCGGCATTCCGGGCTCGCGAACCCAGCAAGAAAGCGAGGGGAAACAGCATCACCAGGCTCAGCAGCATGGATATCGAAAGCCGCCAGAGCATCCCCGGCTCCACGTAGTGGCGTGTCGCGGCGATGACGAGGACCACACCGAACTCCACCAGGGCGAAGCAGAGCCTGGCGGGAATCAATGACAGCACGAGAGTGTCGTTTCGGAGGGGAGTCGTCCCGAGCAGACGCAGCGTTCCCCGCTCGCGCATGGAGACGAGGGGGACCGCGGTGCCGACGAACGCGATGGCCATGAGCCCCAGGCCGAGCGCAGGAGCCAGGTTCGCTTGGAGGATGTCGGCCTTCCACACGCCTTCCGAATCCACGACCGTGATGTCCATGATCTCGACACCCGCACCCCGAACCGCTTGCCAGACGCCCTGCCAGGCAGGGGTCTCGTCAGCGGACACCACCATCGTGACTTTCCCCTCGGCCTCCTGCACAAGGATGTTCGCTGCGCTCGGATCGTCGACCAGGTCGATACCGCGCTCGGAGAGAGCGGAGTCGATGCGACCGGCCAATCCGGCGTCGGAGCCGTCCACCACGACTCGAGGGGACCCGCTACCCGCCAACATCAGACTGAGTGCCCAGATGACCAGCAGGAAGAAGCCGAACAGGAACAGTGTCGCGAACCCGGCCTGAAGAGTCCGGCTGAGGTCCTTGGTGTCAGCGGCGACGAGCTGCCGAAAAGGCGATGGGCGGGGACTGCCGGCCGTCGCGATCCGCTTCCCGGCGTCGTTCGTCATACCCATCCCCTATCAAGTGTCCTTGACATTGAAACTAGGATCAATCGACACCCCAAGTCAAGTGTGGTTGACTTGCGCCATGTCACACGGGACGAGCTGGCAGTCGTGAAAACGGAAGACTTCGCCCTGTCCGAGTCGCTGCTCGGGGTTGAGAAGCTGATCTCCAGCGAGGGCGGGCTCGTGAGCCACGTCGCCGAGATCTCGGATGACGGCGCGGAGACGCGGATCTTCGTCACCAACATGGGCCGACTCGAATACATGCATTCGAACATCCGGAAGACTGGCCCGAACGACACGGGGGCAGAACTAGGGGGGACCGGCGGATCCGACAACCCACGACATGCGCGGGCCGTCGCTGTCGTGGAATCCATCGAGAGGTACTCGAGCTGCGTTCCTCCCGGCGACCTCCCGTTCGCGAGTTTCCACGAGCTCGGCGCGCAGGCTATGGATGTGCAGACTCTGCCGAGGTGCTCGGATGCGGAGCTGGCGGTTCCCGGGACTGTCGCCAGAAGGTTCGATCCGGACGAGAAGATCCGATGGACGACGGCGCGTTCGCTCACCGATGGGCGCGAGGTCCTCGTCCCTGCCACGCTGGTGTGGCTGCACCTTCCTCCAACGAGCGCGAGCGAGCGCGCATGGATGCAGGTATCGACGGGCTGCGCTGCCCATTCCACCGTGTCCGCTGCACTCGTCGCTGCGATCAGTGAAGTCATCGAACGCGACGCCATCGCACTGACGTGGCTACAGAAGCTTCCCCTGCCGCCGCTGGTTCTCGACGGTAACGATGAACGCCTTGATCGCGTTCGCGATGAGATTCGGAAGACAGGAAGGGAGTATAGGTTCTTCGACGCGACCACCGACCTTGGGGTGCCGACGGTCTACTGTGTCGATACCGACCCGAATGACACCGAAATGATGAACCTTGTCGTCGCCTCGACGGAGCTCGACCCCGTCGTCGCCGTCTCGAAGATCGTCAGAGAGTCACGCTCATCCAGGGTCGCTCTGCGCAACGCGCCCCCGCCACCATCGGAAGACGGAGATATCACCAGTGTGTTCCATGGTGCACAGCGCATGGGGCACGCAGATCTTGACCACGTCTTCGACTTCCTCAAGGTGCCGCCTCGTTCGGCCAGAAGACTGTCCGACCTCCACGTGCCAGCCGGTTCCACTTCTAACGAGCACCTGTCGTGGCTGTTGAAGCGTCTGGATAGTGCAGGGTACTCCGTCTTCGCAGTGAACATCACCACCCGCGAAGCCGAAGAAGCAGGGATCCATGTCGTCCGGGTCATCATCCCGGAGCTCATGCCGGTATCTTTCGTGCACCAGGCCCGGTACCTGGCGCACCCTCGCCTCTATTCGGCGCCCACCGCCATGGGATACTCAACCCGCGACGAGACCGCGCTGAATCACTATCCGCAGCCATTTGCATAGGAGGCACGGTGAAAGGTCTGCACCTCGTGACATCCTCCCCCTTCGGTAGAGATGTCGTAA
This sequence comes from Microbacterium sp. UMB0228, assembly GCF_002871415.1. NCBI lineage: Bacteria > Bacillati > Actinomycetota > Actinomycetes > Micrococcales > Microbacteriaceae > Microbacterium > Microbacterium sp. UMB0228. The sequence continues at coordinate 2,995 of NZ_PNFU01000003.1, read as the reverse complement.
AGGCACTCGTCAGCGACGACGGCGACGACCAGCTCGATGACCTGGGGATACTTGCGGATCCAAGTCGCTGGCCACGCAGCCGCGCGCAGGTCGTTCTCACGGACAGGGAAGAGCCAGAAGCGTTCGAGCTGTGTGACATGGTCGCCAACGGCCTGGCGCGACCGTGGCTGCCGGTAGTCCTCGAGAGCCGCTCGATCCGGGTCGGGCCGTTCGTCGGCCCAGGAACAGCTTGCTATCAGTGTTTTCTCAAGCGGCAGCATCAGCACGGCCGCCGAACGGACGTCGACACGCTTCTGGAAGCGCACAGGGCGCAGCCTCGCTCGGTCGCATACCTGCCTGCGCACGCGACGCAAGCGGCCCTTCTGATCCGCTCACTTCTAGATGCGAACCTCGGCGCGCAAGCCCAGCATCAACTGGATCTCGTGCGAATCGGTCTATCCGAGGCCTCTTTGTCGCGCGGCACTGTGATCGCGGTCGAAGGATGCGTGAGATGCGGCAGATCGCGAAGCTACCGCGATACCTCATTCTTCGCCGAGGAGCTATCACCTCAGATCGCTGGTCGCTACTGACGGTCAGTCGATAGCGGTGACCCCACCGCCAGGGCCAGCAGTTGCAACCGGTCATAGCCGTTGGCAATACCGAGCTGTGCGAGCGCTGAGGGCAGGAACCCGGCAAAGATGCTGCCGGAGAGTCCCGCTGCTACGGCACTGAGCCAAACCGCCTCAAGACCGGACCCCGCCCTGGACAAGAGTCGCCGATGAGCGTGGGCATTCGAGTGCTCCGTGGCAAACGATCCCATGGCGACCAGAATTGCGGCCGATTCTGCGAACTCGGGCTGGAGCACGACGTCCCGCAGCGAGACCGAATCCATCAAGGCACGACGAGCGAGGCTCCCGCCAGTCGTCTCATAGACAGCAGGCTCGATGCCATGTACTCGTCGGGCGAAGACGAGGAGCGAGAGAGGGTGGGCTCCAGCTTCGTGCGGATAGAGTGCCGCGTCGACATCGAAGAACAATCGACGAGCGTCCTGGACCCACGTTTCATGGATGTCAGCAGAGCCGAAGAAGCGGTGAGCCCGACGGCCTGGCATAGCGGAGACCAGCCTGCGGACGTCGGGTAGATCGTGAGTGGTCGTCTCCACGCTGCGCTCCGAGGACAACTTCGCATCCGCGCGCGCCTGCTCCCTCAGCCGAACAAGCACCTCCATCGGGTCAGACATTGCGCCCCAACTCGATGACGGCTGTGACAGCCTGATCCCGGTAGTTCAAACCATACTTCCGGTCCAGTTCGTCTTCATCCCAATGCGGCAGTAACCGGACGTCCACGTCGTAAATCTTGCCGAGAATGGCGACGTGGAGTGTCGCCACACCCGCGTCGAGGCAGACCACACGGTACGCGAAGGTCTTGTACTTCGCCGCGACGCGAGTGAGCTCCCCCGTCAGCACGAGCTGAACCCCCTTCACGTCATCACGTGCATGCGAAGACCCCAAGCGGTACAGCGAGTGCTCGGGAGGATAGTACGCATAGAGGCCGTCTGGCACAGTATCGACGCCTGCGATGTGAATATAGGCCTGCGGTGAACCGAGATTGCCCCCTGTCGGAGCCCAGCGCGGTAGTTTCGCATCCGGTGCCATCTGATGTGCCTGAACACCGAAAGCTCCGCCGAGTATCTCTGCGAGCGTCTCGAGCGAGAGCCCTCTGACGTTCAGCTCACCGAGGCTGCCGGGAAGGTCCGGAAGTTTGATTGCCGCGGAACGTGGACCGAACTTCCGGAACTCGAGAGTCAGCCGCGCGGAGGCATCCTCGTAGTGAGCCTGGTGTCGCCGCGGGTCGTTGAGGTGTTGTGGCGGGAATGCTACGGATTCCTCATACTCGTATGCCGGAAATTGAGCGACTCCGGCCGCGCCACCACCGCAAACCGCACAGGATACTTTGGGGCTGACCACTTCCGATCGAGAAGTGAACGATCCAAGATCGACGATCAGTCTGCTGGCATTGGTGGCTGAGCGGCCTACCCGCCCTAGGAGGTTCACCGTCTCGAGTGACAGCATCGCAACCATCATGGCTGCGGTCGAATCGGAACCGGAGTTCGAGACGGGGAGAGATTCTGTCGTGCTGCACGCCATACACGCCCCGAAGTCCGGCCAGGCGACCGGTCCCATCATGAACGTCTGGTCGATAATACGCACAGGAAGCACAGGGACACCGCGGGTTCGTAGACGATGGGCATGATCGGCGAGGCTCGATCCGGCATAAGAAGTAGGGTCGACGATCAGCAAGTCCAAGCCGTTCACGTCGTCGAACGAGCTGACCAGACGACTTGCGAGAGACTGCTCGGAGAGGCTCTCAACAATCATCCGAGCTGACGGGATACTCGCGGAGATCCCCACGCGGACCGAATCCCGCCTTCGGACGGCGGCCAGAACATTCGCATTGACGCGAGTAGCGTCAGCCGTGCGAGCGAGATACCTGTTCGCAGGCGTGTCCTCGAACGGCTGAGGTCCGTCGTCGAGAACGCCCGTCATGTACAACATGCTCAACATCTCGATGACCTGTTCCTCCGTGAGGCCTGTCTCATCCGCCAGCTGGCTCCATGACCTCGTGCCATCGATGAGGGCTGCGGCTGGAGCAACCGCCTGAGTGATGGCGGGTCCGGACAGCACACGACGGGACTGGGTCGCCTCTACGACGAGTTTGTCGTCCACGAAAGCGAAGGGAACGGCTGGGTTCAGGTTCGGCAGCGCCGGGACCCGAAACTGAGGATCGTTCGCCGTCGAGGCAGCGAGCGCAGCTGGAGTGACCAAGGAACCCTTGCGTGATGTCGCCATTCGTGTCCTTCTCTCAGCTTTCACCGGCCTGGCTCCGTCTCTTGCGCTCGGACAAGGTGGCATATCCATGCTTCGTCAGTTCCGTGTATTCCGACGGCCGCGTCCGTTTGAGTGGTGGTCTTTCGCTTCGTTGCGATGATCAGCTGTCGTTAGTTTAGGCGGCGGTG
>NZ_PNFU01000024.1:0-303 GCF_002871415.1 Microbacterium sp. UMB0228 | reverse complement strand
TCAACCAGCCCTCACAGGAGGCCCTCATACAGACCGCCTGACGGAATCTGTCTCACCCGCCTTGACACTTTCCGAATCCACACTGAAGCGCATGCACACGCACGCACCCGTGAGGAGACGCACGCTGGAGCCTCACCTCATTCCGGTGGACAACGGTGTGTTCGACCATGCCAGGCAGGAACTGCGGCCGTTCAGCGAAGACTGGGTGTTCCTCTCGAAGATCCAGTCTGTGAAGCGCCCCGGGTTCGGTGGAGGCTCTCAACTCACGGAGGATGAGAGTCATGGCAGCACCGAAGAAGTACC
>NZ_PNFU01000023.1:0-319 GCF_002871415.1 Microbacterium sp. UMB0228 | reverse complement strand
ACGACCGCTGTGCCTGCCGCAGTCGACGCCGACATGCGCACGAGCGGCCTCAGCCACCTCACCGCCGTATCCGGGGACATTATTTGTTCAGGAGGTGGGTGCGATGGATGTGATCGAGTCTCGCCTCTGCCCAAAAAAGTCGCGGCTCTCGACTACTCCAGCTACCTACCTGACGGAGGGCTGTCGATCCTCAATGTGATCGCACTGCAGGTGAGAAGTAGCGTCAGGCAGGCGGGCGTACTGCAACGGCCGCGTCCGTTTGAGTGGTGGTCTTTCGCTTCGTTGCGATGATCAGCTGTCGTTAGTTTAGGCGGCGGTG
>NZ_PNFU01000022.1:0-332 GCF_002871415.1 Microbacterium sp. UMB0228 | reverse complement strand
TAAGATAGAGAAGTTGCCCTGCGGGCCTGGTTGTGATGGCTGGGTCGTGGGAGCATCCGATCCTTGAGAACTCAACAGCGTGCACTTGTCAAATGCCAAATTATCCTCGTCTAGCTTCGGCTGGGTGAGAATTCCTTTGGATCAAAGACCAACCTCTTTGTGGGGTTGGCAACGGATGAAGTCAGCAATGAATTCGTCTCTTTGGTCAGCATCAAACTCGCTGCGTTCCGGTTTTTCCCCGGTTCGTATGCAATTTCTTTTTACGGAGAGTTTGATCCTGGCTCAGGATGAACGCTGGCGGCGTGCTTAACACATGCAAGTCGAACGGTGAA
>NZ_PNFU01000021.1:0-784 GCF_002871415.1 Microbacterium sp. UMB0228 | reverse complement strand
TCGCACGATGGCTCACCCCGTCGCGGTCACGACGCCGCGGGCCCGAAAGACCACCACCCCGCGGGACTCCAGGGCGACACTTCGCTCGACGGTTAAGAGGCGTGACGGTCATCTCATGCTTGGGGACGGCGTCGGTTCGATGCCCGGCACCATACACTCGCTAGTCGGTTTCCTCACCGAGGTCTATCCGCGAGGATCGCTCGAGCGGATTGAGATGCTGTGGAGGGCACGTCCATGAGCGTGATGGATACCCGCGCCATCCCCGGAAGGTCATCGGCAGGGCCACGTGAGATCCCTAAGGATCCCGAAGCGGTGCACGCTACCGATCAACGAGCGAACGACTGGCTCAGTCGTGTTCGAGAAGGAAAGCCGGCGGGAGAGGGTACTCGCATTGTGCAATCCGAGGAGACGGGACGGATGATGAGGGCCGGCAACTTCGACGCGGGTGGACTCATTTGGATGGCACCCGCAGCGGCCATCGAGGGGCTGCCCCCCCGACTTCGGGCAGAAGCGCTAGCCATTGGATACGCATCTGCTGGAACACGGTGCTACAACTAATCCCACCTTGGTTCTTAACTATGTCCGGGGCGAACTGCGCGATCGTCGTCGCCGCGGTGTTCGGGATCGGCGAAGTGCTCCTCCACACCCTTGACCTCCAGGGTCGTTTTCCTCTGCTCCTGCGGCGGTGGTCGCGGCGGGCGGAGCGGGCGTCGGCGCGACTCTAGCTTGATCGGATGCAGGAGCTGCCGCGTTCGTCCCCGGGCTCCGAGCGGGGGATCGGCGT
>NZ_PNFU01000020.1:0-1515 GCF_002871415.1 Microbacterium sp. UMB0228 | reverse complement strand
CCCTGTGCGTCAGGATGGGGTGAGACACCAGCACTGCTGACCTTCGCACTGCACGGGGCGAGAACGGACCAATACTGAGATGACGATGACGGTTGCTGACGTCGGCACCGATGATGGGGCTATGGCTCCTCGTGCTGACCGGCCCAAGAGGCGGACGTTCACCGCCGAGTTCAAAGCGGCGATCCTGGCCGAGTACGACGCCGCGGACCGCTCTGGGCGTGGGGAGATCCTGCGCCGGGAGGGCCTGTACACCTCCCACATCATCGAGTGGCGCAAGGCCGCGGCCGCCGGCTCGCTGTCCGGGCTGGGCAGCAAGCCGCGGGACCGGCGCGAGCGGGAGCTGCAGGCGCTACGGGCCCGGGCGGAGAAGGCCGAGGCCGAGCTGGCCAAGACCAGGGCGGCGCTGGACCTGATGGGAAAAGCACACGCGCTCTTGGAGACGCTCTCCGAGAGCGCGGACAAGCCGCCGCGGTCGCCGCGGTGATCAACCCGGCCGTCGACGGGCTGGCCGAGCACGTCGGCACCGCGGCTGCGTGCGCGCTGCTGGGTCGCTCCCGCGCCAGTCACTACCGGGCCAAGAACCCGCCACCGCCACGTCCACGGACACCGCGGCCGGCACCGGCGAACAAGCTGTCCGCCGCCGAGCGGGCCCACGTGCTGGCCGTGTTGACCAGCCAGCGGTTCGCGGACAAGTCGGTCGCCCAGGTCTGGGCCACGCTGCTGGACGAGGGCACCTACCTGTGCTCGATGTCCACGATGCACCGGATCCTGCGCGAGCACGACATGGCCGGGGAACGGCGCCGGCAGGCGAGCCACCCGCCCCGGACCCGGCCCGAGCTCGTCGCGACGGCGCCGGGGCAGGTGTGGAGTTGGGACATCACAAAGCTCAAGGGGCCGGAGCGGGGCGTGTACTACGACCTGTACGTCGTGCTCGACATCTTCTCCAGGTTCGTCGTGGGCTGGACCATCGCGGCCCGCGAGGACGCCGAGATCGCCAAGAACCTGCTCGAGCACGCCATGGGCATCCATGGCGTGCCGGAGGCGATCCACGCCGACCGCGGGACCTCGATGACCTCCAAACCGGTCGCTCAGCTGCTCGTCGACCTCGGGGTGGCCAGGTCGCACTCCCGCCCGCACGTGTCGAACGACAACCCTTACAGCGAGGCGGCGTTCAAGACGCTGAAGTACGCCCCGGTCTTCCCCGAGCGCTTCGGGTCCCTGGCCGACGCCGGCGCGTTCGCCGAGCAGTTCTTCGCCTACTACAACCACGAGCACCGCCACTGCGGGATCGGGCTGCACACCCCCGCCAGCGTCCACTTCGGCACCGCCGGGCAGGTCCGCGCCCAGCGCCAGGCCACCCTGGACGCGGCCTACGCCGCCCGTCCCGAGCGCTTCGGCCACCGCCGACCCCAGGCGCCCAAGCTGCCCGAGGCCGCCTGGATCAACCAGCCCTCACAGGAGGCCCTCATACAGACCGCCTGACGGAATCTGTCTCACCCGCCTTGACACTTTCCG
>NZ_PNFU01000002.1:581008-652745 GCF_002871415.1 Microbacterium sp. UMB0228 | reverse complement strand
CGCGACGGCACCCTCTACCAACCGCGACCAGCCGAACCCGCCCTCGCCGCTTGACAGAGGACATAGGGGCACCCCCCCCACCGGATGTCCGAAGAGCCATCTAACCGAACGTGGCGTCGATGACGTGGTCGTCGAGCGTGGCTCCTCCGCTGGTGCTGCCGTGTCCGAGTGGGGTCATGCACGCCTCTTCTCAGGCTGGCCGGAGCTCACCGACACTGCAGCGCGTCGCCTGCTCGAGCCGACCGGGACGGCGCCGGCAAACGGCTACCCGACGGGGGCGGAGTGGGTGAGTGAGTACCTCACCCCACTCGTCGATGTGCTGGGTGACCGCGTCCTCTACGGCACAACGGTGACGGGAATCGCGCGGCAGGGGCGCGACAAAGACGTAGACAGCGGCCGCAAGGGCCAGCCATTCGTTGTGCACACGGTCGACCAGGACGGCTGCGATGGCCGTATCCTCGCCAGTGCTCGACGCCGTGGCCAGCATCGCCTCGGAGATCGACCCGAACATCCACTCCTGCGGCTCCGTCGGAGCCACCGGCGCACGCCAGCTCGCGCAGCCCGAGAAGGACCTGTTCATCGTCGGTGCGAAGTCTTATGGCCGCGCCCCCACCTTCCTGGCGCTCACGGGCTAGGAGCAGGTCCGCAGCGTCGCAGCTCACCTTGCCGGAGATCACGAGGCTGCGGAGCGCAACGAGCTCGTCCTTCCCGACACCGGGGTCTGCGGCGGTGCCGGCGGCTTCGACGCCGAGGGTGCCAGCTGCTGCGGCACGCCATCCGTACTGCGCAGATCGGCGCAAGGCCCGTCGGCGCAGTCTGACCGACCCACGAGAGGGCGACTTCCCGATTGGGAGGTCGCTTCTTGGCATCCAGGTGCAGTGTCCGTGAACTGTCTCGCCGCCGATTGCGCCTTACTTTGAAGAATGTCAATATAGATTCATGTCGAATCAACAGATTGAGCTGGTCATCATCGGATCGGGCCCCGCAGGCTTCACCGCCGCGATCTACGCGGCCCGGGCAAACCTCGCCCCGGTCGTTATCGCCGGTTCGGTGACCACCGGTGGTGCGCTGATGACGACGACCGAGGTGGAGAACTTCCCTGGGTTCGTCGACGCCGTCAACGGACCGGAGTTGATGGAGTCGATGCGTCAGCAGGCCGAGCGGTTCGGCGCCCGCATCCTCCTCGACGACGCAGTCAGCGTCGACCTCGACGGACCGATCAAGGCCATCGTGACTGGCGCGGGTGAGACGTTCCGTGCGCGTGCGGTGATCCTCACCATGGGCTCCGCCTATCGCAAGCTCGGGTTGCCGGATGAGGAGCGACTCACCGGCCGAGGCGTGTCCTGGTGCGCCACCTGCGATGGGTTCTTCTTCCGCGAGCAGGAGATCGTCGTCGTCGGCGGCGGGGACTCCGCGATGGAGGAGGCCCTGTTTCTCACCCGTTTCGCATGCAAGGTGACCGTCGTGCACCGTCGCGGCGAGGTCCGCGCTTCGAAGATCATGGCGCAGCGCGTGCTTGACCACCCGAAGATCGAGGTGGCATGGAACAGCGAGATCGCCCGGCTGAACGGCGACGAGAAGCTCGAATCCGTCACCCTCCGTGACACCGTCACCGGCACCGAGCGCGAGCTGGCGGCGACCGGTGTCTTCGTCGCGATCGGCCACGACCCCCGCTCGGAGTTGGTCACAGGACAGGTCGTCACCGACGCAGGCGGGTTCGTCCGAGTGGATCATCCTTCCACCCGCACGAACATCCCCGGGGTGTTCGCGGCCGGCGATCTGGTCGATCACACCTACCGGCAGGCGATCACCGCCGCCGGCACCGGCTGCGCCGCCGCTCAGGACGCCCAGCACTACCTCTCGAACCTCGAGAACGACCCGGCCGCTCCGATCGAGGCCGAGGAGGTCTTCGCATGAGCACGCTCACCGCCGTCACCGACGCCACGTTCGAGGACGAAGTTCTCGACTCCGACATCCCTGTCGTCGTCGACATCTGGGCCACCTGGTGCGGTCCGTGCCGCCAGGTCGCTCCGCTTCTTGAGCAGCTCGCCGCCGAGTACGACGGACGAGTGAAGATCGTCAAGGTCGATGCGGATCGGAATCCCGAGACCGTGACCGCCGCTGGCGTCACGTCGATCCCCACCCTCGGCTTCTTCCGCGACGGCACCGGCACGGACATCCTCATCGGCGCGCACCCGAAGCCCGTCATCGCCGAGAAGATCGAGGCGCTGCTCGCATGACCACCGCAACCGCAGCTTCCGCTCCCGCCGCCGTCCGGCGTCTGTCCACCCTCGACAAGTGGCTGCCACTGTGGATCGGGCTCGCCATGGTCGCAGGACTTCTCCTCGGCCGATTCGTCCCCGCTCTGTCGGACCTGCTCGGCCACCTCGAGGTCGGCGGCATCTCGGTGCCCATCGGGCTCGGGCTGCTGGTGATGATGTACCCGGTGCTCGCGAAGGTCCGCTACGACAAGATCGCGGCCGTCACCGGCGACAAGAAGCTCCTCGTGTCTTCGCTGGTGCTGAACTGGCTCGTCGGCCCTGCGGTCATGTTCGCCCTCGCCTGGATCTTCCTGCCAGATCTGCCCGAGTACCGCACGGGGCTGATCATCGTCGGTCTCGCCCGCTGCATCGCGATGGTCGTCATCTGGAACGACCTCGCCTGCGGCGATCGGGAAGCGACCGCCGTACTCGTCGCGATCAACTCTGTCTTCCAGGTGGTCGCCTTCTCACTGCTGGGCTGGTTCTACCTCACCGTCCTGCCCGGCTGGCTGGGTCTGGACACTCAGGGGTTGGAGATCTCGGTCTGGCAGATCGCCCTGAACGTGCTGGTCTTCCTCGGCGTGCCACTCGTCGCCGGCTTCGCTTCCCGCTGGATCGGCGAGAAGCGTCGCGGCCGCGCCTGGTACGAGGAGAAGTTCCTCCCCGTGATCGGCCCCTGGGCGCTGTACGGGCTGCTGTTCACCATCGTGCTGCTGTTCGCGCTGCAGGGCGATGCGGTCCTGGCCAACCCGCTGGACGTCGCGCGGATCGCGCTGCCACTGCTGGTCTACTTCGGGCTGATGTGGTTCGCAGGGCTCCTGCTCGGCAAGAGCCTGGGCCTGAACTACGCCCGCTCCACCACGCTGGCCTTCACCGCGGCCGGGAACAACTTCGAACTCGCCATCGCCGTCGCCATCGGCACCTTCGGCGCCGCCTCCGGGCAGGCTCTGGCGGGCGTCGTCGGCCCTCTCATCGAGGTGCCCGTCCTCGTTGGACTCGTCTACGTCTCCCTCTGGGCGGCGCGCGCTTGGTTCCACACCGATCCCTACACCGGCGAAAGGATCACCTCATGAACGTCACGCTCACCGACGCCGTCGACAGCTGCAGCCCGGTCGCTACCCACGCCATCGGCCACGAGGCGGCGTCCACCGTCGCCGCGACCTTAAAGGCTCTGTCGGATCCGCTGCGCCTGCGCATGCTCTCCGCGATCGCTTCCGATCCGCGAGGCGAGTCCTGCGTGTGCGATCTCGCCGAGCTCGCACACGTCTCACAGCCCACCGTGTCGCACCATCTGAAGGTCCTCAAGGGCGTCGACGTGCTCACCTCCGAACGGCGCGGCACCTGGGTCTGGTACCGCATCAACCCCAGCCGCCGGGGCGCCGTCACCGCTCTGCTGGACTCCTTCGCGCCTGCGACCATGACGGCGCCCGGCGAAGACGGCGACGCCGAAGGCCGCGCCGGCCACCCCGAGTTCGATGCGCGGATCACCCACCTCGCCGATGAGCTCGCCGCCGAGGTCCCCGAGCTCGCCCCGGAGACCGTGCTGGGCATCGTTCGTGAGTCGTACACGTCACTCGCCCGCACGGCAATAGTCACGGGAGCGCTTGTCCCGCTCACCGAACGCTTCGCACGTCAGCGACTCGCCGACCTCACGCGCGACCGCGACTCCGCTGTACCCCAGGTGTTGTTCGTCTGCGTGGCCAATGCGGGGCGTTCGCAGCTCGCTGCCGCGCTTGTCAACAAGCTCGCCGCCGGCAGGGTTGTCGCCCGCTCGGCAGGATCTGCTCCCGCGGACGTCATCCATCCGCACGTCCGCTCGATCCTCGCCGAGATCGAAGGCGACCTGGCCGCCGAACGCTTCCCCAAGCCCCTCACCGACGATGCCGTCCGTGCCGCCGACGTGGTGATCACGATGGGCTGCGGCGACGTCTGCCCGATCATCCCCGGCGTCCGCTACGACGACTGGGCCGTCGGCGACCCTGCCCTCGCATCCCGCGAGGGCGTCGAAGCCATCCGCGACGACATCGAGGACCGCGTCCGCGCCCTCGTCGATGAGCTCACGCACTGACCACCACCCACAGGAGCCCTCATGACCGACACCACCAAGCCCTCCGTCCTCTTCGTCTGCGTGCACAACGCCGGCCGCTCCCAGATGGCTGCCGGGTTCCTCCGCGACATCGCCGGCGACCGCATCGAGGTCCGCTCCGCCGGCTCCATGCCGGCCGACCAGATCAACCCCATCGCCGTGGAAGCGATGAAGGAACTGGGCATCGACATCACCGCCGAGCAGCCCAAGATCCTCACCACCGAAGCCGTGCAGGCCTCCGACGTCGTGATCACCATGGGATGCGGCGACGCCTGCCCGTTCTTCCCTGGCAAGCGCTACGAGGATTGGAAGCTCGACGATCCTGCCGGTCAGGGCATCGAGGCTGTTCGCCCGATCCGAGACGAGATCCGGGCACGCATCGAGAGGTTGGTCGACGAAATCCTCTGATTCAAAGTCTGTCCGCTGAGGCGGGCCTCGCGCACGCTCGATAGTGTCAGCGAGCGACGGCCTCGTCGAGGGCATCCGTGAGGTCCCTGAGCTGGGTGAGCTCGAGCTTCTCGCCGTCGAGGAAGAAGGTCGGCGTGCCACTGACGTTGAGATACTGGCCGTCGTTGCGGTCTGCTTCGACTCTTTCCTTGGTGGCGGGGTCGGCGATTGCTTCGTCGTACGAGTCCATGTCGAGGCCTAGGTCTTCGGCGAACGTCCGGAACAACTGGGTGTGAGAGGTCTGCTGCTCGCCCCTCTGAGCCTGGGTCTCGAACAGGCGAGCGTACATCTCCTCGAACTTGCCCTGTTGAGCTGCCGCTTCGGCGGCGAGGGCGGCGTTCATGGAGTTGAAGTGTCCGGGCAATGGGAAGTACCGCACGACGTAGTTGATCTCGCCCTCATAGTCGGCGCGGATCTGTTCGACCACCGGGTAGAACGCTCCGCAGGCTTCGCACTCGAAGTCGAGAAACTCCACCAGCGTCGGCGCATCCGGGCCGGCGTCGTCCAGGACGTGCGAGTCAGTCCGGGCGCCGGGCAGTGCGCCCGCCGAGCCGGAAGGGTCGGGAGCAGCGGGCCGGGTCAGCATGACCACGACCAGAGCTGCGATCACGAGGACGATAACGACGGCACCGGTGATGAGGCTGACTTTGACGGGGGTCTTCACGAAGGATGGCTCCAGCTCGGACGGCGATATCACCGCAGGGTTGGTCAGGCGCGTGCGGGCTCGGGTGCCGGCGCTAGCTCTCGGAGAGCAGCGGGGCGTCGGGCTGCACGGACGCCGTTGAGGATGACGACGACCTCGGCGATCTCGTGTACCAGGACGACACCGGCCAGACCGAGAACGCCGAACAGCGCCAGCGGGAAGAGCACGATGATGATGGCGAGGGCCAGGGCGATGTTCGCGGTCATGATGCGTCGCCCGCGGCGCGCGTGCGCGAGCGCGCCGGGGATGAGGCGGAGGTCGTGGCCGGTGAACGCGACATCGGCGGACTCAATGGCGGCCGCCGAACCTTTCAGTCCCATGGCGATGCCGACCGTGGCGGTCGCTAGTGCTGGGGCGTCGTTGATGCCGTCCCCGACCATGGCCGTCGGGCGGACGGTGGTCAGGGATTCGATCGCGTGGGCCTTGTCGGCGGGCAGCTGCTCGGCCCGCACATCGTCGATGCCTGCCTGGGCGGCGATGGCGCGGGCGGTGCGTTCGTTGTCGCCGGTGAGCATGACGGTCTCGATGCCCTGACTGTGGAGCATCCGCACGGTCTCGGCCGACTCCGGGCGCAGTTCGTCACGGATGCCGATGAGCCCGGCGACAGCGCCGTCGGCTTCGACGACGACCACGGTCATGCCCTCCGCAGCCATCCCTTCGGCGGCGGTGCTGAGCACGGCCGGGTCAAGCCAGCGCGCGTTCCCGACGCGGATGAGTGTGCCGTCGACGCGGCCGGCGATGCCGTGGCCGGCTTCTTCCACGACATCGATGGCGGACAGCGCCTTCGGGGATGCCGCGGTGATCGCGGCGGCCAAGGGGTGCGTGCTGGTCGCCTCGATGGCGGCAGCCCAGGCGAGCAGGTCGTCGCGATTGGTCCCGTCGGCGGGTCGGACGTCGACCACCGCGGGTTCGTTGCGGGTGAGCGTCCCGGTCTTGTCCAGCGCGACGGCGCGGATCGTGCCGAGCTGCTCGAACGCCTCCCCGGACTTGATCACCACGCCGAACTTCGACGCGGAGCCGATGGCGCTGATCACGGTGACCGGCACCGCGATCGCCAGCGCGCACGGGGACGCCGCGACCAGGACCACCAGTGCCCGCTCGATCCAGGTCCAGGGGTCACCGACGACGAAGCCGAACAGCGCGACGAGCGCCGCGGCGATCAGGACGACGGGAACCAGCGGGCGCGCGATCCGATCCGCTAGTCGTGCCCGATCGCCCTTGCGGGCGTGGGCCTGCTCCACCAGCGAGACGATCTGCGTGAGGGAGTTGTCGCGGCCATCCGCGGTCGCCTCGATCCGCAACGTCGCCGACCCGTTCACCGAACCTGCCGCGACCACGTCGCCGGGCCCGACCTCGACCGGGATGGACTCCCCGGTGATCGCCGATGTGTCCAGGCTGGAGCGTCCCTCGACGACGACACCGTCGGTCGCCACACGCTCGCCCGCTCCGACGACGAGGATGTCGAGCTCGCGCACATCGGCAGCAGGGACCGTGATGTCGCCACTGAGCCGTGAGACGCGCACCGTCTCCGGGATCAGTGACAGCAGTGCGCGCAGGCCCTCCTTAGCGCGGTCCATCGCTCGGTCCTCCAGCGCCTCAGCGAGGGAGAACAGGAACGCCAGGGTCGCTGCTTCACCGACGTGCCCGAGCAGGACGGCGCCGACAGCAGCGATCGTCATCAGCAGACCGACACCGAGCCGGCCACGGATCACGCGCCGGATCGCACCGGGAACGAACGTGTACGCGCCAGCGAGCAGAGCTGCCCACTGCAGCACCAGTGCGGCAATCTCCAGGCCCGTCCACTCGAACGCGTACCCGGCGAGTAGGAACACACCGGACAGCGCCGACGGCAGTAGAGCGATGTCCCGCCACCACGGTGGACGCACCTCGAACTCGTGATCGGCGCCGGCGGCTGGTGGCAGGGCGGGGCCGCAGCACGCATCGCCGTCATCATGAGCAGATACGCCCGCCGCCGCCTGCACGACCTCTGGGCCGCAGCAGCCGTCTCCCCCCTGCGGTAGCGACAACTCGACGCGGTGGATGGTGCCTGTCTTCCGCGGCTCGTCGTCGCCGCAGCACTCCGCGCTCATGCGCAGCACTCGCACTTCTCGTCAACGCACGGCACGCCTTCATCGACCGCCACAACCGCGTCGAGAAGATGCCGCAGGCCCACCGTCAGGTGCGGATCTGCGATCTCGTACCGCGTGCGACGACCCTCCGGCGTCGCGATCACCAGTCCACAGCCCCGAAGACAGGTGAGATGGTTCGACACGTTCGTGCGGCTCAGTTCAAGATCACGGGCGAGCTCGGCCGGATAACCCGGGGCATCCAGCAGCGACAGCAGGATCCTCGAACGCGTCGGGTCGGCCATCGCCCGACCCAGCCGGTTCATCACATCAAGACGAGAAGCAATAGTCAGCACACGATGACTATACACGGGACACTGAACTATAGCGATGGCGACTCCACTGGACACTGCATCGAGGCGTGGCGCCTTGTCCACCACCTCCTGGAACGTGCCGAGCTTCACTCAGGATCGCGCCTACCGGAAGTTCTTCGACGAGTCCGTGTCGTTCGGATGCGACGGGGATGCCTCGATGAGTATCACCCGTCCCGGCTTCTTGCCCTTCGGCTGGGGAGCGTCGACCGCGTAGCGAAGCCTCGCGCCGTCCGTGACCTTGTACTGCCAGACGGGCAGGGTCCTCCCGCCCACCACCGCTGTAGATAGGTTGCCCTTCAGCTGGTAGCAGCGCGAGCTGTCGAACCGCGTCGGGTGAGCGGTCAGGTAGTCCCAGGCATCCGCGAGGGCGTTCTTCGCGGTCGCGCGAAGGTCGCGCCACCCGCGCTCCGCCGCGACGTCGCCGAAGACGATCTCGTACTCGCTGACCCTTGTCGGTCGCGGAACCGACGATCCCCGCCTTCCCGCCATTACGGGCGCTCGACCCGCGCAGACGTCTCCGTCAGATCGATCGGCTTAGCCGGCCGCGCACCCATGGCGTAAGCCGCAGCAGTCTCCCGCCACTCGTGCTGAGCACGCAGCAGGCGTTCAAACGTGCCCAACTCGCTGGCGGAGTAAACCAGCCGCTCAATTTCGCTCGCGTAAGTGGCCAGCTCGCCCTCATCGAACTCACTCGTCCACGCGAAGAGCTCCCGCAGCGCAGCGCCGACATCGCCCCTGTTCCGCCCGATAGCGCGGAGCAGTTCACTGGAGAGCTTCACGCCAAGCTCGAGCGTGTCGAGGTCGTGGCCACGAAGGATCACCAGGTCATCGCCATCCCGACGAGTGATACGCACCTGGCCCTCGTCGATGTGGGCAAGGACATCCTTCGGCTTACGGAGGAGATCGGTGAAAGTCGCGGTGCTCATGAGACCAGAGTACATCAGATAAACATCAGAGGTTCTGCGTCTTGTGCGCTGGAGCCCCCCGCTGCACCCGTCCGGATGTCCGTTCAGTCGGACACCCCATTGAGAACGAGTGCATCGGCCGCGATAATGTCGGAAGCGCGGTGAGATGACGCTAGATGTCACTCGGACGGGGACGGCGTCGGATTCTCTACGCGCTTTGCGGTGACACATTCCTGACGATGCACCACCGGATTGCCATCCCGCCCACGAGATCAGGTGAGTTCACTCTCGAGTTGTTCGATGCGTGCGCGGATGTCGTCGCAGTTCGAACGGACGGCGTCGATACCCTGGCGCGCTGGGTCGTCCAGCTTCCAGTCCTCGTAGCGCTTGCCAAGAAAGAACGGACAGGCCTCGCCGCATCCCATACTGATGACGACGTCAGACGCCTGCACGGCTTCGGTTGTCAGCACTTTTGGGCTGCTCGGCTGTGCTGTCGATTCCGAGCACGCCCATCGCCTCGTCAGCAGTCGGGTTGGACCGCTCGGCGGGCATGGATCCCGCCGAGCGGACCTCGACGCGGTCGCCTGCGATGTCGCGGAGACATCCGGCCGCCATCTGCGAGCGTCCGGCGTTGTGGACACCGACGAAGAGGACGGAGCGCTTGGTGGTGGTGTCAGTCATGGAGGGCCCTAGTAGGTACTAGTCCAGGAGGCCTCGTCCACGAGGGTGCGTACCCGTACGGTTTGATTGTCGAGGCTGGTAACATCCTCGTGAAATGATCACGTCTGGCCGGTCTCGTAACCAGGCGGCGTCTGTTGACAAGCTCCTGATAACGAAGATCATTACAGGCCTTGGGTTGGCCCTGCTCTTGATTGTCGGAGCATGGTCCGGTGGTCATCGCGACGCGGACGCCTCTCCATATCTCACTGCTACCTCGACTGCATCGATGGAAACCGAGCTTACGAGCTATGGTGCGGTTGGCTCGTCGACGCATGGTTCTGGTGGCGCCTCATCGGAACGGCTCCTGATAGACGGCGCCTCCGCGAACGCACTGATCGGCCTTACAGGGTGCGTGTTTGGCCTCGTCTGCTCCTTCCTGATCCTCATCGTCGCTCGAGCCTTCGTAAATCGCGTGCCGAACGGAAATCGCGAGCGACTTCCGCGCATGCCCGAGATGAGGGCCGCACCCGACCGCCCGTTTGCACGAACTCTTTCCCTCACGCAACTCTCTCTGTCGCGCACCTGACATCGATCAGCCATCTCACGATGGCGCTTCACATTCGGTGGGGTTCACGTTCGTTGTGCTGTGTTGTGGTTGGAGAGAAATGAAAGCGTCTCAAAAGGCGATCCTCGTCACGGTGGGTCTCGTCGTTGTCCTCCTTGTCGTCGCGCTGGTGTACGTCCTTCTCAGTGAGAATCGGGCCTCCGCGCCCGAGACAGAAGGCAACGACGGCCCTCAGGTGGTGCGAGAGAATTCACATGTGCTCGACGATGGCGGCGACGCAGCGGTCACCGTGGTCGAGTTCCTCGATTTTGAGTGCGAGGCGTGTGGCGCCTTCTACCCGCTGGTCGAGGACCTTCGTGAGAAGTTTGATGGGGAGATCACCTACGTCATCCGGTATTTCCCGTTGCCTGGCCACTTCAACTCGAAGAACGCTGCGATCGCGGCAGAAGCGGCGGCCCAGCAGGGACGGCTGGAAGACATGTACCACCGCTTGTTCCAAACACAGGCCCAGTGGGGTGAGGCTCAGGAGTCGCGTGCGAACCTGTTCCGGGGTTTCGCTGTGGAGCTCGGGTTGGATATGGCTGCTTTCGATGAAGCGGTCGCGGATCCGGCGACCGCACAACGAGTGGAGTTCGACGTTGATGAGGGCGAGCGACTCGGCGTCAGCAGCACTCCGACGTTCTTCATCGACGGGGAGCAGGTCGTATTGGAGAAGTGGACGGACCTCGAGGACGGCATCGAAGCTGCGGTGAACGGGACGCAGTGATGGTGCGTTCGTTATCGCATCGCCGAGCGATTATCGTCGGGGCCGGCCAATCTGGATTGGCGATGGCGTCCGCGCTGTCGTCCTATGGGCTGGAGGCACAGAAAGACTTCGTCATCATCGATTCCGCGCCGACCGGTCAACGAAGCTGGGCAACCCGTTGGCACTCGATGAGGCTTCTCAGCGATGCTCGCAACAGCACTCTCCCCGGGTTCCCCTTTCCCGGGGACAATCGCCGTCATCCAGGCGGTCGCGAGATGAGCGACTACCTGGCTTCTGTAGAGAAGACGCTCGGCGTGAAACCTCTCTGGGGCGTTCGCGCTCTCGAGGTGGAACGCCGCGGAGACGGATCCACGTTGCACCTTTCGACGTCCATCGGGGACGTGCAAACGCGAAACGTTGTCTGTGCCACAGGATCTGCGGCAGTGCCCCGAGTCCCTACCTGGCGCCAGAATCTGTCGGCACCCGGAACGGTTCTACATTCCAGTCAGTACCTACACCCGGGCCAGATCCCTTCGGGGACCGTGTTGGTGGTCGGCGGAGGGTTCAGCGGCGTACAGATCGCCGAAGAACTCGCTCACTCGCGAGATGTCACTCTATCCACCCGAACAGAACGACCGCGGCCGTCAGCGCGATGGTCCATCTGGCCGAGGCTGCGCCGCAACCACTCGATTCGTTCCGGCCCCGCGCCCACCGCTCTGGCCGGCGTGAGCCACGCGCCCCCCGTCGTGGAGGCCGACGGAGCCGTCGTGACATTTGCCGATGAGTCGACGATGCAGCCGCACTCCATGATCCTCGCTACCGGCTACGAACCCGGCGACAAGTGGCTACCCGCCCCGGAACCCACCGGTGCTCGGACACAAGCCAACACGCATATTCCCGGACTGTTCACGGTCGGCATCCCGAAGTACTCCCGAACCGGCGCAGACACGATTCCGGGGGCATGGAGTGATGCTGCCATCGTCGCCCCCAACATCATCGACCGCCCCTGAAAGGATCACCATGACAGAAGCAGGGCACTCGCACGGAGTGGGTGACGCCACTCCCCGCAATCGTCTGATCATCGCTTTCGCGATCACCTCCTCGGTCTTCGTCATCGAGGTGATCGGGGCGATCATCACCGGCAGCCTCGCACTACTCGTCGATGCGGCGCACATGCTCACCGATGTCACCGGGTTGGCTATGGCCGTCACCGCGGCGCATCTCATGAATCGCCCTCCCACCCCCAAGTACACCTTTGGCCTGCAAAGGACCGAGGTTCTCGGAGCACTCGCCCAAGCAGCGCTGCTCCTCGGGGTCGGCATCTTCGCGCTCGTCGAAGGTATACGGCGGCTCTTCGAACCCCCAGAGATCGCGTCAGGAAGCCTGCTGTTCTTCGGTATCGTCGGCCTGGTCGCCAACATCGCATCCATGCTCGTCCTGTTCAGCGGCCGCGGACGCAATCTCAACATGCGCGCCGCATTCCTCGAGGTCGTCAACGACGCCCTCGGCTCCGTAGGCGTGATCGCCAGCGCGATCCTCATCGCCGCTTTCGGCTGGTATCAGGCCGATGCCGTCGCCGGTATCTTGATCGCCCTGCTCATCATCCCTCGCACGCTCATCCTGTTGCGAGCATCCGGACGTGTGCTGTTGGAATCGACACCCCCGGGTCTCGATCTGGACGATGTCCGCCGCCACATCCTTGCCCTTCCGCACGTGGTCGCGGTGCATGATCTGCACGCGACTCAGGTCTCAACGGACCTCCCCACCCTCAGTGCCCACGTCGTGGTCGACGACACCGTCACCATGGAGACCTCCGCGGCGTTGCTGACAACTCTTCAGGAGTGCGTCAGCGAGCACTTCGCCGTCAGCATCGAGCACTCCACTTTCCAGATCGAACCCGAATCGCATCCCGGAGAGCACGACACCCATGCATAAGAACCTCCCCAGACGCACCGCCATTGTCTTATCCGCCGTGCTGTTGTCAGGAGCAGTCGTCGTCGCCACCCCGACGGTCGCTGTCGCTGACGACAACTTCGACTCGTCGTACCCCGTTGCCGACTCGACCATCAGCGGCTCGCCTGATGAGATCTCACTGATGTTCACGGGAACCCTCAACAACGAGGCCGGCACGACGATCATCGAGGTCCTTGATGAAGGCGGAGAAGACGTTGCTGTCGATTCGCCGACGGTGAGCGGTCAATCGATCACTCAGCATCTCTCCCCGGAAGCCGCCGATGGTCTGTTCACAGTGCGCTGGAAGACAGTCTCTGGGGACGGGCATCCGATCAGCGGGCAGTTCTCGTACACCGTCGGACAGCCCGGACCGAGTACGAAAACCGCGCCACCCGCAACGCCGAGCCCCAATCCCAGTCCCAGCCCGGAAGAATCCGACAACACTACGGAGGAGCCAGAGCCCGCTCCTGCCAGGCAGACATACGGTGGCACACCATCAGGCGGAGCAGAGTCCGAGATGCTGCCCGTGTTCTTCGTCGGCGGCCTGGCAGTGATTCTCGGGTTCGGCGTCGTCGGAGTGATTCTGGCCGGACGCCGGCGCCACCAGCAAGACCGTGCCCAGGCTTCTAGAGATACGGCGGCTGGGGAGGGGGGTCACGATGCGTGACCGGGCACGAAGGTTCGCCGTGGTGTTGATCATCGCCGCGATCGTCACTTTGGTCGATCAGGGAACCAAGGCCCTCGCTCTGAGCTCATTGAGCCAGGATCAGCGCATACCCCTGGTCGGCGATTGGCTCGGTCTTCAATTGGCGTTCAACCCGGGGGCGATCTTCTCGTTGGGCGAAGATGCGACCTGGGTCATCACTGTCGTCGGCGTCATCGCGACCACTCTGCTCGTGGGAGCCGCTACGCGAACCCAAAACGCATGGTCAGCAGTCGGCTTCGGTTTCATCGTGGGAGGCGCGATCGGCAACCTCATCGATCGCCTCTTCTCTCCCCCGTCGTTCGGAATCGGACACGTCACCGACTTCCTCGCCTACGGAAACCTCTTCATCGGAAATCTGGCCGATGTCGCCCTGGGTATCGGCGCCGTGTTCCTTGTGATCGCGGGTCTGCGCGCCAGTCGCCGACACTCCTCGCCTTCTCGCCCCGAATCCACAGATCCCGCACCAGCCGAAGAGATGGCCCGCCCATGAGCCCCAAACAACGTGTTCCCTCCACCTATCAGCGCAATGCTCTCGCCCCCAGCCTCGTCGCTGCCGCCATCCTGTTTCTCGCGCCTTTGCTCGTCCAGGCGGGCTGGGCGCCACTCGTCCTGTTTGTTGCGTCGATTTTCGGGCTGATCATCGCATGGTTCGCCGTGCAGGCCCGTCATTGGTGGTGGGTACCGATCTTCGTCGCGGTGGCTGTGCTCTGGAATCCGGTGATGCCCTTCCCCTTCTCCGGTGTCGTGTGGGAGATAGCTCAGCCCGTCGCCGCTGTGGTCTTCCTGGCGGCGGGGGCGACGATCAAGGTGATCCGGAAATGATCTGCGGGAACCTCGCGTCAACACCATGCTTGTGAGCGGCGCGATCCCCGACACTCCGCCAACGCTGCAGTCCTTGCTCGCGCCGGCGGATCTGACCATTCCTGTGTTGCCCGTCATCGCCGGAGTCCTTGCGGCCCTCTATCTCGTCGGAGCGGTCCGCCTATGGATGCATGGTCGGCGCTGGTCCGTCTGGCGGACCGTCAGCTTTCTTCTCGGATGTGTTCTCCTGGCGGCAGTCACTGGCCTTGGGGTAGAGGCGTACGGAGAAGTCCTTGTCTCTGTGTTCATGTTCCAGCAGCTGACCCTGATGATGACGGTGCCGCCGTTGCTGGTTCTGGGCTCGCCGGGCACTCTTCTCCTCCGAGCGACACCGCACCGTGGAGCCGGCCGGATGATCCTCACGGCAGCGCATACCGGTCTTCGGAGTCGCGCCGCCAGGTGGTTGCTCAGCCCGTGGTGCACGGTTCCCCTCTACCTGTTCGCCTTCTACGGCCTCTACCTCGCGGGCTCGGCGGACGTCATCCTCGCCCTGCCTGCCGGCCACGTCATGCTCGAGTTGGCGTTCCTCCTCGCCGGCGTGCTGTTCACCATTCCGATCCTGTCTTCGGATCCACTCCCGGTGAGGTTGGGTCACGGAGCGCGGGCACTCGATGTGTTCGCCGAAGCCGCACTCCACGCGTTTTTCGGAGTGTTTCTCATGATGGCCAGCACGATCCTGGTCGGTTCGTTCGTCGCACCCACGGAGGCCCTGGGCGTCGACCCCCTCGAAGATCAACAGCTTGCCGGCGCGCTGGCTTGGTCGTATGGCGAAGCGCCCACGGTGCTGATGCTGGTGTACGTGATGCACCGCTGGTTCCGCAGCGACACGGCCGCTGCTGCTGCTGCAGACCGGTACGTCGATCTGCATGGGAACTCAGAGCTCGACGCGTATAACTCCTACCTCAGCAAACTGAACTCTGATGACCCTCAACGTTGATGCAGTCGTGAGGCGCCCAATCGCCTCCCGCAGGAGGTGTAGTCGTCACATCGGGTTCGATCCACGCACCATGTCGACGGCAGTACCGTTGCCCGTTGCGATAGTCGCGTCCGCTATCGCCGGCGCCGCGCTGGATCTTGCGTACCCGGAGCTCGGCTGGTGGCCTGTGGCCTTTGCGAGTGTGACGATCGGCCTGTGGACACTGCGCGGGCGTTCGCTACCCGCGGCGTTCTTGGTTGCCCTCGTCTACGGGGCCGCGTTCTATTTCACCCACCTCGTCTGGGTCTCACGATTTCTCGGCCCCATCCCCTGGGTGGCGTTGGCCGGACTGGAATCGCTGCTCTTTGGTGCCGGTGGGATGCTGATTGCGCTCGCATATAGGGTGATGACCAGCCGCTCGCGGTGCGGATATTCCATGATCACGCCTGCGCTCATCGCAGGCGTGTGGGTGCTGCGCGAAACCGTGATGGGAACTTTCCCTTACACGGGGTTCCCCTGGGCGCGGATCGGATTCACCCTTACTCAAAGCCCGTTCGCGGAAGCCGCCTCCTGGGTGGGAACTACCGGGCTCTCCTTCCTGACGGTCCTCATCTGCGCGAGCAGCTTGGACGCACTCGCTCATCGACGACGGCGACCGGGAGCAGTCGCAGTTCTCGCTCTCACTGCCACCGCGCTCGCCCCCCTGTTCCCCACTACGCAGGCAGGTGCCATACGTGTCGGATGGGTGCAAGGAAACGGACCAAGCGGCTACTTCGACACCAAAGCACCCGGCGACATCATGCGGGCTCAGGAAGGGGCGACAGCTCCTCTCCTCGGTCGGGGGATGGATCTTCTCGTCTGGCCAGAAGGCGCAGTCGACGCGGATCCTTTCCAGGATGCAGACGTCACCGACCGGCTTGACCGACTCGTAGCAGACGCCGGCGCTCCGGTGTTGGTGAATGCGGCGACCGTGCGCGGCGACGATACTTTCAATACGTCGATCCTGTGGACGAGCGCCGGACCGCAGCAGATCCACGACAAAGCCAACCCCGTGCCTTTCGGCGAATACGTCCCGGACCGTTGGTTCTACGAGGCCATCGCTCCTGACCTCATCGGACTCATTCAGCGCGAGTACACGCCTGGCTCAAACACGCCCCTCGTGAACGTCGGCGGTGTTCCCGTCGGTCTGGCGATCTGTTTCGACGTCATCTACGACAACGTCATTGAGGACAGCGCGGCGAAGGGCGCACAACTGTACGTGTTCCAGACGAACAACGCCGACTTCAGAGGCACAGATGAGAACCTCCAGCAGCTCGCTATTGCGCGTATGCGCGCCATCGAAACCGGAAGAAGCATCGTGAACGTGTCGACGACCGGCACGAGCCAGGTCATCCGCCCTGATGGGACCCCACTTGCAGAGCTCGCGGTGAACACGCAAGGCGCAAACGTCACCGAAGTGCCCCTCTATACCGGGACCACGCCAGCGGTGGTTCTTATGCCGTGGATCGGGTGGGCGTTGAGCATGGGAACCGTATTGATGCTGCTCGTCACCACCGCTACTCGTCAGCAGCGAGCGGGCGAGGATTTCCGTTTTCACGAAGGGAACACGCTGTGAAGACAAAATCGCTCTCGCTTGGTGCGGCGTTCGGCGCGCTGCTTCTGCTCAGCGGGTGCGCTCCCACCGTGCATCTCGAGGCGGCTCCGAAAGCGAACGATCCGTTGTGCGCGGAGGTCACGGCCCGGCTACCCGACTCTATCGGTGATCAGGCGCGGGTGTGGACGGACGCGCAAGCCACTGGCGCATGGGGAAGTCCCACCAGCGTGCTGCTCACCTGCGGGCTGGACTCACCGGCTCCCACCACGCTGCAATGTGTGAGTTTGGGGGGCGTCGATTGGATCGTGGACGAAGCGGAGACACCAAATCTACGGTTGACGACCTACGGGCGGGAGCCCGCAGCGCAAGTGTATGTGGACACGACGACGTTGTCGGCCGACGCCGTTCTCCAAGCACTTGCCGGAGCGATTCAGCAGCTTCCGAAGAACGATGCGTGCACAGAACCGATCACGAAAGACCCTGACGAAGAAACCTCTTCGACGGAGGGAGCGACACCGTGACGCCTCCTATTCTCCGCGTCGCCGGGCTGACGATTTTCGTCGTCTCTGCAATCGTCGCCGTCGTCATCGGGCTGGTGATCGGCGGAGGAGCTGCACCGAGGCTGACCAGCGACCCCGGCGCGGTGGTTCGCTGGGGCCTCCCGGTCGCGAAACTACTCGTCAACCTCTCTGGCGCTGCAATGGTAGGACCACTCGTGTTCGCTCTGTTCGCTCTCGCATCCGGCACGAAGCCCTTCCTCACCGCGCTCAATCTTGCCTCGGCGGGTGCCGCAATTCTTACCGTCGCGAGCGGGACGGTCACCTTCCTCACCTTCCTGTCCTCGTTCAACCCGAAGGTGAGCCTGGAGGCAGAGTTCGGCGCACAACTGGGCCGTTTCCTCCTCGACACCGAGCTTGGAAGATCTTGGCTCATCACCGCCATCTTCGCGTCGGTCGTGACCGTGCTCGCATTCGCGGTGCGCGGCTACGGTGCCGTGCTCGTCACAACGATGCTCGCGATCATCAGCCTGATTCCGATGTCCACTCAGGGGCACTCCGGGGAACTGGCCAACCACGACGCGGCAGTCATGTCTCTCACCCTGCATATCGTTTCGGCGGCGGTGTGGCTCGGCGGGCTCACATTGCTCATCGTGATCCGTCCGGGCCTTCCATCGTCCACCCTCGAGGACATACTCCGACGGTACTCGACGTTGGCACTCATCGCCTTCGTCGTCGTCGCCGTATCGGGGTATGCCCGGGCGCTCACTGCCCTCGGACGATGGGACGACCTCGTCACGCCGTATGGGCTGATCCTGCTCGCAAAGATCCTCGCGCTGGTGGTGATGGGCATCCTCGGAGCCGCCTACCGCGGTCGACTCATCGCAAAAGCGGGCGAGGGCCGCAACACCTTCTGGATGTTCGTGTGCGTCGAGCTGGCATTCATGGGTATCGCAAGCGGCGCCGCCGCGGCCCTTGCCCGAACAGCCGCACCCGCGGACACGATCACGATTCCTCAGACCACGGCCGCGGAGATCCTCACCGACGCCCCAGTCCCGCCAGAATTCACGACGGAGCGATGGTTCACGGCGTGGAGCATTGATCTGCTGTGGGTGATTGTGGGAGGTTTCGCGGTGTTCTTCTACCTTGCCGGGGTGGAGCGCATGAGACGTCTCGGGCAGCCTTGGCCGATGCGGCGCACCATCGGCTGGGTGATCGGGATGGGCGCGCTCGTGTGGACCACCAGTGGCCCGCTCGCTGTGTACGACGAACCTCTGATCAGTATGCGTTTCCTCTCTTTCGCACTTCTCGGCCTCGTCATACCGGTACTTCTCGTTTCCGCTGCGCCCCTCGTGCTCGCACTCACCGTCATACATCCTCGGGACGACGACAGCCGCGGAGCTCTCGAATGGCTTCTGTGGGTTGCCGCCAGCCGAACAATTCGGCTGGCGCTCAACCCCATCATCACCGCCATACTGTTCACCGCCACGATGTGGCTGATCACATACTCGGACCTCTTCCGATGGTCGCTTTACGACCAACTCGGAAGCGAATGGATGATCACGCACCTCCTCGTTATCGGGTGCCTCTTCGTCAGTTCGCTCTTCCGGCGCAATGGCGCCGTGCCCGCTCCCGGGCGATCTCGGCGGTGGACCTTCACCGCACTCATCACTCTGACTCTGACGACGGTGTTCATCGGCATCGCCACCATCACCCGAACAGACCTCATCGTCGCCGAGTGGTTCGGCGCCATGGGACGGAGCTGGGGATCCACCCCGCTCCAGGACCAGCGCGTCGGAGGAATCATCATCGTCGGAATCGCGGCTTTGCTCGCGGCCCTGATCGCAGCCTCGGTGCTGCGCCCCCAGCGCACAAACTCAGTTACCCTCCCCACGCACACCTCCCGAAAGGACGCATCGCGGTGACCTCGACCCGACGCCCGACCTGGCTCGCCGGCAGCATCATGACCCTGATTGCCTTGAGCATCATCGTCGCCCCCGCACCCGCGGCCATGGCGCACGATAACCTCCTCGACGCGGTACCCGCGCCGGAAGAGACGGTGACACAGCTCGACGCCGTCGCCCTCACCTTCAGCGGAGAGCTCATCGACTTCAGCCAGGCCAGCTTCGCGCAGGTCCAAGGCCCCGATGGTCTGTACTACGAGAGCGCGTGCTCGACTATCGACCGCAACGTCCTCACCACTCCGGTGAGACTCGGAAAACCTGGTGTCTACACCGTCCTCTGGAACGCGGTCTCCAGCGATGGGCACCCCATCTCCGAGAGCTACACGTTCACCTACGCACCGACAGGCGTGGACCCCGAATTCGGGTGGGACAAACCAGCATGCGGAAATGAAGAGTCCCGCGCTCAACCCGGTAAGTCGACTCCGTCGCCTACCCCCACAACGAGCGGTGAAACGGAAAACTCAGAGCCGTCGTCGGCACCGACATCCCCACCCCAGGACGAAACCACAGCCATCGCGATTCCCCTCATCATCGCCGTAGGCGTGGTCGGAGTTGGCGTCATCGCCACAGCTCTCGTCGCACGACAGTTGCGCCGAAAGAAGGATCAGCGCCATGACTGATGTACGGACCCCGGCCATCGGGTCGCAGCGACGACGCAGTTACGCGCCGACCATACCCAGCGCGAATCAGTCACATGTGGCGAGGTGCCACGGAAGCGGCAGCCCCCCAGGAGACGATGGACGCGCGAACACGTTATCCATGCGACTGAAAGAAGGGAAAGCGTGAACGCCCACATCGCGAACGAAGCAGCTGCATCATCCGAGGACTGCGGGTGCGCGCCCACCCCCGCTGAACGCGACTCCTTCTGGAAGCTGCGCATCAGCCGGCGCGGGGCGCTCGGACATCGCGCCCTCAGCGCCGTTGCTCTCGCCAGCTTCGGCATCACCTCCGGCGTGTCCGCCCCGTACGCGGCGTCCTATCTCGGTTGGGACGATTTCCAACGAGTCAAAAGCAACGAAGCGGCCAAAGCCGCGGAGGTCACGCGCGTCGGAGGGCTGGTCCAGTCGCTGCCGCAGAAGGTCGCCGAGACTAGGAGTGCGCCGCGATCGCCGCTGCGAAGATCACGATGTCGGCGATGTTCCCGATGAACCAGTTCCCATAGGCGAGGAAGTCCACGACATGTCCGCGGGCGAATCCAGGCCCCGAAAGAGACGATCGCCTGCGTGTGATGCTGCAGCTCCGCCGAGCGCGCCGACGATGATCGCCCAACCTGGGCGCTGAACTCGGAGTGCGAATACGATCGCTGCGATGGTGGCGGCGACGGCGAGTAGCGCGAAGACCCAGGTGTAGCCCTCCCCGAAGGAGAATGCCGCTCCGGGGTTGTAAGCAAGTTGCAACCAGCCAGGCCGCCCGATCAGGGGGATGCGCTCGCGTTCGGTGAGGCTTGCTTCCGCCCACATTTTCGTTCCCTGATCGATCAGAACAACAACCGCGGCGATCAGCAGCGCTCCGCCAGTGAGTTGCCAGCGCTGTGCCGGCGACAATTTCCGCGGAGCGGACGGGCGAGCTTCTGCCTCGGGCGACGTCATGCGAGGACCTCAATCAGACGAACGATGACGCCGGATTCGATCAGGATGAACAGACCCAGACCGATGAACACGGCCGGGACGAGCCAGTGCTCGACGCGTTCCAGCCCCTCAGTGACAGCCTTGTTGGTGCCGATCAGCCGTCCAGCGGCGCACCAGACGGCGACGAGAACGAGGAACACGACGATCATGACGGCGACGTCGCCGGGTGCGGTGGTGCGGAAGATCGGCGTGTACAAAGAGATATTGTCCGCCCCATTGGCAATCGTGATCCCCGCAACACCCCACATTCCAACCGCGGTGATCTCGGCAGGCGAACGAGGCCGAGCACGCCGAGCTGCTCGCCAAGCGAGCGGCGGTGTGCAAGGCGCTTCGCGCAGCTGGCACGCCCATCAAGGAGCTCCAGGAGGCGCTCGGCGTCAGCCGGAGCCGGGTGAATCAGTTACTGAGCGACGTGGCTTAGCCGCGCCCGAAGGCCTCCGACGGCCGCGCCTGCCTACCGCCCCATCTGGCGGTCGTGCGTCGACAACATCAGGTCGGCGACGTGTACAACCTCGCGGATGACGTAGCGCGCCGCCTCAGCAGTCACTCCGGTGAGGAGCGTCCGGCCGTGGCCGGTGCCCTGCAGATTCCGCAGCTCGTTGACGGTGAATGCTACGGTCTTCGCCGACTGGTAGATCGAGGGGACCTGCTTCGCGCCCGGGACCGAGTCGTCGACGACCGCCGGGCGAAGCCCCAGCTTCTCGAACGAGAGCGCCACCAGCGCCGGGAAGTCGGCGCGCTCCGGCAGGCGGTTGCCCTCCTCGAGGACGAACTTCGCGACGGCTTCGAGCAGCTCCTTCGCCCCGCCGAGCAGCGCCGCCGGGTCGTCGATGTTCCGCCGCAGCCGCTCGAGCTGTTCATCGAGCGCGGCGCGACCGCCGGTCTCGAGGTGGATGTCGCCCGCGTACTCGAGCCGTCCGTACGCCGAGAGCGCCCAGCCGGCGTGGGTCACCGCCGCGTGCAGGTCAGCGACGTGCTTGTCGTCGGCATACTTCCCAAACGCGCCGTCGAGCCGGAGCGCGTTGAGCATCCCGTCAACGAGCGCGCCCGCGGGCCGCCGCTCGGCCGCTCGGAACACCGCGAGGACGCGCTGCTGCTTGTTCGGTGCCTGCGTGTTCAAGTCGTAGGGATCAGCGTCGACGTATCCGGCGCCCGCGAAGAGTCGTGACAGCGTGGAGTGGCTCGGCCCGCTACCGCCGCCGAAGAAGAACTGCGCGAAGGCGGCGGCGATCTCGTCGTTGAGCGGGAACGTCATGCTTCCATCTTGGCGGCCGCGGAGACAACACCGGAGTCCTCGCGCAGGCGAGACACGAGTACCGTGAGGGCATGCCCACGACGCCGGACGACCCCACCGAGCGGTTCGCGTCGCTCGCGGAAACGGTGCCGTGGGCGACCCCGCGCCTGGACGAGGACCGCGATCGGTTCGTGGCCAAAGAATAAAGCGCGACCATCGACACGGAGCAGACGCTACCGAATGTCCAGAACCCCGCATCTATTCCGCAGATTCACCGCCAGCTCGCGGCACTCGCTGGCAACCGAAAGCAGGCGCGATCAGGACTGTTCAAAGCACCCGCAAGTCCGCAGAAACCCCTGATAGGGCGAAACTCTTACTCGAAAGGTCACCGGATCGATGCCGGTCGGAGCCACAAGGCTGATCATTACAATCAGCCCAGAAACCCTCGCCTAGCTTCTACATGGCGGGGGTTTTGCTTTGCCCTGCGGCGACCGCATACGGTAGCGCGTGGGTCACGAGACTCACTAGGAACTTCCCGGGCTCCTCGAACATGCACAGGTGCGCGGAGTTCTCGAACCACACGGCGTGCGTCGACGGTGCCGTCACGGTCTCCAGCCAGCGGACGACCGGCCCGGTGGGGGTCGTCCAGTCGTGCCGTCCGAGGAACTGGAGCATCGGCACCTCGAACGCCGTCTGATCGCGGGCGTCGAAGCCGAGCAGGGCGGGCAGCACCGCGGGCATGGTCGCCCGCTGCCCGACACCGATGAGGCTCAGGTCGGCGTCCGTGTAATACGGGGACAGCTCCTGCGACTCCGTGAAGTACGCGAAATCGGAGCGGTACGCCGAGAGGCCGCCGTAGTACTGCGCCCATCTCCGGCAGGTCACGATGCGTTCGACGGTCAACGGCTCCTCACCGGGGTACTCGCCGAGCGCCTGCAACTCGGAGCTCGCCTGCTCGTTCCCGTCCGCGACAGCACTCTGCATCGCGTGGCGGAAGCTCTCCTCCTCGTTCTCGGGACCGGAGATGACCTGACCGACGCCGACGTACGCCCACAGCAGGTCGGGACGCCGCCGGGCGAGGGTGAGCCCGAGGACCGTCCCCCAGCTGTGCCCGAGCACCCCGACCTTCTGCACGCCCAGCTCGCCCTGGAGCCACGCGATCAGGTCCACGAGATCGTCGACGTACCGGTCGACGCTGAGGTCCATGCCCTCGGACACGGAACCCGCGGACTTGCCGCTTGCACGCTGGTCGTAGTTGACGACCGTGAAGTAGTCCTCCACGCCGCGTTGCCAGACCCACGACGAGGGCAGCGACGGGAGGGCAGGACCGCCGTGACAGACGACGAGCACGGGGTTCCGTGTGCTGCGACCGCGGATCGAGACGAACTGGGAGACACCGCCGAGGTCGACGTACGCCGTCCTGTCGATCGACTCCGGGTTCGGGATCCGGCACAGATCCGCGATCACTGCGCGGCCGACGTCGTCACTCATGTCGATCACCCTAGGAGAAGCAGACCGGCGGAACCTCATCCCAGCGCGCGCTGCCATACACCCCGATGCGCGGTGACGTGGTCGAGCACCGCCGCCCAGTGCGCCCCGTGACCCGTGCGGTACATGGTGCCCCACGGCTCGCGCCCCGTCTCCGCGGACGAGCGCAGCAGGTCGAGCATCGCCTGCGTGCGCCGGCGCATCATGTCCGGGAGCACCGCGCGCAGCTCCTCGTCGGCGCCATATCCGTCCACGAACGCCGCGAGGTCATCGGCGGAGCGCTCCGGGTCCCGGGTCGGATCGGGAAGCGCGAACGTCTGCGCCGAGAAGGCGAGGTCCCATGAGCGGGTGCTCGGGGAGGCGCCGTCCCAGTCGATGAAGACCCAGCGGTCGCCGAGCATCAGATTCCACGGCGCCAGGTCGTTGTGGCAGATGAGCTCCTGCGCGGGCGCCGAGAGGGGCGGTTCCCAGATCGCGTCGACAGCAGGGACGTACCGCGCCGAGACGTCATGGATCCGGCGAACCATCCCGCCCACGTGACCGAGCTCGGCGGCGGAGAGCGGTGCGGCGTCCATGGCGAGCGTCCCGGGGAGGAACTCGATGATCTGCCGCCCCTGCGCATCTCTGCCGAGCGGCTCCGGCGCGTCGACGCCGCCATCACGCAGCGCCCGCACATAGGCGATGACGTGCGGGGTCGCGGGTGTCCACGCCTTGCGGACGGTGCCCCCGGCCCGCACGACGGGTCCGCTCGCATTGCCGCCCTCGAGGACTTCCTCCCGCATCCCCCGAGGCTATCGGAGACGCCTCCGGCAGAGATCACTCCTCCGGGTGACGAGGGATACCTCCCCCGACGGACGCCGCCCGCGATCCGCGCCCGCAGAGTGGAGGTATGACACGACGACACCTCCTCCCCGCTGCCGCCCTGCTCCTCGGCGGCCCCCTGCTGCTCGGCGGATGCGCTGCCGTGGAGGGTCTCGTGCACAAGCAGTCGACCACGACCTTCGACGACGCCGACGCCTTCCGGGCGGACACGCCGGTCGACGCGGACTGGGTTCCGGACGACGCGACCGCTCTCACGCTCCGGACGTCGACCATCGAGGACGCCGACGACGCCGTGCTCCTGCTGACGAGCACGACGGCGCTGCCGGACGACTGTGTGGAGACGGAGCGGACCTCCGCCCCGACGTGGACTCTGGACGACGGCCCGTCCGCGTACGAGGCGAAGACCGTCTTCGTCTGCGGCGACTGGAGCGTCATCCCGTCCGACGACGGCTGGTTCGGATGGACGCCGAACTCCGACGAGGAGAAGGCCTCCGCCCGGAGCTGAGGTCCGCTCAGAGTTCGTCGAGGGCCTCGCGCGCCGACTCCACGGCCTCGGCAGCGGCGTCCTTCTTCTCCGCGGCCGCCGTGCGCCTCTGCTCCGCGGCGGGACGGTCGCGCTCGACGCGATCGGCCTCCTGACGCAGCTTCTCCAGCTGCGCCTCCACCTCGGCGATGCCGTCCGCGAGCTCCTCGGCGCGGTCGCTCAGTGCCCGCACCGCCTCGTCCTCCTTCGTGAGAGCCCGCTCCGCCGTGGCCAGGGCCTTCTCCGCCGCGGCCACCTGCCGCTCCGCGTCCCGCCGCTTCCGCCGCTCCTGCAGTTCGTCCCGCGGGCGCGGGGGTTGCGGCTGCAGGGTGGGGAGGGTGCCGGCCACGGCGTCGCGGACGTCGTCCGCGGTCCCCGACGGCTCCAGAGCCCTCACGAGTCGTCCGGACGCGACGGCCGCGGCGGCATCCTGATCGAAGAACGCCGCGGAGATCGTCTGCTCGACGGCGTCCCGCGTGGCCGCCGTGACGCGTTCGCCCCGGGACCCCGCGAGGTCCGCCGCACTCTCGGCGAGCCGCCGGGTCAGGGCACGGCGCTGCCTGCTGAGCGTGGACAGCGCGGCGGCATCCAGGTCTTCCTGCGCCTCGCGCAGCTCCGCGGCCAGCGCCAGGGCCTCCCCGAGCTGGGCGGCCCGCTCCTGCGCGAACACGTTGACCACCCAGGCCGCGACCGACGGCTTCCGCAACGCCTTCACCTCCGCGGCGAGCGCAGCGTCCTCGATATCCTTCGCCGCGGCGTTCCGGCTGGCGGTGAACGCTTCCGGCGGCCCCGCGTACAGCGCTGCCGCGATGTCGTCGAACGTCCCCGCGGCCATGCGCCCACGATACGCGCCCCGGAGTGCTCGACTCCGGCCGGTCACTCGATCGCGAGGTAGTCCGCGGCGTCGGAGGCGACGAGCACTCGCGCGCCGAAGGCGCCGTTCCCGTTCCCCGGATAGAGGTAGAGCTGTCCGGCCGGGGTGCGCGCGAGCAGGTCGGCGCGCCCGTCGCCGTTGTAGTCCACGCCTCCGGTGACCTCGGTGAACTCCTGCCAGCCCACGCCCACCTGTCGCACCGTGCGCAGGCCTGACGCCCCGGTGTAGAGGAGGAGCTGACCGTCGGCCGCGACTGCGACGATGTCGCCGCGTCCGTCCCCGTCGAAGTCTCCCGCGATGAGGTAGTGGACGCTCTCCCAGCCGCCGCCGATCATCGTCTGCGAGGAGGTCAGGCCGCCGCTGCCGTTGCCGTGGTAGACCCTCAGGTTGCCGGACCCGGAGACCCCGAGGATGTCCTGACGTCCGTCACCCGTGAAATCCGCACCCGAGGCGATGTGCCGCATGCTGTACCACCCCGAGCCCAGCCCGACCGCCCCACGGAAGCCCCCGCGTCCGTTTCCGACGTAGAACTCCAGGACGCCGTCGGAGCGTGCCACGAGGAGGTCGGCATTGCCGTCGCCGTTGAGATCGGTGTGCGTGATGTGTCGCCGCGAGTTCGCCCACCCGCTGCCGAACAGCGTGGTCGGGCCGGCGAGGCCGCCGCGCCCGTTGCCGGCGCGCAGCCGCAGATCGCCGTTCCCCGCGACAACGAGGAGGTCGACCTTGTCATCGCCGGTGAAGTCTCCGGCGCTGACGCCGGCGGGCGATCCGGCGCCGAGACCGGGGAAGAAGAGCGGGATGGTCCCCCCTCGCGTCACGTCGGAGAGACACGTGAAGCCCTGGTTGATCTGCGAGTAGACCTTGCCGTTCAGCCACACCTCGAAGTGCAGGTGGTACGCGGCCGAGTTGCCCGTGTTGCCGACGACGCCGATCTGCTGCCCGCGGAGGACCTTGGTTCCCGGTGCGAACCACCCCGGAGCCGCCATGTGCGCATAGCGGGTCACGTATCCGCCCGCGTGCTGCACGTCCACGTAGTTGCCGTAGCCGCCGTTCGACGTACGACTCTTGATCACCCCGTCGTACGCGGCGAGGATGGGCGTGCCGCCGTTGCGGGAGATGTCGATGCCGTCGTGCGCGCGGTAATTGTTCCGGCAGCCGTCGCCGACCTTCGACTGGATGTTGCCGGACGCCGGGTAGACCATGTAGCCGTCGGACGCGGCGGTCGCGGTGCCAGCCGTGGAGACCGCGGGGACGAGCGCGCCGACCACGATCGCGAGCACGGCGACGATCCCGATCCGGCCCCGGCGCCAGCGGGACGTGCGCGTCATCTCGAAGCTCTCTCTTGGTCTGCGGGCCCCAGGACAGGTTGTCTCCCGCGGTCACCGTACCAAGAGCGGGCCCTCCGCGACGCGAACGCCACTCCCCCGGTCGGCCGGGATGCCCTCCGCGACCGGCGCGGGCGCACAGGATCCGTACGCCCCCGCGCTCGGGTGTACCGTCAGCATCATGGGAAGACTCCGGTACGACGGGCACTCGGATCCGATCCTCATCGAGGACGAGACGCTCGCGCATCTGAAGATCGTCATCGGCACGAAGCTCCGCCGGCAGGAGAGCTTCATGATGACCTGGCGGCCCGTCGAGGGGGGCGTCGACCGGCGCGCGAGCGTGTGGATCCATCCCGCCATCCCGCTGCAGTTCGGGTTCGACGACGCCGAGCCGCCGACGGTGGACCCGCACCGCATCCAGGAAATCATGCAGGCCCTCAACGCCTCCGGCGAACTGGTCCTCGATCACCTGTCCGGCCCGCGCTGACGCGCGACCGGGAGGTCGTCTCCATGGACACCGTCCTCACCGTCGTTCTTGTCGTCGTCATCATCGCTCTCCTCGTCGGCGCGGCCTTCCTCCCTCGATGGGTGCGACGCAGCTCCACCGCGGCCGGCGCCCGCGCGGGCGCGCGATTCACCGCAGAGCGGATGACGCAGCTCCTCACCGAGCTCGGCACGACGCTCCGGATCCAGGCGCCGCCGGAGGTCGCGGCCGCGCTCCTGCACGCGGCGGTCGCCGGGCACGAGAAGGCCTACGCCGTCCTCGACGACGGCACCGTCGGCATCCGCTTCGTCGAACCGGACGACACCGTCGTGCGGCTCGGTCCCGACGCCGAGGGGACTCTCCTGCACGTGGAGACGTTCCGCGACTACCTCGGCTTCCCGCAGACCGCGCCGCTGTGGCGGGAGCTGCGGGAAAGGGTGACCGCAGAGGCGGCAGCGCGCCGGATCGAGGTGAGCGACGGACCCGTCTCCGTGTTCGAGCGCGGAGACCTGCTCGACGACCGCAACGCCCGCTGGTTCCGCCGCGCCTGATCGTGCCGCTGCCCGCCCGTGCAAATGGGGGTCACGATTCACAGGCGACGCAATTAGGCTAGACGCGCGCCGCGCCCCGCAGGGACTCCGATGAGGACCCGGACGCGGTGCACGCCGGGGCCTCCTTCCCCGTGCTTGCGAACCCGTCCACGGAAACGAAGACCGCTTCGTGTCGCGGACACGCCAGAAAGGCTTGAACCCATGAGCGATTCCTCGGGCACCCCCCGCGACGACGACCGGTCGCCGGACTTCTTCGATCAGCTGATCGAGACCACTCCTCGCGAGTCGTCCTCCTCGTCCACCTCGGCGTTCACGATCGGCTTCCGGGGCTACGACAAGAACGAGGTCGACGCCGCGCTGGCGTCGATGCGCACGCAGCTCCAGCAGGCGGCCGACGAGCTGGCCGAGGCGAAGGCGCGCGAGGCCGAGTCCGTCGAGGCCATCAAGGCCGAAGAGCGCGAAGCCCGCGAAGCCCTGGAGGCGGAGCTCGCGGCCGCGAACGCCAAGGCCTCCGACGCCGAGCAGCAGGTGGCGACCCTGACCTCCGAGCTCGTCGACATGCCGCAGGCCGATGGCGAGGAGGCACCGTCGCGTCAGCAGTTCGAGGCGATCCTGCGCGTGGCCGAGGAGCAGGCGAACGTGCTCATCCAGAACGCCGCCGTGCAGGCCGACCGCCTGATGACCTCTGCCCGCGAGGAAGTGGCCGCGCAGCGTGCCGAAGCGGAGGCCGACGCCGAGCGCATCATCTCGCAGGCGCAGCGCGACGCCGACCAGGTGCGGCTGAAGATGGAGACCGAGTACACGGCCCACGAGGCGCGCATCGAGCGCGAGGCGGCGCACGCCGCGGAGAAGGTCAGCCAGGCCTCCCAGGAGGCCACCGCCATCCGCACCGAGGCCGAGAAGGGCGCCGCCGCGCTCCGCTCGCTGGTCACGCGCGAGACCACGCAGTTGCGTGCGGACGCCGAGCGCGAGGTCCGTGAGATGAACGCCCGCGTGCTGGAGTTCGAGGAGACCCTCACTCGTCGTCAGGACGACGCGCAGCAGGAGTTCCTCGTGCTGCACAACCAGGCCGTCGCCCACGCCGAGCGCATCACGACCGATGCGAACGAGCAGGTCACGGCCTCGCTGGAGCACGCGCAGCGCATCTCCGCGAAGGCGGACGGCTACGAGAAGCTCATGCGCTCGCAGGCGCAGGCGATCGAGGCCGACGCCCAGGTGCGCGCCAGGGAGATCCTCGAGCGTGCCCGCGTGAAGTCGCAGAAGATCGTCGACGCGGTCACCGGACACACCTCCACCGTCCTCCGCGACGCCGAGGACCGCGCCCGTCAGCTGCGGTGGCAGCAGCAGCAGCTCACGAGCTTCATGGCCGAGGTGCGCGAGCTCATCCGCCCGGACGGCATCTTCAGCGACGACAGCCTTCCCACCGAGATCGCGGTGACCGAGGCCACGATCGACGAGGACGACGACGACATCGAGGACGACGTCGTCGAGGCATCGGTCGAGACCTTCCGCGGCGACGAGGTCCTCGACGACGAGTTCGACGACGACCGCCCCCTGGAGAAGATCACGATCGACGTGATCGAGACGGACGACTCGAAGCGCTGATCCCGCGCAGAGACGACGAAGGGGCGAGCAGGTGTCTGCTCGTCCCTTCGTCGTATGCGTGTGCTCAGGCGCGGCGGAGCTGTGCCGCCGCCGGGCAGTCGAACGGGTCGCGCGCCGCCAGGCCCACGCGGTTGAGGTAGGCGATGACGATCGCGTAAGACTGCCCGAGGCTCGTCTCCGTGTACGGGATGCCGTTGGCGGCGCAGTAGTCGCGCACGATGCCGCGTGCCTTCGACAGGTGCAGCCGCGACATGTTCGGGAACAGGTGGTGCTCGACCTGGTGGTTGAGGCCGCCCATCAGCCCCGTCACCCACCATCCGCCGCGGATGTTGCGCGACGTGCGCACCTGCTTCGAGAAGAAGTCGAGCTTGGCGTCGGGGGCGATGACCGGCATGCCCTTGTGGTTGGGGGCGAAGGACGCGCCCATGTAGACGCCGAAGACCGCGAGCTGCACGCCCAGGAACGCGAAGGCCATGCCGACGGGGAGCAGGAGGAACAGCGGCACGAGGAGGACGGCGAACCGGAGGACGATGAGACCGAGTTCGGTCCAGCGTCCCTTCACGTTCTTCCGCGTCATCAGGTGCTTCAGGCCGAGGTAGTGCAGGTTGAGCCCCTCGAGCGTCAGGAGGGGGAAGAAGAGCCACCCCTGCGTGCGCGTGATGAGCCGGACGATGCCACGCGACTGCGCCGCATCCTCCTCCAGGAAGGAGATGGTGTCGACCTGGATGTCGGGGTCCTTGCCGACCTGGTTCGGGTTGCCGTGGTGCCGGGTGTGCTTGGAGTCCCACCAGTGGTAGCTCATGCCGATGATGCCGGCGAGCACGCGGGCCAGGCGGAAGTTCGCCGGTCCCGTGGAGAGGATCTGACGGTGCGCCGCCTCATGGGCGAGGAAGGCGACCTGCGTGAAGACGACCCCGAGGGCGGCGGCGATGAGGAGCTGGAACCAGCTGTCACCGAGGAGGAGGAAGCCCGCGACGCAGCCGGCGAAGGCGATGACCAGCGCCGCGCCGACCAGCGTGTAGAACACCGGGGTGCGCTGCAGGAGCCCTGTCTCCTTCACGACCTGCTGCACGTCCCGGTACGCCCGGGTGAGAGGCGGGAACTCGGCGTTCCCGGCGTAGGTCTGACGCACCGGGCCGAGGGTGGCGGTGACGGACGGGGAGGATGTGCGGGAGATGATGCTCTCCTGTCGATCGGGAGCCCTTGAGCTGAAGAAGCCAAGGGCGGTTGCCGATCGCTGTGGCCACACTAACCGCGCTCGCATACGCGAGGCGGCATACGACTCAGGCCCGTGCTCGACGCGGCCGCCGACCGCGCGTCCGAGGGAGGGCCGGCGATGCCGCCGGTCGCGCGGGCTGCTGCGCGACGGCGAGCGCACGGAAGGCGTCGTCGAGTGACGGGAACGACCCGAGGTCGGTGCCGCGCTCGTCGCGCAGCCGGTGCGCGGATCCGTCGAACTCGACGAATCCGGCGAACTCACCGTTGCGGGTGGCGACGTGCACGTCGACGTCGGCCTGTTTCCAGGTGAGAGGGATGGAGGAAGGGACGGTGGTGGTACTCATGCTCATGCTCATTGCTGTGGGGCGGGCGCGCTGTGGCGCTCCGCGCGTGAAGAGACCGAGGGCGGATTCCGCGCGCGTCGATGTGCGTGGTCCGTGGATGGCCCTGATCAGTGGCGACGAGGCGGCCGAGAGGGGGCGAAACGCACACGTTGCACGATCAGCTTAGCAGATCCACGAACCACGCGCCGAGAACCTCAGCTTCCGGGGGGACGACCACCGCCACCCGTGGGCGCGGCGCCGGCGCTCGGCGT
This sequence comes from Microbacterium sp. UMB0228, assembly GCF_002871415.1. Lineage (NCBI taxonomy): Bacteria > Bacillati > Actinomycetota > Actinomycetes > Micrococcales > Microbacteriaceae > Microbacterium > Microbacterium sp. UMB0228. The sequence goes on along the minus strand of NZ_PNFU01000002.1, from coordinate 621,095 downwards.
GGTCGTCGTGTCGACGCCGACCACGAGGGTCGCGGTGTATCCGCCGGTGACGCTCCCCGTCGTCGTGGCGAGCTGCGACACCCCGCCGTCGTCGCCGAAGACGTTGTCGGAGGTCAGGGAGATCCGGGCGAGATTGTCCGCCGATCCGGAGTACGCCGTCTCCGCATAGACCGCACTGCAGGCGTCCTCGGGCAGCGCGAGCTGGGACGTGGCGATCGCGTTCGACGCGTCGGTGATCGCGGTCGCATCCGGATAGACCTCGAAGTGGATGTGCGGCCAGCGCCCGGAGTAGCACCCGGGGAAGACGGAGGTGAAGGACACCCTGCCGTCGTCGTCGGCGACCTGCACCCCGCGCAGATAGGAGACGTCCTCGAGCCCGGACGAGTACAGCGAGTACTCCCCCTGCGCGTTGCAGTGCCACGCGTAGACCGCGACGCCGGCGAAGGGCACCCCGCCGTTCGCGAGGTCGAGGATCTGGAGCTCGAAGGAGAGCGGGACGCCGTCGGCCGTGGCCCCGCCGTCGATGGACGAGCGGATGTCCTGGCGGATGATCCCGGCCTCGTCGAGGACGTCCGGACCGTTCGAGCCGTCGCCCGGATAGGGGCCGGCGGTCTCGTCGGGGATCTCCGTGACCGTGTCCGACGCCGTGCCGGTGGCGCTGGGCGTGGGGGTGGCGGTCGTCGACGACGATCCGGTGGCGCCGGGAGCGCAGGCGGCGAGGACGACGGCACCGAGGCCGAGCCCGCCGCCGATCAGCAGCCCGCGACGGCTCATCAGCGTCCGGAGGTCGAAGGCGACGCCCTGGTCGACGACCTCTTCGTCCGCGCGGTCCAGCAGTCGTCCTTCGTACATGGGGCCCTGCGGCGTGGGGGTCGGTTCGGGGATGCGGCTCATGATGTGCTCCTCTCGAGCGTCGGCGGCGTTGCCCCCATGCTCGACGGGTGAACAATCAAGAAGCTATGCGTGATCCCTGGGGCTCCTGTGGAGTCAGGAGCAGAGCGGAGGATGCGGGGACATCGCTCCGCTCTGCAGCGCTGGCGCTCGAAGAACTCGGCGGACAACGCAGGGCCGGGGCGATGGGGGAATCGCGCGCGCGGCCACGAAGACGGCCGTCATGCAGGGGACATGCGCGGCCGTGGCGCATCCAGTGGAACATGCCACTTGGCACCTGTCAAGTTTTTCCCGGACACCTGTCCAGATCAGGCGAGATGCCATAGCATTGCCCGCACCGATCCCGAAGGGGACGAGACTGGGGGACAGCATGACGACAGCGGACAAGCGCGCGGAACGCGCAGGGGTGGACAAGTTCGCGCTGCGCCGGCGGGCGCTGGCCGAAGCGGCCTTGGAGGCGATCGCCGAGCGGGGGTTCGCGCGGACGGGACTCCGCGAGATCGCGCAGCACTCGGAGCTCTCCCACGGGTCGCTGCACTACTACTTCACCGACAAGAACGACCTCATCGCGGAGGCCGTGCGGATATCCAAGGGCGGGCTCGGCGACCGCTACCTCGCCGTGCTGGAGAGGGCCGAGACCGCGGAGGAGCTGGCGGCCGGGGCCGCCGAGGAGCTCGCCAGGAGCGTGCACGACGACGCCCGCCTGCACCGGCTCTGGTACGACCTCCGCAACCAGTCCCTGTTCGAGTCGGGCTTCGGCGACACGATCGCCGAAGTCGAGGCCGACCTGCAGGATGCCATCTGGCGCGTGGTCGAGCGCTACTCCGAGCTCTGCGGACGCCCGTGCCGCTTCACGCCGCTCTTCGCGTACGCGCTCACGGACGGCATGCTCCAGCACGCCCTCATCCGCCACCTGCGCGGCGACGGCGAGGCGATCGCGCGCCTGCGCCGCGAGTGCCGGGAGCTCTTCGCCGCCAGCGTGTGACGCCGCGGATCACTCGTCCGTGACGACGGTTCCCCGAGCAACGGGCGGCCGGATCACCAGCACGATCACGATCGCCACCATGACCGTCGCCGTCAGCGCCACGGGCACCGGCACGAACGGATCGAGCAGGACGAGCAGCGCGCCGACGGGGATGACCGCGTTGACGACGCGGTCGGCGTTGTCGCGGATCGCGATCCACCAGATCCCCAGCAGGAAGACGGCGATCGGCACCGAGACGGTGAACGTGGCGATCACCGGGGCGAGGTGGCTCTCCCCCGTCATCACATCCAGCTCGACCTCGACACCGGCCGAGAACGCCGCGGCCGCGGCGAACACGAAGTAGTGCGTGTAGCCGTAGCGCAGGGAACGCCCCAGGGTCGTGATGGCCCGGTGGTGGGGCGGCCAGAAGTAGATCCACCACAGCGCGGCCGTGACGATGAAGGCCAGCGCCGAGATCGCGAGGAGCGGACCGAGCGCCTCCACCTCGTCGAGCGCGTCGATGATCGCATTCGCGGAGGCGAGAAGGCTCTCGCCCAGCACGATGAGGGTGAAGAGACCGTAGCGCTCGGTGATGTGGTGCGGGTGCCACGGCGTCTGTCCTCGGCGCTCCGCGAACACCGGGACGCCGACCTCGATGAGCGCGAACACGACGAACGCGACGAGCTGGACCGGACCGGACGGGATGAGCAGGAACAGGATCCACAGCACCTGCACGACCGCGATCCCGAGCGCGTAGCGGAGCGCGACGCCCCGGAGCGGTTCCTCGGTCCGCGAGGCGCGCAGCCATTGGGCCACCATCGCGACGCGCATCACCACGTAGCCGACGACGGGGAGCGTGAAGTTCCCCTCGTCGAACGCCTGCGGGACTCCGGCGGCGAGGATGAGGACGCCCGCCATCTGGACGAACGTGGCGATCCGGTACGGCCAGTCGTCGGTGTCGAACGACGTCGCGAACCAGGTGAAGTTCATCCACGCCCACCAGATCGCGAAGAAGAGCATGGCGTAGGAGGTGATGCCGTGGAGGAAGTCGCCGTGGCTCAGCGCGTGGTGCAGCTGGGCCGAGGCGATGCTCACGGCCACGACGAAGACGAGGTCGAAGAAGAGCTCCAACGGGCTCGCCGTGCGGTGTGGCTGCCCCGGGTCCCGCGGTGCCATGGGACGCAGGTGGAAGCGCGTGCTCGGTGTCTGGTGCGTGGTCACCGCGAAAGAGTAGCCCCGCCCGCCCGGCGCTGTGCGGTATTCCGGAACGGATTTCACCGAGTCCGCGGAACGGCTTCCCTCCGACGAGCGGATCCGCTACAGTGTTGGACGTCTGCAGTGCCTGCTGCACGCCTCGTCGGTTGGGACGACGAGGACCTTCACGATGTGGGATCGCGAAGCATCAGCAGGACCCGAGGGGTCGGGACGCAGACGTGTCCGTGAACGTGGGGTTCACGGTCTGGGGAAAACTGGGGAAACGATGGCGCACTGGGGTTATCTGCGTACATTCACGGCTCAAGGGGCCTCGGCATGACTTCCGTCGAGGATGCTCTGAGCATCGCTCGTACGGGTTTCACGCCGATCACGGCACCGCGAGCGACCGCGTCGGTGACGCCTGCGGCGAGCACGCCGCGTGTGTCGGCGACGCTCGAACGACGCCGCCAGTGGGAGCGTCGCTATCGGATGCGGCTGCGGATCACGGATGCGGCTGTCATCCTGATCGCGGTCGCACTGACGGCGATGGTCCAGCTGGTCTCCGGCGTCGCGGTGATCGAGGCCGTGCGCAACGCCGCATTGCTGGGTCTCGCCTGGTACCTGATGCTGTCGGCGCTCAACAGCCGAGCCGCCGCCATCTTCGGGTCCGGGGCCACGGAGTACCGTCGCGTCGCGCACGCGGCGGGACTCGCCTTCGGCATCACCGCCATCGCGGGCGTGCTCCTGGAGTGGGAAGGACTGCAGCCGCTGTTCTTCATCGCCCTCCCGGTCGGCATGCTCGGTCTCCTCTTCGCCCGCTGGACCTGGCGCCGCTGGCTGCAGCGGCAGCGTCTGTCCGGTCGGTTCGCGTCGAGGACACTGGTGGTCGGCGCCACCGAAGACGTCGAGTATGTGATCGACTCCCTGCAGAAGGGCGGGGAGAACGGCTATCACGTCGTGGGGACGACGCTGCTGGATCGCAATGCTGGCGCGCTCAGGATCGGGGAGAGCATCTACCCGGTCGTGGGCGATCTGGACACCGTCGCCGCGGCGGCGGCACAGCTCGGGGCGGACACCATCATCGTGGCGAGCCGCCCCGAGGGGTCCCCCGACTTCGTCAAGCAGCTCAGCTGGCAGCTCGAGGGCACCGCCGCCGAGCTCGTGCTCTCCAGCCGTCTGACGGACGTCGCGGGGCCGCGCATCTCGCTGCGCCAGGTCGACGGCCTGCCGCTGATCCAGGTGAAGATCCCGACCTACGAGGGCGGGGTCCACCTTCTCAAGCGCGCGCTCGACATCGTCGTGGCCACCGTCGCGCTCATCCCGATCGCGCTGCTCACCCCCGTGCTCAGCGCGCTCATCAAGCTCGACTCGCCTGGCCCGGTGTTCTTCTTCCAGGAGCGCGTGGGACGGGACGGCCGCCGATTCAAGATGGTGAAGTTCCGCTCGATGCGCACCGACGCCGAGAAGCAGCTCGCGGCGCTCAAGGAGCAGAACGAGGGCGCCGGCCTGCTCTTCAAGATGAAGGACGACCCGCGCGTGACCCGCGTCGGGAAGGTGCTGCGCAAGCTGTCGCTGGACGAGCTCCCGCAGTTCTGGAACGTGCTCGTCGGCGACATGAGCGTCGTCGGCCCTCGTCCGCCGCTGCCCAGCGAGGTCACGGCCTATGACGGCACCGTGTTCCGCCGCCTCTACATCAAGCCGGGCATCACGGGTCTGTGGCAGGTCTCCGGACGCAGCGACCTCTCGTGGGACGAGAGCGTGCGGCTCGACCTGCGGTACGTGGAGAACTGGTCGGTCATGAACGATCTGCAGATCATGTGGCGCACCGCGAAGGTCATGGCGCAGCCGAGCGGGGCATACTGAGTCCATGAACCCCGCGCGACCCGAGGCCGAAGAACGACCTCTCCTCGTCGCCGTGACGACCTTTCGTCGCACCGAGCTCCTCGCTCCGCTCGTCATGGCGATCCGGGCGGGGGCCGGCGCCTCGGCGGAGCGCATGCGCATCGCGTTCGTGGACAACGATCCCGCCCGCTCGGCGGAGGAGGTCGCCGCAGAACTCGACGTCACCTACCTCCCTGAACCCACCCCGGGGATCGCGGCGGCGCGACAGGCCGCGCTCGACGCGGCGCGCCCGGGCGAGCTGGTCGCGATGGTCGACGATGACGTCGTACCGCTGGAGGGGTGGCTCGACGCCCTCGTGGAGACATGGTCGAGAAACGGGCGTCCCGCCGTCGTGATGGGGTACGTGGACTACGTCTGGCCCGAGGGCACCGACCCCTGGATCGTCGCCGGTGGGTTCATGCGGCGACGACGCCGACGGAACGGGCAGCGACTGGACGCCTTGGCGACCGGGAATGTCCTGATCGACGCTTCGCAGGTCGCGTCACTCGGAGTGCACTTCGACACAAGCCTCGGCCTGGCCGGCGGAGAGGACATGCTCTTCGGGCGATCGCTGCTCGCCGCCGGCGGGGCGATCATCGCATCCGCGGACTCGATCGTCCGCGACGAGGTCCCCGCGGAGCGCACGACCCGCGAGTTCGTGCGACGGCGGACCATCTCACAGGGTCAGATGCGTACCGAACTCCTCACCCGAGACGGCTCCCTCGCGCGGCGCATCATCCTTCGCGGCGCCCACCTCGTGGGCGGCGTGGCCCGCCTTGTGATCTTCTCCCTGCGAGAAGTCCTCGCCCGCGCGCGCGGCGACCGTGCCGCACAGGCCGTGCTGCGGCGGCGCATCTGGTTCGCCCAGGGGCGCACTCTCGGCGCCCTCGGCCGGATCACCCCGGCGTACGCCCGGAGCTGACGGGAACGGATGAGGGGCGGGGCCATCCGGCCTCGCCCCTCATCCGTTGTCCGATGCTACTGCGGGACGACCACGGCGAACCGCTCGAAGGAGAGCCGCGTGGTGGTGTTCGTCGAGGCCGAGCTGACAGACGTCTTTATCCCGATGCCACCGGCGACCTGCATCGCCGCCACCGCGTCCGTGCCCGTGAGCTGCCAATCCGCAGGCTCGGTCTGCCCCTCGACCCAGACCTTGGCCGCCAGGCTGGTCGGGGCGGTACCACTGACCGCGAGGCGGGCGTGGAGCACCTGTCCGGGCGCATAGGAGCCCGGCAGAACGTAGCTGTTCCCGATCGCCGTCTCATTCCGGAGGAGGTACAGCCGGATGACGCCGGCGGGCTCCAGTCGCACGCGCGCCGAGTATGTCGATGCCCCAACGGTCCGGCCGAGCAGCGTGATGCTCGCGGTGCCGCCGGTCGAGGCGACATCCGACGAGAAGAGGGCATCGAGCACCGTGCTCGTACCGGTCACCGCCAGTCGCGCCTCCCGCGTCTGCGACGGCGCGAGGGACACGACGCCCTTTCCGCCTGCCGTGCTGAATGCGGCGTTTCCTCCCGACAGCGTCCACGCGCCACCGAGGTCGGCGCTGCCCCAGCCTCCCGTCGTCGCCCGGTCGAACTCATCCGTCGCGAGGGGAGTCGGCCCTGTGGGGTCCGGCGGCGTGACCGGCGCGGTCACAGTGACCGGCTTCGTGACTGAGTGCGTTCCGCCGTCGTCGTCGGTCACCGTCAGGGTGACGTCGTACGTCCCCGATGCCGCATACGTGTGCGATGCCGTGACTCCCGTCGCGGTACCGCCATCCCCGAACGTCCACGCGTAGGACGCGATCGTCCCATCCGCGTCGCTCGATCCGCCAGCGTCGACAGCTGCACTGAGTGCGGAGGTCGAGGAGACGAAGGATGCTGTCGGGATCTGGTTGGGCGCAGCGACCACGGCCCCGGTGACGACCTTGTAGTCGTCCACCGAGAAGACCGAGGAGACGGAGGAGACCGAGCTGATCGCCATCTTCACGCCGACCGCACCCGCTGTCTGCAGAGCGGCAGTGGAGTCCGTCCCCTGCAGCTGCGGGTTCGCCGGCTCCGTCGTCCCCGTTCGCCAGACCTTCAGCGCGAGCGTGGTCGGCGACGTTCCGCGTACCGTGAGCACAGCCGACAACTTCTCGCCCGCCACGTACGTACCGGGGATCACGACGCTGTTGCCGATCGCCGTCTCGTTGCGCAGCAGGTAGAGACGGATCGCGCCACTCGCCTCGATCTTCACGCGTCCCGAGTAGACGTCGTTGCCGACCTGACGACCGTTCACCGTGAGGTTGAAGGCTCCGCCGTTGGTCGCGTTGCTCGAGGCGATGGTCAACGAGGTAATCGTCGACGTGCTCGAGACCCCGGCGAGGCGAGCCTCTCGCGTGGCGGCAGGAGACAGGGAGATCCGTCCCACGCCATCCCCCGCCGAGAACGCCGCCGCCCCTCCGGACACCGTCCAGGCGCCGCCGACGTCGGCGGAGCCCCACGAGGACGACGCCGTGCGCTCGAACGCGTCTCGGGCGATGACCTCTTCCGTGGCCGCCGGCGCGACGGCGACGGATGCGGTCGCCTGATGCGTTGCGCCGTCGTCGTCCGTGACCGTCAGCGTGACCGTGTAGGTTCCCGCTGTCGTGTAGGTGTGCGTCGCCGTCGCTCCCGTCGCGGTGGTGCTGTCACCGAAATCCCACGCGTGCGACACGATGCTGCCGTCGGTGTCGGTGGAGCCGCTTCCGTCGGCGGAGATCGACATACCATCCGCGGCGCGCACCACGTTGGCCACAGCCTTGGGCGGCACGTTCTGAGCTTCGACAGCGATCGTCTTCGTCTCGGTCGATGAGGCACCGCGGTCATCGGTCACGGTGAGCGACACCGTGTAGGTTCCGGAAGCCGCATAGTCATGCGTCGCCGTGGCCCCTGTCGCCGAGGCACCGTCGCCGAAATTCCACGCGTACGCCGTGATCGTGCCGTCCGTATCCGCGCTCGCGGATGCGTCGACCGCCACGGAGAGGAATTCCACCTTCTCGGTGAACGCGGCGGTGGGAGGCACGTTCGGGTTCCGCGTCGTCACGTCATGAGCGACGGTGGACGCGAGCCCGCCGGCATCGGTCACCGTGAGGGTGACCGTGTAGGTGCCGGCCGTGTCGTACTCGTGCGTAGGCGCGACACCGGTTCCGGTGTGGCCGTCGCCGAAGTCCCACGCATAGCCGGCGATCGGACCCTCAGGGTCGCTCGAGGCGGAGGCGTCGAAAGCCACCGACCGGTCCGAGGTCGCCGCGGTGAACTGCGCCGTCGGCAGCTGGTTCAGCTCCCCGGTGTCGCCGAGCTGATAGTGCTGCAACACCTGGCTGACCGTCAGGGGCGCTGAGTAGACCGCCGCCTCATCGATCGTGCCGACCCAGAAGGGATCCCCTTCCCAGGTGGTGTCGCCGCCCACGCGCCAGTAGCCGTTGTAGTTGTCGGCACCCGCTTGCGCGTTCGAAGCGACCTCCACGCCATCCACGAACAACTGCATCCCTGCCGCCGACTGCTGCGCGACGACATGGTGCCACTGCCCGTCACGGTAGGTGCCCGGCGCCGTGAGGACGTATGACCCCCCGTTGTAGACGCCGAACTTCAGCTGTCCCGATCCGTTCATGTAGATGTGCCGGTCGTAGTTCGAACTGGGATTGGCATTGTTGGAGTTGCTGTTCCCGAAGCCGATCAGCTTGCCGCCGCCCGTCGAGGTGGTCTTGAACCAGGTCTCGATCGAATAGGTGTTCGGCGACGGGTACTGCCGCGCGCTCACCACCGTCTGGCGGTTGTTCCAGCTGGAGAACAGCTTCGAGGACGTGAACCGGATGGCCTGGTCCGCGACGCCGGACAGCGCTCCGGTCTGGCCTCGTTGGATCGTGGCCGACCCACTGGTCTGGTACGTCCCGGTGCTTCCGTCGCGGCCCGAGTCTTTCGCGACCGTCCCGCTGGTCTCGCCGAGGCGCCAGTACAGTGTCGGGTCGAGGTCGTACACGGCTTTGCCGTAGGCGTCTGCGGGCGCAGCGGGGAGCGACGACGTGCGCCCAGAAGCCACCCAGTGCGCATCCACCGCGTCACGGGTCAACGCACTGCCGTACACGGCCACGTCCGCGATGCGGGCGTTGAGGTAGTTCGACGACCCCGCGGACGGCCAGCCGCTCTGGGAGTCCCCGCCGATGCGCCAGTAGCCTGAATAGCTCTGACCGGTCGTCGTGTCGGAGCGCGAGCTCACCCGCACGCCGTCGACGTACAGCACCATGCCCGAGCTGTTCATCGTGCCGACCACGTGGTGCCACTTGCCGTCGTTGAGACCGGCCCCGCTGGTGAGCGTCCGCGCAGTCCCGGGGTACACGCCGAACGTGACCTGCCCCGAATTGCTCAGGTAGAGGTGCCGGTCGTAGCTTCCGGACAGCCCCTTGGCGTTGTTGCCGAAGCCGACGATCTTCCCGCCGCTCGTGCTGGTCGTCTGGAACCATGCCTCGATCGAGAACTCGTCAGGACCGACCTCGGAGACCGAACTGGCAGAGGTGCCGTCGGTGCCGTTGAAGGCCGTGGAGGCCGAGGTCTCACCGACGACCTGGCCCGCCTGGCCACGGGTCGTCCCTCCGGACAGCGTGAGGTCGTTCCCGGAGATCCAGTCGGTCGCGGACGAACCGGACGCCTCGTTCATGGGCCAGTAATACCTCGGCGAGGACGAGAGCACGGCTTCGTTGTACGTGTTCGAGGTCCCGGCGGCCGCGATCGTCACCGGCGTCCAGTCGGACGTCGTGGTGTTCCCGTTGGGGTCGGTCACCTTGACCCGGTACTCGTATGTCTGGCCGGCGGTCACCGCCGTGTCGGAGTACGTGAGCCGCGGTCGCACCCAGTAGGTGGAGTCGGCAGTGGTCGTGTGGATCGGCTGCGCGAGGTCACGACGGAAGACCTCGTAGGTCAAGCGGGCGTTGTCGGCGTCGTAGTTCGCGGACCAGGCGACGCGTGCCTGCCCCGCGCGGAAAGACTGAGCGCTGATCTGGTAGGCGCCGCCCTTGATGGTCGGACCGATCTTGTTCGGCGCCGTCCCGGGCTTCGCGAAGCGCACGAGTCCCTGTTGTGCGCTACCGCTCACGGCCGTGAACTCACCGCCGTAGACGAGGTAGTCGCCACCGCCCGTGACCGACCATGCGGCCTGATTCATGCCGGACACCGTGCCGGGCTGCCACGTCGGGTACCAGTGCAGCAGACGGGCCGCCGGGTTGCCGGTGAAGCTGCGGTACCCGTAGATGTCAGGAGTGATGGTGCGGTCCGACGGGTTCTTGTCGAACGCGAGCGAGAAGTTGAAGCTCCACGGGTCGAGCTGCGGGAACTCTCCGATGTTGCCGCAGTAATGCGAGTGCGCCGCCGTGTAGAGCACACCCCCGGTCGGGTACACCGAATAGGTGTCGCCGTGGCAATCCTCCATCCACACCATCGAGCCGTCGCTCCAGCGCGCGCGGAACGCGCCTTCGAAGTCGTCCTCCGTCTTCGATCCTCCGAAGTCGTACCCACTGCCGTAGACGCTGTCCCCGTCGGAGGCGAGCGAATAGATGGAGGCGCCGGTGCCGGCGTTGCGGATGACACTGTTGATCGCCCAGGGGAGGCTGGCTCCGCTGGAGGCGTCGAGCGCGGCCATGCCGCGACCCGGGTTGGTCGACCCGTTGGTGGACGTGAACGAGCCGGCGATGACCACCTTCGAGGCATCGGGGGACACCACGACGGAGCGGACGCCGTACCCGCCGGCGAGGACCGGGTTGAAGTCGAGCACGGCACCGGTCGACGCGCTCACGGCCGCGACGCCGGTACGTGCGGTGTTGTTGATGTTCGAGAACTCCCCCGTGACGTACACGGTCGTATCGGTGGCGACGATGCCCTGCACGATCGTGTTGGTACCGGGGGTCCAATTGCCGATCAGCTGGCCGGTGGCCGTGTCGAAGGCCGCCAGACGGTAGCGGTTCTGACCGTTGACGGCGGTGAAGCCGCCGCCGATGTACAGCCGCGAGCCGTCGGGCGACACCGCCGCGGCGAGGATGCGGCCGTTGACCTGGGGGGCGAAGGATGCGTCGAGCACACCGGTTGCGAGATCGTAGGCGAGGAGGTTGGATCGCGGCGTCTCGTTGGTGCCGGCCGGCGCTCCCGCCGGGCGCGCGCTCGTGAACTGCCCGCCCGCGTACACCTTGGTGCCGCCCACCGCCTGAGCCCAGACGATGCCGTTGATCTGCGTCGTCGGCAGCGGGTCAGCGCTCACCGTCGCCGGCAGAGCGGGATCGGTCGGCACTGTATCCGCCTGCGCGGCCGGTGCGGTGATGGTCGCGCCGAGGAGCGCGGTCACCACGACGGCGACGACTCCCATCGCGAGACGACGGAATGGACGTGCGCGCGATTCTTCGTCGCGTTCGATTGCCTCGAGTCGCTGGACTCGCATGGCGCCTCCCCACAGGCACATGCCGAAATATCGGCGGATGATGGATCCCCTCGCGTCCCCCAAAGACGCATCCGCCGTCAGAATAGCGCAGCACTCGCCGCAGCGCTACCCGACCTCAGGACCCGATGGCCGTGCGATCCGCGGTGGGCACCAGGATCTCCGCGAGATGGGCGCACATGATCGCCGTAGTGAACGACGACTCGACCGCCGCGCGGCCGGCGAGCCCCATCCGTGCCGCCTCCGCCGGGTTCGAGAGGAGGGACAGGAGCCGATCGGCCAGCGCCTCGGCGTCTCCCACCGGAGCGAGGTGGCCCGTCACTCCCTCCTCGACGTACTGCGACATCCCCGGCGTGTCCGTGTTCACGACCGGTCGTGCGGTCGCGAGTGCCTCCAGAGTCACCGTCATCCCCGACACGTGAAGATTCGGTCGGGTTGCCGTCGCCACCACTGTCGCTGTCGCGTACAGGTCCCGGAGATCGCGATGGCTCATGCGCTCGACGACACGGACGCCGTCCGGCGCGCCGGTCGCCGATGTCTGCACGACGGCCTCCACGTCGGGCCGCTGCGCCCGGACGATCTCCAGCGCTCGGAAGAGCGTCTGCGGATCACGATCCCTGTCGTTGCCGATGCTCACGATGCGCGGCCGCTCCGGGTAGGGCCGCGGCGGGAAGAAGTCGGCGTCCACTCCGAACGGAACGGCGGTGATGCGTGGCCCTCCGGCCCCGATCACTGCCCGGAGCGGTTCGACCTGTCCCCGGCTCAGCACCCACAGATCGTCCGCGCTCTGCAGCACCTCGATCAGACGCTGCGGAACGTGGCCCCGCTCCACCATGTCGGTCAGCCAGATGACGCCTGACGCGAAGCTCCGCCGAGGACGCCGCACCTGCATCCGAAAGGCGGCGTTCTCGTCCCAGGTGAAGGCGCGGCCGTCGACCGGGCGCGGGCCGAGGCCGACGCGGCTCCGCATTCGCGCCACCCGTCCGGGCGCCGGCAGGTCGAGCACGTCGACGGGCGCGAACGCGCGCAGGCCGTCCAAGCCGTACTGCCAGGCGCTCGGCACCTCACCTGCCGCGTGACGGCGCTCCCACGCGCTCACCGACTGTTCGGCAGGAAAGCCCCAGGCGAGGGATGAGTCCGAGGAAGGTTCTGACGACACCGCCCCAGATTAGCCCCCGCACTCGGCGATCAAGGCTCGGGCATACTGTTCCGATGCACTCCGCCGCGACGTCCCCCTCTCCCTCGCTCCGCATCGCGCTGATCGGCACGCGCGGAATCCCCGCCGCATACGGAGGATTCGAGACGGCCGTCGAAGAGGTCGGGCGGCGGCTCGTCGCCCGGGGACACCGTGTGCTGGTGTACGGGCGGGATGCCGGCACCGCGGGCGACGTACACCTGGGCATGCGGAGGGTGACCCTGCCGGCGGTACGGCACAAAGCGCTCGAGACGCTCAGCCACACCGCGCTGTCGACCGCGCACGCGGTCACCAGGGCCCGTCCCGACGCAGCTTTCGTCTTCAACGCCGCCAACTCGCCGTTCCTCCCGTTGCTGCGCGCCCGGGGCATCCCCGTCGCGCTCCACATGGACGGACTCGAGTGGCGACGCTCGAAGTGGGGGCCCCGTGGAAAGGCCTACTATCGCTGGGCCGAGTCGTTCGGCGTGCGGACGGCCGATGCGATCATCGCCGACGCTCCCGGAATCGCCGAATACTACGATCACCAGTTCGGCGTGGCCAGCGAGATGATCCGCTACGGCGCCCCTCTCCTCGACGACGCACCGGTGGCCGGCATCCGCGCGCTCGGCCTCGAGCCCGGCGAGTACCACCTCGTGGTCGCGCGGTTCGAACCCGAGAACCATGTCCGTGAGATCGTCGAGGGGTACGCCGCGTCTGCGGCCGGGAAGCCCCTCGTGGTCGTGGGCTCCGCCCCCTATGCCGCCGACTACACCGCGGCCATCGACGACCTCGCGGCCGCGGACGACCGAATCCGCCTCCTCGGCGCGGTGTACGACCAAGACCTTCTCGACGCGCTCTACCACCACGCCTTCACCTACCTCCACGGTCATTCCGTCGGGGGGACGAACCCGTCGCTCCTGCGCGCCATGGGAGCCGGCACGGCCGTGATCGCGTACGACGTCGTCTTCAACCGTGAGGTCCTCGACGGCCATGGTTGGTACTTCTCGGACCCGGCCCAGGCGGCCACCGCGATCACCGCCGCCGAGGCCGACGCGGACGGCGTGGCCAGAGCCGGAGCTGCCGCCCGGACCCGCGCCGCCGATGATTTCACGTGGGACGCCGTCGCCGAAGCCTACGAGGATCTGGCGCTGCGGATCGCGCGCGGGGAGTCGTTCCACGACTCGGCGAGGCGCGCGCATCGCCGAGCCGAGGAGTGGACCGGCTAACCCGGCTGGCCTGCGGAGGCCGGATCGTCTTCGGCCGCCGGATCGTGGGCGCGGTCGGAAGCGAGCAGGCGCCCACGGTGGCGGTGGATGTAGATGGCGTACGGGATGAGCTGGCAGACGGTCAGCGCGAACGCTACGCCGAGCAGCGGCCCGATGATGCCCAGCAGCGGTGTCAGCACGACCGACAGCACGATGCTCAGCGCCGCCATCGCCAACGTCGGAACGACCTGGAAGCGGATACCCGGTTTGTCCATGATGAACATGCCCAGGGGATAGACGGCGGCCGTCAGCATGATCATGGCGCCAAACGCGAGGATCGTCGAGGGGCGGACCTCCAATTCGCCGCGCGTGATGAAGTCGAACAGCCAGGGACCGATCACCCAGACGAGCGCCGTAGCCATGGCCACAGCACCGCCGAAGAGGAGGGACAGCAGATACGGCCCGCGCGTGAGCTCGCCGCGGTGCCGCCGCCGCGCGAACTGTGGCCAGAGCGCCACCCCTGCGGCCATGACCAACCCGTTGAGCGCGAAGAACACCTGGCCTGCGACACCGTACTCCGCGACGTCGGTCGGCGTGCCGTACTGGGCGAGCACGTACCGCTGCGAGCCGACGGCGATGGGATACGTGACCATCTGCGCCAGCATCGGCCACCCCACGTCCATCACCCGCACGCCGGGCACACGCCGCCATCGGAACAGGACGCGGAGGGCGTCGGGGATGAGAGGCGCGGTCGAACGCGTCACCAGGGTGAACCCGATGACGGCGGTGATCAGGGAGGCGCCGTACGAGGCGAGTGCGAGGAAGGAGTCGAAGGCCCGGCCTCCGACGGTGAGCAGGAGCCAGACGCCGCCGAGCGTGAGGGGGGAGATGAGGCCTTGCACGAGGATGACGAGGTGGTTGCGGCGCTGTCCCAGCAGGATCCGGAACCACACGCCGAGGGTCACCGTGAGGCTGAACAGCGTGATGCACAGGAAGGCGGCGAGGGGAGCCCCGGGGATGGCTCCCGCATCCCCGAACAGCACGCGCCATCCCCCGCTGACGAGCAGCACGGTGTTGATGATCATGAGGCCGGAGGCGAAGAGCAGCAGGATCCGTCCGACCGACGTCACCTGAAGGCGCAGCTTGCGGTCCGTGCGGACGTCTTCGCTGGTCGCCACCGCATTGACCAGCACCGCACCACTGCCGAGGTCCGTGAACGTCAGCAGCGATGGAATCGTGATGAGCAGTGTATAGAGCGCGTAGTGCTCGACGTCGGTCTCGCCCAGGATCATCCTGGTGGTGATCACACCGCAGACGAGGGAGACGACCATGGTGGCCGCGCGGGCGCCGAGCGCCAGGAGCGAGTTCACGGGGCCTCAGCCTCGGGCGCCGCGGCGGCTCAGCCGAGGACGCAGCCCGCGAGGGCGCTCGTCCGTATAGTACGGGCTCTTCGCCGCGCCGCGGATGCCGTTGAGGACGATGCCGAGGACCGGCGTCCGCGTGGACTCGAGCGACGAGAGCGCACGCGCGAGCTCGGTCCCCTTCGTGCGATGGGCGCGAACGACGAACAGGGTGCCGTCGGCCGTGGTCGAGAGCCAGAGAGCGTCACTCACGGAGAGAACCGGCGCGGTGTCGATGATGACGTAGTCGTACTTCTCCCGCGCGTCGTCGACGACCTTGTGCAGCTCTCCACTGGACAGCAGCTGCCCCGGGTTCGGAGGCTGCGCACCGGCCGTGAGGATGTCCAGCCCGGGGCGACCCCACTGCTGCACCGCATCATCCAGCTCGACGTCACCGATCAACACCGTGGTGAGACCCACCGCCCCTTCGAGCTGGGTGTAGCGCGCGGTACTGGGGCGCCGCAGGTCCGCCTCGATGAAGAGGACCGTCCGTCCCCCCTCGGCGAGCGTCAGCGCGAGCCCCAGACCGACGGAAGACTTGCCCTCCTGTGCCGAACACGAGGTCACCAGGATCACCCGTCGGCTCTTGTCGACGTCGACGAATCGCAGGCTCGCGGAGACCTGCCGCATCGCCTCCGCGATGCGTCCGTCGGGCTGCGAGCGAATGACCCGGGCGAGCGTCTGATTGTCCGCGGCCTCGGGGATCTCCCCGAGAACCGCGACGTCGGTGATCTCGCCGAGCGAGCTCGCGCTCACGATACGGGTCGCGAACCGTCGGCGCAGCACGGCGTACACGACACCAAGGAGGAGGCCGCCTGCCGCGCCGAGAGCGACATTGTTGCGGGTGTTGGGCGAGATGGGCACTGTCGGCGTCCGGGCGGGCGAGATGGTCTCGATCCGCACGGCGGGCTTCTCGTCAGCCCCCAGTGGGGAGATGTCCCGAACCGCGACAGCGAGCTCGCTCGCGATGGCGTTCGCGGTCTCCTGCGCGGTCTCGCCGTCGGCGTCGGTGACGCCGATCTCGATGACGACCGTGTTGAGCGGCACGTTGACGTCGACGCGGCGGGCGAGCCGGTTGGGCGTCTCGTTGAGGCCGACCTCCTCGATGACCGGACCGAGCACGGTGGGCGAGACCACGAGGAGCGTGTATGTCTGGACGAGACTCTGGACGTAGTTGGAGCCCTGCAGCAGTTCGCTGGTGCTCTCGCCGCGAGTCGGGATCACCATCACCTGGGCTTCCGCCCGGTACTCCGGGTCGACGAGCTGAGAGTACCCGTATGCCGCTCCGCCCCCCAGGAGCGTGAGCACGATGATCACCACCCAGTGACCCCTCAGCGCCTGGAAGTAATCCTGCAGTGTCATGTGTTCCCGTCCCCCTCGGCACGACGCCGTGCGATCTGTGCGCCGGTTCGCAGCACCTCATTATCGCCTATGTTGGAAAGCGGGTCGGCGGTTCCGACTCGGCACCGAGGGGAACACGTGGCACACAGGCTCATCTTCGTCTGCGAGGCGAACATCTGTCGGTCGCCCCTGATGGCACAGGTCCTTCGTGCCAGCGCTGAGGAACAGCTCTGGGACATCACCAGCGCCGGGATCCGCGTGGGCCCCGGGGACCGGCCGATGTGTGAGGCGGCGGTCGAGGTGGCGCGCGCGGTGGGCGCGGGTGCCGGCGCCGACGACCATCGCTCCTCCGCCGTCGACGCCGACCGGATCCGCACCGCCGATCTCATCCTCACGGCAAGCCGAGCGGAACGCTCTTTCATCTCTCAGCTGGTCCCGCAGGCGCGGTCCAAGGCGTTCACCCTGCGCGAGGCCCTCCATCTGGGTGCCGCGGTCTTCGGCGAGGAGAATGCGAGCGCCCTTCTGGATGACGGGCGCGCAGCGGACGGCCTCGCCGCATACGCGGCGGCCTTGCACGGGCGACGCGGGTTCGTCGCCCCACCGAAAGCCCGAAGGACCCTCCTCGGTCGTCGGCGCTCGAACCCGTTCGACATCCCGGACGCCCACCACGACGCCGCGCGGGCGCACCGGGCGATGCTGGAGCGCACCGCCCTGGAGGCATCGGCGCTCTACCGACAGGTCTCGGCGTTCCTCGTGCCGCCCACCCCGGATCTCCTCTCCCGCTGAAGGCGGACGGTCAGCGCGGCGCGACCGAGGTCAGGAACTCCGCCGTGGTCCGGCGGTAGGTCGCCGGAGCAAACCTGTGCAGCGCCGACGCGCGGGCGGAGAGCGCGTCGGCCCGCCGCTCCTCCCAGCCGTCCACCACGGACCGCAGTGCCGCGGCGAGCTCCTGGGATTCCCCCGGCGTCGTGAAGGCGACGCTCTGATAGCTGCCGACCGCCTCGCGAAGCCCGGGGATGTCCGATGCGACCACCGGCCGAGCGGCGAGCACGCCCTCGACGGCGGTGTTGCCGAAGGACTCGTCCTGCCGGGAAGGCACGACGAGCACATCGATGCCGGCGAGGAACGGCCAGACGTCGGACTGGAATCCGAGGAACGTCACGCGATCGCCGACGCCGAGCGCCTCCGCACGCTCGCGCAGCTCCCGCTCGTATCCCGCGTTCTCCACGAAGGCGGCACCCACCAGATGGAGATCGGCGTCGACGCCGGCGACGGCGAGCTCGGCCAAGGCCTCGACGGCGAGGTCGGGGCCCTTCCGGTGCGAGAGCCGACCGACGTAACCGATACGGAGGCGGTCCACGTACGGCCGCGGCTCGTCGACCTCGGAGGGGGCGGCCACACCGTTGGGGATAACCGCTGCGCGCCGAGCGAGGGCAGGAAGCGCCGCTTGAACGGTCTGCAACGTGAAGCGGCTGTTCGCGACGACCCGATGCGCCGCGAGATGCGGTGCGTAGAGTGCGAGGTTCACCCAGCGGGACGCGGAGGCCTCCGCCTCGTGGACATGGGTGACGGTCGGTATACGGCTCAGTCGACCCACGAGGGGCCAGGTGGGCAGGACGATGGTGCTCACGTAGATGCTCCGGGGACGCAGCCGCCGGACGATCGCGATGGAGGCAGCGAATCCCTGAACCGCGTCCCGCGCGGACCGCAGCCAGTTCCGGGGCCGCAGGTTCGACTTGCGCAGCACGAACATCGGGGGAAGGAGCACCTGCGCGCCGAGTGCCTGCAGTTCGTCCACGAGAGGGCCACGTCGCGGCAACACGACGACGACCGGCTCCCCTCGCTCCCGCAGCGCTGTCGCGGTCTCGAGGAGCATACGATCGGAGCCGAACAGCTCCCATCCCGGGTGCACGAGGAGATGCGGGGCACGAGAGTCGTGGGTCACACCTCCATTGTGCCCGGACGGAGCCGGGACGCGACCCGGTCCGCCCCGGAGGGCGGACCGGGAGATGCTCACCGGCCGCTGCCGAGCATCACTGTGCCCGTCGCGATGCCCAGCAGACTCGCGACCGCTGACGGGAGCGGCCGGGCGATGGCGGTGTTCGCGGCGATGTCGTCCCTCATGTCCGCGAAGGGTTGGGCAACGGCCGTCTGCGCGTTGCGCCAACCGGGGTTCTTCGCCGCGGCGAGCTGCGCGGGCGTCGAGAACGTCTCGTAGACGTCGCCAGACCCTCCCCAGGTGACCATCGACGGGCCACGAGTGGAGCTGCTGAACAGGTTGCCGTCGATCGTGACATTCCACGTGTTCACCGCGCGCCCCGTCGCCGTGTCGTGGGCGAAGATAGCGCGGGGTCCGCCCGCACCGAACACGTTGTTGCGGATGGTGATGTTGCGCGTGATCCACGTCACGGTCGGATCCACTCCGTCGACACGCGGGTCGCGGCCCACACGATGGGTGGCCTGGCGTCGTTCGTCCTGCATGAGATTGAGATCGTGGCGCGCATTGTTCCCGAGGTCGTTGTTCGTGATCAGTACGTTCTCGGTGTCGAAGATGCGAATCCCTTCGCGGTTGTCGAACGCCTGACTCCGCGCGATGGTGACCTGGGACGACAGTTCCGCGTGGATCCCGATCTCGGTGTTCCCGTTCGACGTCACGTCGAGGATCTTGACGTCGTAGCACGACTCGTCGAACCAGGTCCCGCTGCCCACGTTGCGGCTCGTGTCGACGTTGCTCATCACGATGCCGCGGGTGCGAGTGACCTTGACCCCGCCGGCGACGGGCGAGCCGTTGAACCGCTCGGTGTTGTTGTCGGTGATGAGAGAGTCCGTGAAGGTCGTGCCGTACGCCGTGGTTATAGACATCCCGAGCAGCCCGTTCCTGCGGACGGTCAGATCGTCGATCTTCGCCCGGTCGTTACCCACGAACAGCCCGATCGTCGCGTTGTCCTCGATGACGAGGTCGCGTACCGTGACGCCGACGTTGTGCATACGGACGGTGCCGAGCACGTCGTAGGAGGTTGCGTAGCGCCGGACACCGAAACCCTGCAGCACGGAATTCGCCGACTGTACGTTGAGCGCCTGTCCGAGGTCGCTCGCCCGCACCTCCTTACCGGAAGGGTCGGTCCCGAGGATCAACCGGTCGCGCGCGTCGTCGACGGCGAACGTCCCGGCAACGACCTCAGCGGCCGTGGCGACCTGACGCTGCGGGACACCGTCGATGTAGAGCTGGTCCGGGTGGTTCGCCATCGGGTACGCCGGGTCGACGAACCATCCGGCATTGCCGTTGAGCATGTCGTCGTCGAATTCCGCCGTCCATCCGGCACTGACCCATGCCGACCCCGACTTCGTCCAGTTCGCGACCCGTGTCGAGCCGTCGAACCAGACGGCCTCTCCCGGGTAGGCCTGGATGGTCAACGTCTTGCTGTACGGGACGTCGACGGACTGATGATAGACGCCAGCCCGAAGGACGACCGTGGATCCGGGGCGGGCGGCGTTCACGGCGGCTTGAACGGAACGGTACGGTGCGACCATTGTGCCTGTGGGGCTCTCCGCGGTGCTCCGCGCATCGACGAACAAGGCACCGGCGGGCACCGCGTACTGGGCGGTGCCGACAGGAGCCGCACCGCGTTCGGGGGTCCCGGGCTGCGGCTCGGGCTGCGGCTCCGGTTCCGGCTGCGGTTCCGGCTCCGGCTGCGGTTCCGGCTCCGGTTCGGGCTGCGGCTCCGGCTGCGGCTGCGGTTCGGGCTGCTCGGCACTCAAGGGCGCGTCGGCGACCGTGGCATCCAGCGAGTCGATCCGCAGGTCGACCGGCGCGGTCGCGCTGCTCGATGCATAGGCCCAGACGGCGAAGCCTCCCGCGCCGGAAAGCCGGGCGGCGGAGGAGTCGGTTGTCCGGAGCTGGGGCGCCCCAGGTGAGGAGCCGACCGGCGTGAGGCGCGCTTCGAAGTCGACGGCGTCGGCCCCGGTGACCGTGGCGTCGAACGTGACCCATCCGTCGCCGAGAACGCTCAAGGGAACGGCCACGCTTTTCAGCTCCGTCTCCATACCTCCCCGGGTCCGGATGACGGAGAGCTGCGCCTGCCCCTCGGCGTCGGTCAGCAGTCGGACTCGGTAGGCGGAGCCGTCGGCCTGGACGCGCGTCGTGTAGGCGTAGTAGCCCCGACCACCTGTTGCTTCGAGGCGGAGATCCGCCGAGACGCGGACGTCTCGCGCCCGGACGGCCTGCGGGGTGAGATAGGCGGACTCTCCGGGGTCGAGGGTGAGGGCCGCCGCGCCATCGGCCACACTGGCCACCTCGGCGCGGGACGACCACGACGAGTAGGCGAGGCCGTTGTCGGAAGCCCCCCATCCGGACGGTGCCGCGCGATCGAAGTCATCGCGCAGCAGCACGTCGGCGGAATCGCTGTCGGCGGCCGCCGCGGGGGAAGCACCGAAGAGGCCGGCCACGATCGTCGTGGCCGCGACGACCGACGCCAGGGCGGCCGAGGTTCGTGAAGGGGAGGGTCGGGTGAGGGTCGAGCGACGTCGCGAACGCAACTGAGTCTCCTAGGGGTCTAACCCGCGTACACCGCGCCCCTCCAACCAGCCCCCTCCGGGCGAGATGGTGTGCAGTATCGGTACGCACCGCCTACCCGGACGGGCGACGGCCACGGCACAGTTTACACACGCTCGGACGACGATCGTTGTGTAACCGAGATATTCACGACGGATCCCCGGACAGATCGGTGCCGACCGAACTGCGGATGAAGCGCATCTTCCCGCCGACCTGAGGAATGTGGTCGACGCGCTCGACACGAACGGGGACGAGGCCTCTGGTCGCATGACGCAGCTTCGCCTCCGCGCCGTCGATGCCGGCCTGTACGTCCTGCCCGTCCGCGGGTATGCACCGCAGCGTCACCGCGTAATCCGAGTCCTGGACGATCTCGAACTGACGGATGGACAGGGGCGCGTCGTCGAAGATGTGTCCGAGAGCGCCCGCGATCGTGGTCCCATCCGGCAGGCGCACGGCATCGGAGGAGCGGCCCGAGATCGCGCCCAGGCGAGGAAGCCCCCGCCCGCACGCGCACACCCCTGGTCGATAGCTGCTGATGTCGCCGAGACGATATCGGACGATCGGGAAGACCCGGTTCGTCAGATCCGAGACGATGACCTCTCCTTCCCGTCCCTCGGGCAGGACCCGATCCGCCTCATCGACGATCTCGATGCGTCGCACGTCGGAGAAGACGTGGAGTCCGCTCTGCTCGGCGCACTCACCCGCCATCCAGGGGATCTCGGCCGAGCGGTAGTGGTCGTAGCACGGCGCGCCGAAGGCGTCCTCGATCTCCGCCCTCGTACCAGGGGACAGCGGAGCAGCCGTCACGGCCACGGCCGCCGGCGGAACGACCCGGAGCCCCAGTCGACGCATCCGTCGGACCGTGTCCAGGACGCCGCCGCCATAGCCGATCAGGAAACGGGGCTCCACCCGGTTCCAGCGCTCCACGAACGCTCGCACCGCATCGTCCGTGATCTGGAAGGCGTCGAGCTGCACCCGTCGCGAGGGGAGCCACCCGAGGTCGTGGCGCAGGCGGGCCGCCCCGGTGAGCACGTGGCGCGTCACGATCGCCCGGTCATCCCAGGGTTTCACCCCCCACCAGTCGAACAGGCGCCACTCGAGTGCGCGGGCAGGAAAACGGAGGTCTCGCAGCAGGTGCAGCGGCAGACCCGTACTCCCACCCGTCTTCGAGACGACGCTGGTGCGCGCATCGGCTTCATCCGTGCGAATGCTCTCGAAGTTCTCGCGGAGCATCGTCTTGTCGACGATGGGCAGCGAGGAGAACGACGCGGGGTCGCGCAGATCCTCGGCGGAGAAGCCGTGCGCGGAATACAGCTCGCGGTAGAACGCGCTGTGCTCGAACGCGAAGCGCGCGTGCGCGGCGGACCTCTGGGCGCTCAGCTCGATGGCCTCCTCCGGAGGCAGAGCATCCACGACGAGGAAGTCCCGATAAGCGGCCGTGCTGCTCCGTCCGCCCGCCGCAGTCTTGAGACGGAAAGCCGCTTCTCGCATCATGTCTCCTCCTTCGTGCGGCCACGGGGACGGACGCGGGAGTGCCGAGCTCGAAGCGCCGAACGGTACGCGTGTGCGTGGGCAGCGCCGGCGTCGTCCCACTCGCGCCGAGACAGGTCCGGTCTCTCCGTGGTGATCTGCCGCACCGCGGCCAGGGCGGCACGCAGCCGCTCACCATCCAGCTCGCCGTCGTACATCTGCACCCACTCCGGCCCCACCTCGGCGGCGAGCGCCTCATTGGGCGCATTGCGCGGCACGAGGACTGGCCGATCGAGCGACAGCGCTGCGAGCACGCTCCCAGAGTTGTGCATGAATCGATAGGCCAGCACGACCAGCTCGGAACCCGTGACGAGCTCGACCAGCTCGGCGTCGCTCAGAAACTCCAGACGGAGCGTGACCTGCGGCAGGTCCGCCACACGCTCGCGCAGATCGTCGGCCAGGTCCGCGCTCGACGCCTTCCCGCCGATGACGACACTCATCTCGGGATCGACGGCGACGGCAGCGGCGTAGGCATCGACGAAGCCGGACACTCCCTTGTACCGTCGGACCCCTCCGAACGTTCCCATTCGTCCGCGGATCCGCTCCGCTCGCGGCTGCGGCCGGTACCAATCCCGGTAATGGCCGTGCAGGATGAGCGACTGCGCCGTTCCGGCAGGGAGCGGAGTCGTCTCGTTCAACACGATGCGGTGATCGGCCTGGCGGTCGATCCGTCGCAGCAGCCACAGCCGGGCGGCGTTGTCGTCCGGCAGTTCCAAGTTGTGCACCGTGCGCACGACCGCGATCCGCCGTGACAGGGAATGCCGTAACGAGAGCAGCGCCGTCAGGACGTATTTGCCGACGGAAGAGACGGCCGATCCCCCGTGGAGTTTCACCTCAGGCCAGTGCCAGTGGAACACGTCGTATCGACCGAGAAGGGCCTCGCGCCAGGAGAACCGGAGATGCTCGATGCCTGGCGTCGCAGTGAGCGCCTCATCCAGCATGGTGATGTAGGGATTCGTGGTGACCCGAGGCGCACCGAAGGACTGCATGACGCGGATCGGACGCTGGCCCTCAGACATGGATCGCCAACCCTCGGATCGACCGGTACCAACGCATCGCGGCGAGAAGAAGCATGAGCACGTTGATCACGGCCAGCGCGGTATAGAGGACGACGAAGACCGGCTGCCACCACAGCACCGCGAACACCAGGCAGAGGAAGCCGTAGTCCGTCGGGATGACCGCCAAGGAGTACAACCCACCGGACCGCCAAGCCTCCCGAGGCGTCTCAGCGGGCGCTTGAGGGTGCCGCAGACGGTGCACGCGGCGGAGGAAGTCGGCGGCGATGATCCCGAAGAAGAACACGTTGGCCGAAGCCGCGAACACCAGCGGGACGAGCAGCCAGCCGTCCGGAAGGTCGAAGAACCGGAACCAGCAGACGAGCACCGCGAGATGGATGGTCGCGAGCTTGATCGCATCGAAGAAGTGGTCGAGCCACTCTCCCGCCAACGATCCGGAGCCTGTCAGCCGCGCGAGCTGGCCATCGGCGGAGTCGAGCGCGTAACCGAGGACGAGCAGGACGGATACGAGGATCGAAGACCAGATCTCGGGCGGCAAGGTGGCGATCAGGGCGACACCGGTCAGGGTGAACGCCGCGCTGACCAGTGTGACCTGCGTGGGGGTCATCCCCATCACGTACGCGAGCGCGGCCATCGGCCGACCGAGTGGTCGGTTGATGTAGCGGGAATAGGCCGCCGCCCCTTTGGACGACTTCTGCGCCTGCTGCAGGCGTCCCATCGCCGCTCGGATCTCTGACACGACAACTCCCCCAGGCGACGTCGAATGTAGCCTTCACTATATCCACAGGCTGCGCCCGGCTGATCTTCGCGTGCGGCCAGAGAGGAGCATGGATGAGCGCGCGGGTCCTCGCGGTGGTCGTCGTCAATTACGGCGCCGCCCGACTGCTCGAGTCGAACCTCGTCTCCACGGCCTCCGATGTTCCGGAGGCCCGGATCGTCGTCGTCGACAATCTGTCCACGCCGACGGAGCGGGAGACCGTGTCGGCGCTCTGCGCCGCGCGGGGCTGGGACCTCGTCCCGATGGCGACGAACGCCGGCTTCGGCGGCGGGGTGAACGCCGGCGCCGCGCACGCGTTCGACGTGCTCGGTGCCACCGACCTCCTGCTCCTCAACCCGGACGCCCGTATCGACGGCGGTTCCGTCGCCGCTCTGCTGGATGCCACGGCGGACGACCTGACCCTCGCCTCTCCCCGCGTGGTCGACGCGGACGGTCGCGTGTGGTTCGCCGGGATGGACGTCTATCTGGACGACGGTGCGATGGGCGGCCCGCGGAGGCGGCGGGAGCAACCCTCGGCACGGCGGCTGCCGTGGATCAGCGGCGCGTGCATGCTCATCCCGCGATCCGTGTGGGAACTGACGGGAGGCTTCCACGAGGAGTACTTCCTCTACTGGGAGGACGTCGACATCTCCGTGCGCGCCGCACGCGCGGGTGCGCGGCTGGTGGTGGTCGACGACGCGACGGCCATCCATGACGAAGGCAGCACTCATCGCGGTCGCGGGCAGCGAGCCGAGGCGAAATCCGAGCTCTACTACTACTACAACATCCGGAACCGCCTGCTCTTCGCGGCGCTGCATCTCGACGACGATGACGTCGCGGCATGGGAACGGTCGGCTCCGCGCAACGCCTGGCAGGTGCTGCTCCGGGGCGGCCGGCGACAGTTCCTCCGCCCCCTTCCGCCGCTGCGCGCAGCATGGCGCGGGGTCAGGGATGGAAGACGATTCCTGTCCCGGCACCGCTCGACAGGGGCGCCAGTCTAAACTCGGAGCACCGTCTCTCGCACCGCGAGGACACCGGGGAGTGGGGATCACATGAAGGACGTGCACGAGGACAACGCACCGGGACGCCGACGCGTCTGGCTTCCCCTGACGATCCTGGTCGTGGTGGTCGGTCTCGCCGTGGCCGCCGCGTTCCTCGTTCCCCCGATGCTGACTCCCGCCGGGCAGCCGGAACCGACGAGCACGCCGACCGTCCCGCCCCGTGACATCGTGTCCACCGACGCGCCGCGCCCGACGGAGACGCCGCGGCCCGCTCCGTCGGAGAGCGGCCTCCCGTTCGCCGAGCTCACGCCGGTGGAGCCCAACGCCACGATCGTCGCGGAGGGTGCGGACATCCTCCTCGCCCGCGTGGAAGCCGTGCAGGGCGAGGCGGCACTCGCCGGGGAGACTTCGGGTCCTGCCGTGCGCGCCACTGTCAGGATCGTCAACACCGGCTCCGAACCGCTCGACCTCGACTACGTCGCTGTGAACGCGTATTCCGGCGCCGACCGGGCACCCGCCGGCACGCTGACCCGGCCCGGTGGCGTGCCGTTCGAGGGGATGCTCTCCCCCGGAGACGCCGCGGAGGGCGTCTATCTGTTCACCATTCCGGAGGAGGACCGTGAGGACGTCACCCTCACGGTCGACTACCTCTTCGGCGCGGAGGTCGGTGTCTTCCGCGGCGACCTCCGCTGATCGGAGACCTCCGTATGCGCAGCGTGACGTCGTGGACGACCACCTCCATCGTCGCCGCGGCCGCAGCCGCAGCGTCGGCGGTGCGGTTCACGTTCGGCCCCGGTATCAGCATCTCCGTCGTCGTGGCCGTGGTCCTGCTGCCGGTCTGGTGGCCGGCGTTGCGCGGCTACCGTTTCGCTCGGCCGTTGCTCGCGCTCGCAGCCGGCGCGGCGGTCTGGGGAGCGGCGACCACCCTCCTCGAGACCACGCGGGCGGCCTCGACGAGCCTCATGCTCGAACAGTCCCTCACGCTTCTGTCCCTCGCGGGAGGCATCGGCGTGCTCCTGTGGGCGCGGAGCGAGCTCGGCCTCGGCGCCACGGCCATCGCGTTCGGGGTGGGAGCACTGGCGAATGTGGCTCTCACGGGAGGCAACCCCGCCAACCTCTGGAAGTACTCCCTCGCTGTCCCGGTCATCATCGTCATCCTGGGCTTCACGTCGACCTCCCGGCGGCGGTCGTTGGATCTGCTGGCACTCGCCCTCCTCGCGGGCGTCTGCCTCTTCTCGGACTCGCGATCGATGACGTCCTTTCTCCTCCTTGCCGCCGTGATCGTGCTGTGGCAGATCTTCCTTCCGGCGGGAACCAGGCGTCCGCGCCCTGCACAGACCCTGGTGCTCCTGGGCGTGTTGAGCCTCGCCGCGTTCAGCATGCTGCAGGCTCTGATCCTTGAGGGAGTCCTCGGCGACGCCGCGCAGCAGCGCACGCAGGCCCAGATCGACACCTCCGGGTCGCTGATCGCCGGCGGGCGGCCAGAGTTGGGCGCCGCGACCGCCTTGATCTCCGCCCGCCCGCTGGGCTTCGGGAGCGGGACCCTGCCCACCTCACAGGACGTCTGGATCGCCAAGACCGGCATGAGCGAGCTCAACTACGATCCGGACAACGGGTACGTCGAGGGCTACATGTTCGGCGGGCAGTACGAAGTGCATTCGGTGCTCGGCGACCTGTGGCTGCGCTTCGGTCCGTTGGGCGCGGCGTTCGCGCTCGTCCTTCTCGGATGCGCAATCTACGCCGTAGCCCGCGCCGTCTCCCTCAAGGCCGCCCCCGGCATCGTCGTGTGGCTCACTCTGCTCGGAGCGTGGGACACGTTCTTCAGCCCTCTGCTCACCTCCTCCCGGACTCTCGCGCTGCTGTTCGCGCTGACCGCGATCCCCGCCGCCGTCGCCGTCCGTCGCGGGACCGCACCGGCCCCGAGATCTCGTCTGCCCTTCTCTGCGCCGCGCCGCGACCACGCCGCCCGCACCTCGCGGACGGTCGAGGACTAGAGCTCGCCCGGCTTCATGGCCTCGGCATCGATGGCGCGGATGATCCGCAGCGTCGCGGTGTCCGGCTCCGGCTCGCCCGCCGCCGCCCTCTCCTCACGCCGCCGACGGGGCGCGTAGACGACGAGGGAGTGGAACAGGAACCGGGCGAAGAAGGCCACGATGAGGGACAGCGCGGTCGCCAGGACGCTGGAGATGTGCCATGTCTCGACCATGAGCGCCATCACCGGGATGCGCAGGGCCGCCTCGACGTTGTTGAACGTGAAGGACGCCGCGAAGCGCACCCCGGCGCTGCGGGCGTCGGTGCGCATGTCGGCGAAGACGAAGCGCTCCTGCAGCAGGAAGTTGCCGATGATCGTGACCTCGGCGCCGATGATGGCCGCCCAGACGTAGGGGACGCCCGCCGCCGTCAGGGCCCACATGATCGCGAGGTTGGCGATGGCGCCGAGCACGCCGATCGCCGCGAACAGCGACATCTTCCCGAACCGCAGCCGTGCGAGATGAGCGATGAACGTGGCCCCCTGGCGCAGGCTCGCCTTCGAGGTGCCGTGTCGACGCTCGGCGAACTCCATCGGGATCTCCGCGATCCGCAGATCCGTCCGGGCGAGGATCTCCAGGAGGATCTTGAAGCCCTGCGGCTGCAGTGCATCCAGCCGCAGGCGACGCCGGTCGACGAGGAAGAACCCGGTCATCGGGTCGGTGCTCCGGGCGAGCCGACGGGGGAACATCGCGCGGGTCAGCCACGTCGCGGCGCGGGACACGCCGAAGCGCACGGCCGTTCCCAGGCCGCTCGTGTCTCCGCCGCCGACGTAGCGGGAGGCCGCGACCACGTCCGCGTCGCCGTCCGCGAAGCGGTCCAGCAGTGTCGGCAGCAGCTCGGGGGGATGCTGGAGGTCGCCGTCCATCACGATGCAGACATCGGCCGCCGCGGCGCCCAGGCCGACGACGACCGCTCCGCCGAGGCCTCCGACGTTGTCCGAGCGATGGATCACCCGCACCGGGATCGGGGCGTCGACCGCGACGCGCTCCACCTCGGCCGCGGTGTCGTCGCTGCTGTCGTCGACGAAGAGGATCTCGGCGTCCCGTCCCGCCAAGGCCGCGGCCGTGCGCTCCACGAGCTCGGCGACGTTGTCGCGCTCGTTGTACGTCGGCACGATGACCGTGACCCCTGCCCCCAACGTGGTCCCCTTCGTCGTTCCGCAGCCCCATCGGCTCCGGCATCCATCGTTCCATGGGTTCCTATGGGCTGCAGGACACGTTCCTGCTAGAGTGTCGTCTGCGGCTGTGGGAGTCGCGCCGAACGGGTGGGGATCCGTTCGACTGGGGAATGATCGATCTGGGGAGATCATGGGGACGCGTATCGGCTATGCCGTCGGAGCTTTCGACCTTTTTCACGTCGGGCATCTGAATCTGCTGCGACACGCCAAACAGCACTGCGACATCCTGGTCGCCGGCGTCGTGAGCGACGAGATGCTGCGTCAGGTCAAGGGGATCGAGCCGGTCATCCCGACCGCCGAACGTGCCGAGATCGTCCGGCACATCTCCTTCGTCGACGACGTCTACGTCGAGACGACGCCGTCGAAGATGGACTCGTGGCGCGACGTGCGCTTCACCCACTTCTTCAAGGGCGACGACTGGCGCGGCACCGAGAAGGGCCTCCGGCTGGAGAGCGAGTTCGCCGAGGTGGGCGTCGAGGTCGTGTACTTCCCGTACACCGCGCACACGTCGAGCTCGGCGCTCCGCCGCGCGCTCGACGCGATCACCGCCAACGCCACGGCATCCGCGGTCGGCGCGACCCGCTGAGGCGGGTCAGTTCGCGACGCCGAGGAGGCTGCGCGCCATCCGCGCCACGTGCGGCGGCGTGTGCGGACCGAGCCACACCGTCCAATGCTCCGGGGGCTCGCTGCACGTCCACTCCAGGCA
Organism: Microbacterium sp. UMB0228; assembly: GCF_002871415.1. NCBI lineage: Bacteria > Bacillati > Actinomycetota > Actinomycetes > Micrococcales > Microbacteriaceae > Microbacterium > Microbacterium sp. UMB0228. The sequence goes on along the minus strand of NZ_PNFU01000002.1, from coordinate 591,852 downwards.
CCACGCGTAGACGGCGTTCGCGAGGCGCTCGCCACGCGCGTGGGCGCGCGTCCCCTCGGCCCGTACGAGCCAGCGGACCGAGACCCCCGGGGGGACGTCGATGTGCCGGAACTGGATGCGGGCCGCCGCTTCGATGAGGATGACGCCGTGCGCGTCCCACGGGAGCCGCGACGCGACGCGCGCGATGGCTCCGGCATCGGCCGCATCCCCGGCGATGAGCACCGCTCCTTCCATCGCTTCCCAGTCCGGATCCTCCAGGTGCTCGCACGCGCTGCTCATACCTCCACTATAGGTAAGGCTACCCTTACCTTCAAGGGCGACTAGCCTTCGACGGTTGCGCTCGTCAACGCCGTTGGCCGGCGACGTCGCCGCGGGGCAGCCTTGTTCCGTGAGCAGCAACAGGAATCGACGGATCTCCGCCGGACGACGCCTGATCGGCGCCCTGGCCGGCCTCCTCGTGGCCACAGCCCTCGGCGGATGCGGGATGACGGTCCCCGCGGACCCGGACGGCACCCTGGACCGGGTCACGGGCGGGGAGCTGCGGGTCGGCACCTCGCCCGACCCGGGCCTCGTAGAAGTCGACGGCGGCGAGCCGCGCGGGCCAGTCGTGGATCTCGTCGACGACTTCGCCGCGAGCGTCGACGCGGACGTCACGTGGACGGTCGCGACCGAGGAGAGCCTGGTGGGCATGCTGGAGACGGGCGACCTCGACCTCGTGGCCGGCGGACTGACGCCGGACACCCCGTGGATCGACAAGGCGGGCGTGACCCGCGGCTATCCGGGTATCGAGGGCGCGGGAGATCGGGAGCTCGTCATGCTCGTGCCCCTCGGCGAGAACGCCTTCCTCTCGGCCCTCGAGGCCTCTCTCGACGAGGAGGTCGCTCGATGACCGGGACGAAGCAGTTCGGGCGCACCGAGCTCCCCGACGAACAGCAGCAGGCCACGCGCAAGGCCGTGCGCTGGGAGATCTTCACGATCGTCTACACCTCGATCACGATCACCGTGATCGCGCTCGTCGTGGGCGAGTCCCAGGCGATGCGCACGGCGTGGATCGAGGACATGCTGTCGCTCATCCCGCAGTTCGCCTTCCTCCTCGCGCTCCTGTTCGTGCGGCGACGCCCCACCCGGAAGCACCCCTACGGCCTCCACCGCGCGATGGGCGTCGGCCACCTCGTCGCCGGTGTCGCGCTCCTCGCGGTCGGCCTGAACCTCGCCGCCGAGGCCGTCGCCGGGCTCATCCGCGGGGAGCATCCGACCATCGGCACCGTGCAGGTTTTCGGCCAGACGATCTGGCTCGGCTGGCTGATGGTCGCCGTCATGGCCGTCGTGATCGTCGGGCCGGTGTTCTTCTACGGTCCGGCCAAGGCCAAGCTCGCCCCCGTCCTGCACAACAAGCTGCTCTACGCCGACGCCGACATGGCCAAGGCCGACTGGCAGACGACGGTCGCCTCCATCGTCGGAGTGCTGGGCGTCGGCGCGGGCATATGGTGGCTCGACGGAGTTGCGGCCCTCTTCATCTCCCTGGGGATCATCTGGGACGGTTTCCGCAATATGAAGACGGCGATCGTCGACCTCATGGACCAGCGTGCCCGCACCTTCGACAGCGCGGAGCCGCATCCGCTGGCCCGCGACGTCGTCTCCTACCTGCGCAGCCGCCCCTGGGTGGATCAGGCTGCCGTGCGCATGCGGGATCAGGGCCAGGTGTTCCACATCGAGGCGTTCGTGGTGCCGCATCACCGTGACGTCCGCACGGCCGACCTGACCGCCGCGTCTGAGGGCGTCGCCGACCTGGACTGGAAGGTGCAGGACGTGGTGGTCGTCCCGGTCGAGAAGCTGCCGGACGAAGCGGACCCCGGTCGATGAGCGCCGCCGACGACGCGCTGTTCCCCGGCTTCACGACCGCGCGGATCCCGACCGACGAAGCCGACATCCTCGTGCGCCACGGGGGCTCGGGACCGCCCGTGGTGCTCCTGCACGGTCACCCCCGCACCTCGGCGACCTGGCATCGGGTGGCCCCGGTGCTCGTCGAGCGCGGCTTCACGGTGATCTGCCCCGACCTGCGCGGATACGGGCGTTCCTGCGGCCCGGCGCCCACCGCCGATCATGCGGCCCATTCCAAACGCGCCGTCGCCCGCGACATCCGCACCGTCGCCGAGCGGCTCGGCCATGAGCGCTTCCGCCTGGTCGGGCACGACCGTGGCAGCTACGTCGCGCTCCGACTCGCCCTCGATCACCCGGAGACCGTCGAACAGGTCGCCCTGCTGGACTGCCTGCCGATCTCGGAGCACCTCCGACGCTGCGACGCGACCTTCGCCGCGCACTGGTGGCACTGGTTCTTCTTCGCCCAGCCGGACATCCCGGAGCGCGTCATCGGCGCGGACCCGGAGGCCTGGTACGCGCCCAAGGCCGACCCGGCGACGATGGGCACGGCGAACCACGCCGAGTTCCTGCAGGCGGTGCGGCAGCCGTCGGTCGTCCGGGCGATGCTCGAGGACTACCGTACCAGCGGGCACCACATGGCGGAGGAGGCGCCCGAACCTCTCGCCGCCGCACTGGCGGGCTTCTTCGGAGCCACCCCTCCCCCACGGCCGTAGGCTGGAGGCATGACCAACCCCGCCTCCGACACCATCACGATGTTCGGCGCCGACTGGTGCCGCGACTGCATCCGCACGAAGAAGCAGCTCGACGAGCTCGGCGTCGCGTACACGTATGTCGACCTGGTCGCCGACCCCGCCGCCGCGGACATCGCGAAGGACATCTCGGGCCGCACGAACATCCCCGTCGTGGTCTACCCCGACGCCTCGCACCACGTCGAGCCGTCGAACGCCGACGTGGAGTCGAAGCTGCGCGAGCTCTCGATCATCTGATCGTCCTCGCACTCGGCGGATCTCCGCGCGGACGCCTAAGCTGAAAGCCCGTTCGAAGGAGACGCCGATGACTTCTGCGCCCACGACCGCGCCCGCCACCCCCGCCCTCGGCGAGGGCGAGAAGGAACGGCTCGACGCCGCCGTCGCCGATCTGCAGACGGGGACCGCGGTGTGGACCGCGCTCACCGTAGCGCAGCGCGCGACGCTGCTCCGGCAGGTCCGCACGAGCGTCGCCGCGACGGCCGAGGACTGGGCGACCATAGCCGCCGCCTCCAAGGGCCTGGACGCGCGGCATCCGCTCCGCGGCGAGGAGTGGCTGAGCGGTCCGTACAGCGTCCTCGGAGCACTCGATGCCTCGATCGCCACGCTCATCCGGATCGCGAACGGTGCGAATCCGCTCGACGGCATCCGGGTCGACCGCGCACCCGGCGGCCGCGCGCGCGTGCATGCCTTCCCCCTCACCGGCATCGACCGGTTCCTGCTGTCCGGCTTCACCGGCGAGGTCTGGCTCGAGCCGGGGACCACGCCGAACACCGCCCGCGCGACCGCCGGTCTGGCACAGCGCACGCCGACGGTGTCCGGGGGCGTCGGACTCGTGCTCGGCGCCGGGAACGTGACCTCCATCCCCGTGCTGGACGTGCTGTACGAACTGCTCGCCCACAACCGCACGGCCCTGCTGAAGGTGAACCCCACGCAAGATTCCCTGGTCCCCGTCTACAAGCGCGCGCTCGCCCCGCTCATCGAGCCGGGACTGCTGCGCATCGTGCGCGGGGGCCCCGCCGCCGGCGCCTACCTCACCCAGCACCCCGGCATCGCCCACGTGCACATCACCGGCTCGGCGGCGACCTTCGACACCATCGTCTGGGGACCGTCGACCGGCGAGGGGGCGGCCGCGACGAAGCGCCGCCGTCGCGAGAACCGCCCGCTGCTGAAGAAGCCCATCACCGCGGAACTCGGCGGGGTCTCCCCCATCATCGTCGTGCCGGGGAAGTGGACGGCCGCCGACCTCGCGTACCAGGCCGAGCACATCGCGACCATGCGCCTGCAGAACAGCGGCCACAACTGCATCGCGGGGCAGGTCGTCATCCTCTCCGCGGACTGGGACCAGGCCGACGACTTCCGCGCCGAACTGCGCCGCGCCTACGCCACCGCTCCGGAGCGCCCCATCTGGTACCCCGGCGCCCCCTCACGCATGCAGTCCGCCGCGGACGACTACCCGGACGCCCTCGTGCTCGGCGACCGGCTCCTCGTCGAGATCGATGCCGACGACGACCCCTCAGCCCTGGAGAACACGGAGTACTTCGCGCCGGTCCTCGGCGTGGTGAGCCTCCCCGGCACGGGCCAGGAGTTCCTCGACGCCGCGGTCGCCCACGCGAACGAGAAGCTGCAGGGCACGCTCGGCGCGAACCTGCTCATCGACCCGGCGACCGAGAAGGCGCTCGGCAGCGGGTTCGAGCGCGCTCTCACCGCCTTGCACTACGGCTCGATCGCGATCAACGGCTGGACCGCCTTCGGGTTCATCACGCCGACGCTCACCTGGGGCGCATTCCCCGGCGGCACGATCGATGACGTCGGCAGCGGCATCGGCGTCGTCCACAACGCCCTGCTCCTGGATCGGGTGGAGCGCTCCGTGCTGCGCGGCCCCTTCCGGCCGTTCCCGCGCTCGCTCCCCGTCGCGAACGGCGGAGGGCGGATGACCATCCTCCCCAAGCCGCCGTGGTTCGCCTCCTCCCGCACCGGTGCCGCCGTGAGCGAGGGCCTCACCCGCCATCGTGCGGACGGCGGCGCCCTCGGCCTCGTGAAGACACTGCTGCGCGCGCTCCGCGCCTGAGCGGAACGCGTCAGCCCTCGGGGCGGAACCGATCGGTCGCGGCGCGGAGAGCCGCGCGGATGCCGGGTTCGGCGGCGGAGTGCCCCGCGTCATCGATCACCTGGAAGTCGGCTTCCGGCCAGGCACGGTGCAGGTCCCACGCCGTCATCATCGGCGTGACCACGTCGTGGCGGCCCTGCACGATCACGGTCGGGATGTGCCGGATGGCGTCGATCCCCGCGAGCAGCTGCCCCTCGGCCCACCAGCCGCGGTGCACGAAGAAGTGGTTCTCGATGCGTGCGAAAGCGACGGCCCGGCGGGGATCGGCCATCGCCGCGATCTGCTCCGGGTCGGGGCGCAGCGTGACGGTCGCCGCCTCCCACGCCGCCCATGCGAGGGCCGCCGGTTCATGGACCGCCGGGTCCGGGTCGAACAGCCGGCGGTGGTACGCCTCGATCATCCGGGAGCGCTCCAGGACCGGGATCGGCGCGATGAAGTCCTCCCACAGGTCGGGGAACAGCGCCGCCGCCCCGCCCTCGTAGAACCACTCGAGCTCGGCGCGACGGAGCGTGAAGATCCCGCGCAGAATCAGCTCGGAGACCACGTCGGGGTGGGCCTGGGCGTAGGCGAGCGCGAGGGCGCTGCCCCAGGACCCGCCGAACACCTGCCACGTCTCGATGCCGAGGTTCTTGCGCAGCAGTTCGAGGTCGGCGATGAGGTGCGCGGTGGTGATGTGCCGGAGATGGGCCTCCGGCTCCGCGGCGGACGGCGTGCTCCGACCGCATCCGCGCTGATCGAGAAGGACGATCCGGTAGACGTCGGGGTCGAAGAACTGGCGCTGCCACGGCGAGGTGCCGCTGCCGGGGCCGCCATGGAGGAACACGACGGGTTTACCCTCGGGGTTGCCGCTGATCTCCCAGGCCACGCGATGCCCGTCGCCGACGAGCAGCACTCCGGTCTCGTGCGGCTCGATGGGCGGATAGAGCCCCTCGGTGTTCGTCATGTTCGGTCCCCCAACCGGTCGTGCGGTCCTGCCGAGTCCACGTTATCTGACAACGGCGGGACCACCGGGCCTACGGGTCGAGCTGATCGGCGGGGAGGGTGAACACCTGCCCGCACGCATCGAGCCCGTTCTGGTATCCCTCCGCGAACCAGCGCTGACGCTGCTCGCTGGAGCCGTGGGTCCAGGTCTCCGGGTTCACCTGCCCGGACTGCTCCTGGATGTGATCGTCGCCGACGGTCGACGCCGCGTTCAGGGCGTCGCGGATCTGCTCCTCCGTCGGCTTCTCGAGGTACGGATCGCCGTCGGCGTCGGTCTGCTCGGTCGCGCGGCCGAGCCAGCCGCCGGCATAACAGTCGGCCTGCAGCTCCATGCGCACGCCGTTGCTGCCGGGACCCGTCCCGTTGTTCGGGTACCGCTCCATCGCCCCGAGGAGGTTCTGGATGTGGTGACCCCACTCGTGCCCGACGATGTAGAGCTGCGCGAGGTTCCCGGCCGAGGCCCCGAACTGCTGCTGCATGAGCTGGAAGAACGTGGGGTCGATGTAGACGGTCTCCTCCGGCGGGCAGTAGAACGGGCCGACCGCGTTGGAAGCGGTGCCGCACTGCGTGGAGGTCGCTCCGTCGACGACGATGAGCTGCGGAGCCTGATACCCCTCCACGTTGTCCTCCCAGAAGGCGTCGAGCGCGACCTGCGCCCCCGCCATGCGGCAGTCGACGTTCGCGTTCGCGTCGGCGCCGCTGTCGCAGTTCTCGATGGCCGAACCACCGGCGGGCTCGCTCCCGCCCCCGGGCGCGCCCCCGACGAGTCCGCTCAGGTCGATGCCCAGCAGGGGGCCGGCGATGAGGGCGAGGAGGGCGAGCACGCCGACGCCGGAGCCGCCCGCGATCGCCGCCGTGCGTCCGCGGCGACGCGTGGTGTTGCGGGAGAGGTCGGCGTCGGGATTGAACGTCATGCGTCGAGGGTACTCCGCGCGCCGACACCGCGACGGACGTAGGCTCGTGACATGGCCACCACGATCACCATCACCGGCGCGGGCGGACAGATCGGCTACGCGCTCCTCTTCCGCATCGCCGCCGGGGACATGCTCGGTCCGGATGAGAAGGTGCGGCTGCGGCTGCTGGAGATCCCGCAGGGACTCGGCGCGGCAGAGGGCGCGGCGCTGGAGCTTCAGGACGGCGCATTCGACCTGCTCGAGCACGTGGAGGTGACCGACGACGCCGCGGTCGGCTTCGACGGCTGCGACCTCGCCCTGCTCGTGGGCGCCCGCCCCCGCGGTCCCGGGATGGAGCGCGGCGACCTGCTGGCCGCGAACGGCGGCATCTTCGGGCCGCAGGGCGCCGCCATCGCCGCGAACGCCGCCCCCGGCGTCCGCGTGACCGTGGTGGGCAACCCCGCCAACACGAACGCCCTGATCGCCTCCGCGGCGGCCGACGGCGTGCCCGCCGACCGCTTCACCGCCCTCACACGGCTGGACGAGAACCGCGCACGGGCCCAGCTCGCCCAGACGCTCGGCGCCCCCGTGCACACGGTGCGGCGGGTGCCCATCTGGGGCAATCACTCGGCCACGCAGTTCCCCGACGTGTCGCATGCGACCGTCGGTGGGAAGCCCGTGCAGGATGCCCTGGAGCGGATCGTCGGCGACGTCCCGGCGTGGCTGGACCAGACGTTCATCCCCCGGGTCGCCAAGCGCGGCGCGGAGATCATCGAGGTCCGCGGGTCGTCCTCCGTCGCCTCCGCCGCGAGCGCGACGATCGACCATGTGCGCGACTGGGTCCGCGGGACCGAGGACTGGACCTCCGCCGCCGTCGTCTCGCGCGGGGAGTACGGTGTCCCAGAGGGCCTCGTCTCCTCGTTCCCCGTGCAGTCCGTCGACGGCGAGTGGCGCATCGTGGAGGGTCTGGAGATCGACGACCGGGCCCGCGCGCGCATCGACGCCTCGGTCGCGGAGCTCGTGGAGGAGCGGGACGCGGTCCGAGCCCTCGGACTGCTCTGATCCGGTCGCCGCGGGACACCTGGGCAGGGCAGAATAGAGGGCGGAGGTGCGGGATGAGCGACACGATTGACCCGGCGGGAACGACGCCGTCTCTCGACGATGCGCTGACGAGCCCGCTCCACCTCCCGCACGACGCAGCGAAGTGCCCGAAGTGCTTCACGGAGCTGCAGCAGAACCGCAACTTCTGGACCGCGCGTCCCGCGGGCTCCCGCCTGGTCGGCCTCGTCGTCGCCCGCGAGGGCATGCCGTCGGTCGTCGAGCAGCGCGCCGACCTCACCCGCTTCGGCGTGCCCATCGAGGGCTTCCGTCACCCGGCGCCGGACATCCTGGAGAGCTGGAACGACCGCCTCGCGCGACTCATCTCGACGCTCCGGACCGGAGACGTGGTCGTGGTGGCGAACATCCGGGCCCTGGGGCTCGACGCCGAGGAGGGCGCGCGCACCGTCGCTGAACTCCGGCGCCACGGGATCATCGTGAAGGTCCTCGGCCACGAGGCGCGTCATCTCGCCGACGCCGCCGGCGCCCGCTGAGAGGCGCCGCTAGAACTCCCCGGACCGCAGGCGGGCGAGCGTGCCCGCACCGATCTCGGCACGGACGTCGGGACGGTTCGCGTAGAAGGTGACGAGCTCGGCCAGGAGCACAGGATCGCTCGCGAGGTCGGCCGCCGCCCACGAGGACGGCTGCGCGGTCGCCGTCCGCAGCACCACGCGGTTGCCTTCCAGGCCGGCGCCGACGACCTCCTCCCATGCCACGGCCACGTTGTTGCGCGGGATCCGAAGCTCCACCCCGTCCGGGCGCAGCGTCAGGCGATGGGCGGAGGGAGCCCGGAACCACGACCGGGTGCCGGCGATCGTCATGATCAGCGCGACCACCGGGAGGAGGAGCAGGGTGAGGAGCGGCAGTCGGTCTGCGGGCACCGTGAAGATGCTCCATGCCCACGCCGCGAGGAGCAGGGCCCCCACGGGCGCGAGGGCGCGCAGCGGCCAGACGATCCCCGCGGCCCCGCCGAACGCGATCGCCGGACCGTCGACGACCGGCCGGACGACTCGGACCCGCGAGACGCGGGCATGGGCCACCAGCAGCCAGACGCCCACGGCGACGGCCGCGAGCACACCGATCCCCAGAGCCTTCATCGCGGGAGCCGGATCGGCGAACAGGATCAGGCTGAACAGCAGGACCACGATGGCGAACACGACGCCGAACACGGTGAGTGCCGTGGTCGCCCGCTGCTGCCCCTGCCACCCCGGATGACCGGGTACCCAGATCGTCTCCGGAGACGTCGACTGCTGCTGCCCTGTCACCCGAACAGTCCCTTCCACGCCTTGCCGATGTTGTGCCCCGCGTCGCCCACGAAGTCGGTCGTGTTCTCCCAGGCGTCCTCCGCGAAGTCCGTCGTGGCGTCCCATGCATCCGCCATGCCGGCGTCGATCGACTCCCGGACGTCCTGCGGCACCCAGTTCTCGTACGCCCACACCGCACCGGCACCGACCGCCACCGCGGCCCCGCCGACGACCACCGCCGTGCCCCAGACCGGGAGCGTGACGACACCGGCCGCCGCGAGCGCGGCGACCCCGGCAGCCGCAGCCGCGCCACCCGCCGCACCGCCGATGATCTCCACCGCGGTGGACGACGGGTCATCGCCCGACGACATCGCCGAGCCCAGGTTCCAGGCGTCGACGCCCCAGCCGATGAACGGCACCGCCCGACTCGCGCGAGAGAGTCCGCGGGCCAGATCCTCGGCCTCGTCCGCCGCCCACCGCATGCCGGTGGGGTTGGCGGCCTCGGCAGCGGCCTTGACGGCAGGGTTGCCGGAGCGCAGCTCGCGAACGAAGTCCGATGCTCCGAGACGCAGATCCTCCGCGTGGGAGGTGAGCTCGGCCGCCGTCTCCGCCCACGCCAGGCCCTGGCCCTCGAGGTAGATCTTCGGGACCTCGCCGCTCGCCTCCCGAAGACCGGACAGGATCTTGTCCGCCGTGGACTGGCTCGGCATGGTCCCGAGGAAGCCGTCGAGGTTCTCGCTGATCCAGACCTCGAGCTCGCCCCACCAGGAGCCGACGTCGGCGGCGATCTCGTTGTACAGCTCGATGCGGTCGAGGTGCTCCTGCCACTCGTCCCAGTAGGGGTCGTCGCGCGAGGTGGGGCATACCGGGATCAGGGACACCGGCCGGCCGATGATCATCCCGTTGACCGGGAGCCCCGCCGCCCGCGCATTGTCGCGGTGCGTCGCGAAGTCCTCCTTCATGCGCCGCAGCTGCCCGGCGTACGACCGGAGCTTCTCGGCGGCGTCACGGGCGAGATCCTTGATCTCCTTCGCGGCGTCGGTCGTGCGCGAGAGGATCGTGACGTAGTCGTCCGCCGACTCGCCGTACCAGTGCCCGCGCACGCCGGTCGGGATGAAGGTCGTGACGTTGGAGGAGACGTCTGCGGCGTCCTTCAGGTCGGGATCGAGCCAGTCCGCGGCCGCCTGCACCTGGTCGGCGTCGCCGTACGTGGTCGTGTCGATCGTCATCAGAGGTCCTCGACGATGGCCGCGACCGGGTCGAGCTGGTCGATCACGTCCTGCTCGTTCGTCTCCGCGTCGTCGGCGATGGCGCGGACGATCTCTCCCAGGGTGCCGTTGATCCGGTAGAGGGCGTCGACGCCCTCCCCCACCCGCTGCATGATCGCGGCGACCGTGTCGGAGGCGAGCCCGCCGTCGACGGCCGTCGGGATGCCGGAGAGCTTCGTCTCGATGAGCTCGACCGCCTCCTCGTGCATGTCCGCATGGACGGCCATCACCTCCGGGTCCATCGCGATGCGGCTCATGCGATGGCTCCGTTCCGGCGGTAGGACGCGGGCACGTCGAGGTCGAAGATCACGACATCGTAGGGCTGCGCCTCCTTGATCTGACCGAGGTCCTCGGTGCGCACCAGCACCCAGGGCTGCCGCTCGCCGGCGAGCTCCAGCAGCCGGTCGAGGGCGGTGTAGGCGAGCAGTGCACGCCGCCCGTCCTTCAGCTCCCGGATCTCGACGAGCTGCTCCTCGGGCGTCGACGTCACGCTCAGGGGCAGGTACAGCACGGGTGGGACCATCGGCGTTGCGGCCGGCATCGGTTCGAAGGTCATCTCGGTCTCTCCTCGGTTGTCACTCGTAGCTCGGCGGCACCCACAGCAGCTGCGCGGAGACGAGGCC
>NZ_PNFU01000002.1:544134-580680 GCF_002871415.1 Microbacterium sp. UMB0228 | reverse complement strand
TCGTAGTCGTCGATGAGGACGAAACCCTCCGCCCCCTTCCACCACGACCGGCTGCGGAGCTGGTCGGGCGTGACGTCGGGTCCGGGGATGCGGCTCCGGAAGAACTGCGCGAGCTCGTTCATCCCGCCCTCGGTCATCTCATGCGACGTGAGGTAGGCGCCGAGGTATTCCTGCGGGATCTCGCCGAGCAGGGCACGACGGTAGTCGACGACGAAGATCTTCGCCTCGGTCGGCCCGTACAGACGCGTGATCTCGTGCACGACGCCGCGGAGCATCGACGACTTGCCGGAGTCCGCGTCGCCGTACAGATACAGCAGCGGCTCGGCGACGGGGTCGATCGAGAACGGGGCGAGGTTCGCCTCGTCGATACCCAGCAGGAGTTCGCGGGGCTCCCCGCCGTCCGGCGACTGCGCGGCCGCGACGGCGCGCAGATCGGCATGGCTGATGCGCGAGGGCAGCAGGCGCAGCTTGGGTCCGGCCGGTCCGTGCCACGCCGCCGCGACGCGCGCCACGAGGTCGTCGATCCCGTCGGGCAGGCTCGATGCGTCGTCCACGCCGTCGACACGCGGCAGCGCCGTGAGCATCTGCAGACCGCGGTCGTTGAGGCCGCGGCCGGGGATGGCCGTGACGTTCTCCGCCGCCTTGCGGTTGACCTCGGAGTCCGTCGGGTCGCCCAGACGCAGCTCGATGCGTGTGCCGATGAGGTCCTTGATGTTGGCCCGGATCTCCATCCAGCGCGCCGCCGTGATCACGACGTGGACGCCGTAGGTGAGACCGCGGGCGGCGATCGCCTGGATCTGCGGCTCGAGCATCTCGAACTCGGCGCGGAGCGTGCCCCATCCGTCGACGATGAGGAAAATATCGCCGTAGCCGTCGTCGGCCAGTCCCTGCCCGCGGCGCTGCCGGTAGGCGTCGATCGAGTCGATGCCGTGCTGCCGGAAGTACACCTCGCGGGCGTTCAGCAGGCTGGTGACCTCAGCCACCGTGCGGCGGACGACGTCCGGCTCGGACCGGGTCGCAACGCCGCTGATGTGCGTGAAGTCCTGCATGCTGGTGAAGCTGCCGCCGCCGAAGTCGATGACGAAGAACTGCACCTCCTGCGGCGTGTGCGTGAGCGCCAGGGCGGCGACCGTCGTCCGCGCGAGCGTGCTCTTACCGCTCAGGGGCGCGCCGACGATGGCCATGTGGCCGGCTGCACCGCCGAGGGAGACCGCGAGGTTCTCGCGGCGCTGCTCCAGCGGCACGTCGACGATGCCGAGCGGGACCGTGAGCGCTCCCGCCTTCCGCCAGCGCGGGGAGACGAGACCGAGCGACGGGTCCTCGACGAGGTCGCCGAAGAGCTGGTCGAGGGTGGCCGGTGTCACCAGCGGCGGCAGCCACACCTGATGCGCCGCGGGGCCGCGTCCCTTCATGGACTCGACCGCGATCTCGAAGGTGTTGCGCTTCTCCTCCGGCTCGGCGTCGACCACGACCTCCGGCTCGTCCACAGGTGCCTCCGCCCGCCACACCGGCGCGGCGGTGAACAGCTCGACCGCGGTCGAACCCGTGCTCTGGCCGGAGCCGGACGAGGCCCGACGACGACGACGCGGCGGTGGTCCGGACACGTACGCGGCGCGGAACTGCGTCATCGTCTCGGTGTCGGACTTCAGGATGCCGGCGCCCGGCTGCGTGGGCAGGTGATAGGCGTCCGGCACGCCGAGGACCGTACGGGACTCGGCCGCCGAGAACGTCCGAAGACCGATGCGGTAGGAGAGGTGCGTGTCCAGGCCGCGCAGCTTGCCCTCCTCCAGCCGCTGGGAGGACAGCAGCAGGTGCACCTGCAGCGAGCGGCCGAGCCGGCCGATGTTGACGAACGTGTCGACGAACTCCGGCTTGGCCGACAGGAGCTCGGAGAACTCGTCGGCGACGATGAGCAGGGCCGGCAGCGGCGCCAGGTCGGTGCGGCCGCCGCGACGCGCCTTCTCGTAGTCGGCCACGTTGGCGAACGGACCGGTGGCCCGCAGCAGCTCCTGTCGGCGCACCATCTCGCCCTGGAGCGCGTCCTGCATGCGGTCGACGAGGGAGATCTCCTCACCGAGGTTCGTGATGATGGCCGAGACGTGCGGCATGTCGGCCATGCCGGCGAACGTCGCGCCACCCTTGAAGTCGACGAGCACGAAGTTGAGCTGCTCCGGCGAGTGGGTCATCGCGAGCGCGAGCACGAGCGTGCGGAGCACCTCCGACTTCCCCGAGCCGGTGGCACCGATGATGAGGCCGTGCGGGCCCATACCCTGCTGCGCCGATTCCTTGATGTCGAGGATGAGCGGGCTGCCGTCCTCGGTCTGGCCGATCGGCACGCGGAGCCGGTCGCGCTCCAGGCGCGGTGCCCAGGCGGCGTCGAGGTCGAGGTCGCGCACATCGGGAAGACCGAGGAGCTCGACGAGCTCGGCCTGGCCGGTCGCGCTCTTCTTGCTCGCGATCGCCGTGCCGCCCGAGTACAGGGCGATGAGCCGACGAGCGGTCGCCTCGGCCTCGACGATGGTGATCGCGTCGGCCTCGAACGGGCGTGCGGGCACCTGCAGGCTGACGAGCTCGGCGCGTGTGCTCGCACCGCCGGTCTCGAACGCGATGCGCAGGGCGTTCGGGTCGTCGAGGTCGCCCCACCGGGCGGGCAGGTCGATCACGGTCACACCCTGGACGCCGTCGCCGGTGACGAGGGCGTCGTTGAACGACGTCGTGGCGCCGTCCGTGACGATGACGATGTGCGGCGTCTTCGGTCCGGAGCCGTCGCGGGCGAAGCGCGAGCGCTCGCGCACCTCGGGCGGCAGCATGTCCTCGAGCTCGGACAGCTGCGAGCCGATCATGCGGGCGGCGCCGAGGCCGTCGCGGACGGTGCGCGAGTGCGTGTGCGGCAGCCACTTCGCCCACTCCCACTGCGGGAGCACTCCGGTGTCCGCGGCGATGACGATCTGCAGCACGTCGGGGTCGTGCATGGTGGCCGCGTGCAGCAGCATGGCCCTGGCCAGCGCCCGGGTCTCGTCCTCGTCGCCGGTGATCTCGATGCGGGCGTAGTCGCGGAGGGTGACGCCGAGCGGGAGGTTCTTCTGGACCTCGTGCGTCAGCATGAAGCGGTGCGCGGCCGAGGCGGCGACAGGGTCGAGCTGCGCCAGCGGCGGGAGCTCCGGAGCTTCGAGCGTGACGCACAGCGGCTGATCGGTGACCCCTACGCGGACAGACAGGAAGTCGGGGTCGTTGACGCCGCGCTCCCAGACGCGGGTGCGCTCCTCCGCGAGGTACGGCAGGGTCGACGGCGCCGGCAGATGCCAGTTCGCGGAGCGGCGCTGCTGCCGGGCGGCGACGCGGACGGTCTGCCGCAGCTCGGTCAGGTACGCCAGGTACTCGCGACGGGCACCGAGCGTGGCCGCCTGCCGCTGAGAGCGCTGCCGCCAGCCGTTGACGGCGACGAAGCCGAGAGAGGACAGCAGGAACATGCCGCCGGTGAGCAGACCCGTGACGGACTGGTTCGACATGGTGACCATGACGATCGCGCCGACGCTGCCGAGCATGGGCAGCAGCGACCCGAGGATCCCGATGCCGCCGTCGTTCGGCTGCAGCTCCGGCGGGGCCTGGACCGGGAGCCTCCCGGAGGGGACACGGGGCGGGGCGAGACGGGGTCCTGTCATGCTCTCTCTCCGGCGCTGCTGTCGGTGCCCAGCAGAAGGCTGATGGTGAAGCTGCGGTTGCCCATGCGGACACGGTCGGCATCGTCGAGGAGCACGCGCTCGCCGGCGACCAGCTCGGTCGTCTGGCCGTCGTCGCTGCGGACGTCGGAGCCGTTCGTGGAACCGAAGTCGGTGACCCAGGTGCGGCCGCGGGAGTGCTCGATGCGCAGATGGGTCTTGGAGACGGAAGCGTCGGGGTCGGTGACGACGATGAGGCGGTCGTCGTGGGCACTGGCGACGGGGCCGCGCCCGAGGTTCGCCGCCACGGGGAGGGCGAGCTGCACCCGCTGACCGGTGTCGAAGATGAGCAGCAGCGCCCCGGTCTCGGGGGCAGGGGCCTCGGCACTCGTCTGCGGGGCCGGGGCGGGGGCGACGGTGAAGAGCGGCCGATCCGATCCGGGGGCCGCCGGTTCCGGGGTCTCGGTGCGGCGGGAGGCGGCGCGGGCGTCGGTGGGCTGGGAGTCCTCGTCCACGACGGACGGCGACGCCACCAACGGCACGACCTGCGGCGGAGCGAGCGGAGCGGCCTCCACCGCGGCGGGAGCCGGCGGAGCCTCGACGGCCGCCTTGGCGGGCACGGCGACCACGACGGTGCCGGCGACGCGGTCGGCCCAGGACTGCCGTCTGCCGCCGCGATCCCAGGCGCTGGAGGCGACGACGACCCAGCTGCCGACAGCCACGAGGAAGCCGGCGCCGGTGATGATGCCGCGGACGAACTGGCGCCCGATCCCCGGCGACCACGGCCGGTCGGCGCGCGCGCTGCGCAGGCGCAGCACGGCGTTGCCGAGGGTGAGGCCGGTGCGCGCTTCCAGCACCCAGAGGAACAGGGCGAGCTCGAAGACGGTGAGGCCGGCGAGCAGCACGCTCTGCGTCAGCACGAGGACGACGGCGGAAGCGAGGAACACGGCGGCCGCGTCGAGCGTGAAGGCCGCGATCCGCTGGATGGTGCCCGCCGGGGCTCCGCGGAAGGCGGGGCCGAGTCCCTCGGCAGGCCGCGGGACGGTACGTCGCGACGAGGCGATCGGCGTGGGCGGCGCGGGCGTCTGGCGGAGCGGCGTGCCGTCGACGCCCGGGGGCGCCGCGATCAGGGCGGGCGGCAGCGCGGGGATCTCCCCCGGACGGTCTCCGCCGGGCGCCATCGGCGGGATCGGACCCCCGCTCGGCCAGGACTGTGATGGGCCGTTCCCGCTCATCCGGCCATCATTCCACGAACCAGGGAGAGCGCATTCGCGTACAGCAGCGCCGACGGCAGGGCGAGCGCGACGGCGAGCCATTCGAACGCGTCTCCGACCCGCGACCACACCAGCGACTTCGCGCCCTTGGACACCGGGATGACGACGGCGACCGCCGCCAACCCGACGAGGAACAGCAGGGCCGCTCCCAGCAGATGGAAGCCGCTCCCGAGGGCCGCCGCGACCTGGATGCCGGCGACGAGGCAGACCACGGCGGCTGCGGCGCGGGGGAACCACCGGAGGAGGCGCGAGGTGGTGTGCCGCGGCGTGAGCAGCAGGGCGAGCGCGAGGCAGCAGAGCAGGGCGATCCCGCCGGAGACCACGAACGCATCGTCGGGCCAGGGCCGCAGGAACGCGACCGGAGCCATCACCGCGGCCACGATGCTCAGCACGGCGGTGCCCGCGATGAGCCGCGCGGAGGAATCGTCGACGACCGCGGTGATGCGCTCCGGACGCAGCAGCCCGACCGAGTCGGGGATGGCCCCGCGCACGGTCCACCGGCTGGTCATGAAGTGCTTGTAGTCGATGAAGTAGCCCTCGGGCAGGTTGACGAGGCTGCTCGGGAGGGCACGCAGGCCCAGCGGCACGAGGCCGAGCGAGAGGGCGGCCGCCTCCGCCTCCCCCCACCGCAGCAGCAGGGCGAGGCCCCAGACGGCGGCGAGGCCCACGAGCAGCACCGTCGCCGTCCCGGCCGCGGCGCGCATCGGCCGAACCCTGGCCGTGACGGCGATGATCGCGGTGGTGATGCCGGCCGCGAGGAACCCGGTGGCGGTCGACAGGTGCGACGCGTCCTCCAGCCCGGCCGGGATGAGGAGCGCGCCGGCAGCGAACGACAGCAGCACGGGCGCCAGCACCCCGAGGATGCCGCGCACCCCCGCCGCGGAGTCGCGTCGCGCCCACGCGACGGCGCCACCGACCGCGCCCGCGGCGACGAGGAGGGCGACGAGCAGCCGGATCAGAGGATCGACGGCGCCCTGGGCGAAGACTGCGACGAGCAGCATCCCGCTCACGGCCAGCAGCCACCACCGTGCGCCGTGGTCGACGCGCGTCGGGCCCGTCGCCTTCTCCACCGGGCGCGCCTGCGGAGCCAAAGCCGTGCGGTCGATGAGCGCGTAGAGGCCGCCGTCGACGAGGTCTTCGCACTCGGTGTCGCCGGGGATCTCGTATCCCCCGGGGCCGATCGTGACGAATCGGTCCGCGTCGGGGATCCCGCTCAGGGTGAGCGCGTCCTCCAGCGTCTCGTCGAGCGGCAGGGAGAGGTCGATGCGGCGGTCTTCGCTCTGGAGGACGATCCGACGCCGCTCTACGATCTCGACTGACACACCTGCACCCTATCCACTGCGCACGACTCTCGCCCCGGGGCACCGCCGCAAGCGGTCCCGGGTTTCACGATGCCCCCGGTCGCACCTACCACGCTATTCACACTCGATCAGTGCGCTGAGCGTGCCGGTTCCTGGCTGCGCCGCATCGGGCGAAAGCGTTCCCCCGGCCTGGCCCTCCCAGAACTGCACATCACCGCGGATTCCCTTCAGCCAGTATGAGCCGTTGCTTTCAGCCACGACATCTGCGCCATCCGCGCGGAACTCAGTCGTCCCTGCGTCGTCGGACACGGTCATTCGCACCCGCCCGGAGTCGTCGAAGGAGAGGGTGCCAGGGTACGGTTCGACGCCAGTCGCGATGACGCCGTCCGCGCACGACACAGCGGTCGGCACGAAGACCGAGGTATGGACGACGCCGCCGGCCGCGAACCGCACGCTCACGCCCTCCGCGGGCGGCGTTCCGGAGGCTCCCTGGTCGGGAGTCGGCAGAACGACCGATCCCTCGCAGGCAACCGTTCCCGACAATCTCGCGGGGTATCGTTCGGCGTCATCAGCTGTGACGTTCATATCGTCACCAGGCGCCCATCCCTCGACGAGGGAAACTTCGCCGTCGGACTCCCCGATGCTGAGCACGGTACCCGACGCGCTCAGGTCGAGATCCGTGCCTTCGAAGAGCACCAGTCCCTCATCGCTTCCGGCGCCGACCGATCCCCGGCGGTCACTGTCGAGCCGGATCGAGAAGCGTCCCTGCGGATCGTTCGAGATCGCGAGTCCGTGCGCACTCCCCGCGTCACAGGTGACCTGATCAGGGGTGAGAGTCAGAGTGCGCTCCTCGCCGCCCGCCTCATACGTGACGATGAGTTCCGTCGCAGCGCTGGAAGCGCACGCAGTGAGCGTCAGCGCCACAGACACCAGAGCCAACGTGAGCGCCGTCGCCCGCCGCATCACCGGTGCCACGCGCCAGCTCGGCGGCGATCGAACTCGTCCACCCGTTCGACCGCCTGACCCGCGAGGCGGCTCGCCTCACGTCCGATGAGTCGCAGCCGTTCCACCGATGCGGTCCAGTCGCGCACTGCGACGGACATCGCTTCGCGTGCCTCACCGTCCCACCGCGATTCGAGCACGGCGGTCTCTTCCTGGAGCGCCTGGAGGAGACGAGCGATCTCGTCGATCCCCCCGACGACGCCCGCGAGCGCGCCCCTGGCCATCGAGGTCTTCAGCCCGATCGTCACTGGTTCTCCTCGTTCATCTCCAACAACGCCCGCAACCCCTGCGGCATCACCGCAGGAGGAGCGGGAAGCACTCCGGCGGAGAGCAGCGTCGAAAGCGGAGCACGTCCGTCCAGTATGCCGTCCAGAACAGCGCGGAGGTGCGGGTCATCGCTGGCGGCACGCACTTCGCGCATCTGCTTCGTCAGTTGGAGAAGCACCGGTGCGCTGGCAGCGACCGTTGGGAGCGCGAACGGTGCCCGCTCCCCTCCCACACGCCCTGCAAACGCCGCGATCGGGTCGAGTGGCTCCGCGCCGTCGTCTGCTGCACCGTCAACCCTCATGAGGTCTGCTCCATCGTCGGCACGGGCATCGTCGCGGCGAAGTTCGAGAGATCGCCGGACAGATTGCCGAGGGCTTCGAGAATCGAGTACAGGTCCGAGATGTCCTGCAGGATGTCATTGACGTCCGCGAGCTTCTTGAAAGCCCACAGCAGCGAGACACCGGCGGTGCCGTAGCCGATGAGTCCGCCGCCGCCGCTCCAGACGGTGCCGGTGCCGAAAGCCGCACCGGCAGCCGCGACGAGAATCGCGTCGTAGAGCCCATAGATCGCGCCGGCGATCTGCTCAGCGGATTGGATCACGCCGGTGCAGTAGTCGGAGAAGACCGTACCCGCGTCAGCGAGGGCGTGCTGCGCATCGGAGAGCGCGTTCAGCAGGTCAGCGAGATAGGCCTGTGCACTGTTGGACGCGTAACCCTGCCATTGGATGCCGGCGTATGCCGCGGCGCTGGACAGGTGCCCCCGCATGTCGTCCACGAGTGACGCCAGACCGTTGATCGTGTCGACGAACTGCCGGATATCGCCCCAGCGGCCGCCGTAGGTCTCCAACACGCGTTGCGGCAGTGTCCGCGCACCCAACCACCCCAGCACCGTGTCGATCCATTCGCTCGGGCTGAGAAGATCCCCCGGGACGAGATTGGTGCTGAGTTGGTTCAGCTCGTCATGGGTGCCGAGGTCACAGAAGAAGGCGGCTCCCCCTGTCGGCGGCCCCCATACGGGCAGTGAGTCGTCAGTACGGTCGTAGCTGGGGGCGATCTCCGGCCGCCCCGACGGCGACTGAATGTTGTCGTTGTAGACGTCAGGATCGGTCGCGTCGATGAGCGCGGCCTGCTCGGTGTCGATGCCCTCGCCCTCGTCGGCCACAGCGATGAGCTCGGTGGCTACACCGTCCAGCACCTGCTCGAGGTGATCGAACCAGTCGATCAACGATGACCGGATCTCGATCGCGGCACCGGCAACACGCGTGTATGCGTCGAAACTCCCGTCGTCCGTGATCGTTCGGTCTTCCAACCACGCCCTCGCGCTGGCTGCCTGGTCCGCGTACTGCGTGAACGCTCCCGCCTGTTCACGCAGCCCGGCCGCGTTCAGCCAGAAATCCGTGTCGCTCATGACGCCCCCTCCGTCCTTCGCCGTCCCCCCGAACAGACCCTGCTGATCTCTCTGTCAGTTGGCAGGCTCGTCGCGGGACCCGGCGCGAGCACCCTTGGCGCGGGGGCCAGCTTCCTCGTCGTCCTCCAGCTTCGGCGCGATAGGACCACCGAGGCCCGAACGCTTCGCCCTCTCCTCCTCGTCGGCGCCACCGGCGCCGCCCATCATGCCCATGCCGGGTCGGCCACCGGCCCCTGCCGCGCCGGAAGACCCGGTGCCCGCGGCACCCGCCCCGCCGACGCCGCCAGTACCGGCCATACCGCCAGGGCCGCCCGCACCACCGACGCCGCCAACACCACCGACCGCGGAGTTACCGAGCAGACCGCCACCGGCCTTGAGCCCGGCACCGGCACCCGGGCCCAGGCCCGCACCGCCGAGTCCGCCCATGCTGCCGAAGCCGGCGATCTTCGAGCTCGCTGCGATCGCCGCCGCGCCGGCGCCACCGCCCACGATGCCACCGAGGCCCCCGCCACCGCCGGGGAAGACGCCGCCCGGGAGGGCGCCGCCGGGAAGCGAGCCGGAGCCCGAGCCGCCGGGACCACCGGGAAGACCGCCACCGGGCCCGCCCGGAAGCAGGCCACCGCCGGGAGAGTCGATCGAGGGGTCGTCGCCGCCCTCACCGGGAGGGGTCGGCTCCCAACCGCCACCGGGGGGAGTGGGCTCCCAACCACCACCGGGAGGGGTCGGCTCCCAACCACCCGGGTTCAGGCCGCCGATCTGTCCACCGCCGGGGGAGGCGGGCGGACTCACGCTTCCAGCGTGACCTCCGCCACCCGGGATGGAGCCACCGGGAGAGCTTCCACCTCCGGGATAGGTGATGTGCGGAGCGGTGACATCCGTGCCCGGGTCCACCGGCTTCGGTGGCGGTGTGGGAACCGCGACCCGTGGATCGAAGTTCGCCAGTGTCGCCGACGCGGCCGTGAGGGACTTCGCAGACGGCGCGAGGCCTGCCTCGATCCGTTGCACGATGCGCTTCGCCTCTTCCTCGCGCTTGTTGCCGAGGAAGCTACCGATGACGTCCAGCGCCTTGTCCGCAGCGAGCGGGCCAAGGACGGGGTGCACGACGACGGAACCGACCTTGGCGGCATTCGCCCAGAACGGGTCAACATGGGTAGACGGGAGCTCCGCCGCCGCCGCGTTGCGGCGGTAGGCATTCGCGTTCTCGATGGCATCGGTGAGCTGTCCGACATAGGTCTCGAGAATGCGGAAATTCTCCTGCAGCATCCCCAGCGAGTCTCGCGCGGCGTCGAAGGAACTGCCTTTCCAAGCCGAAGACTCCAACACCTTGCCCAGTGCACCGACGAGGGATGTGAGCGCCGTCTGCAGTGAAGTGGCCTTCGGGATACGCCAGTCCTCGAGTCCGCGAATGCGATTGAGCTCGGTTTCGTACGGTCCAGTCATCGGTCTCCCCCTTGTTGCGTCTTCTGTCGTCGTGATGAGCTGGTCAGCACCACGGCGAGGACCACCCCGCCGATGACGAGGATGGCGAGCACCGCTCCGCCGCCAATCAGCAGCGGCGCGAGATCTGTGCCGGCGGTACCCGAGTCAGATCCCGCCTCGCTCGTCGGCTCCGGAGAAGCGCTCGCGGCGAGCAGTGCGGCTTCCTCGTCTACGTTTGCCTGCTCGGGAACCGCGTTCTCATCGTCGGCGTCCCAGAGCGGGTTCACATCCGGGTACTTCGTCGGATCGACAGCCAGCATGCCGGAGAGCGAAATCGCCCCATATCCGACGCTGTTGTTCCACTCCGGTTCGTGCTCGCCCTTCGTCCCGGTGTTGTGGATCATGCTCTGAATGAGCTGATTGGACGTCGCCTCCGGATACTTCTGCTTCACGACCGCCAGGAAGCCCGCCGCGACCGGCGTCGCCAATGACGTCCCCGAACGCAGCTGCTGCGCGTCCCACGAGTCCGCCGTGCCCTGCGCGATGATCTCCAGCCCCGGAGACGCCACCTTCACGTCCTCACTCAGATTCGGCGAGGGCTCGGCGAGCACCGGATCGTACGTCGAGTACTGGATCTTGCCGTCAGGACCGAACGCCTGCACGGCGACGACACCGTTGTAGCTCGAAGGCCAGTCACCGACCCCGCCCACGTTCGGCAGCGAACCCAACACCACGACTCCGGCCGCATGAGCCTTCGCCACCGAATCCGCGGCGTCGACCAGCCCGCCCAGCGAAACCGAGATGATATCCGCACCGTCGTCCACCGCAGCCGAGATCGCCTTTGCCAGGCCAGAGGGGCGGCGCATTCCCTCATCGCTCAGATCGTCGTTGATCAGCTCGCCGTTCTCCTGGAGACAGGTGGACTCGACATCGTTCCCCTCCGGCGTACTGGTGGTGATCATCGAGTTGTAATAGAGCACCGTCGCACCCGGCGCCACACCCTTGATCGGGGTACCGCCGACCGCCTCTCCCGTGCCCAGGATCATCGAGGCGACATTCGTGCCGTGATTCGCCGCGACGTAATCCGAGGAGATCGCGTCATACCGCTTTCCCGACTCGTCGAAACAGAACGATTCCTCCCGCACCTGGAGATCAGCGCCGCGCAGGCCCGGCGCATCCGGATTCACCTGGGTGTCGATCACGGCGATCGTCACTCCGGAACCGTCGAGGCCGGCGTCCTGTGCGGCCTGCACCTTGCCCCGGTTGAAATACCACAACCCGCCCTCGGACGCATCCGCTGCGGCCGCCGGCACAGCGACCGCGATACTCATCGCGACTACGCCGATCAGCGAAGCGATCAGCTGTCGTCCGCGCTTCATCAGTAGTCCGCGTCCTTCGGCTCGTCCGTCGATGTCTCGGACGACTGCGCCGCTGCGGGGGTCGCGTGAGGCGGAGCCTGCTCCACGGCGGAATCCAACAAGGAGAGGATGAGTTTCGCTTCGTCGGCGATCGCTGCATCCTGTTCTGCGATATCCAAGACCGCGAGACGCATGGCTTCATTGGCGTCGTTCAGCGCGACGATCGAGTTCTGTGTCGCCTCGCCCATGCCGTCAGCGACACGCTTGACGGCGTAGCGAAAATCCGCGGTCGCTTCTGACACGCCACCTTCCGAGACGGCGACCTCGGATGCAGCAGGAAGCTGCTGCATGTCCCGCTGAATGCGCTTGATCTCAGCGAGTATCTGATCAAGGTCGATTCCGATGGTCATCGACGCCCCCTCTTCTTTCCTCCGGCGATCCCGTCACGCCTGCTGTACCGTCCGGTGGCTCACCGAAAAGCACAGCAGACGGCGCGGGCCCGACGCATCGCTGCGCCAGACCCGCGCCCCGGGTTCACGCGCCGAAGCGCCCCGCAGCCGACTTGTCGGTCTGCACGTACTGACCCGAGATCTCCTCGGTCTTCCCGGCGATCTGCGTGAGCAGCTGCTGCATCTCGCTCAGCGAGCGGTTCCACTTGGCCTGCGCCTGGTCGTAGGCCTGCTGCGCGGCACCATCCCACGCCGCACGCAGCTTGCTGACCTCGGACTCGAGGCGGTCCAGCTCGGAACGAATACCCTGCGACCCGCTGCGGATCTGCGCCGCGAGAGCGTTGACCTGCTCCGGGCGAACGGACATCGACTGCATCATGTTCTCCTTGAAATCTCTGCGGACTGCGCTCAGGCGCCCATCATCGAGCCGAGGCCCGCGATGGTCTGCTGGTGGGATTCTTCGGTCGCGGCCTGGTCGCGCTCGGTGCCGGCGAGGGCATCCTCGAGCGTCACGAGGACCTCGTTGAGCTGACGAGCCTGCTCGTCCCACCGCGACATCAGCGTGGTGAACGATGCGGCGGCCGCACCCGTCCAGAACCCGCGCAGCTGCTCGATCTCACCGCGGACCTTCTTGGTCTGCTGATCGATCCCGGTCTTCGTCTCCCGCACGGCCTGGGCTCCGCGACGCAGAGCCCCCTCTTCTGCGGAGATGACATCAGTCATTTCTCACTCCCTCCGGTCCCCATGAGGACACACGCGGGGGAGCGCCTTCCCGATACGGGACGACTTCGGAACAACCCCCGACAATCTGTTTCCGCACATAGGCTAAGGCAGGTCGGTGCCCATTTCCAACGGCCTGGACAGATCCGTATGGAAATTTCTCCATGCGATCGATAAATCTGCGCCGTTACCACTCAGAACCCGTATTCACTGACGAAGTCCGCGAACCCTTCGCCGGCGGAATCGCCACCGACGAAGGTCGGGACCTCGAGAAGGAACGTGTCGCTGAATCCGTCGCTGCCCGGAACCACGACGTCGATGGGGTAGCTACCTCCGAACGCCAGCACGCGCGGTGTCCCTCCTGTGGCGGACGCATCCTGCACGGCCGCGACGATCGCGGCAGTCACGTCCACGCCGTTGATGCGGTACTCCGTGCCGTCGGGCAGCCGTTCCGCACCCGACATGTCCACCCCGACCGTCTCGGAAGACAGATGGACGATACGGTGCTCGGGGACCGTGCCCTCCTTCGGGATGCGGACGAGTTGCATGGTCTCGTCCCTGGTGTCGTCTCCGACCTGATACCGCACCTGTACCTGCGCGCCGTCCGCGACCGTCTCCGCCTGGGTGGCCTCGACGAGTTCAGGCCTCGAATCGACAGACGAATACACCTCGTCGGCGAGCAGCAGCGCCTCATCGGCGTCGATGTCGACGTCGAGGTCGGTCATCAACACTGCCGATCGCGCATCTCCGTCCTCGAGGAGTTCGAAGAAGTTCTCGACCGTGGCTTCCGCCTGCAGGTCGTCGATGCTTGTCGCGATCGGCTGGACCGGCGAAGCCGGAGCGCATGCGCTCAACGCGAGCGCGATGCCCAGCACTCCCGCCGCCCAGACGGACAGCCACCCCGCCCCGCGTGCAAGCCCATCGTGCATGATCCCCTCCGTTTCCCCTTCGCCGCGCGAAACCGTCGCCCCTGCCCGCGCGTGCGCAACAGATAGTATCTGGCCTGTCAACTAGAGTGAGTCCGGGCCGGACCCCCGCAACGCCTGCGGCGGGAGAGCATCACACACGTGGGGGGACACCACCGATATGAGCCAGAGCGGCACCGTGGCAGGAACCGTGCTGCGGATCTCCGTGGTCAGCGACGACCGCAGGCTCGACGTGGGGGTGCCGTCGCAGGTCCCTCTCGTCGAGATCATCCCCGGCTTCGCCCGCAGTCTCGGCGTGCTGGACCCGACCCTCACGCACGGCGGCTACGCGCTGCAGCGGTCGGACGGCACACCCCTGGACCCCGCTCGCGGCGCTGCGGCCCAGGGCGTGCACGACGGCGAGCTGCTGACCCTGGTGCGCGGCGGGCTCATGCGCGAGCCGCGCATCTACGACGACGTCGTGGAAGCCGTGATCGACGCGACGGCCGAGCAGCACAACTCCTGGACCCCCGCGGACAGCTCCCGGACCGCCCTCTTCGTCAGCCTCACCTTCCTCGCCCTCTGCGCCGTGCTCCTCATCGCGACGCCGCCGACGTCTCTGCTCCCGGCGATCATCGCGGGATCGGGCGCGGTCGTGCTCAGCGTCGCCGCTGCGGTGCTGATGCGGCTGCGGCAGCCCGAGGCCGGTCATGCGCTCGGCCTCACCGCCGCGGCGTACGGCGGGCTCGCGGGCTACCTCGCGGTCCCCGCGCAGAGCATCTGGGGCTGGCCGCTCGCCGCTCTCGGGCTCGGACTCGTCGTCGTCGGAGGCCTCAGCCTGGCCGTCACCCAGGACAAGCCCGAGATCCACCTCGTGCCCATCGCCCTCGGCGCCTCGATCGGGATCACGGCCACGGCGGCCGCGGTCTTCGGCGACCCGCTCGCCTCGTACGCGCTGATGCTCGCGACCACGGCGCTGCTCGCGAACGGCATCCCCTGGCTGGCTCTGAGCTCCACCCGCATCCGGGTGATCTCGCCGCAGAGCGACGCCGACATGTTCTCCGCGCCGCAGCCCATCGACGCCGAGGAGGTGAAGCGTCGCGCCGCCGCCGGCACCCGCACGCTCATCGCGCTCCGTGCCGCGCTCGGCCTCGCCGCCCTCATCGCGACCCCGCTCGTCGCCGCCAGCGGCGTCACGGGCGCCGTGCTGTGCGTGCTCGCCTTCGTCGGCATGATGTTCCAGTCGCGGCAGATGCACGCCCGTCTCGGGGTGCTCGTGCTGATGGCGATCGGGGCGATCGGCCTCGCCGCGACCGGTGTGACCGTCGCCCTCGCCCTCCCCGACGTGCGCACGTGGATGCTGCTCATCCTCGTGGTCGCCACCGTGGTGCTCATCGGACTCACGCTGCTCACGCCGAAGGCCCGCCTCCGCCTCACGCGGCTCGGCGACACGGTCGAGGTCGTCGCGCTCGCCCTCCTGCTCCCGCTCGGGGTCATCACGGCGGGGCTCGTCTGACCGATGGCGACCAAGAAGGACCTGATCGAGGCCCAGGGCTTCAGCCGACGACGGCTCCTCTCCGCCTTCACCGGCGGCGCCCCCGGCGGCAAGGAGCTCGAACCGGCCAAGCCGCTGCGCGCCGTCATCGCGGGCATCGCCCTCACCGTCGGCGTGATCCTCGTCGGCGTGTTCTGGGGCATCATGCAGCCGGGACTCCCCGGAGACTGGCAGAACAACCGCCTCATCGTCGCCACCGACACGGGCGCCCGCTACGTCTCGGTCGAGGGGACGCTGTACCCCGTCATCAACACCGCCAGCGCCCGCCTGCTCATCCCCGCCGGCGAGTTCAAGGTCGTGCGCACGGATCAGGCCGCCCTCGACGGCATCCCGGTCGGCGGTTCGATCGGCATCCTCGGCGCCCCTGACGATCTGCCCACCCCGAGCGCCCTCATCAACACGGCATGGACGGCGTGCGTCGACGACTCCGCCGGGACCGCCGTCTCACTGTCGGGGAAGCCGATCGCCGCACCGTCGACGGGCACCGGCGCGGTCGTGCAACGCGGCGACGAGCTCTTCGTGATCGCCGACGGCCTCCGCTACGCCGTTCCCGCCGACGACGCGAACGCGGTGCTGCGCGCGGTCGGTCTCGGCACCAGCGACGTGATCGAGGTCGACGGCCGCTGGCTCAACCTCTTCGAGAGCGGCGTCGATTTGGAGCCGATCCGGCTGAACGCCGTCGGCGCTCGGGTGCCGGGGACCGACCTGACGGCGGGCACGATCGTGCACGTGCAGGGCAGCCCCGCGGACGAGCGCTACGTCGCGCTCGCAACCGGAGAGCTCGCGCGCCTCAGCCCGCTCGCGTACCAGCTCTATCTGCTCGGCAGCGCGCAAGAGGCCGGCGCGGACGAGGAAGAGGTGTCGCCGGCGGAGGTGGCCGACGTTCCCACCGTGCCGAACGCCGGTGGCGACGACTGGCCCACGCTTCCGCTGACACCGCTCGCCTCCGGCGAGACCCCGTGCGCCGTCCTGGGCGACGACGCCCGCACCGTCCTCGGGTCCACGAGCACCGAGCTGCCGGAGGATCGCGACCGTGTCGCCGTCACCGTCGGCGGTGGCGCCCTCGTGCAGACGAGCGGCCCGTCGGAGGAGGCGGTGGGCATGGCCGTGCTCGTCGACGAGTCCGGCACCGCCTACGCCATTCCGGGCGCCGTTCTGGATGAGTCCGCCGAAGACGCGGCGAGCGGCCCGCTCGCCCAGCTCGGCTACGCTCCGGGCGACGTCGGGCGGGTGCCGAGCGCGTGGATCGACTTCTTCGCCGCCGGGCCGGCCCTGACCACCGAGGCCGCGAGAGAGTCGCCCGGCTCCGGGGACGAGTGATGCGCCGCCGCGCCGCTCTCGCCACCCTCGTGGTGGGTGCTGCCGTGTGGGGGACGCCGGCCGCCGCGGTGGCCGCGCCGACCGCTCCCACGACGATCGTGTCGATGGCGACCGGCGCCTGTGAGCCCGGCACCGTCGTGCTCGCTCCCGAGGCGCCGTCGGCGCTCGCAGCCCTCGGGGCGGAGGATGCGAACCGCCTCGCCACCGGGAGAGGCGTCGTCGTGGCGGTCGTCGACTCCGGGATCGACGCCGGCAACCCGCACCTCGCCGGTGTCGTCGTCGGCGGCGTGAACCTCGTCGGCGACGGGGAGCGCGGCGACGGCCTGAGCGATCTGACCGGGCACGGCACGGCCATCGCCGGGCAGATCGCGGCGCAGCCCGTCTCCGGGTCCGGCGTGGTCGGCCTCGCACCCGACGCGCGCCTGCTGTCCGTGCGCGCGTTCCGCAGCGACTCGGCGCAGGACGTCGACAAGGGGTGGGGCCCGAGCGCCCAGCGCCTCGCCGACGGCATCAACTGGGCGGCGGACAACGGCGCGGACATCATCAACGTCTCGTCGTCACAGGCGATGGACTCCCCCGAGCTGCGGGGCGCGGTGGAGCACGCGGCTGCCGTCGGAGCGCTCGTCGTCGCCAGCGGCGGCAACAGGATCTCCGACCCCGAGGCGGAGGACGGAGCCCGGTATCCCGCCGCCTACGAACAGGCGCTCGGCGTGAGCGCGGCCGACGCGACGGGGCTCGCGACCGACAGCTCGATCCACGGTCCGCAGGTCGGGGTCACGGCCCCCGGCGCGAACGTGCTCACCGCGGCGACCGGCGGCGGCGACTGCCTGTTCGCCTCCGACGCCCCGGCATCGAGCTTCGCGACCGGCTACGTGAGCGCGGCGGCGGCCCTGGTCGCCGAGGCGCACCCGGAGGATCCGCCCGCGGGGTGGGCGTACCGGCTCACGGCGACCGCACTTCGCGCGGATGCCGACAACCGCGATGACGTGAACGGCTGGGGCTTCATCCGGCCCTCCGCCGCTATTCAGCTCCTCCCCGACCCCACCACCCGCGGACCCGTCAGCCCCTTCTTCGACACGGCCGAGAGCGCCGTGCGGCCCCCGGCGGTGAGCGTCGAGCCCGACCACGGCGTGCCGCCGTTCGTCCTCACCCGCGAGGTGGCGTTGATCGCCGCGATCGCCGGCGCGAGCCTGCTCGGAGTCCTCGGCATCCTCATCGTCCTCCGGCGACGCCGGGAGACCCCCGCCGACGCGGCGGTCGAGGTCGACCGACAGGGCGGCCTCCTCGACCGCCCCGAGCCCGGGGACTGAATCTCTCGTGACTGAGCCGGCCGCGGCGCGCGTCGGTCGTGTACGTTAAGAGCACACTGAAGATGGTGACCCGGGGGGGACGTTGACGCACGACAACGAAGCGATCTACGAGCTGTACGAGCAGCTGGCGCAGAAGACTGCGCAAATGCGCGCAGCCACCGAGAGCCTGGGCCCGGATCCGGTAGAGGACGCGACCGGTCAAGTATCCGTCCTCGTAGACGACACTTCGATCGACATCTCGATCGGAAGTTTCTGGCGCGCATCCGTCCGGCCGGAGGCTTTGTCTGGCGTAATCATGGAGACGGTGAACAACGCCTTCATTGCCCGCCTCACGGCGTGGGGCGAGAGCTTCACCCAGGACGCCGCGGCAGTGCCTTCATCGCCCGTACCCTCGCCGCTCCCAAGCGCGCATGAGATCTCGGAACTCGTGGCAGCCGCTGACGGCGACACCTTTCATAGGAACGTCAACCGGTTCGTCGACACGTTCTCATCCCAGCTGAGCGCGACTCTCGCCGCGCTGACGGAGCGCGCCAATCAGGTGCATCACGGTAAGGACGCTCACAACCATGCCACCGTCACCTTGGACAGCAGTGGAACGCTGATCGGCCTGGAACTCGACGTCTCGTGGCTTCACACTGCCGACGGGGGCGCGGTCACCGCCACGATCCGGGCAGCGATGGCCGACGCCCGGCAGTCAGTGGCGGCCGCAACGCCGTCTGCGCCTTTCGAGGGAACGCCGCTTTCCGAGTACGCCGAAGGTATGGCCGATCCCGTCGAACTCATCCGGATGCTGACGAGAGGAGGCTGAGCGCATGCTCTCAGCCGAAGAGATCAAGGTTGCGGCGGAAGCCCTTGGCAGCGATGCTGCGGTGTGGGACGACATCTCATCTCGCCTCGCCGACGCCTCCGCCGCCACGAACTCGATGCACTCGTCCGACGCAGCCTTCTGCTGGAAGGGTGATGAGCTCTACGCGCAGTACAGCGAGATCATCACCGCCGTCGCGTCCTACTTGTCCGCCGGCTCCGCATCCGCGGCCGACGGTGCCCAGGTGCTGCGGGAGGTCCGCGATCTCTTCATCGCCCGCGAAGACGAGAGTGTCAGCACCATCAACGGCATGTGGGAAGTGCAGTCGTGAGCGATCATCAGCGGGTCATCGCCAATCCCTTCACGGACCGGAGGTATCTATGTCCATCCCTGTAAGCGGCTCGGGCGCGCCCGACTGGGCTCAGCTGGTCGATGACATCGAACGCCGCATCGAGGAGGCACGCACCAAGGTCAACGACCTCCTGTCGGATGTGTGGGACTGGCTTCAATGGGCCGCGGACCGGCTTCGCGACGCCTGGAACTGGCTCATGGAACGGCTGGGGGAGTTCTGGGAGGTCATCTCGGACCCGTATCGTCGCCCCGGCTATCGCGAGCAGATCCGAGCGCTCGCTGGCACATGGCGGTCCGATCTCGCCACGCCGCTTTCGAATGCGAAAGACCAGATCGACCCCTCTGTCCTCCGAACTGATGAGGAGTGGAGCGGAAAGGGTGCTGATCGGTACGAGCAGACGACGGCCGCCCAGCGCACGACGCTTTCCGATTTCGAGTCGGGCATAGCCAACCCTGTTGCCGGCGGCCTGGAGAAG
The DNA here is from genome assembly GCF_002871415.1 of Microbacterium sp. UMB0228. Taxonomy (NCBI): domain Bacteria; kingdom Bacillati; phylum Actinomycetota; class Actinomycetes; order Micrococcales; family Microbacteriaceae; genus Microbacterium; species Microbacterium sp. UMB0228. The sequence goes on along the minus strand of NZ_PNFU01000002.1, from coordinate 561,102 downwards.
CTCGCGGGCGGCCTGGACACATTTACGACGCTCATGTGGACCACCCTCGGCACTTTGGTGGCGGGAATCATCTCCGGCATCGCCGCGCTGGCCACCCTCATCGCGGCGCCCGCGGGAATCGTCGCCATGGTGGGCGCGCTCGCCGCTGCACTCATTCAGATCGCGAGCGCGAATGTGCAGCTCGACAACGCCATCGACTCCGCGAAGAGCCAGCTCGCTGGTGTCGCCGACAGGGCCACCGGGTGGCCGAAGTTCACGACAAGTTGATGCAGGGGATCGTTCTGAGAGCGCTGCGATGAGCGCGGCTCACAGAGTGCGGAAAGCCGCGCGTATCCGCGGCATCGTCGCGATCCTTCTCGGCGCCGTGAGCATGGTCGGGATGCTGGCGACCCTGGAGATGTGGAAGCAGACCGTGGCTCCCGGGATGCTGTCCCTGCCGAGCAACATCGTCCTTGCGATCGGCTTCGCCGTGGCCGCCGTACGATCGTTCGGCCTCGCTCGACGCGGCGGGCAGACGGAGCGCAGCGCAGCCACAGATCGGCTCATCGCTCTCGCCGGTCTGCTCGTCGTCTTCGCCATGGTGTTCTCGGCGCTGACCGCCGCGGGTGCCGAGGGATGGCTCGGACTCGTCCTCTACGCCGTCCTGCTCTCGGCCGCACTCGAGACACTGCTCCTGCTCAATTGGAAAGCACGTCCCCTCGAGGGAGACCTCGTTTCGCAACGCCCGCTCGGAGAACGCCGGCGCTGAGTCGGATCATCGCCCGGCGGCTGCCGCCTGTCGCGCCCGGGCGACCGCCCCCACAAGCACCGCACCGGTGACCATGACGCCTCCCGCCAACGGCAGCAGGAGCAACCCGACGGCCGCGCTCTGCGGGTTTTGAACGACCTGACCGTATACGAACGCCCCCATGCTGCCCAGCACACCGACGAAGAGCGCCGCCGCGACGAGCCAGAGCAGCGGGGTCATCGCGGTGAGCCTCGTCGACGGCTCCCGGACGAACCGGAAGGCGAAGCCGGCGAAGAGGAACGACACCGCTGCGACGACCAGAGCCACGAGACCCCCGAAGAGGAATTCCGGGTCGGTCGACACCGCGACGAGCGCAGGAATCGCGACGATCGCCGTCAGAGCACCGAGCACAACGGCGAACACGCCGGCGACACGCGGCCTGCGCGACGTGCTGCTCGTCGCCGTCGACTGCTTCGCATCTCGATCCATTCGTCTGTCCCCCCTCTTTGGACTTCCCCCACCCTAGCGAGGACCGCAGGGCGTCGGCCTCCTCAGCCGAAGACGACGAAGCCGAGCGCGACGAGACCGACGACCGACACGACGCTCGCGCCGACGGTCGCAGCAAGGGTGATGAGGCTCCACCGCTGCGCCTGCTTGGCGACGGACGGCAGCCCGGGCTCCACCACGCGCGTGGGAGCGGCCGCCCCGACGACGACGGGCGGAGCGACGGGAGTGCGCGGTGCCGGCCGGGGCTTGTAGATCGCAGGAGCCGGTGCGCCGTCCGGGGCGGCGAAGGAATCGACGCGGAACCGCGGCGCGGCAGCCGGGGGTGCGGTGCCGTCTCCCTCTGCGGAGGCACCCTTCTTCCGCCGCAGGCGTCGAGCAGCACGCGCGACCGCCACGGTGGCGTCCTCGGGGGCGTCGGCCGCCGGAGGCCCGGAGCGATCGACGACCACGGTCGCGTCATCGATGGCCTCGCCCACGGCGTCCTCGGACCCGGCATCGAGCGGCTCATCGGCGACGGCGCCTTCGGGCGCATCCTCCGCGGCATCGTCGGTCCGGTCGGGAGCCGGAGCCGTCGTCGCGCGAGCCACCACGATGGTGGCCTCGTCGACGGCGGACGATGTGTCATCGGCCGCCGGGGGCACCGGGTCCGCGGCCGCTCCGGCACGCCGGCGATCCCGCCGCGTCAGGATGACGGTCTCCTCGGCCTCGTCGCCGCTCATCGCGCTCGCACCGGGACCGTTGTGCCCTCGAGCATCGAGTCGGTGAGCGCGGACACCGCGGCCCGTCCGCCCGTCGCCTCGTCGGGACGCGTGCGTGCGCCGCCGGAGACGACATCGATCACCAGGACCGAGATGTTGTCTCGTCCTCCGCCCTGCAGCGCGCGGCGGACGAGGGCCGCCGCCGCGGTCTCCGGGCGGCCGTTCATGGTCAGCGTCGCGCGGATGGCTTCGTCGCTCACCTCGCCGGTGAGCCCGTCGGAGCACAACAGGAGCCGCTCGCCGTCGACGACGGGGATCAGCCAGCTGTCCGCGGTGCTGTCCGGAGCCCCGACCGCACGGGTGATGACGTTGCGGCGCGAGAACGAGGCCAGGTCTTCGGGGCGGAGCTCCCCGGCGTCGACGAGCTCCTGTCCGAGGGAGTGGTCGATGGTGAGCTGCGCCAACTCGGTGCCGTGGTGCCGGTAGACCCGGGAGTCCCCCACGTTGAAGACGAGCCAGTGCGGCGCCCCCTCGTGCTCCACGAGGGCCACGCCCGTCACGGTGCTGCCCGCGCCGCGGGTGTGCGCGGCGGCGATGTCCTCGACCGCGGTCGCTGCACGGCTGAGCGCGTCGCTGATGTCACCGACGTCGACCGCCCGCCCTCGCAACGGCTCGAAGGCGGCGACGACGGCCGCGCTGGCACGATCACCGGCGTCGTGCCCGCCCATACCGTCGGCGACCAGGAAGACGGGACGCGCGTCGAGCACCGCGTCCTCGTTGGCCGTCCGCGTGAGCCCGGTGTCGGTCAGCGCGGCGGCCCGGAGGACGACGGACTCCACGGTCACGAATCGCGCTCCGCGACAACGTGCATGCCCACGTCGCCCAGGATGAACCGGCCGGTGCCGACCACACTCTCCCCGGCGTCCAGAAGCGTCTCCGAGCCGTCGTCGGCGACGACCACGACGCCGTTGGTGGCGTGCAGGTCGGTCAGACGCCACTCGTCCTCCTGCACCACTAGACGGGCGTGGGTCTTCGACAGCGTACGCGTGGTGTCCGGGATGGCCAGCCGCTGCTCGCCCGGTTCCCCCGTGGGGTTGCGGCCGATCACGACACTCGCACCGGACAGCGAGAACCGACGACCGTCGTCCAGCACGAGGACGCGCCGCACTCCGCGCTTGCGGGCGACCACCACGGTGGCGTCGAGGTCGTCGTCGGTCGGACGCGGCGTCACCACGGTCTTGTCGACATCGGGCACGAGCCCGCCCGGGGCGGCTGCGGCGGCCGGTGACGCGGCGGCGGGCGCCGGGGTGCTCTGCTCCCCCGCGGGTGCCGCAGCCGTCACCGACGGAACAGGGCGGATCGTAGGCATCTGCGGAGCATCGGGCGCAGCGCCGTCGCGGAACGAAGGCGGCACGGGCCGGACGACGCGGTTCGCCTCCGGCGCGGGCGCGGCTGCAGCGGGCTCCTCGTGCGGCAAAGGGTCCGTGGTGGGAGCGGGGGCCGGACCGGGTTGCGACGCGGCCGGCGGCACGTCGCCCATCGCGGCCATGATGCCGGTGGTCGGCTGCGCGGGAGCGGACGGCGTCGGCTGTGCGGTCGGGGGCGGTGGTGTCGGAGCGGCCGCGGGCGGAAGCACAGGCGCCGCTGGCGGAACTGGAGCAGCCGTCGGGACGGGGGCAGCAGGCGGAATCGAGGCAGCCGGCGGAACGGAAGCAGCCACAGGAGACGGCGCGGGCGGCGCCTGCGGCGCGAACGACGGAGACGGCGTCGAGGGCGACGGAGCGGGCGGAGCGAACGACGGCGGAGCGAACGACCTCGGTGCCGCGGGCTCACCCTGCGGCACACCCGCGGTCGGCGCGGCTGCCGGCGGCGGGGTCGGAGTCGCTGCACCCGCGGGCGGCGCAGCATAGTCCGGGAAGATGAGGGACGGCGTCTCCGACGATCCGGTCCCGGCAGGAGCGAGAGAGGGGATCGTGTATCCCGAGGCGTCCCGCGCGGGGGCCGCGGGCGGCGGTGCGCTGCGCCGAGGTCCCGGCTGAAGCGCCGCGAGTCGGTCCCCCTCGGGATAGGGGGCCGGGCCCCACGCGAGGACGGTCGCCCACACCGGCGGCAGGAGGATGGCGAGCACGGTCATTCCCGCGCTCCGCCCGAAGCGGCGGTTGATGCGGTGGGTCGCGACGACTTTGAGGTACAGCCCATAGAGCTGCACGATCGGGATGAAGTAGAACACCACCGACCAGGCGGGCACTCCCCCGCGCGCGAGGATCTCGGCCTCGTTGAGGACGGGGACCCAGCCCTTCCAGCCTTCCCCGTCGATGCGGGGGAACAGGCGCGAGAGCGCGAACGCATACCAGACGTAGACGGCGAGGCCGACGAGCAGGCCGAGTCCGCCGATGATGGCGAGCATCACTGCCAGGCCGGAGTCCGCGGGCGCGGTCATGAGTTCCCCTTCTTCCGGTCATCCAGTGAACCGGTCCATCCGAGCGTACCGAGCATGGGTCGTGCACCGAAGCCGCGCAGGCGCAGCGACCGCGTCCTGGCGACGAACGAGGTCGGCCGGATGCGGGCGCGCAGGCGCTGCCACCGTGTCCCCGTCGTCGCGAGTTCTGCCCGCTCTGCCTCCACGATCGTCCACGCCGCCGCCGCGTCCTCGGGCGTCGGCGGATGCTCGGCGAACACGGCGCGGTCCACGAGAGCGGCCAGCCGCTGCGCGGCCGCACGGCCACTCGATTGTGCGCGCTGGGTTCGGGTGCCGCTCCGGACCATGGGCACGTCGTGGTCGGCGTAGACGTCGGCGAGCTCCTCCCAGGCGCCCGCCAGACGGACCTCCGGATCTGCTGCGGTGCGCCGCGCGTACGCTCGCCTGCTCTTCGCGGTCAGGAGCACGAGGAAGGGCAGGGCGAGCAGCAGCAGGGCGAGGAGGCCGAGACCGACCCCCTTCAGGATCGGCAACAGGACGGCGAGGACCTCCGACGCCGGCTCCTCGAGCGGAGGCGCGTCGTTGTTCGCGTCGCTCTGTGCCTGCGGCGGGTCCAGCGCTTCGGACCGCGGCTGCTCGGGGACGGTGGGATGCTCCGGCAGCTGCTCGCCCTCGGTGAGGGTGCTCGGCAGCATCGCGTACTGCGGCGTGGTGTCGACGGGGATCCACTCTCCGCCCGAGCTCCGCACCTCGACCCACGCGCTCATGTTCGCGCCGGTGCACACGTCGCCGCAGGCGGGGATCCCCGGGACCTCGTCCGCGCCGGCGAGGCGCGCGCCCATCACCACCCGGGACTCCAGGCCCCAATGCTGCGCGAGGAGCGCCGCAGCCACGGAGAACTGCTCGTCGTCGCCCACCGCCGACACGAGCATCTCCGGCTTCGCGTCGGCACCAGCCCGCCGCTCCTGCTCGGTCAGCGCGGTGAAGAGCTCCTCGATGCGGGCAGCGGAGTGTCCGGCATAGCTGGGTGCGAAGGCATACCCCTCGGACTGCTGCAGAGCGGCGATCCAGCCGGCGGCCGCTTCGTCTTCCAGCAGCGCGTGGCTGAGATAGCCGCGGGACCGCAGGCGATCGATCACCTCGAGGTAGCCGGCGCCGGTCCGCGGCTGCTCCTGCATCTCGGCCCACTCGACGAGTGCCGGGTACCGATCGGTGTCGAGGGTCGAGCGGCCACCCTGGAGAGCCGTGAGGTCACCCGGGTTCTCCGGCGCATCGATGAGCACGGCGTAGCGATCCCCGGGTACGAGCCCCTCCCCGCCGCCCGGGGCGTCGGCGACGGTGATCGCGGTGTCGCCGTCGGCGTTCACGTGGAAACCGTCGGCGAGCGCGTCCGCGCGCTCCCCGGAGAAGGCGGGTGCCTCGGCGAGACCGGCCGGCGACGGGACCCAGATCCCCCGGTAGCCCTCGCCGATCGTGATCTCCATCGTCACGCGACCGGAGCCGGGGAGGGCAGAGCGGGGCAGGCGGCTGAAGCGGTCGTCGGCATCGATGTGGAAGTCCTCGCCGTCGTAGGCGTCGAGGGTGACCAGACGGAGGCGATCCACGGCACCGGGATCGCCCTCCACCTGCACGACCGGTGTGTCCAGCATGCCGCCGGCGAACCAGGATCGATACGAGCTGAGGGGACTCGGCTGCTCCTGCACCACCACCATGGGCTCGATCTCGTCGCGGAGCACGGAGCGGTCCGACCAGCTGGCCGCCGCGGGAGCGATCGCGAAGCCCGCAGCCAGGGCGATCACGGCCAGGCCCGCGGAGAGGAGGTGCCGGCGCACGGTGAGCCAGGCGGGGGTCGCGCGGCGGGAGATGTTCGCCGCCGCCACGCTGCGCAGGGCGGCGGCACGCTGCAGCCGCGTGCGTCCGACGAGCCAGACGAGGGAGACCACGAAGACGGCGACGCCGATCAGCCATTCCCGGGGGGCGGGGAGCTCGACCCCGGCCACCGACACCGGAGAGGACGTGCCGCTCACACCGAACGCGATGCCGAAGACGCTCATGGCCACGACCACGGGGACGGCGGCCACCGCCCGCTTGCCGCCCCAGACGAAGAGGGTGGCGACGAACGAGCCGAACAGCATCACGACGAGGAAGGGGATGAGGACCGCCTGGTACTCGCCCAGCGGCGGGTTCAGCGTGAGCATCTGCTTCCAGCCGAGCACGACCCCGAGCACCGCGTCCCGCACGCCGCCGAGGAACGCGGGAACGGAGGTGAGCGCGGAGGGGACGGCCAGCGGCACCGCGACCACCAGATACACCCCGGCCGCGGCGAGCGCGGCGATCAGGGCTCCCCAGCGCAGGATGCGCGCGACCACCGCGACCGCCATGCCGAGGAGGCCGCCGACGATCCCGACCGCGAGCGCCCGGGGCGCTTCGTAGACCGGCCAGGCGGCCGCCGTGGCGAGGAGCACGCCGACCAGCACGTACCCCAGCGACCAGAGGGTCAGAGCCGAGGGCAGGAGGCCACGACGGGCCCGCCCGCGCTTCGGGCCGGCCGCGTTCATCGCAGGGCTCCTCGGGCGAGCATCTGCGGGAGGTCGCCGAGCGCGCCGAGGGTCATCACCGCGAGCTCCCTGGCCGTCCGCATCGTCGGCTGCGCACCGAGCTCGCTGCGCACCGCTACCGCCTCCACGGCCGCCGGGAGCTTCACCGCCGCGTGGCGCAGACGCTCGAGCGGCAGGAGCGAACCGGTCAGCAGGAAGCCGATCGAGAGGTCCGGGTACGACTGCGCGGTGAGAGCCGCGACAGCCTCGAGCCGCATCACCCGTGCCGCCTGATCGATCGTGGAGGTCGCGTCGAGGAGCGCCTTGGGGGTGACCGTGGGCAGAGTGCGGATCGACAGCACCTCCGCACGGCCGTGTTCCGGGATCTCGTTGCTCACCGCGAAGAGCACGTCCCTGCCGTCCCGCACGCCTTGCAGCGCCAGGGACGCGGCCGCGCTGACGGTGTTCTCGAACTCGTCGTCGCTCGCGTAGGACTCGGGGTCGAGGTCGAGGATGACGGCGATGCGCGCGTGCCGGGACTCCTCGTACTGCCGCACCATGAGGGTGCCCGTCTTCGCCGTCGACTTCCAGTGGATGTGGCGCGGCGAATCGCCGACGACGTACTCCCGCACGGCATGGAAGGAGAGGTCGGCGTCCACGAGGGTGGTGCTCGGCGTGCCCTCGAGGTCGCGGATCAGGCCCGCGCTGGTGCTGGGGAGCCGCACGGTCACCGGATGCACGTGGATGCGCTGCACGTCCGGCCAGCGCAGTTCTCGGCGGAGGATGCCGATCGGGTCGCCGCGGGTGATAGTCATGGGGCCGACGTCGATGACGCCGCGGCGGTGCGCGGCGATCGTCAGCTCCTCGCGGTGGTGTGCGCCGGGCCGGAGCAGCGGCACGTGCGCCTCGACGAGGCCCTCCCCCACCGGCACGTCCACGACGCCGGGGAGCGAGAGGCGCTCGCCGTTGTTGCGGACGTCGAGCGTCGCACCGATCTCGGCACCCGCGACGACGCGGTCGCGGTCGAGCACGAGATCGATCCGGTAGTCGTGGGCACCGAGGATGAACGGCACACAGGCCACCAGCAGCACGAGCGCGATCGTGGCGACCGCCCAGGCCTCCACCCAGCCGAACAGCAGCCCGGCGAGCACGCCGAGCACCACCGCGACGGCGACGAGCATGCCCGCCGTGGTGACCGTCTCCCGGACCCAGCCGACCGTGGCTCTCGTCGCACGCCCCACGGAGCGGGCGACCCGACGCGCGCCGAAGACCGCGCCGCGCACGGGACCGCGGCGCGTGCGGTCGTAACGCGTGACGGTGGAGGTCCGCGTCGACGTGCTCGTGCCGGCGGTCGTCCGCGTCAGGCGGGATTCGGTGCTGAAGGTCACGCAGTGCCGTTCTCGCGCGGAGGCTCGACGTCGAGGAGGATCTGTCCGATCACGGCCACGGCCGTCACCCCGTCGAACTCGGCCTCCGGTTCGAGCACGAGACGGTGCGCGAGGGCGACGACGGCGAGTTCGCGCACGTCGTCGGGCGTCACGAACGTGCGTCCGTTCTTCGCCGCCCACGTCATCACCAGGCGCGACAGGGCCAGGGCCCCGCGCACACTGGCCCCGAGACGGACCTCGGACGCGCGCCGCGTGGCATCGACGATGCGCATGATGTAGTCCGACACCAGCGGGTTCACATAGACCCCCCGCGACATCTCGGCCATCGTCAGGATCGTGTCGGTGTCGACGATGCCGTCGAGCACCGTCTTCGGCCGGCCGGCACCCTGCAGGATGCGCATCGTCGCCGCCTCGTCGGGGTAGCCGATCGAGGTCTTGATCATGAAGCGGTCGAGCTGCGCCTCCGGGAGCCGGTAGGTGCCGCCCTGCTCGATGGGGTTCTGCGTCGCCATCACGAGGAACGGGGAGCCGACGGACCGGGTGACGCCGTCGACCGTGACCGTCCCCTCCTCCATGACCTCGAGCAGCGCGGACTGGGTCTTCGGGCTCGCCCGGTTGATCTCGTCGGCGAGCACGATGTTCGCGAAGACGGGCCCCGCGTGGAACTCGAACGTGCCCTCCTTCTGGTCGTAGACCGTGATGCCGGTCACGTCGCCCGGAAGGAGGTCCGGGGTGAACTGGATGCGGCTGCTGGTCCCGTTGACCGTCTGGGCGACGGCGCGGGCGAGCGCCGTCTTGCCGGTTCCCGGATAGTCCTCCAGGAGGACGTGGCCGCCGCTGACGGCGGTGGCGAGCACGAGTTCGACCACGTGGCGCTTGCCGAGGATCGCCTGCTCGATGTTGCCGGTGAGGATCGAGAACGTCTCGGCGAACCAGGAGGCCTGCTCGGGAGCGAGGGTGACGGGGGCTGCTGCGGTGGCTGGCATAGGGAAAGAGTATTCGTGTCGGTGTGCTCGGCGGTCAGGGGCACAGGCCCGTGACGCGATGCGTGATGGGGGTCAGGGTGGCGAAGGCCCCGGTCCACGTGATCTTCACGTCGAAGGTGCCGGGGGTATCGACCAGGGGCGTGGCCACGAGAGTGTACGAGCCGCGGGCGGCGCTGGACACTCTCACGACGTCCTCCTCGACGGCGGGCATGCAGGACTGGAACACGGCGGTGACGACGGTCGGCGCGGTCGTCGCGGTGATGTTCACCTCGCCGGAGCAGGAACCGCTCTGGGTGGCGTGGCAGGCGCGCGCACGGACCTGCCCGGGCGACGAGTCCGGAGACAGCGCGAAATCATCGCGCCACGATCCGTACATGTAGTACTTCGGCACGAAGCCGTTCTCCACGTCGATGCGCGGGGGCGAGGCCAGGCCGTAGTCGTAGCGGTTCCCGTCGCGGCGGGCATCCTTCGCGACCGTGTAGGTCGTGTCGCCGCCCGGGCCGTCGACGAACGTGAACGTGAAGACGGTCGTCGTCGCCGACTCGGCCACGCCATAGCCGTTGGATGCGCACGCCTTGACGTAGTACAGCTGGTACGGGGCCAGTCCCTGAAGCGAGGGCGAATCCGACTGCACCTCGCCGCCGGACACCGAAAGGGTGCCGTCCCCGTTCGCCGTGCAGCTGGCGTTGCCCGACCGCCACGCCAGATATGTCACACGAACGCCCCGCGCGCTGCCGTTGGCCTGGGCGGCGATGCCCGACACGTTCACCGCGGTGTTGGACACCGCGTGCGCCTGAGTCTGACCAGGATCGAAGTACACCGAGCCGGCGACCGTCACCGAGGTGCGGAACCCGCCACCTTCGTTACCGCCGCCGGTCGGCGGCTGGAACTGGCTGATCGGAACGATCGTCAGGGTCTGCGGTCCCGGCGACAGCGCGATGTCGGCGGCGGTGGTCGCCCCCGTGCGGTTGATGACCTCGCCCGTCTCCTCGATCCGGAACGCCACGGCGTCGTCCGCGGCGTCGATCGAGAGACGGACGGCACCGCGCCCGCGGTCGGAGACGTCCGGTCGGTACTCCGGCGTGGCCGTCGCGTTCGCCACGACCGGGGCGGCGTATGCCCAGCTGGTGTGCGGCGACGTCGCGGCCGAGGTACCGACGGCGTTGACGGCCGCGGCGGTGAACGTGTGCGGGGCGCCGTTCGTCAGCCCGTTGACCGTGCACCGGTAGACAGCGCCGGCGGGGCTGCAGGACGCGTTCGCCGGAGCGCCGTCCTGGAGGATCGTCACACCGGAGACCGCGGGGTGCGCGCGTCCCGCCTCGCCGAGCGGCACCTCCAGAGCGACGGTCGTGCGGGTGAAGCCGACCGTCGTGACGCTCGCGGGGGCCTGCGGGAACCCCTGGAGGTCGAGGGTCAGCGTGCCGGTCCCGGTGCGCCCCTGCGCGTCCGACACGACGAACGGGATCACGCACTGTCCGCCGGGAGCCTGCCCGCCGCCGGGCCAGGTCGCCGTGATGGTCTTGGCGCCCGACGTCGAGACCGAGGCCACGTCGCAGCGCGCGCCGGCACCGAGCGACATCAGGCGCAGTCCGGATCCCGGCTTCCCCTCGAAGGGGTCGTACTCCCCGGCGACGTCGACCACGTCGATCGAGCAGTTGGCGCTCGTGACGACGCACTGCTTGGTGAAGGTCGCTCCGCGCGGGGCGTCCGGCGGGGCCGCGCCGACGACGAGGCGGACGGACGCCGACGGCTGCCCGTACTGCGGCACGGTGACGCTGACGTTCTCGGTGTTGCCGGGTCGCGCATCCGCACGCGCCTCGATCGTCAGCTTCCCCCCGCTCTGGGTGACGAGGAACGCCGATCCGGAGTAGACGATGCGGTACTCGAGGGAGGACGCATTGCCCTCCCTGCCGCCTTCCCACGCGGCCATGTTGGCGTAGAGATCGACGCTCTCCGTCGCTCCGGGGGCGATCGTGTGCGAGATCGAGGAGAGCAGCAGCTGCGGCTCGGCGGGGCGGACGCTGATGGGCACGTCGAGGTACGACCAGCGCTTCTGCCCCTCCAGGCGCACCGGGATCAGGCAGGTGTCCGACCAGGGCGCCTCGCGGCCGGCCCGGTACTCCGCCTCGCGCGGACCGTCGGCCGCGCACGACGCGGCAGCCCGCTGGGCGGTGAAGGACCCGGTGCCGATCTCGATCGCATCGGACGACGGGAGATCGGCGTAGTCCTGCACGGGGAAGGAGACGGCCGCATCCTCGTCCACGACGACCGGCGTCGCGCCGGGGACGAGCTGCACCTGCATGTCGTCGAACGCCGGTATGCGCAGGAATCCGTAGGCGACGACGTCGCGTCCGTTCGCTGCGGTCCCGGTGAGCTGGAAGGGCACCAGAGCGCCCTCCTTCGGCGCGGTGCCCACGATGCGGTTCCCCTGCACCGAGTAGCCCGGCTGCTCGCCCCACAGGCGCAGCCGCAGCGAGCCGACGTCGCCGGAGGGCCAGCGGACCCGGTCGGTCACGACATCGATGCCGCGTTCGGCGAAGTCGTCGCGGTCGCGCGCGGTGAGCACGGTGTCCGCGATGACCGGCTGGTCCGCGACGGTGCCGTCGGTGACGGTCACCACGATGAGGCCCTGCGCCGTGCTCCCCGTGCGCGACGACTTCACCGTGTAGAAGTACGAATTGGTGCCGGCGGTCTCGCCGGCACGCAGCACGACCCGGCCGTCCTTCAGCGAGGTGTCGGAGTCGATCAGCGCGTTGAGCCGGTCGTACAGCGGGTTCCCCTTGACGGGCGGCGCGTTCGGCACGAGCTCGGTGATCTCGAGCTCGCTCTGCGCCGGGTCGAGATCGTTCGAGCGCGGATCCAGCACGACCGGCGTGCGCGATCCCGCCTCCACGCGGACGTAATCACTGAAGGTCACCGGGGCGGCGTCGTCGACGTCCGCATCGAGGACGCCGATGCGCACCGCCGCGCTCCCCTCCTCGCCCTGCGGATCACGAACGCTGTAGCGGAACGAGACCTGGCCGCCGTCGACGCCTCCGGCCGGCGCGCGGTACACGATGGCCTCGCCGTTCGCCGAGATGGTGGCGGTGCCTCCGCCCTTCTTCGGCTGCTCGATGCCGGACAGCACCACGCGGTCCCCGTCGCCGTCCATCCCGGTCGTCGGCACCGGGATCGAGACCGTCTGGCCGCTGAGGACGCGACCGGTGAGCGGCGTCGGCGTGGGGGCACGGTTCGTGCCCGGGGGCACGACCGTGACCGTCAGGACGCCGTCGTCCGACAGCGTGGGATTCCGTTCGAGGGAGACGGAGTAGGTCAGCCGGTACGTGCCGGGAGTCTTCGGCGCCAGATAGCGGAGCGCGTTGCGGTCGGCGAACACGAGCTCGTCCGGCTCGCCCGATCCGGTCACCTCGGGGAGCACGAGGAGCGGCTCCCCGCGGGGTGCGACATCGTTGGCCGCCACGTCGATGCGCGTGAGCGAACCGGCTCGCACCGTCACCGCGTCCGGGAAGACGATCGGCCGGGTGACCGTCGACGGCGGAGTGAGGAACACGCTGACCGTCCCCTGCACGGCCCCGCCCGCGCCGTCCGCCACCGTGACGGTGGCCTTGCCGATCAGGCCGGGCTCGCCGTCCTCGGTCGTGCCGTTGACCCGCAGGCTCTCGCTGCCGACCACGCGCACGTTGAGCTGCGGCGTCGAGCTCACGGCGTCGGACAGCAGCAGCACCCGTCCGCTGGTGTTCTGCACCGCGCCGAGGACATCGACGGTCGTGTCCTCGCCCTCGCGGACGAACGCCGTCAGCGGTGCCATCGCGAGCGCCGCGGAGCCGTCGACAGCGGTGATCCGGATGACCGCGGACTGCTCGGCCTGGGTTGTGACGTCCTGCGCGGTGTAGGTGACCACGTACTGGCCCGGCTCGGCGGCGGTCAGATCGACGGTGCCCGAGGCCACGTTCGGGGTGACCTCGAAGCCCTGGGCCGTCGCGGCGGTCTGCACGGCATCGACGAGGCGATACGACCCCGACCCTCCGGACAGGTGGTCGGAGATGCGTAGGGATTGCCGCTCGCCCACGCGCGCGGTCACCGCGACGGCCGACGCCTGCAGCGCCGGACTCCCGCTGACCTGGACCTCGATGGTCTTCTCCGCCGTCGCCCCGTGCACGTCCTGCACGACGACCGTGACCGAGATCACGGCGTCCGCGGCATTGGGGTCGGTGTGCCGGATCGCGACCCGACCGTCGGCCATCGGGGCCACCATCACCGGGGACGAGGAGTCCGTCTCGTACGCGTCGCTCAGGACGAACGCATCGCCCTCGGGGTCGACCCATCCGGAGAGCGCCGAGACGATCGTGCTCCCGCCGGCGAGGATCTGCGGTGTCGGCCATTCCTGAGTGCAGGCGTCGACCCCGCACCACACCGGGGCGGAGTTGACCCCGGGATCGACCACCGTGAGGGTCACGGTCGCCGGGGGCGACACGGCGGCGCCGTCGGTCACGGCATAGGTGAAGCTCGTCTGCCCGGAGCCCGCCTTCACGTTCACGACCAGGGATTGACCGTTCGCCACGAGCGACAGATCCCCGAAGTCGGGGTCGCTCAGGCCGGAGGCGACCGAGTCCGGGTCGATCGTGAGGACGTCCTTCTTGTTCGGATCGTGATCGTTGAAGAGCACGGGGAGGATGACCTGCTCCCCGGCCCGCACGCCGAACGCGTCGTCGACGGCGACCGGCGGCAGCTGCTCCGCCACGTCCTCGACGACGATCGTGCCCTCCTGCTGCTCCGTGTCGTCTTCGATCTTCCATTGCTCGAGAGGGATCAGCACGCCCTCCGGCGCGGTCCAGATGAGACCGGTGCCCTTCTCGACCAGCACCGCACGGTCGCCGTTGCCCTGGAAGACCGGATCGATGGCGGCCGCGTCGAGCGTCTCGTCCGGAACCTGCAGCGGGGTGGTCTCCCCCGCGCTCCAGAGGGTTCCGCTGCCGCTGTCGAGCCACGCCGCGTAGGTCTCCCCGCGCACCGTGACCGGTGCGGCGGGGACGCCGGAGGCCTCGGCCACCCGCTCGGCCTCTCCCGACGCGAGGTCCACGGAGACGAGGCCGTCCGAGTCGGCGACCAGCACCGCGTCGCCCTCGGCGGCACCGCGCTGCAGGCGTGCGTCCTCGGCGACGTCGAGGGTGACCGCCTCATCGCGTCCGGAGAGCCACAGCGCGCCCGAGCTCGGCTGCAGCATCGCCCAGCGCTCGCCGACGACGGCGATCGCCAGCCCCTCTCCCGCTTCCGGCGCATCGGCCACGGGGGACTCGTCCCCGAGGAACCGGTGCTCGTCGATGTCGAACCGGCGCACGGCCCCCTCGTCCGCCGAGTAGAGCACGAGCAGCCCGTCCGGCGAGAGCCCGATCGCATCCGCGGTGTAGGCCGGCGGCTCCTCGCCCTCCTCGACCTCGACCTCGGCGAAGGGATCGACCGGGGCCGTCCCCGCCCCCGTGGCCAGGGTCGACACGGACACTTGGCCGGTGTCGGTGCGATACGCCACATAGGCTCCCGCGGAGAGCACGTCGCGCGTGCCGGCGGGCGTGGGCTGCGAGGCGAGCGGCGTCCCCTCGTCCGAGCTGTCCGAGAGCAGATCGGCCGGGCTGGCCGGGTCGACGTCCCATCGCTGCCGGTTCCCCTGCGCGAACAGCACGGTGCTGGAACCGCTCTGCCAGACCGCCTCGGGGTCGTCGACGTCGCGGACCGTGTCGATCTCGGCGAGCTCGGTGTTCACGCGGGCATACTGCCCGCTGTCGCGCATGACCCAGACCGAGGGCTCGAGTCGCGGCACCTCCTGGGACTGATACCCCTGCGCCGTCACCGCGAGCGCCACGACGACCACGAGCGCGAGGATCCCGGAGACCAGCGCGATCAGCCGCCCCCGAGACGGGCTCGCGACCTCGGCGCGACTGCGGTTCCCTGCGGCCATCACAGGATCCCGGTGAGGAACAGAACGGCGGTGCCGATGCCCGCGATGGCGGCGGCCCCGATCGCCGCTCCGACGACGCCGACCATCAGCGGCGAACGGCTGCGGCCGCGGGGGCCTGCGGGGATGTCGTCGCGTTCGCGCGGAGCGGCCTGGGCCTGAGCGGCGCGGGCGGCCCGACGCGAGTCCGGTGCGACCGTCGTGATGACCGGTCCGCGGACGGCGGTATCCCCGAAGTTCACCGGAGCGGCCGCGGCCCACTCCGACGACGCCGCCTCGAAGGCCGTCGGCGAGATGCCGAGCTCATACTGCGCCCAGCGCAGCTTCTCCGCGAACTCCGCCATGCTCGCCGGCCGCTTCGCGGGGTCACGGTGCATGGCGCTCGCGAAGATGTCGTCGATGATCGGCGGGATGCCGGGGACGGGCACCGCGGTGTAGCGCGCCTTGATGATCCGGTCGGTGAGCTGATCGCGGGAGTTCGAGCCGCGGTCGGCGCGTTCGAACGGACTGCGGCCGGCGAGGAGCGTGTAGAGCGTCGCGCCGAGGCTCCAGACCTCGCTGGGGATGGATCCGGACACGCGCTCCTGCAACACCTCGGGGGAGCTCCAGGGCACGGACATCGCGATGGTCTCGCCCTCGCCCTCCTCCATGACGGCGGCGGCGATGCCGAAGTCGGCCAGCACGGGCGCGCCGAGCGAGTTGATGAGCACGTTGGACGGCTTGATGTCGCGGTGCAGCAGACCGGCCCGGTGCACGGTCTCCAGAGCGCCGGCCATGCGCACGCCGATGTCGAGCACCTCCGCGAGCGGGAGCGGGGCCTTCTTGTAGCGCGCGCTCATCGTGTCGGGGCAGTACTCCATCGCGAAGTACGGCCGCCCGTCCGCCGAGATGGACGCCTGGTAGATCGTGACGATCGAGGGGTGGGCACTCAGCCGCGCGGAGATGTCGGCTTCCACGTTGAAGGTCTGCAGCACCTCGGGGTTCACGGCATCCGCGAGCAGGACCTTGACGGCGACGACGCGGCGCGGCATGTCCTGTTCATAGAGGAACACGTCGGCGAAACCGCCGGACCCGAGCGGACGCACGTAGCTGTACCCCGCCAGCGTCGGCGGTGTCGCTGCCATGCGCGTTGCCACTCCTGCTCCTCACGGTCTGATGGGAGACCGCGCGCCTGCAGCCACCCGGCGTCGTGCGCCGGGGGATCCCCCGATGTGCCGAGTATATCGGGCGAGGGCGTGTGGCCCCGCGCTCTTCTTCGTCGAGGCGTCAGGCCTTCCAGCATCCCTCGATGTGGTCGTCCACCATGCCCGCGGACTGCATGAGGGCGTACATCGTGGTCGGCCCGACGAAGCGGAAACCCCGGCGTCGCAGTTCCTTGCTCAGCGCGGTCGACTCCGGCGTGACCGCGGGGACGTCGGCGAACTCACGTGGCCGTGCTCCGGTCGCCGGCGGGGCGAAGGACCACATCAGGGCATCGAGCTCCCCGTCCGCCATCGACTCCACGATCCGGGCGTTGCCGATCGTCGCGAGGATCTTGGCGCGGTTGCGGATGATGCCGGGGTCGCCCATGAGGCGTTCCAGGTCCGCGTCGTCGAATGCCGCCACGGCCTCCGGCACGAACCCCGCGAACACCTCGCGAAACCGCGGGCGCTTGCGCAGGATCGTGATCCAGGACAGCCCCGCCTGGAACCCCTCGAGCGCCATCTTCTCGAACAGCGCGCGGTCCCCGTGCAGCGGCGTCCCCCACTCCTCGTCG
>NZ_PNFU01000002.1:522535-544061 GCF_002871415.1 Microbacterium sp. UMB0228 | reverse complement strand
GACCCAGGCGCAGCGCGCGCGGGAGTCGGGCCCCGTGAGGAGGGAAGTCATCCCCTCACCGTATCCACCCCCACCGACACCCCCGTCCTCGTCCCGCGTCCCGCGTCCCCCGTCCCAGTTCACTTCCGCCCCTCCCCCCGCCTCCCCAGGCCCGTTTTCCATCCCGCCAGGACACATACCTCCGACGGGGGATCGAAAAGGGCCCTTCGACGCAGATCCACGGCCCCTTTCCCATCCCGCACCCGCACCTGCGACGCGAGATCAAAACCGACCCCCCGACACGGAACTCCGGCACCGTTCGCATCCCGCCACCCCGCGCACCTCCGACGCGGGATCGAAACAGGCCCTCCGAAGCGGGCCCCGGCACCGTTCCGATCCCGCACCGACAGCGGAGGCGGCTCGCCGCAGGGGCGCCTTCTTCAGCGCGGACCCGGGTCCTCCGAGACGGATCAGAAAGACGCCTCCACCGGGTCGCTCCGGCGCCTTACCCGTCCCGGAGCGGAACGCCGTGGCAGGGTGCACCCGGTTCCGCTCCCGCAGCTCGTCCTCCGCGCGCGCCCACCCAAGGCCAGCGCGGGATCAGAACCGCACCGACGCGGCACTCACCCGGGGACTTTTCCGTCCCGCGCCCAGGGGCTCCCCGGTCGCGGGACGGAAATCGCGCCTGATGCGGGCAGCAGAGGTGCGCTTTTGCTCCCGCACCGGACGGGAGCGCGAGCGGGATGGGAGCGGGACGGAAATCGCTCCTCAGGCAGGCACCGGGGGTGCGATTTTGATCCTGCGACGGAACGGACGGACCGGGCCGGGAGCGGGACGGGGGCGGGGTCAGTCGGCGAAGGTGGCGGCGTCGATGACGAAGCGGTAGCGGACGTCGGACGCGAGGACGCGCTCGTACGCCTCGTTGATGGCCGACGCGGGGATGACCTCGATCTGCGCCGTGATGCCGTGCTCCGCGCAGAAGTCGAGCATCTCCTGGGTCTCCCGGATGCCGCCGATGTTCGAGCCAGCGATGGAGCGTCGTCCGGCGATCAGCGACCCCGCGTTCAGGGCGAGGGCCTCCGCGGGAGCACCGACGCACACGATGGTGCCGTCCACGTCGAGCAGCCCGAGGTAGGAGCGGAGGTCGATGACGGCGCTCACGGTGTTGAGGATCACGTCGAAGGAGCCCCGCAGGTCGCGGAAGGTGTCACGGTCGCCCGTCGCGAAGTAGCGGTCGGCACCGAGGCGGAGGCCGTCGTCCTGCTTCGCGAGCGTCTGCGACAGCACGGTCACCTCCGCGCCGAGGGCATGTGCGATCTGCACGCCCATGTGACCGAGGCCGCCGAGTCCGACCACCGCGACGCGCGTGCCGGGGCCGACCTTCCAATGCCGCAGCGGCGAGTACGTGGTGATGCCCGCGCACAGCAGGGGAGCCGCCGCGTCCAGGGGCAGGGCATCCGGGATCCGCAGCACGAAGTCCTCGGTGACGACGACCTGCTGCGAGTAGCCGCCCTGGGTGATCGTGCCGTCGCGGTCGACCGCCCCGTAGGTGCCGACGGCGCCCTGCGTGCAGAACTGCTCGTCGCCGCGGAGGCAGTACACGCACTCCCGGCACGAGTTCACCAGGCAGCCGACGCCGACGCGGTCGCCGAGGGCGTGCTTCGTGACCTCGGACCCCACCGCGGCGACCGTTCCGGTGATCTCGTGTCCCGGGGCGAGCGGGTACTGCTGCGGACCCCAGTCTCCGCGCACGGTGTGGATGTCGGAGTGGCAGATGCCGGCGAAGGCGATGTCGATGAGGATGTCGTGCGGGCCCAGCTCCCGGCGCTCGATGACGGTCTTCTCGAGCGGGGCGGCTTCGGCGGGGGCGGCGTAGGCGGTGACGGTCGACATGATGCTCCTCGGGTCGGTACTCGCCGAGACTATCCGCCCGCGTCGATGAATCCGCTGTCCGGAGGGCCCGGGCCGTCTACACAGCCCGGGCCGACGGCTCAGCGCTTCTGCCGCTTGAGGGTCTTCTCCAGGACGGGAGCCTGACCGGTGGCCTCGAGGTCGGCGTAGTACGCGCGGGCCTCGTCCTGCCGCTGCTTCTCCGCACCGCTCGCGATGGGAGCCCGCACGTGCTCGGGCTCGTAGCCGAACGCGTCCACGAGGTCGAGGGCGTACGGACGCAGCCGCGCGCACAGCCGATCGATGTAGCTCGACACCGCCGCCGCCCGCTGCGTGGAGAGCCGCCCGTGGATGAGGTGCCAGGCGAGGTGCTTCTCGATGAGCTGCAGACCGAAGAGGTCGCGGAGCCAGGTCATGACCTTCTTCGTCTCGGCATCGTCCATCGCGTGGACGGCGTCGGTGAAGGCCTCCCACTGCAGCAGCTCGCCGTGCGCCCTGGCCGCCTCGATGAGCTCGGCCTGGTTCTCGTTGAACAGCCGCGCCCCGAGCACCTTGTCCTTGCCGGCGGCGCGCAGCCGGGTCGCGATGTCGGCGACCATCTGCTGCACGCGGCCCGCGAGGAGGTCGTGCTGCTGCTCCTCGCGCAGTCCGCGCTCCACCGACCGAGCGACCTGACCGAAGTCGGTCACCGCCTGGCCGAGCTGACGGAGCCCTGCGCCGTGGAACAGCTTGCCGGCGGTCATCCCCACGGCGTAGCGCGCGAGGGCCGCGGCGTCCTTGCCCTGGAACTGCTTCGCGTAGTCGGTCAGCAGCCGCTTGCCGACGAGCTGGAGCAGGACGTTGTTGTCGCCCTCGAACGTGACGTAGATGTCGAGGTCGGCGCGGAGTCCGACGAGCCGGTTCTCGAACATGAAGCCGGCGCCGCCGCACGCCTCGCGGGCCTCCTGCAGCGTGTCGAGCGCATGCCAGGTCGACAGCGGCTTGAGCGCCGCCGCGAGCGTCTCCAGGTCTTCCCGGTCGTCCGGGGTGTCGGTGCGACCGGAGAAGACGCCGTCGAACTTCTGCAGGAACTCGTCGTGCGCGAAGATCTGCGCGTACGTGGTGGCCAGGCGCGGGAGCAGACGGCGCTGATGCTTGCCGTAGTCCATCAGCACGACCTCCTGCCCGTCCGCCCCGTCGAACTGGCGACGCTGCGTGGCGTAGGTGATCGCGATGTGCAGGCCGAGGGCGGAAGCCCAGGAAGCGGCGCCGTCGAGCGAGACACGTCCCTGCACGAGGGTGCCGAGCATCGTGAAGAAGCGGCGGCCGGGGCTGTCGATCGCGCTGGAGTAGGTGCCGTCCGGGGCGACGTCGCCGTAGCGGTTCAACAGGTTCGTGCGCGGGATGCGCACCTGGTCGAAGGAGAGACGGCCGTTGTCGATGCCGTTCAGTCCGCCCTTGAGACCGTCGTCCTCGCGACCGATGCCCGGCAGATCCACGCCGTCCTCGCCGCGCAGGGGCACGTAGAAGCAGTGCACGCCGTGGTTGACGCCGTTCGTGATGAGCTGCGCGAAGACCGTCGCCGCGATGCCGTGCAGTGCCGCGTTGCCGAGGTACTCCTTCACAGCTCCCCGGAACGGCGTGTGGATGATGAACTCCTCCGTCTCCGGGTCGTACGTGGCGGTGGTGCCGACCGCGGCGACATCGGAGCCGTGCCCGATCTCGGTCATTGCGAACGCGCCGGGGATCGACAGGTCCATGACACCGGGGAGCCACTTGTCGTGGTGCTCCTTCGTGCCGAGCTGCAGGATCGCGGAGCCGAAGAGCCCCCACTGCACGCCCGACTTGATCTGCAGGCTCGGGTCGGCGGCCACGAGCTCCTCGAACCCGGCGATGTTGCCGCCGTTGTTCTCCTCGCCGCCGAAGCGCTTCGGGAACGCCCGGTGCACGGCCTTGTTGTCGACGAGGAGGTGGAGCTGGCTGAGCACGCGCTCGCGGTGGTCGTCCTTGCCGAGCTCGTCCTTCCGCCAGAACGCGGAGTCCTTGATCATCTCGCGGGCCTGGCGGCGTACGTCGCCCCAGGTGCCCATGAGGGCGTCGTTCAGGCGGGCGACATCGATCCGCGGGGCGGTCGCGCTCTCGCGCGGGTCAGGTGTCGTCGAAGGGCGGACGGCGGCGTCGACCATGAGCGTTCCTCTCGGAGAGACGAAAGTGGATGCCTCTCATGGTAGGTGTGCGACAAAACCGCACGAAGTCCCCTGTCCGCATCCTCCAACGTCTGGTCGCCCCGTCTGCGCCCGTCCTTGTCGGCTCGCGACAGGTTCCCCCTTCGGAGCTCCGTCGACCCCCCCGTTCCGTGCATCTCGGCCCCCTGCGAGCGTCCGCAAAGGGGTGGCTCGCGCGGAAGGGTGTGGTTCGGGGTCAGGAGGCGGCGATGACGGCGAGGACGCCGTCGCCGTAGGCCTCGCGCTTCTTCGCACCGATGCGGGTGATGCCGTCGAGGTCGGCGTGCGAGGTCGGCCGATGCTCCGCCAGCGCACGGAGCGTGGCGTCGCCGAAGACGATGTACGCCGGGACGCCCTGCTCTCTGGCGGTCTCGGCGCGCCAGGCCCGCAGCGCCTCGAACAGCTCCCGGTCTCCGGCGTCGAGGGCGTCGGCGGCACTCGCCTTCCGGGCGCGGGACGGCGACGACGGGCGTCCGATCGTGTCTTTCCGAAGCGGTACCGCGGTCTCGCCGCGCAGCACCCCGGCCGCGGCCTCTCCGGGTGCGAGCGTGCCGTAGTCGCCCTGCGCGACGAGGATGCCCCGGGCGAGGAGCTGGCGCACCACGCTCCGCCAGTCCTGGTCGGAGAGGTCGGCGCCGATGCCATAGGTCGCGAGGGCGTCGTGCCGCTGCTGGCGGATGCGCTCGGTCGAGGCTCCGCGGAGGATGTCGATGAGGTGGCCCGCACCGAAGGCCTGATTCCGCTCCCGCTTCAGCCGCACGATCGTGGACAGCAGCTTCTGCGCGGGGACGAGCCCGTCGAAGGTCGCCGTGTCGTCGAGGCACGTGTCGCAGTTGCCGCAGGGCTGCGAGTCCTGACCGAAGTACCCGAGGAGGTTCTGTCGGCGGCACTCCACTGTCTCGCACAGCGCGAGCATCGCATCGAGGTGCTGCCCCATGCGCATCTTGAACGTGCGGTCGCCGGGACTCTGATCGATCAGTCGGCGCTGCTGCACGACGTCGCCGAGCCCGTACGCCATCCATGCCACGGACGGCTCGCCGTCGCGGCCGGCGCGCCCGGTCTCCTGGTAGTACCCCTCGACGGACTTCGGCAGATCGATGTGGGCGACGAAGCGCACGTCGGGCTTGTCGATGCCCATGCCGAACGCGATGGTCGCCACCATCACGACGCCGTCTTCACGGAGGAAGCGCGACTGGTTCGCCGCCCGCACCTCGGCGGGCAGACCGGCGTGGTACGGCAGCGCGTCGAGACCCTGCGCGGCGAGATAGGTCGCCGTCTGCTCGACGGACTTGCGGCTGAGCGCATAGACGATGCCCGCCGCCCCCTCCGGCTGCGACCGGATGAACTGCACGAGCTGCTTGCGGGGATCGACCTTCGGGACGATGCGGTACTGGATGTTGGGGCGATCGAAGCTCGCCACGAAGTGCTTCGCCGCGTCGAGGTGCAGGCGCTCGGTGAGCTCCTTGTGCGTGGCCCGCGTCGCGGTGGCTGTCAGGGCCATGCGCGGGACGCCGGGGAACCGCTCGCCCAGGTCGCCGAGCGCGAGGTAGTCAGGCCGGAAGTCGTGACCCCACTGCGACACGCAGTGGGCCTCGTCGATGGCGATGACACTGAGCGTGCCGCGCTGCAGGAGGGAGGTGGTCTGCGCGCTCGACAGGCGCTCCGGGGCGACGTAGATGAGGTCGAGCTCGCCGGCGACATAGGCGCGCTCGACCTCGCGGCGCTCCTCGATCGACTGGGTGGAGTTGAGGTACGCGGCCTTCACACCGTTGGCGCGCAGCGCGTCGACCTGGTCGTGCATGAGCGCGATGAGGGGGCTGATGACGAGTCCGGTGCCTTCGCGCACGAGCGCGGGCACCTGGTACGTGATGCTCTTGCCGCCGCCGGTGGGCATCAGGACGACGGCGTCGCCGCCGCCGATGACCTGCTCGACGATGGCCGCCTGGTCGCCGCGGAAGTCGTCGTAGCCGAAGACGGTGTGCAGTGCCTCACGGGCCGTCGCATACCGGCTGGGTGTGGCGCGGCGGACGGCCGGCGCGGTGGTCACCGCGGTCGTCGGACCCGGACCCCAGTCGAGGGGCGGCTCGAAGCCCGCGCCCTGCGGCTCCCAGTCCATCGGCTCCGGCGGCTCGGTCGGCTCCCACCCGTCGTCCCAGGGCTGGTCGGATGCCGCGTCCGGCTCGGGGATCCATCCGTCGTACGGATCACGGGGAGTCTGCGGCATCCCTCCAGCGTAATCACCCCGACGGACAGCGGCACGGCGACGTCCACAGGCCCGCACCCTCGATCCCGGGCGTAGGTTGGTTCCAGACGCCGGAAGGAGCATCCGATGACCGACATCACCGTGACCCGCAACGACGAGGCCTCCCGCTACGAGATCCGTTCCGATGACGTGCTGGCCGGGTTCGCCGAGTTCGACACCCGCCCCGGCGCGATCCGCTTCCTGCACACCGAGATCGACCCGGCCTTCCAGGGCCAGGGCCTGGCGGGGAAGCTCGCCGCGGCGGCACTGACCGACGTGGCGTCGACGGGCGACGCGATCGTGCCGCTCTGCCCGTACATCGCGAAGTACCTCCAGACGCACGAGGTGCCCGGCGCCGAGATCCGCTGGCCGCAGCGCCCGGGCTCGACGGCGGACGCCCCGGTGCAGGAGAAGTCGGCCGGCGCGGACGAGGACCCCACGGGCAGGGCGGAATGATCGGGCAGCGCCGCCTCGTCCTCGAACCCCGGGCGGTGCCGCTCGGCGGTGTGCGCGGCATGGAGGTGCTGCGGGTGCTGCCGCATCGCAACCTCCCCACCATCGGCGCATGGTGCTTCCTCGACCGGTTCGGCCCGGCCGAGACCCGGATGCGCGTCGAGCCGCATCCGCACATCGGTCTGCAGACGGTGACCTGGCCGCTGGTCGGCGAGATCCGGCACCGCGATTCGCTGGGCAGCGATGCCGACCTCCGGCGCGGACAGCTCAACCTCATGACCGCGGGCAACGGCATCTCGCACTCGGAGTACTCCGTGGGCGACGGCCCCGTTCCGCTCGATGCGCTGCAGTTCTGGGTCGTGCTCCCGGAGTCCGCGCGCCACGGGGACGGCGGCTTCGAGCGGCACACCGACCTGCCGACGACGACCCTCCCGGCCGCGACCGGATCGGACGCCACGGCCACGGTCGTGCTCGGCGAGTTCGCGGGCGTGCACTCGCCGGCGACCGTGCACACGCCGATCGTCGGGGCGGAGATCGTCGTGCCCGCCGGGACCACGGTGCGCCTGCCGCTGCGGCCGGAGTGGGAGCACGCGCTGCTCCTCGTCGAGGGCGACGCCGCCGTCCCGGAGCACGCGATGACCCGCAACGACATGCTCTACCTCGGCGATTCCCGCGACGACGTCGAGGTGACCAGCAGTGAGGGCGGCTTGCTGTTCCTCCTCGGTGGTGAGCCGTTCGAGGACGAGATCGTCATGTGGTGGAACTTCGCCGGGCGCTCCCATGACGAGATCGCCGCCGCCCGCGAGGACTGGGAGGCCGCATCCCCCCGGTTCGGCGTCGTCGAGGGGCACGACCAGCGCATCCCCGCGCCGCCGCTCCCCCCGGTGCGCCTGATGCCACGCAGCCGCACCCTCTGACCCTCCCGCACAGGCACTCCCGCCGATTCAGGCACTCCCGCCAGCACAGGCACTCCCCGCCCTCCTTGCCTGTTCTCACGCCACTGCCTGCCCTCGCGCGCAACCTGGCCGACGCGCCCGAACAGGCACCCACGCCAGTTCAGGCACCCACGCCAGTTCAGGCACTCCCGCCAGAACAGGCACTCTTCACCCTCCCTGCCTGCTCTCACGCCACTGCCTGCCCTCGCGCGCAACCTGGCCGACGCGCCCGAACAGGCACCCACGCCAGTTCAGGCACTCCCGCCAGCACAGGCACCCCCCACCCTCCCTGCCTGCTCTCACGCCACTGCCTGCCCTCGCGCGCGACCTCGCTGACGCGCCCGAACAGGCACCCACGCCAGTTCAGGCACTCCCGCCAGTTCAAGCACCCACGCCAGTTCAGGCATCCACGCCAGCACAAGCACCCACGCCAGTTCAGGCACTCCTGATCCTCCCTGCCTGTGCTCGCGCCAGTGCCTGCCGTCCCGCTGGAGCCCCCTGGCCCGACCACACCGACCCCGCTCTTCAGGCACTCACGCTGGCTCAGGCTCGATGGGCTTTCACCTGCCTGAAGCGGCGCGACCGCCTGTTCCAGGAAGCAGGACGCAGAAGCAGACTCAGGCGCGGTCGGGGGTGTGCACGCGGGCGAGGAAGCGGTCCGTGCGGGGCGAGGGTCCGCGAGGGTCGAGCATCGACACGGCGACGGTGACTCCGGTCGCCAGCGGGATCGTCCAGGCGGCGGGCTGCGCGAGGTACGGTGCCACGACGCCGACCCCGTCCACCGCGGCGTGCACGAGCAGGGCGAGCCCGGTCGCGACGCCGCCG
Organism: Microbacterium sp. UMB0228; assembly: GCF_002871415.1. NCBI lineage: Bacteria > Bacillati > Actinomycetota > Actinomycetes > Micrococcales > Microbacteriaceae > Microbacterium > Microbacterium sp. UMB0228. The sequence continues at coordinate 535,533 of NZ_PNFU01000002.1, read as the reverse complement.
CACACCATGCCCGCGACCGCCCCGCGCGCGGTGAGGCCCCGCCACCACACGCCCAGCAGCACCACGGGCGAGAGCGTAGACGCCGCCACGACGAACACCACCCCCACGCTCGACACGAGCCCCGCGGGAACCGTGAGCAGCGCGACCCCCAGCGGCACGAGCGCACACAGCACCGCGGACAGCCGGAAGGAGCGCACGGAGCCGGAGAAGACGTCCTGGCTGATGACCCCCGCGAGCGAGACCACGAGTCCGGCCGAAGTCGCCAGGAACGCGGCGAAGGCCCCGGCGACGATGAGGGCCGTCAGCAGCTCACCCGCGAGCCCAGGGAACACCCGCGACGGAAGCTGCAGCACGACGGTGTCGGCGATCCCCGGCCGCGCGAGGTCGGGGGCGGCGATCCGCGCCAGGAGCCCCATCGCGCTCGACACGGCGTAGAACGCGCTCACCATGGCGATGACGATCACGGTGGTCCGCCGCGCGGAGGCTCCGGTCGGGCTCGTGTAGAACCGCACCAGGACGTGCGGCAGGCCCATCGTGCCGAGGAGCAGCGCGAGCAGCAGCGACGCGGTCTCGTAGGCGTCGAAGCCGGACGGCCCGGCCTCGGCGGGGAAGACGAGCGCGGGATCGAAGTCGTGCGGCCCTCCACTCAAGGCGAACGCGATGCACACCACCGGCACGAGGAGCGCGGTGAGCTTGAGCCAGTACTGGAAGGCCTGCACGAAGGTGATCGCGCGCATGCCGCCCGCGGCGACCGCCGCCGCCACGAGCACCGCGATCGTCACGGCCCCGACCCACTCCGGCAGCCCGGCGACCACGACGAGAGTGATGCCCGCGCCGTGCAGCTGCGGCACGATGTAGAGCCAGCCGATGATGAGGACCGCGAGGCTGGTGACACGGCGCGCGGCGGTCGAGTCGAGCCGGGCCTCGACGAAATCGGGGATCGTGTACGCCCCGCTGCGGCGCAGGGGCGCGGCCACGAAGACGAGCACGAGCAGGTACCCCGCGGCGTACCCGATGGGGAACCAGAAGCCGCGGGCGCCGTCCAGCAGCACCAGCCCGGAGAGGCCGAGGAAGGTGCCGGCCGAGAGATACTCGCCGCTGATGGCCGAGGCGTTCCAGACCGGACGCACCGTGCGCGACGCCACGAAGAAGTCGCTCGTCGTGCGCGACACCCGCAGCCCGTACACGCCGATGAGGAGGGTGGCGATCACGACCAGGGCGACCCCGACGAGGTCGAGAACGGCGTTCACTCGCGGTCCCGCAGGGCGCGGTACCGCCGCTCGTTGCGGACCGCCGTGCGCACGTACAGCACCGCGAACACGAGGATCACCGGGTAGAACGCGAAGGCCTGGAGCAGCCACGACAGCGGCAGGCCGCCGAGAACGACGGCATCGACCTCGGGGATGAGCGCGATCCCGAGCGCCAGGGCGACGACGACCACCACGAAGCCGGCGACGGTGCCCAGCGCGAGCCGGAGCTGGCTGCGCATCAGGGCACGGGCGTAGACGGCGTCGGCCTCCGCGACCGGGGCTCCGGGTAGCGCGATCCCCCGCGTGGCGGCGGAGGAGCGACGGGGCGGGGTGTCCGCCGTGACGCGCACCCGCTTCGGCGCCTCGGTCATCCCGTTCCCTCCCCCCGCACGAGCGCCTCCCGCACCGTCGCGACGAGCCTTCTGCTCACCGGCAGCACGGCCGTGCCGACGACGACGACGGGTTCCCCACCCGACAGCCGCGCCTCGGTCACCGCGGCGATCCGGACGAGCGTGGAACGGTGGATGCGGAGGAATCCCGCCGGCGCCCACCGGGACTCGAGCTCGGAGAGCGGGATGCGCACGAGGTGGCCGGGCCCGTCGTCCTCCGTGTGCAGCCGCGCGTAGTCGCCCTGCGCCTGCACCCAGCGCACGTCGCTGCGCCGGACGAACCGCACGGACGCACCCACGGTCACCGGCAGCACCTCGTCCTCGCCGCGCGGTGCGGCCTCCTGCTCGATCACCCGATCCACAGCGCTGCGCAGGCGTTCCCGCCGGACCGGCTTGAGGAGGTAGTCCGCCGCGCGCAGCTCGAACGCCTCGACCGCACGGGCCTCGTCGGCGGTGACGAACACGACCGCGGGCGGCTCCGCGAGACCGAGGAGCGCGCGGGCGAGCTCGGTGCCGAGCAGACCCGGCATGTGGATGTCGAGGAAGGCGATCCGCACCGCACGCGCGGAGAGCTGACGCAGCGCGTCGGCGCCGTTTGCCGCGGTGAGGATCTCGCCGATGCGCGGGTCGGCACGCAGCAGGTGCACGAGCTCGTCGAGGGCCGGCTGCTCGTCGTCGGCGACGAGGACGTCGATCATGCCGCTCCTCAGTCGTCGTCCGGGTCGTGGAGGGGCTGCGATTTCGGGACTCGCATGCGCACCAGGGTACCCGCGCCGGCGTTGGTCTCGACGACCAGACCGCCCCCGCTGCCGTAGACCTGGCGAAGCCGGGTGTCGACGTTCCGCAGGCCCACGTGACCGCCCTCCTCGCGCGCCGTGAGCAGCGCGCGCAGGCCGTCCGGGTCCATCCCGACGCCGTCGTCCTCGACGAGGATCTCGGTGTGCGTGCCGTCGTCGCGGGAGGTGATGCGGATCTCGCCGCCGCCCTCCCCCGGCTCCAGGCCGTGCCGCACGGCGTTCTCCACGAGCGGCTGCACGGAGAGGAAGGGGATGACCGTCGCGAGCGTCTCCGGCGCGATCTGCAGCGTCACCCGCAGGCGATCGCCGAACCGCGCGCGCTCCAGTTCGAGGTAGGAGTGGATGCTGCCCAGCTCCTCCGCGAGCGTGGTGAACTCCCCGTGCCGGCGGAAGGAGTAGCGGGTGAAGTCGGCGAACTCGAGCACGAGGTCACGAGCCCGGTCGGGGTCGGTCGTGATGAACGAGGCGATCGCGGTGAGGGCGTTGTAGATGAAGTGGGGGGAGATCTGCGCACGCAGAGCCCGGAGCTCCGCCTCGGCGAGCTGGGTGCGGGAGGCCTCGAGTCCGCCGAGCTCGACCTGCGCCGCACACCAGTCGGCCACCTCCTCCGCCGCCCGCACGAGCGCGGCCCGCACCGGGGACGCGAAGGCGACGACCACCCCGACCGGCACCCCGTCGACGAGGATGGGCGCGCCGACCGCCTCCAGGTCGTCCGTCCGCGAGGGCGCGGGGAACACCTGCCGCCGCCCCGACCCGCGCACCTGGGCGGCGATGCGCACGGCGGCGGATTCGAGCCCGTCCGCGGCGCCGTCGAGGGTGACCGTGTCGTCCTCGCCGACGATGGCGACCGCGGCGCTGCCCAGCAGGGTGCGCAGATGCCGGGCGGCCTTGACGGCATCCGGCCCGGTCAATCCGCCGCGGAGGTGCGGAGCGGCGAGACTCGCCTGGTGCAGCGCCCGCAGCGCCCCCTGCTCCGCCTCGCTGCCGAGGTCGGCCGAGCCGCGCGCGAACCGCCGGGCGAGCAGCAGCAGCGCCGTGAGGGCGATGCCGCCGAGCGCGCCGAGGATCGCGGCGAGCACGACGTCGTTCATGCGCTCAGCCTAGGGACGCGCAGGCAGGCTCAGCGACCCGCGCTTCGACAGGCTCAGCGACCCACGCTTCGACAGGCTCAGCGACCCACGCTTCGACAGGCTCAGCGACCCACGCTTCGACAAGCTCAGCGACCCACGCTTCGACAGGCTCAGCGACCCACCTTGGGTCCCTGAGCCTGTCGAAGGGCCCTGAGCCTGTCGAAGGGCCCTGAGCCTGTCGAAGGGTCAGCAGCAGCGGGCACCGGGATTGCGGTCCTGGTCGTCCATCCGCTGACGCCAGAACTGCCGCTCCGTCAGCGGCTCCTCGTCCGGATGATGCCGACGGTGATGGGCGACGTACGTGGCGTACGCGGTGTCGCCCATCAGCGTCGTCATGTACCAGCGGATGCCGCGGCCGACCCGGCCGAGGGCGCTCCACAGCACCCGCAGCGGAGAGGTCGCGGCATCCGTCCGATCCACCGTGGAGATCATCTCAGTGCCGTGCCGCCGCGCGCTCTTCGGCGAGGATCGGCTCCCACTGCTTCTCCAGCTCGCGCTCCTCCGCGTCGGGGAGGAACCCGGCCGGGGCGAAGCGGCGCGAAGCGACGGGCGGGTCCTCGGTGTTCTCGCCGCCGCCGTTGCGGATCGCCTTCACGGTCGCGATGACGGCCATGACGATGACGATGATCGCGAGCACCACGAAGATGATCGACAGCGTGCCCTGCACCGCGGTGTTGCGGATGACGGCCTGCAGCACCTCCGGCGCGCCGAGCGTGGTGTCACCGGAGTTCAGCGCCTCCAGGTAGCGGAAGTGGTTCGCCCAGTATCCGATCGCCGGCACCGGCGAGAAGATCTTGTAGAGCGACGCCGTGATGGTGACGACCGCGGTGAAGGCGAGCGGCAGCGCGATGATCCACAGCCACCGGAAGTAGCTGCGACCACGCTTGGCGACGATGGCCAGCACCACGGCGAGCGCGATCGCCGCGAGCAGCTGGTTCGCGATGCCGAACAGCGGGAAGAACGTGTTGATGCCGCCGAGCGGGTCGGTGACGCCGAGGATGAGGATCGCTCCCCAGCCGGCCACCATGATCGCGGTGCAGATCCACACCCCGGGACGCCAGGAGACGTCGCGGAACTTCGGGAACCAGGCGCCGATCGAGTCCTGCAGCATGAAGCGGGCGACCCGGGTTCCGGCGTCCACCGCCGTGAGGATGAACAGGGCCTCGAACATGATCGCGAAGTGGTACCAGAACGCCATGAGCGCCTGTCCGCCGAGGGCCTGCTGCATGATGTGCGCGAGGCCGAGCGCGAGCGTGGGAGCGCCACCCGTGCGCGAGACGATCGACTCCTCCCCGACCGCCGCCGCCGTGCCCGTGAGCATGTCGGGGGTGAGGTTCACCCCCGTCAGCCCGAGCGAGTTCACGAAGGCGACCGCCCCCTCCACGGTGCCCCCGGTCGCGGCGGCCGGTGCGTTCATGGCGAAGTAGATGCCCTGGTCGATCGAGATCGCGGCGACGAGGGCCATGATCGCGACGAACGACTCCATGAGCATGCCGCCGTAGCCGATGAACCGGGTCTGCCGCTCCTTCTCGACGAGCTTCGGGGTCGTGCCCGACGCGATCAGCGCGTGGAATCCGGACAACGCGCCGCACGCGATCGTCACGAAGAGGAAGGGGAAGAGCGGACCGGCGAACACCGGGCCCATGCCGTTCTCGCCGAAGATGCTGACCGCGGGGACCGAGATCTCCGGACGCACGAGGACGATCGCGCCGGCGAGCATCACGATGACGCCGATCTTCATGAACGTGGAGAGGTAGTCGCGGGGCGCGAGCAGCAGCCAGACCGGCAGCACCGCGGCGATGAAGCCGTAGATGATGATGCCCCACGCGATCGTGGTGCGGTCGAGGTGGAAGATCGCCTGGCCCCACTCGGTGCCGGCGACCCAGCCGCCGCCGATGATGGCGGCCATGAGCAGCACGAAGCCGATGATCGAGACCTCGGTCACCTTGCCCGGGCGCAGGTAGCGGAGGTACACGCCCATGAAGAGGGCGATCGGGATGGTCATCGCGACCGAGAAGACGCCCCACGGGCTCTCGCCGAGGGCGTTCACGACGACGAGCGCGAGGATCGCGACGATGATGAGCATGATGAGCAGCGAGGCGATGATCGCCGCGGTGCCGCCGATCTTGCCGAGCTCCTGCCGCGCCATCTGGCCGATGGTCCGGCCACCGCGCCGCATCGAGAAGAAGAGGACCGTGTAGTCCTGCACGGCACCCGCGAGCACGACGCCCACGATGATCCAGATGGTGCCGGGGAGGTACCCCATCTGCGCCGCGAGCACGGGGCCGACGAGCGGTCCGGCGCCGGCGATGGCGGCGAAGTGGTGACCGTAGAGCACCCGGCGGTCGGTGGGGACGTAGTCCTTGCCGTCCTGCTTCACCTCGGCGGGCGTGGCCCGGCGGTCGTCGGGGCGGGTGATGTACCGCTCGATGACCTTGGAGTAGAAGCGGTAGCCGATCAGGTAGGTGCACACGGCGGCGAACACGAACCAGATCGCGTTCACGGTCTCTCCGCGCACGATGGCGAGCATCACCCAGGCGACGCCGCCGAGGAGGGCGATGGCCGTCCACAGCAGGATCTTCGGCAGGGTCCAGCGGCGGCTCTTCGCCTCGTGCTCCGCGGAGAGGGCGACGGGTGGGAGGTTCGGGTCGGTCTCGATGACGGGGTCGTCGTCGACGAGCCCGGCGCCGTCGCGGCGGCGCGACGAAGGTGCGGTCATGGGGTTCTCCTCTGGGGGCGCATCATTGCGTCTCCCCACGGTAGGGAGTGCGCCCCGCCGTCATGCCCGGATCCGGGGACGCTGCGACGAGCGGCGGGGGTCGTGCGACGAACGGAGGGCCGGACGATCTGCGCCCCGCCCCGTCTGCACGACCCGGAGACGACGGCACGGCCGCACGAGGGATTCCCTCGTGCGGCCGTGCCCGCGTCGTGCAGCCGTTCCCGGATCACCCGGGGGCGTCGGTCTCCGGAGGCGCGGTCGGCTCCGGAGTCGGCCCCGGCGTCGGAGTCGGATCCGGGGTCGGCGCCGGCTCGGGGGTCGGCGTCGGCTCGGGAGTCGGCGACGGCTTCGGCGCGGGAGTCGGCGTCGGCGCGGCGTCCGCGGGCGTCGTGACCGTCACCACGGTGCGCACGGCCGAGTCACCGTACTGGACGAGTCCGAGGTAGCGGGTCCCGGCGGTCAGACCGGTCCAGCTCAGCTCGTAGCTCGTCTTCTCCCCGCGGACCGCGGCGATCGGGTTCGGCGTCGCGGTGAACGACCCCTCCCCGTCCGGCAGCACGGAGGCGTGGGTCATGTCCCACGTCATCGGCCCGGTGGTCGCGTACACGTTGGCGACGACGAGGTAGGTGCCCGCGGTCGGTGCGGGAATCGTCACCTGCTCGTCGGCCGAGCCCGTCGCCGACTGCCAGCGCTCGTAGTAGCGCAGGTCGTCGGGGCTCACGACCCGGTAGACGGTGAGGTCGAGATCGCTGCCCTCGTCGTCGGAGGAGTCGAGGTCGAACCGCGAGAGGGTGGCCCCCTCCGGCACGTCGACGATCCAGGAGACGTCCTTGTTCGCGTCGCCCGAGTTCTCGTTCCCGGAGTGCCCCTCGACGGGGTTGTCCGGGTCGCTGAGCAGCTGGAACGGCGTGAGACCCGAGACGCCCAGCGCCAGATCACCGTCGAGGCCGGGGGTGATGTCGACGGTCGTGCTGCCGTCGACGCCGCTGCCGGTGACCTCGGCCGGGGCATCCGCCGTGACCGGGAAGACCGCGATCGGCGAGCGCACCGTGTTCTTCTTGCTCGTCCAGGTGAGCGAACCCGTGGCCCACTGCTCGACCGGCGCGGTGGTGCTGTCGAACGTGACCGTGAAGGTCTTCGTCTGCCCCGGCTTGTCGAAGGAGAGCTGGGACGGCGTGACAGTCACGTTCACGCCGGGGACGGAGGCCTTCGCCGTGAACACGCCCTTCTCGGTCGAGGTGACCGAGCGGGTGACGGTCTGCGCGCTGGCCAGGGACCCGATCGAGATCGATGCCTGGTTCAGATCGGTGCCGTCGATGGGGTCGATGCCGGGGAAGTCCGACAGCCCCTTCCCGTCGAGGAACGCCGCCCAGTCCTTGAAGCCGTTCAGGTAGAGCAGACCGGGGTTCAGGAACCGCGTCGCATCGACCTGCCCGGCACCCTGCTCGAACGGGTTCGTGTTCTTCGACCCGTCGGGGAGCACGGTGTCGGAGGCGGTCGTCATCAGGGCCGAACGGATCTCGCCCGGGGTCGCCCGCGGGTGCTCCCCGAGGTAGAGCGCGCCGAGGCCCGCGATGTGCGGGGAGGCCATCGACGTCCCGGAGAGGATGCCGAAGGTCGGGTCCTCACCCGGGGCGTTGTGCGTGGCGGCGAGGATCGCCACTCCCGGTGCGGCGATGTCCGGCTTGAGCACGTCGGTGCCGTCGGCGAGGACCGGTCCGCGGCTCGAGAAGCCCGCGATCTGCGGGGTCGGCGTGGTCACACCGGTGGTGTTCTCACCGACGAGGGTGATCGGCCGATCGACGCCGCCCTGCACGTAGGCGAGCACAGCCGCACGGTGCACGGCGTTCAGGTGCACGGTCGGCACGGCGTGGAAGTCGTTGTCGAGGGAATCCGCACCACCGGGCACGTTCACCAGGACCATGCCGATGCCCCCGGCGTCCTTCACGACCTGGGACTTCTCCGCGCGGGCGTTGCCGCCGCGGTCGCAGACGACGATGTGTCCGGCGACCTTCGCCGGGTCGAGGGTGCCCGGCAGGCACAGCTGCGCATCCGCCGCACCGGGCGCCGCGGCATCCGCGGCGGCGATGGAGGGACCGGAGACGCTCTCGCCGAACGGGACGGTCACCGAGGCCCCGGCCTGCTCGAAGCCGTCGAACTGCACGGTGCCCTCCCACGTCGGGATGGTGGAGGCGGCGACCGTCGTGTACCACGGCGAGGCGTGGTCGGCGGTGACCGGATCAGGGCCGTCGTTGCCGGCGCTGGTCGCGACGAAGACACCGGCGGCCGCGGCGTTGAGGAACGCGAGGTCTTCGGGAGCCATCACGGTGCTCGCGGCGCCGCCGCCGATCGAGTAGTTGATCACGTCGACACCGTCCGCCACGGCCTGATCGATCGCGGCCACGAGGTCGCTCAGGGCGCAGATGTCATCCGTGGTCACGGTCGTGTCCGGGCCGACGTAGCAGGCCTTGTAGGCCGCGACCTTCGCCCCGGGCGCGACACCGGAGACCGTTCCGAAGTCGACACCCTCGACCTCGGCGTCCACTCCGAAGTTGCCTGCGGCGGTGCTCGCCGTGTGCGAGCCGTGACCGTCGCCGTCGCGCGGGGAGAGATAGTCGTACTGGAAGTCGAACCCGGCCGCCTGGGCTCCCGCGAAGAAGTACTGTCCGCCGATGAGCTTCGTCGAGTAGTCGCGCTCGTCCCAGTCCTGACCATCGACCATCGCGCCGCGGAACTGTCCGCCGTCGGACTTGTCGAAGTAGACGTAGGTGCCGTCGGTGTACGGGTCCGTGCCCTTGTGTCGGCTGTTCTGCTTCTTCTGCTGCTTGAGCTTCTTGCCCTCGAACGAGGGATGCTCGGGAGCGATGCCGGTGTCGATCACGCCGACCACGACGCCCTCGCCCGCCTTCTTCACGCCTCCGGTCTGCTGCCACACCCCACCGCGACCCTTGCGGTCGTCGCCGAGGCCGAGGTAGTCGGTCGAGGTCTGCGCGTCGGGGTGACGGATCTCGTCCGGATACACCCCGAGGACGTCCTTCGAGGCGCGGAGCTGGTCCACCTGCTCACCCGAGAGGTCGGCGCTGAAACCGTTGAGCACCACCTGGTAGGTCGTGTCCGGGGTGACGCCGACGTCGTTGATGAGGCTCTCCTGCTCCGACTCGAGGTGCTTGACGTAGCGCCTCGCGTCCTGCGACTGCGTCTCGAGCTGCTCGCCCTCGTCGGGCTTCGTCGCCTTCAGGCCCTTGACGTCGCCTTCGTAGCTGGCGAGGGGATCGGCCTTCATGATCACGATGTAGTGCCCGGGGGTCCCGGCGACCGGAACGGGGTGCGTCACCTCCCCGGTCGCTGCGTGGCCTGCGGTTGCCGTCGATGCGATGAACAGCGTCGCCAGGGTGGTGGCTGCTGCGATCCGAAGGGGTGTTCGACCCATATCTCGCTCCTGATGATCCGATGATCCCGATGCCGCGTCGTCGCCGCACCGCGGCTCACGATAGCCCCGCCGTTCAGCGCCGGATCGAGAACTGAACGATGGTCGAATCCTGATCGCGCCGATCGGTCAGGATGGACGGCGGCCGACTCTCCGAATGTCGCCAGTAGGCTGGAGGCGTGGCCCGAACCTCCGTCCTGTCGACCAGAGTGCTGCTGATCTGCGCGGCGATCGGTGTCGCCACGGGCATCCTCGGCGGCATCGCCGGATGGGTCACTCCCCTCCTCCTGGCCAGCCCGCTGCTGTTCCTCTACGGCCTCGTGCTGGGCTCGCACGTGCTGCCGGGCATCATCGCGCAGGAGGTACTGCGGCTGCCGTTCGTGGCGCTCATCACGCACGTGTTCGCCGCCCTCATCGCGAGCGCCTTCAACCCGGCGTGGTCGCTGCGGTTCATCGGCACCGCGCTGCTCTTCGGCCTCATCCAGGAGGGTGTCGCCGCCCTCACCCGCTATCGCTCCTGGGGCGCCTGGCGGTTCTTCGTCTCGGCGGTCGTGATCGGCGTCGTCGTGGCGGTCGCGGTGTTCTTCGCGGCGAACCTCGCGGTCATGCCGCTGTGGGCCCAGCTGCTGTATCTGGCGATCTCCGTCCTCGGCCCGGTGGCCTGGACGGCGATCGGTCTCGCCATCGGTTCGGCGCTGCGCACCGCCGGGGTCGCGCGCCGCTGATCGCGCACGGGCCCCGCTGGCAGCACAGGTAAGGCTCAGCTAAGTTAGAGTCACACCCTCCGTCGAACCAGGGACGTGCCGTGTGCCCATCCGCACCCCTCCTCCGCGTGCGCGAGCTGACCCTCACCCACGCGGACGCCGTGCACCCGTCGCCCCGCGACGTGACCTTCGACATCGATCCCGGCGAGGTCGTGCTCCTGCTGGGCCCGTCCGGTTCCGGGAAGTCGACGCTCACGCTCGCCCTCAACGGCCTCATCCCGCACGCGCTCCCCGCGACGATGACCGGCACCGTCGAGGCCGGAGGCGTCGACACGACCACCGCGCACACCGCGACGCTCAGCACGCACGTCGCCATGGTCTTCCAGGATCCGGACGCGCAGATCGTCACGGGGACGGTGTACGACGAGGTGGCCTTCGGCCCGGAGAACCTCCTGCTCCCGGTGGAGACCGTGCGCGCCCGCGTGGAGGAGGCGCTGCGGCGCGTCGGCCTGTGGGAGCGCCGCGACGACAACCCCGACCACCTGTCCGGCGGCGGGCGGCAGCGTCTCGCCATCGCCTGCGCCCTCGCGATGGGCTCTCCTCTCATCGTGCTGGACGAGCCGACCGCGAACCTCGACCCGCAGGGGATCGACGACGTGTACGCGGCGCTGACCGAGGTCGTGGCCGCCGGAGACCGGGCCATCCTCCTCGTCGAGCACAACCTCGACGCCGCGATGCGCTTCGTCACGCGCACCATCGTGCTCGACCGCGAGGGCCGGGTGGTCTTCGACGGTCCGGCGGCCGAGACCATCCGCGCGCACGCCGACGAGCTCGTGGCGATGGGGGTCTGGCTGCCCGCCGCGACGCTCGCCGCGCTCCGCCTCCGCGACCGGGGGATCGTCCTCGACCCGCTGCCGCTGACGCCCGAGGCGCTGGCCGCCGCACTGCCTCCCGGCCCCGGCGCCGCGTCCTCGGTGCCGGTCGGCGCCCCTCGCCCCGCCGAGCGGAAGCCGATCATCCGGGCCCGCGGCCTCACGGTCACACGGCGCCGCACCGAGATCCTGCACGAGGTCGACCTCGACATCGCCGCCGGGAGCCTCACCGCGATCGTCGGGGCGAACGGGGCGGGTAAGACGACGCTGATCCAGGCGCTCGCCGGGGTCGTGCCGCCGCCGAGAGGTCGGGTCTCCGTCGACGGCATCGATCCGGGCACCGCCTCGCCTCGGGAGCTCGCGGCCCGCATCGGCTTCGTGTTCCAGAACCCGGAGCACCAGTTCATCGCCGCCACCGTGTTCGACGAGCTCGCCCACGGGCTCCGCCTGCGCCACGTGCCGGACGACGAGGTCCGCACCCGCGTGGCGGAGATGCTGGAGCGGTTCGGGCTGACGCACAAGGCCGACGTGCATCCGTTCCTCCTCTCCGGCGGCGAGAAGCGACGACTCTCGGTGGGCACCGCCCTCATCACCCGTCCCCCCGTCCTCGCCCTCGACGAGCCCACGTTCGGACAGGACCGGGCCCGAGCCGCCGAGCTCCTGCACCTGCTGGAGAGCCTCCGGGCGGACGGCACGACCGTGGTCATCGTCACCCACGATCTGCAGCTCGTCGCCGAGCACGCCACCGACACGGTCGTCCTCGCCGACGGGCGGGTGCGCGCCGCCGGTCCGACGGCGGAGCTGTTCGCCGATCCCGCGATCCTCCCCTCCGCGGGCCTGCGTGTCCCCGCGTTGCAGCGGGTGCTCACCGCGGCCGGGTGGGAGGTGTCGCCATGACGATGACCACGCTCGATCCGTACGCGCCGCTCACGGCCACCTCGCGGCGGCAGTTCCTCTACGGCCTCAACCCGCTGGCGAAGGTCGCCGGGTTCGCCCCCGCCATGCTGCTCCTCGTCTTCGTGCGGGACCTGGCCACCCCCGCCGCCTTCCTCGTGCTCGCCTACGCCCTCATCCTCATCGGGGCGCGGGTGACGGGGCGCCTCCTCGCGCTGCTCCTGCTCGGTCTACCCGCGGGAATGGTCGCGATCGGCGTCGGCTTCTCGCTGTGGGTCGACACGGCCCTGGTCGCCGACACCAGCCCCGTCGTGACGATCGGCGACTGGACCCTCTACGGCGGCGCCCTCCTCATCGGCTTCGCCACCGCGCTCCGGCTCGGCTCGATCGCCGCGCTCGCGCTCGTCGGCGGCCTCACCACCAGCGGGTCCGATCTCGTGCGTGCGAGCGTGCAGCAGCTGCGCGTGCCGTACCGCATCGGGTACACGGCCCTGGCCGCCTTCCGCTTCGTGCCCCGGTTCGGGCATGAGCTCGCCGTCATTCGCGCCGCGCACCGGGTGCGCGGTTACCACGGCGGCCGCGGCCCCTTCGCGCGGATCGCCCGCGGCTGGGGGTACATCGTCCCGTTGCTCGCAGGTGCCATCCGGCATGCGGAGCGCGTCGCCCTCGCGATGGACTCCCGGGCGTTCGGTGCGCATCCGACGCGGACCGAGCGGCACCTCGTGCCCTTCCGCACGAGGGACACCGTCTTCACCGTGGTCATGCTCGCCGTCTCGGCCGCGATCTTCGTCGTCTTCTTCCCCTGGCAGCTCCCCT
>NZ_PNFU01000002.1:416559-522246 GCF_002871415.1 Microbacterium sp. UMB0228 | reverse complement strand
TCCCCGACGGCGAGCGCCCCGTGATGCGCAACTACACCGTGCGCGCGTACCGCCCGGCCACGCCCGAGACCGGCGCCGAGCTCGATGTCGACTTCGTGCTGCACGGCTCGGCGGCCGACGGCACCGCCGGTCCGGCCTCCCGATGGGCGGAGACCTGCGCCCCCGGCGAGCACGTCCTCATCATCGACGAGGGCCTGACATTCAACCCCGAGCGGGGCACCGACCGGGTGGTGCTCGTGGGCGACGAGACCGCCCTCCCCGCGATCGCGTCGATCAGCGCCTCCCTGCCGGCCGACGCCGCGGGCACGGCGATCATCGAGGTCCCGTCTGCGGAGGACGCCCTGGAGTTCGCGCACCCGTCGGGGCTCGACGTGGTGTGGATCGTGCGGCCGCACGAGGTCCCGCCCGGGGTGCTCGCCCTGGACGCCCTCGCTCGCACCGCTCTGCCCGATGCTCCGTTCCACGCGTACGCGGCCGGCGAGCAGGCCCTGGCCTCCGGCGTCCGCAAGCAGCTCGTCGGCGAGCGCGGCGTGGACAAGAGTGCCGTCAGCTTCTGCGGCTACTGGAAGATCGGCGCCGCCTCCCCCGCCTCGAAGGCCGCCCGCGAGGCCGCGGCCGAGCCCCTCACCTGAGACCGGGCACGACTTCGGAGCCACAGCACGACGAGCGGTGCCATACTGTGGCGATGACAGCCGCCGACCTTGTTCGCCGCTGGCCCGCCGCGGGAGTGCGAGCGCGTGCCGGAGACCTCGAACTGCGGTGGCTGGATGACGATCTCCTGGTCACCCTGGGCGACCTCGCTGCACGCGGCGTGCACGATCCGAGCCGGATGCCCTTCGCCGCCCCCTGGACTCGCGGTGACACCGACACCGTCGTACGCCGACTCCTGTCGTATCAGTGGCACGCCCGCTCTCAGATCGCTCCCGGACCGTTCATGCTCGAACTCGGGGTGCTGGTGGACGGCATCCTCGTCGGCGTCCAGGGCGCGAGCGCCGACGACTGGAGTGTGCGGCACCGAGCGGAGACGGGCTCCTGGCTCGGAATCGAGTATCAGGGCCGCGGCATCGGCACGCGGATGAGAGCACTGATGCTCTTTGCGCTCTTCGACGGCTTGGGGGCGCAGGAGGTCACGTCCGGTGCGTTCGCCGACAACCCGGCATCGAACGCGATCTCCCAGAGAGTCGGCTATCGCCCCACCGCAACGACGATGGTGATCCGTGAGAACACGGCGACCCCGCACCACAACTACTCGATGACCAGGGACCGCTTCGAGGCTCTCCGCGAGCAGAATCTCGCCCTGCTGGGAGGTGCCGTCACGCTCGATGGGTTTGACACCCTCCGGCCTGTGCTCACCGCCTGACCGGGCATGACTTCGGAGCCACAGCACGACACGCCGGGGCGGACGAGGCCGCCCCGGCGTGTCGTCGGGAATCTCCGAAGCCGTGCCCGGGGACCTCAGCGCTTGCCGGCGATCTGACGCCCGACGATCTCGCGCATGATCTCGTTCGTGCCGCCGTAGATGCGGTGCACACGGGCGTCGAGGAAGGCGCGGGCGATCGGGTACTCCGTGATGTAGCCGTAGCCGCCGTGGAGCTGGACCCCGGCGTCGAGCACCTCCCACTCGCGCTCGGTCGCCCAGAACTTGACCTTCGCGGCCTCTTCGGCCGACAGCTTGCCGTCCTTGTACGCCAGGAGCGCGCGGTCGATGAAGGCCCACAGCGCGTCGACCGTGGCGGACATGTCGGCGATGGTGAAGCGGCTGTTCTGGAAGTCGATGATGCGCTCCCCGAAGGCCTCGCGGTCCTTCGTGTAGGCGACGGTCCAGTCGAGCGCGGCCTGTGCGGCGGCGGCTCCGGCCACGCCGATCGAGAGGCGCTCGAGCGGGAGGTTCATCATGAGCTGGATGAAGCCCTTGCCCTCGACGCCGCCGATGAGGTTCTCCTCCGGCACGAACACGTCGCTGAACGACAGCTCGGCGGTGTCGTGGCCATGGAAGCCCATCTTCGAGAGCTTCTTGCCGTTGTCGAACCCCTCCATGCCCTTCTCGATGAGGACGAGGCTGAACGCGTCGGGCCGGTTGCCCTCGCCCGTCTTGACGAAGGTCACGACGAGGTCGGCGGTCGCACCGGACGAGATGAACGTCTTGGCGCCGTTGACGAGGTAGCCGCCGTCGACCTTCTTCGCGGTGGTCTTGATGCCGCGCAGGTCGGAGCCGGCACCGGGTTCGGTCATGGCGAGCGCGCCGACGACCTCGCCGGTGGCCATGCGGGGCAGCCACTTCTCCTTCTGCTCCTGCGTGCCCATGTGCACGAGGTACGGGACGGCCAGGTCGTCCTGGATGCCGAAGGCGCCGGCGAGCGAACCCGCTCCGGCCGCGATGACCTCTTCGTTCACGATCGCGCGGAAGCGGTAGTCCTGCAGCATCCCGGCGCCGCCGAACTCCTCGGGCACGGAGAGCCCGATGATGCCGGCCTCACCCGCGGCGCGCATCGTGGCGCGGTCCACCTCGCCGGCGGCGTCCCACTTCTCGATCGCCTCGTGCGTGACGTGGCGCTTGACGAAATCCTTGACGAGGTCGCGGAATGCCTCGTGATCCTCTTCGTAGATGTCGCGTTCCATGCCGTCCTCCCGAACGTGTCGTGCGTCGTTGCTCCGGCGAGTCTACGGCGGGAACACGGGGCAGGACAGGCGATTGTGAGAATGCATCCCATCCCGAGTGGGACTGGGTACCGCCTTTGTGGAAAGCCTCAGAGCACGCCGAGCGCCACCGCGGACCCGCCCGTTCAGTGCTCGTAGTCGGGAGCAGCGGGCAGGCCGAAGAACTCCTCGAGGGTGTGGAAGCCGCCCTCGTGATACGCCGCCGCGAGCTCCGTGCCGACGTAACGCAGGTGCCAGGGCTCCGGCGCGTACCCGGTGACCGGGGTGCCGACCTGCTCGTAGCGCACGATGAACCCGTACTCCCAGGCGTGCGCGGCCACCCACTCGCTCTGCCGCGTCGCCCCGAAGCCGTCGAGACCGCCGCACCCGGCATCGCAGGCCACGACGTCGAGGGCGAGACCGGTCTGATGCTCGCTGTGCCCCGGGCGCGCCGAGCCGGCGTCCGCGTCGGCCTGCCCCTGGTCCCGCACGTGGGCGCCGTAGGTCGCGACCTGCAGCCCGTAGGAGCGGTAGCCGTTGTTCGCGCCGATGCGGCCGACGCCCGCGGCCACGGCGGCCTCCGCCATGCGCCCGACCGCGTCGGCGACCTCCGCGCGCACGCGGCCCGACGGGGTGGTCGTCTGCAGCGGCACCTGGCCCAGTTCCGCGGGCTCGTAGGCGGCCGGATCGAGCGGACGCCCCTTGTTCACCACCACCCAGATCCGGGCGGGATCGCTGAGCGAGACGCAGGGCGCGTTCCCGGCGACCACCGCCTCACGGAAGCGCGCTCCGCCGCCGAACCCCGCGATGGTGGCGGCGTCATCCCCCGCCGCGATCGCCTCCTGCACCCCGGGGTCGGCACAGGGGTCCGCCGCGGGCGTCGCCGCGTTCTCCACGGTCGGCACCTGCATCACCGTGACCGGCCGCGGCATGTCCTCCGAGGCGACAGGGGTCGCGGCCGCTCCGGTGAGGGACAGCAGCACGCCCACCGCGGTCACCGCCAGCCCGACCGGGAGGGCGGGGCCGAAGATCGGGGAGCGCGGCGCCGCATGCTGAGCGTACGGCGAGGAGGGCATGGCCCCATTCTTCCATTCGAACATTGATGCCATACTCGCTTGACTTCGATTCGATTCTTTGTTCGACTAGGACGATGCGGTGGCAGGGACAGAAGCTCGCGGACAGCGACGAGGCGGCGCTGCCCGGTCTCGAGAACCGGTCCAGCGTCCTCCGCACCGTGACGACGCCGGAGTTCGCCGGGATGACGTTCCACGAGGTGCTGTCGAAGTCCGCCCTCAACCACGTCCCCGGGGCGTCGCGCATGCCCTTCGCCTGGACGATCAACCCCTACCGCGGCTGCTCCCACGCCTGCACCTACTGCTTCGCACGGGGCACGCACGAGTACCTCGACCTCGACGGCGGCGCCGACTTCGACACCCAGATCGTCGTCAAGGTCAACGTCGTCGAGGTGCTCGAACGGGAGCTGCGCCGCGGCAGCTGGCAGCACGAGACGGTCGCTCTCGGCACGAACACCGACCCGTACCAGCGGGCCGAAGGGCGCTACGCCCTCATGCCCGGCATCATCGAGGCGCTCGCGGCGTCGGGCACTCCGATGTCGATCCTCACGAAGGGCACGCTGATCCGCCGCGACATCCCGCTGCTGAAGAACGCGGCCCAGCGCGTGCCGGTCGACGTGCAGATGTCGATCGCGATGTACGACGACGCGCTGCAGAAGGCGATCGAGCCCGGCGCTCCGACTACGCAGGCCCGCCTCGACACGGTGCGCGCGCTCGCTGACGCGGGGTTCCCGGTGACGGCGTTCCTCATGCCGATCATGCCGCACCTCACCGACTCCCTCGCCGCGATCGACGACGCCCTGCGCCGCATCAAGGCCGCCGGAGCGCGGAGCGTGATCTACGGAGCCCTGCACCTGCGTCCGGGCGTCAAGCCGTGGTTCTTCCAGTGGCTCGGCGAGAACCGCCCCGACCTCGTGTCCTCGTACCGGGGGCTCTATCCCGGAGCGTCCGTCGAGGCGCCGAAGCCGTATCGGCAGTGGCTCGCCAAGCGCGCTCGTCCCCTCATCCGGATGCACGGACTCGACGGCCGGCACGAAGACGACTATCCGCGGCGCGGGTTCCGCCCGGGCCAAGGCCACGTGCAGACGGAGACGCCGGCGGCGGGGCCGGTGATGTTCACCCCGAGCGGCCGCGCCGCCGCGTCCCCTCCTCCCCAGCCGATGCTGTTCTGAGTCGGTCACGGAGGGGGTGCTGCGCCGCGTAGGCTCGAGGATCATGGCGATCGGTTCGACAGTCCACACGTTCGAGATGCAGCTGGCCGACACCGATCGCGGGGTCTACGAGGACGTCTCGCTCCGCGCCGCCCGGCACCCCTCCGAGACCGACGCGTACATGCTCACGCGGGTGCTCGCGTACGGACTCGAGTTCGCGGAGGGCATCGCGTTCGGCGGCAGCGTCTCCGACACGGAGGAACCCGCCGTGCTCGTGCGCGACCTCACGGGGCGGGTCACCGTCTGGATCGAGGTGGGCGCTCCCGACGCCGCACGGCTGCATCATGCCACCCGCCTCGCGGACCGGACGGTGGTCTACACGCACCGCGATCCCGCCAAGGTCATGGCGCCGTGGGCCGACAAGCGCATCCACCGGGCCGAGGACATCCGGGTCTACAGCTTCGATCCCGGGTTCGTCGACACCGCCACGCCCCACCTCGCCCGCCGCAACACCCTGACCCTCACGGTCACCGAGGGCGTCCTCTACCTCGACCTCAACGGCACGTCCCTGATGACGTCCCTCCACGAGCACACCCTCCCCTGACCCGGCCACCCTCCCCTGACCTGCCCGGTGCGGAGTGCGAAAAGGCCCCGGAGACCGAAGTCTCCGGGGCCTTTCTGATCCCGAACGCGTCAGGAGGTGAGCTCAGCGGCCGACGGCACGCGGCCGGCGATCTCCTCGATCACGTCGTCGTCCAGGCGGGCCTGCTCGAACGGGGCCTCGATCTCGGCGCGACCGAGCAGCTCGGTCATCCGGCGCTGGCGCTGCCGAGTGATGAGTGTGACGACCCGGCCCGAGCGCCCCGCGCGACCCGTGCGACCGGAGCGGTGCAGGTACGTCTTGTACTCGTCCGGCGCGTCGGCCTGGACCACGAGGTCGATGTCGTCGACGTGGATGCCGCGCGCGGCGACGTCGGTCGCGACGAGCACGTTCACCCGACCCGAGGTCAGCTTCTCCA
The DNA here is from genome assembly GCF_002871415.1 of Microbacterium sp. UMB0228. Classification (NCBI taxonomy): domain Bacteria; kingdom Bacillati; phylum Actinomycetota; class Actinomycetes; order Micrococcales; family Microbacteriaceae; genus Microbacterium; species Microbacterium sp. UMB0228. The sequence continues at coordinate 516,366 of NZ_PNFU01000002.1, read as the reverse complement.
GGTTGCGCGTGCGCTTGGCCTGGTTGAGGTCGCCGTGCAGCGACACGGCCGGGATCCCCGCGTCGTCGAACTGGTCGGCCAGCATCTCGGCGTAGGCGCGCGTGCGGGCGAAGACGAGCGTCTTGCCCTCGCGGTCGACGAGTGACGTGAGGATGTCCGCCTTGTCGCGGTGCTCGATGACGAGCACCCGGTGCTCGATGGTGCTGGAGCCCTGGTCCTCGCCCGCGACCTCGAACACGGCGGGGTCGACGAGGAACTCGTCCACCAGCGCCGCGACCTCGCGGTCGAGCGTCGCGGAGAACAGGAGCTTCTGGCTGCCCTCGGCCGTGCGGCGGAGGATGCGCTGCACGGGCTCGACGAATCCGAGCTCGCACATGTGGTCGGCCTCGTCGAGCACCGCGATCCGGCAGTCCGACAGGTCGAGCTTGCCCTGGTTCATCAGGTCCTCGATACGGCCGGGGGTGCCGATGACGATGTCGACGCCCTTCTTCAGCGCGCCCACCTGGCGGCCCTGCGGCACGCCGCCGTAGATCTGCGTCGTGAAGAGGCCGACGCTGCGGGCGATCGGCTGGATGGTCCGGTCGATCTGCAGCGCGAGCTCGCGCGTCGGGGCGAGGATGATCGCGCGCGGCGCCCGTCCGAACTCACGACGCTTGCCCGCCTGCGACTGCAGCACCCGCTCGACGAGCGGTGCCCCGAAGGCGATGGTCTTGCCGGAGCCCGTGCGTCCGCGGGCGAGCACGTCGCGCCCCTCGAGGACGGCGGGGATGCTCGCCGCCTGGATCGGGAACGGCGTCGCGGCGCCCATGTTGTTCAGGGTCTCGGTGATGTTGGAGCCCAGGCCGAGGTCGGCGAACGTGACGCCCTCGACCTCGACGGCCTGCACGGCCTGTGCCTCGAGGCGCTCGTGGACGACGTCGTCGGCCTGCTCGAAGGCCGCCTTCGGCTTCGCGTTCCAGTCGCTCCGGGTCGGACGCTCGTCGCGACGAGGGCGCTCGTCCCGACGCGGACGCTCGGTGCGGTAGGCCCCTCCGGTCGACGGCCGCTCGCGCCCGCCCTCGAAGGAGCGCTGCGTGCGGTCGCGGTCGAAGGCACGACGCGCACGGGCGGCGTCGTACGAACGCTCGGTCCCCTGGTCGCCGCCGCGGGTGCGGTCTCCGCCGCGGTCGTCGCGCCGCGGACGGTCGTCGCGGTCGAAGCGCGGGCGCTCGTTCCGGCGGTCGTCGAACCGGCCGCCACCCGCGCGGTCGTCGCGGCGGTGCGGGGCCTCGCGACGCCCGGACTCCGCGCGGTTGCGGATGCTGCGGGCCTCGTCGCGACCGGCGCGCTCCTGGGAGCTCCAGCGGCGCTTCGGAGCACCGGACTCGGTCTCCTCCGGGCGGTAGCCGCGGTGCCCGGGGCTGCGGCTGCCGGGGCGACGGTCGTACCCGCCGGTCGCGCGACCCTCGCGGTCGTCGCGTGCGGGACGCTCGTCGCGAGCCGTGTCCCGACCGCCGGCCGGACGGTGGCGGTCGTGGAACGAGGTCTTCTTGGCGCCGTAGCGCGGCTCGAAGTTCGCGGCGGCGCGACCGCCGCGGGGCTTCTTGTTCTTGGGCATTCGGGTGTCCTTCTTGCGTTCTCGCACGAGAACAGCGCTGCGCGCACGCGCGAGCACTCCGATCCAGCGGAGTCCGGACGATCTGCGGCCGGGGCCATTCCTGTGATGGTTGATTCGCGTCGATCGACGCGCACCATCGGCCCCTGGACTCACACTTCACACACTGAAAAACGTCCGCGCCCTGCGCGGGTGTCCGAAGCCGACCGTCTCAGTCTACCCGTCGACCCTGGGAGACCCCCGCACTCCGGCGGCCTGCGGCACTACGATGTCGAGGTGAACTCCGTCTCTCCCACCGGCACCCAGGTCCATCTCCGTCTCGGCGACGTGACCGCGCAGATCGCCCAGGTCGGCGCCTCTCTCCGTGCCCTCCGGATCGGCGAGGTCGATCTCATCTCCCCGTATCCGCTCGACATCCCGACGCCGTCGTGCTCGGGCGTCGTGCTGACGCCCTGGCCCAACCGGGTGCGCGACGGCCGCTGGGAAGACGAGGGCACCGTGCGCCAGCTCGCGATCACCGAACCGAAGACGGACAACGCCAGTCACGGCCTGCTGCGCTTCACGGCGTACGCCATCGAGCAGACGGAGGGGGCCGCGACGCTGCGGGCGACCGTCTTCCCGCAGACCGGCTACCCGTACCTGATCGAGACGTCGGTCGCGTATGTCCTCACCGCGGACGGCGTCGAGGTCACGCACACGCTCACCAACTGGTCCGACTCCCCCGCGCCCGTCGCGGTCGGCACACACCCGTTCCCCACGATCGGCGACGTCGACCCGCACGACCTCGTCCTCTGCGTGCCCGCCCGCACCGCCTTCGAGACGGACGACCGCATGCTCCCGATCGGCACCCGTCCCGCCGATCCCGAGCTGCGCGAGGGCATCCGCGTCGGCGACGTCTCGCTCGACACCGGGTTCACCGACCTCGAGCGTGACCCGGACGGCCGGGTGCGGCACACCCTCACCGCCCCCGACGGCCGGACCGTCACGCTCTGGCAGGGCGAGGGCTTCGACTTCGTGCAGGTGTACACGGCCACGAACTATCCCGGTACGCCGCTTGCCGTCGCGATCGAGCCGATGACCGCCCCGGCGGATGCGCTCAACAGCGGCCGCGGCCTGAGACGCCTGGCCCCGGGCGAGACCTGGACCGTGGAGTGGGGCCTCTCCTTCGCCTGACCGCGGTCCACCACTCCGGAGAACGCCCACGCGGAAGGGCCCCGATCCTCGTCTCCTCGACGGGACCGGGGCCCTTTCTCCGCGTTGCGGACGCGCGGCTACCCGCCGTGGTTCTCGCGCAGCTCGCGCCGGCTGACCGGCGTGCCGTCCGTGTGCACGGGGGCCGGGGCGCCATCGTCGTGCGGCTCGCCCTTCCGCGCCCGGCGGCGCTCCCGCGCCCCCTCGACGAGGTTGTACAGGGTCGGCAGCACGATGAGCGTCAGCACGGTGGAGGAGACGAGCCCGCCGATCACCACGATCGCCAGCGGCTGCGAGATGAAGCCGCCGTGCCCGGTGATCCCGAGCGCCATCGGGGTGAGGGCGAGGATGGTGGCGAGCGCGGTCATGAGGATCGGACGCAGACGCTTCTCCCCTCCCGCCATCACCGCCTCCGCGGTCGACAACCCCTTCTCCCGGTACTGGTTCACGAGGTCGACGAGCACGATCGCGTTCGTCACCACGATGCCGATGAGCATCAGCACGCCGATCAGCGAGGCCACGCCCAGCGGCACGCCCGTGATGATCTGGAGCAGGATGGCGCCGGTCGCCGCGAACGGCACCGAGATCAGTAGCAGCAGCGGCTGACGCAGCGACTTGAACGTCGCCACCATCACCACGTACACGATGAGGATCGCGGCGAGCATGGCCAGACCGAGCTGCGCGAACGAGTCCGCCTGCTGCGAGGCGACGCCGCCGACCTCGGCCGAGGCGCCGTCCGGCAGGTCCGCCGCGGCGAGCGCCTCGGTGACCGACTGGGTGGCGACCGCGAGGTTGTCCGATGCGGGCGGCACGGTGACGGTCGCGGTGCGCCGTCCCTGCTCGGTGGTGATCGAGGTGGGACCGTTGCGCTGCTCGACCGTCGCGATGTCCTGCAGCGGCACGATGCCGACCGCGGTGGGGATCGCGAGCTGCTGGAGGGCGGCGACGGTCGTCGGCGGCTCGGGGTTGACGAGGTACACGGTGAGGGCGGTGTCGTCGATCTCGACCGAGCCGATCTGCTGCGGACGCATCGTGTTCGACACGATCGACCCGACGGCGACCTCGGACAGTCCCACCCGGGCGGCGGCCTCGCGGTCCACGACCACGGCGATGTACGGCAGGGCCTCGGCGAGGTTGTCGGTCACCTGCCCGATGCCCTCGCGGCCGTCGAGCTCGTCCACCACGGCGGAGGTGGCGGCGGCGAGGTCGTCGCCGGTCGCGGCCGACACGGTGATCTCGATGTCGCTGGAGCCGAAGCCAGCGGACGCCGCGACGGCGACCTCGCCGACCTCGTCGCCGAGCCCGTCGATCGCGTCCTGCACCTCGGCGCGCAGCTTCTCCTGGTCGGCGTCGCCGTCGGTGAGCACGGAGTACGTGATGCCCGCACCGCCGGAGAACGCGTCGCGCAGCGCGGAGCCGCTCGACCCGATGGAGGCCTGCACGTGCTCGATGCCGTCGATGTCGAGGAGGGCCTCCTCGACGGGGGCGGCGGCGTCGGACTTCGCCTGCAGGCTCGCGGTCGGCCCGAGGTCCTGCGTCACGGTCATGGTGTTCTGACCGGAGTCGCTGAGGAAGTTCACCTTCATCAGCGGGGCGGCGGCGAGGGTCCCGGCGAGGACCACCACCGCGAGCGCGACGGTGATGCCCGAGTGCTTCAGCGTCCAGCCGAGGATGGGGCGGTAGCCGCGCTGCAGCCGCGTCGGCGGGGCGGCCGGATCCTCCGGGTCGATCGCGTTCCCGTTCTCGTCGAGCAGCGGCTTGCCGGGCTTGAGGAACCAGTACGCGAGCACCGGGACGATCGTCAGGGCCACGAAGAGCGACGCGACCATGGCGATCGTGACGGTCATCGCGAACGGACGGAACAGCTCGCCCACCATGTCGCCCACGAACACGATCGGCAGGAACACCGCCACCGTCGTGATGGTCGAGGCGGTGATGGCGGCGGCGACCTCGCGCACGGCGAGACGGATCGCATCGCCCTTGTCCGCGTCGCCCACGTAGTGGCGCTTGATGTTCTCGATCACCACGATCGAGTCGTCGACCACGCGGCCGATCGCGATCGTGAGCGCCCCGAGGGTCAGCACGTTGAGGGAGTAGCCGAACGCCTGCAGCCCGATGAAGGTGATGAGGACCGAGGTCGGGATCGAGATCGCGGTGACCAGGGTCGAGCGCACCGACATCAGGAACACGAGGATCACGAGCACGGCCATCACGAGGCCGAGCAGACCCTCCGTCGCGAGGGTGTCGATGGACTGTACGATGAACGGCGCCTGGTCGAACACGACCGTGAACTCCGCGTCCGGAAGCGCCTCCCCGATCTCGTCGAGGGCCGCGATGACCCCCTGCGACACCTCGACCGTGTTGGCGGCGGGGAGCTTCGTGATGGAGATCGACAGGGCGTCCTCGCCGTCGACGCGGGAGATCGAGGTCACCGGATCGGACACCTGCTCCACCGTCGCGACGTCACCGATGGTGACCGCGGTGCCGACGAGCGGCAGGGCGGCGATCTCGTCGACCGAGGTGATCTTCGCTCCGGTCTGCACCGTGAGGGTCTCGTCGTCCTCCGTGATCTCGCCGCCGGGGAACAGGGTGCCGTTCTGCTGGAGTGCCGTGCTGATCGCCTCGCTGCTCTGTCCGGCGGCGGCGAGCTTCGCGAGGTCGGGGGTGATGGTGATGCGCTGTCCGACGCCGCCGACGATCTCGGCCGCGTTCACCCCGTCGACGTCCTCGAGGTCGGGGATCGCGACGCTCTCGAGCTGCGCCTGGGCGTTGTCCGCGTCGTCGAAGCCGGTGACCGCCACCTGGATCACCGGGAAGTCGTCGATCGAGACCGAGAGCACCTGCGGCGTGACGTCCTCCGGCAGCTGCGAGGAGATGCGGTTGATCGCCTGCTGGATCTTCTGCTCCGCGGTCGCGAGGTTCGTGCCGTACGAGAACATCGCCTGCACGATGGATGCGTTGGTCGTGCTCGTCGCGGTGGTCGACTCCAGGTCGGGAACCCCCTGGATGGCCGACTCGATCGGCGTCGAGACGTCGTTCTCGACCACCTCGGGCGAGGCGCCGGGGTACGTGGTCATGACCACGAGCGCCGGCAGCTCGAGCGACGGGATGAGCTCCTGCTTGAGGTTGGTCAGCGCGAGCCCGCCGAACACCGCGGCGACGATCGTCACGAGCGCGATGAGGGCGCGGTTCTTCAGGCTGAGGATGGCGAGTTTCGACAAGGCGTGGTCCTCGGTGTCAGGGGGTGGCGGTCGCTGCGGATGGGAGGGAGAGAGGTTCTCCGAGGATCCGCGCCAGTGCGGATTCGAGGAAGGACTGTTCGAGATCGACGTCGCGGATCTGCGTGCTCCACATGACGCCGTCGATGAAGATCATCGCCGCTCGGGCCCGGTCGGCGCCATAGGTCGGCTCCAGGAGGTCGACGAGACGGTCGGACAGGTGGCGCGCGAGCGCGCGCAGGCGCGGATCGTGGACGGCTGCCGTGACGACGGCGCGATCCGCCTGCACCGCGTGTCCGTCGTGGATGCTGTCGTGGACGAGCGCGGCGATGACGTCGGCCCCGGCCCCGCGCTCGGCGAGGGTCTGCCGCACCCCGTCGAGTCGGCACTCGATCTCGTCCGCGAGGGCACGGAAGGCGGCGCTGCGCAGGTCGTCGAGGGTGTCGAAGTACTGGGTGGTCGCCCCGAGCGGCACTCCGGCGCGGGCGGCGACCATGCGGTGCGTGATGGCGTCGGCCCCGACCTCGACGATGAGCTCGGCGGCAGCCGTGACGATCTCCCGACGGCGCGCTTCGGGATCACGCCGCCGACGCGCGCTCTCCGCCATCGCTCACCCCCCTGGACACCCGTACATGTACGTTTGTACATTCGCTCCGGTGTGAACTCCCTGAGAGCCCCGCCCCTCTCCCCCTCCCCCCCTCGCTGCGGGATCAGAAACGTGCCTGGGAGACGCGGTTCGGGTGCCCTATTGCACTCCCCTGCCGGGGGTCAGGCGGCGGAGGAGGAAGGGGTGGAGGAGGGGGTCTGGCCGCGCTCGAAGTAGGCGACGAGATCGGGGTCGAGCGGGGGGACGGAGATCGCGGAGCCGTCGCCCCGGAGGGACGCGGTCGCGAGGATCCCGGCAGCCACGGCCTCCCGCGCCGCGACGGGAGAGGTCGCCGTGAGACCACCGTGCCGCACGAACCGGAGGAACTCGGCCACGAGCAGCGCGTCGGCACCGTCGTGTCCGGCATCCGGCACCTCGGGCACGACGAACACCTCGTCCGCGTCGGCCGCCCCGGCATGCCGACGGTTCCACAGCCTCACCTCGCTGCCGGCCACGTCGCCGAAGTTCTCGATGCGCCCCTCGGTGCCGATCACGGTGTAGTTCCGCCAGTAGTCCGGGGTGAAGTGGCACTGCTGGTACGACGCGAAGATCCCGCCCTCCAGCCTCAGGTTCACCATCGAGATGTCCTCGACGTCGACGACGGGGTGCAGTCCCGTGAGCGCGGTCGGCGGCCAGTTGTCCATGCTGAACCAGTCGGGCATCCGCTCCCCCGTGCGGTCCCGCCGGTCGGTGATGTCGCCATAGACGCTCAGGCCGCCCATCGCCGCCACCTGCTCGGTGTACGCGCCGGCCAGCCAGTGGATGATGTCGAGGTCGTGCGCTCCCTTCTGCAGGAGGAGTCCGGTGGTACGGCTCCGGTCGGCGTGCCAGTCCTTGAAGTAGAAGTCGCCGCCGTGCCCCACGAAGTGGCGCACCCATACGGCCTTCACCTGCCCGATGCGCCCGTCCTGGATGAGCCCGCGCATGAGGGTGATCACGGGCATGTGCCGCATGTTGTGACCGATGTAGAGCCGGGTGCCGGTGCGTCGCGCGGTCTCCAGCATGCGGTCGGCGTCGGCGAGATCGATCGCGAGGGGCTTCTCGCAGAAGACGGGCACCCCGGCCTCGAGAGCCCGGATGGTCAGCGCGGCGTGCGTGTCGTCCGGGGTCAGCACCATGACCGCGTCGACCCCGGACGCGAGCAGCTCGTCGAGGGAGTCGGTGATGAGCGCGTCGGGGACGAGCGCCCTGGCGTCCTCACGGGCGCGCGGGGCGAGGTCGCAGACGGCGGTGATGCGGGAGCCGTGCCCCGGCCGGTGCACCTCTTCCTGGAGGGTCGAGCGCGCGCCGAAGCCGATGATGCCGATGTGGAGGTCCAACAGAAGTCCTTCGTGACAGAGGGGGAGAATGGGGACGGCTCAGCGGCCGCGGGGCGCCGGGGCGTCGAGGTCGGTCGAACCGCCGGGGATGAGCGCCCAGGGAAACTCGTGCAGCGCGCCGGGTGAGGGGTCGCTCTCGAGCGCCCGCTCCACGATGATGCGCGCCTGACGCTCGTAGAAGTCCGTAGGTCCGACGGTGGTGAGGGTGGGGGCGATGAGCTGCGCGTCCGGGGTGTTCCCGACGCCGATCACCGCGACGTCGTGCGGCACGCGGAGCCCGAGCATGTGCGCGGCGTTGATGGCTGCGATTGCCGCGAAGTCGGTCGTCGCGTACACGGCGTCCGGGCGGTTCTCCCGCGACAGCAACTCGATGGCAGCGGTGAAGGCGCTGGCCTGGGTCTCCGCATAGGTCACGGTCCACGCCGGATCCGGGGAGATGCCGGCCGCCGCGAGCTTCTCGACGTACGGCGTGTAGCGCGTGACCTGGGTTCCCGCGAGGCGGACGGCACCCTCCGCGGCGATGCAGCCGATGGCCGTGTGCCGCTCCAGCAGGTGATCCATCGCGAGTTCGCACCCCGGGATCGCGTCCGAGCGGATGACGTCGAAGCCGTCCGGCTCCAGGTGCTCCGAGAACACCACGAGCCGCTGGCCGCGCTTGACGAGGTCGCCCAGCCGTCGCGCGTCCTCCTCGTCCAGGCCGACGCCGTCGAGATACGCCACGTCGCTCTCGACGCGGTCGAGCGCCGCGTGCCAGTCGCCGTCGGCGAGGATCAGCGTCGTGAGCCCGTGCCGGTTCGCCTCGGCGTTCACGGCGTCGGCCACCGCCAGCGACCACGGATCGCTCAGCATGTGCAGGGAGAGCTGCACCATGCCGCTGCGACCCGTGCGGATCGCCCTGGCCGCCGTGTTCGGCCGATAGTTGAGCTCGTCCGCCGCCGCGAGCACCCGCGCCGCGGTGGCCTCGGCCACGCCCGCCCCGCTGGCCCCTGCTCGCCCGGAGAAGACGTACGAGACGGTCGCGGTCGACACCCCGGCACGTTCGGCCACCATCCGGAGGGTCGGTCGGCGGCTCGGGGCGTGCTCACGCTGTGCCATGTCTCAGCCCTTCGTCCCGCTGAACGCGATGCCCTGGATGAACTGCCGCTGCAGGATCATGAACGTCACCAGCATGGGCAGGGTCGCCAGCAGGGCACCGGCCATGAGCACGGGGTAGTCGGTGCCGTGGATGCCGACGAGCTGCGAGAGTCCGACCGACAGGGGCATCTTCGCCGGATCGGTCGTCACGATCAGCGGCCACAGCAGATCGTTCCAGGACCACAGCACAGTGAACACCACAAGTGCGATGATGCCAGGCTTCGCGAGCGGAACCATGATCCGCCAGAAGGTCTGCCACGGATTCGCCCCGTCGATGCGCGCCGCCTCCTCCAGCTCGGCCGGCATCGAGAGGAAGAACTGCCGCATCAGGAAGGTCCCGAAGGCGCTGAAGATGCCGGGCACGATGAGCGCCTGCAGCGTGTTCAGCCAGCCGAGCGCCTGGATGATCTCGTACTGCGGCAGCAGGTAGAGCTGCGAGGGCACCATGAGCACCGAGAGGAACACGACGAACAGGGCGTTCCGGCCGGGGAAGGCGATGCGCGCGAACGCGTAGCCCGCCATGGTGCACAGGGCGACCTGCCCGACCGTGCGCCCGACGGTGAGGAGCACCGAGTTCAGGAACATCTGCCCAAACGGCATCGAGTCGAAAACCTCGGCGAAGTTGGTGAACACCCACTCGCGCGGGAGGAACGACGGCGGCACCTGCACCGAGTCGGACAGCGTCTTGAACGAGGTCAGCAGCTGCCAGACGAACGGGAACACCATGAGCGCGGCGCCGACGATGAGCACGACGTGCACGATCCACAGTCCGCGGTTCCGGGGCGTGCCGGCCCTCCGCGATCGTGCGGGGGCGGCACCGACGACCGCGCGGGTGTCGAGGGAGACGTCACTCATAGTGCACCCACTTCTTCTGCAGCCGGAATTGCACGATCGTCAGCACGAGGATGATCAGCAGCAGCAGGAAGGCGACGGCGGCGGCGTACCCGCGGTCGTTGTCGAGGAATCCGGCTTCGTAGAACAGGTAGACGACGGTCCGGGTGTTCGGCATCGCGGGGTTGCTGCGGCCGAGCATCATGTAGATGAGGTCGAACACCTGCAGCGCCCCGATCACGCTGATCACGCTGACGAAGAAGATCGAGGGCGACAGCAGCGGGATCGTGATCGAGAAGAACGTGCGTACGGGGCCCGCCCCGTCGAGGTCGGCCGCCTCCATGATCGTGTCCGGGATGCCCTGGAGTCCGGCGAGGAAGATGACGATGTTGGTCCCGAGACCCGCCCAGATGCCGACGACGGCGATCGCGACCAGCGCGGTGTTCGGATCGGTCAGCCAGCTCCGCCCCTCGATGCCGACCGCGCCGAGGGCCGCGTTCAGCACGCCGTAGTCGCCGTTGTAGATCATGCGCCACACGAGCGCGATCGCCGCGGGCATCGTGACGACGGGGATGAAGTAGAGCGTGCGGTAAGCGCTGCGGCCCTTGAGGCCGGTGGTGTTCAGCAGCGCGGCGATCCCGACCGCGAGGGGGATGCCGATGAGCGCGATCACCGTGTAGACCGCGCTGTTGCGGAGGGCGCCGAGGAGCTCCGGATCCTGGAACAGCCGGACGTAGTTCTCGAACCCGATCCACTCCGCGCCGCCGAACGGCCCCGACTTCGTGAAGGAGATGATGAGCGTGCGCACGGTCGGCCACAGGTAGAACACGGCGAGGCCCAGGGCGGTGGGCCCCAGGAACACCAGGGCCCACCACGGCGAGGCACCGGGCGTGCGGCGCCGCCGGCGGACCCCGGAGGGCGGGGCCTCCGGTGTCCGTCCGGCGGCGGGGGCGACCGCGCGAGGCGCGAGGACGGTCATGCGGTCACTCCTACTCGGCGTCCAGCGCGGTCTGCATCTGCGCGGCGAGATCCTGCAGTCCGTCCTTCGGGGAGACCGCTCCGGACCACACCTGGGACAGCACCTCGCTCTCGATGCTCGTCCACGCGGAGGTGTTCTTCGACACGGGGTACGGGACGGCCGTCTCCAGCGCGTCGATGTAGACCTGCAGGTCGTACTGCGGGAGGGCGTCGACCCACGCCTGCTGCGTGCCGTTGTACGCGGGGATCACGGTGCCGGTCTCGGCCTGGATCTTCGCGGCCTGCTCGCCGCTGGCGAAGGCAGCGAAGTCCTTGGCCTCCTCCACGTGCGCGCTCTTGGCGTTCGCGACGTTCCCGACGCCGTGGATCACGCTCTGGTTGCCCTCCGGACCCGCCGGCAGCGGCGCCACGTCGACGCTGCCCCCGATGTCCGCGTTGTCCGCGTAGGCGATGGCCGCCCAGGAGCCGTTCTGGAACATGGCGACCTTGCCCGACAGGAAGAAGTCCTCCGGGTTCGTGTCCGTCATCTGCTGCGCCGTGGGCGAGGAGCCGTCGGCGATGAGGCCGGTCCACAGCTCGATGCCCTCGAGAGCCTCGGGGGAGCCGTATCCGCTCTCGGTGCCGTCCGCGGAGATGACCTCGCCGCCGGCCTGCGCGATGGAGTTGTAGAAGTTCTCCTGGCCGTACTGGCTCGCAGCGACGCCGAACTGGCCCTTCGCGGGATCGGTCAGCTTCGCGGCCGCGGAGCGGAAGTCGTCCCAGGTCCAGCCCGCGCTCGGGTACTCCACCCCCGCGGCGTCGAACAGCGCCTTGTTGTACCAGAGCGCGACGGTGTCGAAGTCCTTGGGGGCGCCGTAGAGCGCGTCGTCGTAGGTGTAGAGGTCGACGAGCCCCTGGGGATAGTCGGCGGCATCCACGTCGTCCAGAGGCGCGAGCTGGCCGTTGGAGGCGTAGAGCGGGAAGTTCGGGCCGTTCATCCAGAACACGTCGGCGGCCGAGCCGCCCGTCACCGCGGTCTGGAGCTTGGTGAAGTACTCCTTGTACGGCGTGACCTGGATCTCGATCGTGACGTTCGGGTGCTCCTCGGTGTACGCGGCGGCGATGTCCTCCATAGCGGGCTTCTGGTTCTCGTCCCAGATCGCGTAGCTGAGGGTGATGTCGCCGCCCGACGACTCCCCGGTCGCGGAGGAGGAGCAGGCGGAGAGCGCCAGGACGGCGGCCGCGGAGGCGGCGAGGGCGCCCAGGGCGCGGCGAGAGGTGCGGGGCATCGAGGTCTCCTTTGACGGGTGCACGAGAAGGCGGTGCGCGATGTTAACCGTTTAGCGTTAAACGATTAGCAGCGAGAGTAGCGCGCGCCGACGGCTCTCCGCAAGCGTCGATCTAGAGCGCAGCCCCCAGGGCGAGCCCCAGTCCCGCGGCGAGGAGACCGAGCACGAGCATGCCGACCGCGTCGAACACCGCGGCGCCACGCTCGCCGTCCCGCCACAGCGCGACCGCATCGAGCATCGCGGTGCTGAACGTCGTGTAGCCCCCGAGAAGACCGGCGCCGAGCACGAACGCCGCGTCCGGCAGCGCCGTCGTCACGAGCCCCAGCGCGAACGAGCCGGTGAGGTTGACGACGAGGATCCCCCACGGGAACCGTCGGCCGACGAGCCGCGCGACGCCGAGGTCGACGAGGTACCGCAGGACGGCGCCGACGCCCCCGGCGAGCGCGGCGGCGAGGAACAGCAGCGGACTCACGACACCCCTCCCCGGCGCGGGCGCCCCAGCCGGAGCCCTGCCGCCGCCGCGAGGAGACCGAGGACGAGACTGCCCCCGGCATACGCGGCGGCGAGGAGCGGAGCCGACCCCCACAGGGCCAGCGTCCCGGTCATGAAGGCGCTGTAGGTCGTGAAGCCGCCGAGGACGCCGGTGCCCAGCAGCAGCCGCAGCTCCGCCGAGGCCGGGAGCCGCGCCGCCACGACCCCGATGAGCAGGGCGCCCAGCACGTTGGCCAGGAGCACCGCGAGGGGGAAGCCGCCGGGATCGTCCACGAGGAGTCCGAGGCCCAGACGCGCCGCCGTCCCGAGCGTGCCGCCGAGCGCGACGAGCAGGACACGACGGAGACTCACGCTCGCCACTGTAGTCGCCGCATGACAGCGCGACCGTCGGATGTCAAGGCGTTGGGGTGGGGGCGGGGACAGGCGTTGACTGTCAGCATGAAGCCCCTCTGGAAGGTCGACCAGGACGCACCCCACGGCACTCCCTTCGACCCCGGCGCGCGGCACGACGTGCTGGTCGTGGGGGCCGGGCTCACCGGCCTCTCGACCGCGGTGCTCCTGACCCGCGCCGGACTCGACGTCGTGGTGGTCGATGCGGGGGACGTGGCGGCACTGGCGTCGGGCGGCAACACGGGCAAGCTCTCGCTCCTCCAGGGGCAGCAGCTCGCCACCATCCGCAAGCACCATCCGGCGGCGCTCGTCCAGGCGTACGTCGACGCCAACCGGGCCGGCATGGAGTGGCTCACCGGCTTCGCCGACAGCGCGGGCCTGAGCTACACCGAGCGGACCGACCACACCTACGCCCAGGGCCCGGACGGGCTCGAGGCGGTCCGAGCCCAGCACTCCGCCGCACGGGAGGCGGGACTGCCGACCCGGCTGCTCACCGCGGGCGAGCTGTCGATGCCGTTCCCCGTCGCGGGCGCGGTCGCCCTCGATTCGCAGGTGACGATCGACCCGGTCGCCGTCGCCGACGCGCTCGCGAAGGAGTTCCTCGCCGGCGGCGGCACGTTGCACACCGGTATCCGCGTGACCGGCGCCCACGCCCTGCCGGAGCCACGGGTGGAGACGACGGCGGGCCCGATGTTCGCCGAGCACATCGTCCTCGCGACGGGGACACCGATCCTCGACCGGGGGCTGTACTTCTCCAAGGTCGCCGGGATGCGGTCGTACTGCGTCTCGTTCCGGGTCTCCGGCGGCGTGCCGGAGGGGACGTTCATCTCCGCCGACGGCCCGACGCGGTCCATCCGGCCGGTGTCCGCCGCCGACGGTCCGGCCGACACCGCGCAGCTCGTCGTCGGCGGCAACGGGCATCCGGTCGGCCGCTCGGACGGCGAGACCGCGGCGATCGACGACCTCGTGGACTGGACCCGCCTGCACTTCCCGGATGCGGAGGAGACCCACCGCTGGTCCGCGCAGGACTACCAGTCGCACAACCTCATCCCGTTCGTCGGCGCCCTGCCGCGCGGCCTCGGGCGCATCCGCATCGCCACCGGGTACGCGAAGTGGGGGCTGTCGAACGCGCCCGCTGCGGCCCTGCGGCTCACCGAGGAGATCATCGGGACGAAGCGCCGCGAGCGCCCGTCCTGGATGCTGCGCCTCGGCACCCGGCTCACCGTCCCCGCCGATCTCGCGCGGGGGGCCGTCGAGGGTGCGAAGGTCGCCGCCGCGGCCACGAAGGGCTGGGTCGAGGCCGAGACCACCCCGGTCCCCGTGCCGCAGCCCGCGGAGGGCGAGGGCGTCGTGGCGAATCGCGGCGGTCGCCCGGTCGCCATCTCCACGGTCGACGGCGTGACCAGGGCCGTCAGCGCCGTCTGCACGCACCTGGGCGGCGTCCTCGACTGGAACGACGCCGAGTGCACGTGGGACTGCCCGCTGCACGCGTCGCGGTTCGCCGCGGACGGCACGCGCATCGAGGGTCCGGCTCTGAACGATCTCCCTGAGGTGCCGCGGACGGTCGGGGGCTCCTGACTCAGGTCCGCGGCGGCGGCGCGTCCCAGCCCTGCTGCGGGGTGTCGCAGTCCTCGCGGAACACGTACTGCGACACGAGCTTGCGCTGGCTGCTGGACCAGTCGATCGCCGGGCGGCGCTGCTCGGGCGGCAGGTAGCCGAGCCGGTACACGGCCATGAGCTCGAGATCGTCGGGCACCCGCAGCAGCCGCACGATCTCGTCCCAGCGCCCCGGCACCTCCATTGGGAACGAGATGAACTGGATGCCCATGCCCAGCTCGACCGTGGTCAGCCAGACGTTCTCCATGGCCGCCCCCATGCTGAACACGGAGTAGAACGACGACAGCTGCCCTGGCCGGTACTCGCTGCGGTCGAGCATGACGCCCAGGAGCAGCGGCGATCCGGCGACGAGCTTGCGGTTCTCCGAGCCCAGCGTCTTCGGCACGCCGAACGTGTTCATGAGCGTCTGGCCGCGCTTGGTGAACACCTGGGATGTGAAGGGCCGCAGCGGCGCGGGGAGCTTGTCGAACAGCATGCCGCTGCGCTTCTCCTCCATCTCCTCCTGGCTGAAGCGGAAGTACGGCTTATACCGCTCGAAGAACGTGCCGTTGGACATGGCCTCCGTCATGCTCTCGCCGGAGATGCGCGCGATCTCGTCGATCGTGTCCCTGTTCTCGATCACCACGAAGCGCCAGGGCTGGCTGTTGAGCTGCGAGGGTGCGCGCCCGGCCGCTTCCAGGAGGATGCGCTGGTGCTCCTCGGAGACCGGGTCGGGCAGGAACGCCCCGTTCGTGGTCTTGCGGCGGCGGATGGCGTCGAGCAGTTCCATGCAGTCACTTCCGGTCGGAGGGGAGGCGCGAGACCACGAGGCCCGCGAGGACGAAGGGCGCCGCCGTGAGGGCGACGAGCGGGTGCCGCCGGGTGTGCGTCCCGGCGTAGGGGATCGCGGCCAGGGGGACGGCGGCGGGGAGGAGAGCGAGGGCGGCGCGACGGGTGCGCGGCGTGCGGGTGGCGAGACCCGCGACGACGGCGAGTCCGGTCGTCGCGCAGGTCAGGATGTAGAGGGCGTGGTGCACCCAGCGGAAGCGGCGCGTGTCGATGAGCCGCGCCGCCACCGCGAGTCCGAGGGCGCAATTCGCCGCATAGGCCGTCGCCGCCGCCGCGAAGGCTCCGGACGCGGGGCGGTCGTCGCGTCCCCGCTTCCGTCGCCCCGTCATGGCACGACCCTACGCCCTCCCCTCCTCCCCCGATCCACCCCCTTGCGTGCGAGCCACCCCCTTGAGTACGACCGCAGCGGGGTGGGTCGCACGCAAGGGGGTGGCTCGACGGATCAGAGGGAGGCTTCCGCGTAGATGCGGAGCGCGTCGCGGACGAACTCCGCGCCCTGGGTGCCGCCCGCGGACGTCGCGTAGTTCGCGCCGAAGCGCGGGTCTGCGACGTACATCTCGCCGAGACCGATGACGTAGGCCTTGGCACCCGCGTCGGGTCCCTGCCGGAGCGCGGCGGCGGGAGTGCCCGGGATGCCCGTGAGCCAGGCCACGTGCCGGCGCGCGAGCTCCTGCGCCTCGGCGGACGCGGGATCGATACCGCTCTCCGCCGCGGCGATCCAGTCGTGTCCGAGGTCGGACACACGCTGCTGCCACTCGGCACGCTCGGCGTCGCTCATCCCCCGCCACCAGCGGTCGCTGTCGGCGTAGGCCTTCTTCCCCCAGCGGTCCTCGACCTCCTGCTTGTACTGCGTGTGGTCGAAGCCGTCGAACATGTCCTCTGCCATGAGGTTCTCACCTCCTCTCAATGCCGTGATGGTGGATTCGACCGACGCGATCTGCCGCGCCAGCCTGGCCTGTTCCTCGCGCAGCAGCGCGAGATGCGTCTCGAGCGCCGCCGCCTCCGCCGCCGAGCCGCGGACCTGGGTCCCTGAGCCCCCGCCCGAGGTCCCTGAGCCCCCGCCCTGGGTCCCTGAGCCGCGGACCTGGGTCCCTGAGCCTGTCGAAGGGCCCAGCACCTCCGCGATCTGCGGCAGTCCGAGCCCGAGCTCCCGCAGCAGGAGGATCCGCTGCAACCGCACGAGCGCCGCCGCGTCGTAGTGCCGGTACCCGTTGGCCGCGATGCGCGACGGAGGCAGCAACCCGATGTCGTCGTAATGCCGCAGCGTCCGGCTCGTCGTCCCCGCCAGTCGCGCGATCTCCTGGATCGACCAGTCCTTCTCACTCATCCCGCCTCCTTTCCAGTCGTTCCCCTCCACGATAGAAGTTGCCGTTACGTCAAGGTCAACCCCCTTCGAATCGCTTGATTGGCCCTATTTCCGGCCGAATGGGACCAATCAGGCGATTCGAAGGAAAAGGGGGTGACGGGATCGAGATATATCGTGTTATCGTGACGGCAACACGATATATCGTGAATCCCTCGACACAGGAGAAGCAGACATGACCGAGAAGTGGCTCATCGCCCCCGGCGAGGAACGCGTCATCGACATCGCCTCCGCGACCCGGCTCAAGGTGGGCCTCGTCGGCGGACAGGTCGACGTCATCGCCCACGACGAACCCGGCATCCGGATCGAGGTGCACGGCGTCACCACCAAGGACCTCCGGATCGAGTCCCGCGACGGCGAGGTCGAGATCGACCACCCGCAGCTCGGCTGGGACAACTTCCTCGAGGTGTTCCGGAACTTCGGCTCCGGCGGTCCGCGCGCCGAGGTGAGCGTGGCCGTCCCGCGCAGCATCGCCCTGACCCTCGGCGTCGTGAGCGCCGGCGCCCTCGTGTCGGGCATCCGCAACGACACCCGACTCAACACCGTGTCCGGCGACATCATCGTCGACACCCTCATCGGCGACCTCAGCGTGAACTCGGTCTCCGGCGACGTGCAGATCCGCAACCTCACCGGCTCGCTCAGCGCCAACAGCGTCTCCGGCGACGTGGCCGTCACGGGTGCCATCCGCAAGGCCACGGTCGACATCGTCTCCGGCGCGACGCTGGTGGACGCGGCGGGCGACGTCAACACGATCACCGTGAACTCGGTCTCCGGCGGCACCACGGTGCGGCTCGACGAGTCCCTCGCGGCGAACTACGTCATCCGCTCGCTCAGCGGCCGCCTGCTCATCGACGGCGTCGAGCGCAGCTCGTCCGGCCCGAGCACCTACAACGGCACCACCGGGGAGCTCGCGGGTCGCTTCGTCGACCTCCGCGCCAACTCCGTCTCCGGAGGGGTGACGGTCCTCCGCCGCGCTCCGCAGACCATCGAGAACGATCCGGAGTGGGAAGCATGAGCCCCGCGGTCTTCTCCCACGGCGATCTGCGCCTGTACCTGCTGTCGCTGCTCGCGGAGTCCCCGCAGCACGGCTACGGCATCATCCAGTCCCTCACGGACCGGACCGGCGGCACGTACACCCCGAGCGCCGGCACGATCTACCCGCGCCTGGCCAAGCTCGAGGAGGAGGGGCTGGTCACCAAGACCGTGGACGGACGCACGACGATCTACGCGATCACCGAGGCCGGACGCGCCGAGCTGGCCTCGCGCCAGAGCGACCTCGCCGACATCGAGGCGGGCATCACCGACACCGTCCGCCTCATCGCGAACGAGGTGCGCCAGAGCGTGCAGGAGGCGATGAAGAGTCTTCGCGCCGACCTGGCGACGGCCACCAAGGACGACCGGGCGGCGGCGAAGAACAGGCCGCGCACCGCGGGCGACGATGCACGGCTGACCAGCCGCGAGGAGCTGCACCGCGCCGACGCCGTCGTGAACGCCTTCCGCGCCCGCATCCGCACCGACCTGCGCACCCATGTCGCCAAAGGCGGCGTCCTCCCGTCGTCGGTGGTCACCGAGCTCGAGAACGCGCTGGATCAGGCCGCCCGCAGCGTGACCGTGGCGCTGAGTCAGCCGGACTCCTGAGCCCCTGGCATGACCGCACGAGGCCCCGTCGACATCCGTCGGCGGGGCCTCGTCGTGTGCGGATCACTCCGGCCAGATCTCCTTCTGCTCGTCCGGCACGGACTCCCCCAGGGGGACGACGAGCACGGAGCGGTGCTGGCGATGGGCGAGGCGCGCGGCGACCGAGCCGGTGAAGAACTCCCGGATGGACTCACCGATACCGCGCTTGCGGGTACCGACGACGATGAGCTGCGCGTCGAGCTTGTTCGCGAGCTGCTTGATCGCCAGCGCAGGGTCGCCGACGAGCTGACGTGCCGTCCAGGTGACGCCCTTGCCGTCGAGCATCGTGGCCGCAGCCGCCTCGACCGCCTCGAACTCGGCAGCCCCCGCATCGAAGTTGATGTCGATGGGAGCGGAGTGCACGTAGCCGTCCGGATCCTCGTAGGTGACGAAGCGCGTGATGTCGACGTGGGCGACCACGAGCGGGGCGTTCAGCAGCCGGGCGAAGCGGACGGCCTCATCGAGAACGTGCGGGTCCTGGTCGAGCTGCATCCCGACGATCACGGCCTTCTGCAGAGCGGCGTTCTGCGTGGCCTCATCGGACGGAGTGGAGGTGCTGTCGGTCATGGAGATCGCTCCCTTCGCCGGCCTGGCCGCGGCCAGGGTCTGTTCCCCGCGTGCTATCCTGAATGCTACTCTTACCGGCCTCGAGCCGGTGTCGTGAATGACTCGGGCGCCTGTCTGCCCGCAGCTTAACTCGTGAGGGGGTCTCAGGCATGGGCCGTGGCCGTCAGAAGGCGAAGCACACAAAGATCGCCCGCGAACTCAAGGCGTACAGTCCGTCGGTGAACTACTCGGCGCTGGAGCGCGAGCTCGCGCACTCGAGCGACTCCGACGAAGACGCCTACGTCGACAAGTGGGCCGACGAGTACGCAGACGAAGACGAAGACGAACTAGAGAAGGCGTAGCCCCTCGGTTCGAAACACCCGCACGGCTCGTGCGGGTGTTTCGTCGTACCCGGGCGGCGATCCCCTCAGCGGGAGGGCCGCCGTGTCCCGCCGCGAGCGACCGCGTCCCGACGCCGCCGATCGATGTCAGCGCTCCCTCTAAGCCATCCGAATCCGTCCCCGTCCCGCGATTCCGCGTCTTGTGAGCGCAAACATTTTCTGATTTGATGTGCATGTGATCGACGGCGCACCCTCGCCGCGTCCCCGCTTCGGGCGATCCGCAGGAACATGACCTCAAAGAGGAGAACAGCATGGCACCCACCTCACGCACCCCCCGCGTCGCCGCGGTCGTCGCCCTCGGCGCGGTGTCGGCGTTCGGACTCGCGGCCTGCGCGCCGGCCGCATCCGGGGGCGGCGACGCCGGCGGTGAGCCCGTCACCATCGAGTACATGCACCGCCTGCCCGACGGCGAGGGCATGACCACGGTCGCGGAGATCGTCGACCGCTGGAACGAGGAGAACCCCGACATCCAGGTCAAGGCCACGAAGTTCGACGGCAAGGCCAGCGACATGATCCTCAAGCTCGAGACCGACATCAAGGCCGGGAACGGCCCGTGCCTCGCGCAGACCGGATACTCCGAGGTGCCGCAGCTCTATGTGAAGGGTCTGCTGGAGGACGTCGCGGCGGAGGCCGAGAAGTACGAGGACCACTACTCGGCCGGAGCGTTCAGCGGCATGCGGGTCGGTGACGCCATCGTGGGCCTCCCGCAGGACACCGGGCCTCTCGTCTACTTCTACAACACCGCGGAGTTCGAGGCGCTCGGCCTCGACGCCCCGGCCACGCTCGACGACCTGACCGCCGCCTCCGCCACGGCCGCCGCCGCCGGCAAGTTCGTCACCGCGTTCACTCCGGACGAGGCGCAGAACTGGCTCTCCGGACAGGCCGCGGCCGCCGGCGACACCTGGTTCTCCACCGAGGGCGAGGAGTGGAAGGTGGACGCCGAGGGCGCCGGCTCCGAGCGCGTCGCCGCCTTCTGGCAGGGCCTGCTCGACGGCAAGCAGACACTCGCGACCGAGCGCTGGGGCGAGGGCTTCACGGCGGCGCTGAACGACGGCAGTCTCATCGGCCACGTCGGCGCGGCCTGGGAGGCCGGCTTCCTCCTCGACTCGCTGGACGGCACCCCGGCCGAGGGGCAGTGGCGCGTCGCCCAGCTCCCGGACTTCGGCGCCGGGGCGATGAGCGGCCCCGACGGCGGCTCCGGCGTCTCGGTCATGAAGGGCTGCGAGAACCCCGAGGCTGCCATGGAGTTCAACGACTGGTTCAACACGCAGGTCGACGACCTCGCGTCGCAGGGTCTCGTCGTCGCCGCGAAGGGCGAGGTGGAGACCCCCGAGAAGATGCTGCGGCAGTTCGGTGGCCAGGATGTGCTCGCCGAGCTCGGCACCGCCACCGAGAACCTCAACCCCGACTTCCCCTACGCTCCCGGCTTCTCGACCCTGGCGAACATGAACGAGACGGCCGCCGCGGCCGCCGCCGGCACGGCCTCGGTCGCCGACATCTTCACGACGGCGCAGGATACGGCGGTCGCGTCGCTCAAGGACCTCGGCCTCCCGGTCGCGGAATGACCGGACCGGACGGCATCATCGGATGAACGACGGCGGAGTGCACGGGCGATCGTGCACTCCGCCGTCGTCGTGAGAGCGAGAGGCACATCATGGCCACAGTGACCGAGACGAGGGCAGCGGCGCCGCTCCCTCCCGCGCGCCGCCCCGTCGCCCCGTCGACCAGGCGATCGCGGATCCGAAGGGAGGGGCTGACCGGGTGGCTGTTCATGGCGCCGTTCGCGCTGCTGTTCGCCGTCGTCTTCCTCATCCCGATCATCGTGTCGGTCCGGTCGTCGTTCTTCGCGCAGGTGCCCGCCGGCGGCGGCCTGTACGGCGGCGGCGAGCTCGTCGACACCTTCGTCGGCCTCGACAACTTCGCCGCGGCGGCGACGGACGGCGCCTTCTGGGCCGGCATGGGACGGGTCGTGCTCTACGCGGCGTTCCAGATCCCGGTGATGATCATCGCGGCCCTCGCCCTGGCCCTGCTGCTGGACTCGTTCATCGTGCGCCGCCCCGCCCTGTTCCGCCTCGCCTTCTTCCTCCCCTACGCGGTCCCCGGCATCATCGCGGCGATGATGTGGCTCTACCTCTACACGCCCGAGGTATCGCCCTTCCTGCCCTATCTGCCGGAGGGGACCGACCTCATGTCGCCGCAGACGATCCTCTTCTCGATGGCGAACATGACGACGTGGACCTACACGGGCTACAACATGCTCATCTTCCTGAGCGCCCTGCAGGCCATCCCCCGCGACCTCTACGAGGCCGCCCGCCTGGACGGCGCGACCGGATTCCAGATCGCGACCCGCATCAAGGTGCCGCTCGTGCGCGGTGCCGCGCTGCTGGCCGTGCTGCTGTCGATCATCGGCACGATCCAGCTGTTCAACGAGCCCGTCATCCTGGAAGCCGCGAACTCTTGGATGGGCAAGGACTTCACGCCGATGATGCTCACCTACAACACGATGATGGGCGAGCTGTCGCCGTCGGGCAGCGGTCCGGCGTCGGCGTACTCGCTGCTCATGGCCGGCGTCGCGGGCGTGCTCGCGATCGTGTACGCACTGCTCCAGCGGCGGAAGGGCGACGCATGACCACCACACGACTCGTCACCGTGGCTCCGCCGACGAAGCGGCGCTCCCGGACGCCGCAGGCGGCGGACGCCCCTCCCCCGTCGATCGCCCCCGGCCCCGCCGCGCGCACGTTCGGCATCATCGCCCTCGTCGTCGCCACGCTGTACTTCCTCGTGCCGGTGTTCTGGCTCGTGGTCGCCTCGACGAAGAACAACACCGACCTCACGTCGACGTTCGGCTTCTGGTTCGCCGAGCCGAACCTCGCCGCCAACTACGACAGCCTCATGGGCTGGACGCAGGGGCTGTTCTGGCGCTGGGTCGGCAACTCCCTGTTCTACTCGCTCAGCGCCGGGGTCATCGGCACGCTGTTCGCCGTGATGGCCGGCTACGCGATCGCCAAGTTCGCGTTCCCCGGGAAGAAGCTCGCGGTCGGCATCATCATGGCGGGGCTCCTGCTGCCCGTCGCCCTCCTCACGGTGCCGCTGTACATCGAGTTCCAGGCGCTCGGCCTCACGAACACGGTGTGGGCGATCATCATCCCCTCGGCGGTCTCGCCGTTCGGCGTCTTCCTCGGCATGGTCTACGCGCAGTCGTCGGTGCCGACGGAGCTGCTGGAGGCCGCCCGCATCGACGGCGCCGGTGAGGGCCGGATCTTCTTCACGATCGTGCTGCGGCTGCTCGGCCCCGCGATGGTGACGATCTTCCTGTTCATCTTCGTGGCCACGTGGAACAACTTCCTCCTCCCGCTCATGATGATCTCCAGCCCCGACCTCAAGCCGGTCACCCTCGGCCTCTACGGCATGATGAGCTACTTCTCCCCCGACAAGGGCGCCGTCATGCTCGGGGCCCTGCTTGGCGTGATCCCCCTCATCGCCCTGTTCTTCACGCTGCAGAAGTACTGGCGCTCCGGTCTCGCCGCCGGCGCCGTCAAGGGCTAGGCACCCCGACCGCACACAGACGACGATCACCGCCCGGCGCGCCCCTCGTTCACGGCGGCCACGATGCGCCCCTGCGCTCGCGCGGTGAGCACGGAATACACGCCGGGGTCGAGATCGCGGTTGAGTACGTTCGCATTTACGACTCCTTTCGTGACTACCCCTCGAGTATCGGGGACCGGAGGCACGCTCTCCGGCCCCGGAACCGCGACCCGTGGAGAACCGGCAAACTCCCCGCCGCGTGCAGAAGAGGCCCGGGGCGAACCCCGGGCCTCTCGTGTGCAGAGGGACTCAGCTACGTCGCCGCCGCCAGAGCCCCGCACCGAGGGCGCTCAGCGCGAGAGCCCCGACAGCCACCGTCAGCCAGGTCATCCCCTCGGCGCCGGTCGTGGCCAGCGCCCCACCCGCGGCGGTCGCGGCCGCGGTGACCGCGAGATCCGCACGAGCGAGCTCGGCGCCCGCGGCGTTCGTCGCGACGAGCGCATGGGCACCCGCGGGCGTGGCCGCCGGGATGAGGACGGTCGCGACCGCGCTGCCGTCGGCGGCGATCGTCACCTCGCCCACGCGGACCGGCTCCGAGTGGAGCCAGAGCTGCACGACCGCCTCGGAGTCGAAGCCGCGGAGCTGCACACGGAGGGAGTCTCCTGCCGCCGCGGTGCCGACCGACGGGGTGAGGACCGCTTTCTTCGCCGGCTTCGCCTTCTTGACCTTGAGGGCGGCGCCGGCCACCTCCGCGCCGGAGGCGTCCTTGACGAGGAAGCGGTGCTTCCCGACCGTCGCATCCGCGGGAACGAGCACGCGGGTGGTCAGCGCGCCGTGCGCATCGACCGTCGCGTCCCCGAGCCGCACGCCGTCCAGCCAGAACGAGACGGCAGCGCCGGGTGCGAAGCCCGAGAGCACGGCCTCGACCGTCTCCCCTGCCCGCACGGAATCCGTGCCGAGCGTGAGCACCGGGTCGGTCTCCGGGGCGCAGGCCCCGAGGTCGTCCTCGGGTCGCGTCTCCGGGGCGTGCCCGGCCTGCGGGGCGGTGGTGCCGTACACCGCCATCTCCGCCACGGCCGCGAACGGCGTGCCCGAGATGGACGAGGTCGCCGTCACCCGCACGTATCGCGCGGTCGTCGCGGCGAAGTCGACATCCTGCCACTCCGCGACGTTCTTCCACTCTCCCACCGCCACGTCGGTGAAGGTCTGCCCGTCGGTCGAGACCGCGACCTGGAAGCCCTTGATGGGGCCGTTCTGGTTCGCACCCCGGCGCAGGTAGGAGATGCCGTCGACCGTCTCCGCGGAACCGAGGTCGAACGTGAGCACGTGCGGATACCCGGGGGCGTCGCTGCTCCAGCGGCTGTGCCAGAACGTCCCGGCGTTGCCGTCGAGCATGTTCGCCGCCGTGCCGTCTTCGCCCGCGGTCTCCTCGGAGCTCGCGGTCGCGGTGATCTGCGCGTTCGGGATGCGGGCGCGGGAGGCCACAGCCGCCTCCTGCGCGGTCTGCACGGTCCGCACGTCGCAGTCGACGACGTAGGTGGCCGCGATGCCGATGCTCACCGGAGAGCCCGCGGCCGACGCCGGTGCCGTGAGTAGCCAGTCCGTCGTCACGCTCTCGCCGGGGGCGACCTTCGCGAACAGGTTCGACGACCCGTCTGCGACCTCGACGGTGTAGCCCTCCGGGAGGTCGAGCTGCACGCCGACGTTCTCCGCCAGGATGTCCTCGCTGTTGGTGAAGGTCGTGGTGAACGGGGTCTGCGCCCCGGGGCTCAGGGTCACGGCCTCGCCGGAGACGGTGGCGCACGGCGTGCCGCCCTCGGTCGGACCGAGGTCGGTGACCGTGAAGTCGTCGAGGACGAAGTCGACGTCCGGGCCGCCGACGCGCTCCAGACCGACCCACGTGTAGTCGCCGCACCCCACGATCACGTCCTCCTGGAACGCCGTGGTCTCCAGCGCCTGCACGACGGGGGTGTGACGCAGGGTCGTCGAGGAGATCTCCCCGTCGAGCACGGCGTCGGTGCCGGTCAGCCAGCGGTAGGCCCCGCTCGCGCCGGCCTGGTAGTCGAACCCGATGCGGTAGGTGTGCCCCGCCTGCAGCGGCACCAGCGTGGGGTCGGTCCGATAGACGACGCCGGAGTTCTCGGAGTGGGACATCAGCGAGTGCTCACCGGTGAGGGTGGTGTCCACCGCCAGCCCCGCGAGGGCTCCGCTGTCGAACGGCTTGGCCGTGTTGCGCCAGTCGCTCGTCGTGTACGGGTCGTGCCGCCGCGAGATGCTCGTGCGCGGGTCGTCGATGCCGTTGGCGTCGCCTTTCACGAACGGGCCCCAGCCGGGCTGATTGCCCTCGAAGTCGTTCGAGTACACCGTGCCCGCCGCGGCCGGCGACGTCGTGTCCGCCATCACCCTGGCATTGTCGATCCGCACCGCCGCGTCGCCGGCGACCGCCGAGACCGAGACCGTCACCTCGCCGGAGGTCGGGGCGACGAACGACACCGATCCGCGCTGGTAGTACTGTCCGGCCTTCGAGTCGGCACGCATGTAGTTGTACGTCGGGGACAGGTTCCAGGTGCGGCTCACGACGCCGCCCCCGGTATCGACCGCGACGCTCACGTCGCGCGTGGCCGTCGGATCGATCTGCACCTGCGCGGAGAACGCGTAGCGCTTCCCGGGGGTGAGGCCAGTGACGGTCTGCGAGATCGCGGAGGGGGACGAGCCGAACACCGCGATGTTGTCGCCACGCGAGGCGTTCTTCGCCGCACCGAGGTCCGTGCGCTCGATGGTCACGTCGCCCCGGGGGTTCCACCCGTCGAGCGCGCCGGAGTTGAACCCGGGATCGGTCAGGCCCGCATCGCGGTACTCGATCGCCGCCCGCTGCGCTCCGCCCTGAGGCACGACGACGTAGGCCGTCCCCTTCTCACCGGACAGCGTCAGCTTCCCGTCGACCGCGGTGACGGTGCGCACCTTCTCGCGGCCCTGGTCGCCGAGCGCGAACACGTCGAAGGTCGTGTTCCCGCGGAAGGCGTCCGTGAGACCGAAGGTCTTCTCGCCGCCGGAGGCCGTGAAGAAGTACATCTTGTCCGCGTCGACGGGCGAACCCGACTCGGCGCTCGACTCCAGCGACTGCCACGGCAGCAGGTAGGAGTCGCCCCGCAGGACGGTCGCGCCGTCCATCGTGACGACCCGCGTGCCGCCGTCTATCCGGGCCGCCACGTCGTCGGTGAAGGTCGCCTCGACCCCCGCCTCGTACGTCTGCAGGTCGAAGTGCTGCAGGAACTTCGTCGGCAGGCTCTGCGACCAGATGTTGCCGATGAAGCCGTCCCAGTTGCGGTTGCCCACCCAGCCCTCGGCATCGACGAGACGCTGCTGGCCGAGCAGGACGTCGTCGTTCCAGACGTCCGCCTGCGCGTTCTGGATGAACCGCACCATGGTGGAGTTAATGCCCTTGTTGTCCTTGCCGCCGTAGGCGAGGTCGTTCGGCCAGTGCGACCAGACCGTGCTGTCGACGAACTTGTCGCCCCACTCGGTCGCGACCTCGAGGCCCATGGCGTTCAGCTCGTCCGCGAGCTCCTCGGCCACCCAGCCGTTGGAGTAGTACACGTCGATGTAGACGCCGCTGAGCCCCGGCACCTCGTCCCGCAGCTGCTGGAAGCGGTCGAGCACGCGTCCGGTCCCGAGGTCGGTCTGCTGATTGATGTAGTACGACTGGTCCAGCCAGTTCCAGCCCGGCTTGTAGGGCGGTGTGCCATCGAGGATCGCCGCGTCGAACGCGTCCGCCTGCGGGTAGATCTCCGTGGCGTTGACGTGCACGCTCATGTCGGCGTTGAGCTTCGCCCCCTCGTCGACGAGGCGGTTGAGGTCGGCGAGGCCGCCCGCACGCTCGTTGTAGTTCCCGCCGTAGTCGGTGTTCGCGGAGTCGTGTCCCTCGCTGCCGAAGCCCTTGTTGAGCACCCACTGCCCGAGGCCGTCTGTCTGGTTCGCGATGCGCTTGGTGTTGTCGAGCACGAGGTCGAAGTAGTTCGTGGCGCTCGAGGCGAAGTTGAACGGGATGCGGCTGACCACGCGGTCGGCGACCCGGTCGGCACCGAGGCGCGGGGCGTCGACCTCGCGGTAGCGGATCGCGGCGTCCTGCCAGTCCACGGTCTCGTCGCCGTTGCGGTCGGCGGTGAGGAGCACCGTGACCTTCGGCAGGGCGTAGGTCGTCACCCGGCTGTCGACGGCGGTGGTCGGATGGATGAGCCAGGTGTTCGAGCCGATCTCCGCGGTCCGGCCGTCGGCCGCGGTCACCCGCGTCGTGAGCCGGGTGTTCCACGAGGCGGTGCCGCCGGAGGCCTGCGTCGTCGCGTTCGTGATCACGCTGCCGGCGAGGGTCCCGTCGCCGAGGAACGCGAAGGCCGCGCCCTTCGTCCCGGTGGCCGTCGTCGCTCCCACCGCGATGTGCTCGTCGGCGTTCGTGGTGCTGTTCGGGCTGATGACGGTGCGATCGAGGACGGCGCCGTCCGCGGCCGTCGCGGAGAGGAACGCGTTGTCGGGGAGCGCGAGGGTGTTCACCGCGGCGGAGCCGTCGACTCCGGTGACGGTGAACTCGACAGTGCCGTTCGCCGCGACGCGGATGCTGCTGCGCACCGTGACGTCGATGCCGGTCAGGGTCGAGACGTAGTCGACGCCGCTCGCCGTCGCCGTGGAGGTGGTGGTCGACGCATAGGCGGTGCCGTTGACCGCCCAGGTGCGCGCGGAGCTCTTCTGCCCGCCGAGGCGGTCATCGCCCACGCGGTAGCCGAGGATCTGCGGGAACGCGGAGGAGACGGTGGCGGTGGTGCCGCCCGCGGCGATCTCGACGGTGTCCCCGGCCTCCGGCTGCTCCGGCGTCTCCGGCTCCGTGACGATCGGCGGGAGCTCCTCGTCGGAGAGCACCTGGATCTCACCGGCGCCGCCGCCCGTGGTGCCCTGCGCGTCGAGGACGAGCAGCGCGACGTATCGGCCGTCCTTCGCGGTCTCCAGCGTGATGCGCTGCTTCTCGTCATTCGCGGTGGGTGCGTGCAGTGTCGCGGCCGCGGCGGCGGCGCCCCATCCCCCATCGGCCGGCGAGGTGCGCGCGGCGTCGGCGTCATCCGTGACGTACACCTCGACGGTCTTGGCCGCGACGCTCTGCCCGCGCTTGACCGAGTAGTCCAGCGCCTTCACAGAGAGGGGCCGCTGCAGGTCGAGGGCCATCCAGTGCGGGAAGGGCGCGTTGGACGAGTACCGCGACGTCCACTGCGTCGCATAGTCGCCGTC
The DNA here is from genome assembly GCF_002871415.1 of Microbacterium sp. UMB0228. Taxonomy (NCBI): domain Bacteria; kingdom Bacillati; phylum Actinomycetota; class Actinomycetes; order Micrococcales; family Microbacteriaceae; genus Microbacterium; species Microbacterium sp. UMB0228. Next base: position 488,074 of record NZ_PNFU01000002.1, on the reverse strand, counting down.
GAAGGCGCCGAGAGCCGTGCCGTCGAGCGAGGGCGGCGCCGGATACGGATCCGATTCGCTGGACACCGCGTGCAACCGGTACTCCGTCTGCGGGACGGGGAGGAGATCGGCGGCCTGTGCAGCGGTCGCGGGGAGGAGCGCTCCGCCGAGCGCGAGAGCCGTCGCCAGCAGGGAGCTGATGGCGACGGCGGTGCGCGGCGGTCGGGAAGGTGTCGACACGTCTTGCCTCTCGAACGGTGCGACGGCCGGAGGAAAGGACGCCCCGATGCGCCGCAGGTGGATCATCGATCGGAACCGATGTTTGCGCTATCACCGTAGAGCGAGTGTGTGGCTTAAGACAAGAGTTGAACGCGAAGTATGCGCAAACATTGGCCGAAGGTCATCACCCGCGGCCCGTGTGCGGCTCAGGAGCCGATGAACTCCTCGGTCTCCCCGAAGGACGGCGCCTCCCGGATCTCCACCGTCGCCCCGAGGCCGTCGGTGTCGAGCACCACGATCTCGTTGCGCCCGGCACGCCACAGCGGCGCGGGGGCGTAGAGCGTCTCCTGCGGACCCACGCTCCAGTAACGTCCGAGCAGGAATCCGTTCAGCCACACCATGCCCTTGCCGCCGCCGGGGAAGGCGAGCCACGCGTCCAGCGGTTCAGCGACATCGAACCCGGCGACGGCGAGGCCGTCCTTTCCGCCCGACCCGGCGGCGTCCGCCGCCGGTGCCGTCTGCGGCAGGAGGCGATGCGTCCAGCCGTTCACAAGGCGGCGGCCGATCATCACCCCGCGCATGATGCCCTTGCCCTCGCCGGTGTACGGCCCGTAGTTGATGCGTCCGAGGCTCTCGACGACGAGCGTCAGCCGACCGGAGCCGCCGTCCACGGGGAGAGCGAGAGACGTCTCGCCGTCCCGTTCGAGCACACCGAGGCGGCGGTCGTCGAGGAAGACGACCGCGCGATCGTGCAGGCCGTCGATGGTGAGTGTCGCCTCGTCGGGGAACGACACGTCGGCCTCGTAAGCCACGAGGCCGTCCTCCGCCCCGAGCTGCTCGAAGGTCAGCGGGCGTGGCGAGTGCGCGCCCGTGGCAGGGGTCGCCCGGACCACGTCGAGCAGACCCGCCCGCGGCTCCAGAGGCGCGGAGGCGGCGGACTGCCGCCGCGGCTGGTCGGGGACCGGCGGCAGCTCGTCCGCGTGGAAGGGAGCGAAGAGCGCGCGAAGCGCATGGAACTTCTCCCCGAGCGTGCCGTCCTCGCCGATCGGGGCGTCGGAGTCATAGCTGGTCACCGTGGGCTGCAGCACGAGGTCGTGATTCGCGCCGTTCCACAGGCCGAAGTTGGTGCCCCCGTGCGCCATGTAGAGGCTGACCGAGCCGCCCTCGTCGAGGAGCTCGCGGATCGTCCCGCCCATGCTGTCCGCCGACCGCACATGGTGCCGCTCGCCCCAGTGGTCGAACCAGCCGCCCCAGAGCTCGCTGCACATGAGCGCCTCCCCGTGCCGACGCAGCGCGGCCGCCACCGGCACCCCGGTGCCGAACGTGAACGTCGTCATCGCGCCCGGCACGCTCCCGTGCGCGATCATGTCCGGGGTGATCCCGTCGGCCGTCGTCAGCATCTCCACCATGCCCCGTCGCCGGAGCCCGTCACGCAGGTGGGCGAGGTAGGCGGCGTCGCTGCCGAACGATCCGTACTCGTTCTCGATCTGGATCGCCACGATCGGCCCGCCGTACGCCGCCTGCAGGGGCACGAGCCGCGGGAGGAGCGCGTCATACCAGGCGTCGACGGCGGCGAGGAACGCGGGGTCGCTCGTCCGCAGCGCCGCGACCCGCCCGGTGAGCCAGAAGGGCAGACCGCCGTTGGACCACTCCGCGCAGATGTAGGGACTCGGCCGGAGGAACACGTCGAGGCCGACCTCGCCGGCCAGCCGCACGAAGCGCTCGACGTCCTGCCAGCCGTCGAAGCGGATGTCCCCTTCGACCCGCTCGTGGAAGTTCCAGGCGACATAGGTGTCGACCGTGTTCGCGCCCATCGCGGCGAGTCGGCGCAGGCGGTCCTCCCATTGGTCCGGGTGCACGCGGAAATAGTGGATCGAGCCCGACAGGATGCGGTGCGGCGCACCGTCGCGGAGGATCTCCCCGTCGCGCCAGGACAGGGCGGGGGCGCCGGGGGCAGCGGCGTCTGTCGGCGCGGCGACGGCGGTGGAGAAGCCGTCGGAAGCCGCGGCGAGAAGGTCGGACATTGCACTCCCAGCTGAATTGTTTGCGTTCACATTATCGCATCGCCGATGTCCGCGCTCCCTGGTTTTCCGCCGATGGATCGCTACCATTGGGGCATGTCCCCTCGCCGTCCGAAAGACGACCGCGCGCCCAGCCAGGTCGACGTCGCCCGCCTCGCCGGCGTCTCCACCCAGACCGTCTCGCGCGTGATGTCCGGACAGGACAACGTCCGCCCGGAGACCGCACGACGGGTTCTCGCCGCGGTCGAGGAGCTCGGCTACCGGGTGCACGCCGCCGCCGCGTCGCTCGCCTCGGGCCGCACCCGTGTGCTCGGCGTGATCGTGGTCTCGACCGATCGCTACTCCTCCGCCGCGCTCGGCGTCGGCATCCAGCAGGCCGCGGCGGCGAACGGCTACACCGTGACCACGGCGGCGGTGGCCGACCACGCCTCGGACGACGCGTTCCTCGAGGCCTTCGATCGCCTGGAGCGGCAGGGCGCGGAGGGCATCATCCTCGGTGTTCCGATCGCCCTGGACACGCCGGCGCTGCGGACGCGTACCGAACGGACGCCCGCCACCCGGAGTGAGCGCACCTCCCTCGAGCAGGACGCCCCGCTCGCGGTCGACCAGCGCGCGATCGCCCGCCTCGCCGTGGAGCACCTCCTCGACCTCGGCCACGAGACCGTGTGGCACGTCTCCGGCGACGACTACTGGACGGAGACGCAGCAGCGCAGCGAGGCCTGGGAGCAGACGCTCCGCGAGCGCGGCATCGTCCCGCCGCCGGTGATCCCGGCGGACTGGACCCCGGAGTCCGGGTACCGGGCGGGCCGCACGATCGCCGCGATCCCCGAGGCGACCGCGGTCTTCGTCAGCAGCGACGAGATGGCGTTCGGCCTCATCCGCGCCCTGCACGAGGCGGGGCGCAGCGTGCCGGAGGACATCTCCGTCGTGAGCGTCGACGACATCGCCCTCGCCGCCTACGCCTCGCCCGCCCTGACCACCGTCCGTCAGCCGTTCGAGGCCATGGGCCGCGCCGCCGCGCTGCGGCTCATCACCCAGATCGAGGGCCACGACCCGGTCGGGGAGATGCCCTCCACCGACCCGCAGCTCATCGTGCGCTCCTCGACAGCGCCGCCTCGCGTCACGCTCTGACGGCGATCGTCACCAGCGGCCGTGACGCCCCTCCCACTCGTCCTCGATCGTGCGGCGGCGACCGGCGATGATGCCCGCGGGCACCGAGACGACCAGCACCCCCGCCACCACGAGAAGCGGCACCTGCCACCCGCCGCTGGTGTCGTGGAGAAGACCGACGAGGAGCGGGAACACCGCCGCGATCGCGTAGCCGATGCTCTGCACGAAGCCGCTGAGGGCGACCGCGCTCTCCGGCGTACGGGCCCGGATGCTCAGGAGCACGAGGCTCAGCGGGAACATGATCGCGGTGAGCCCGAAGATTGCCACCCACAGCGGCAGCGCGACGGTCGGGAAGAGCAGCAGGCCGGCGAGCCCGACGAGACCGGCCACCACGGCCACGAAGAACAGCGGGCGGGTGGCCTGGAACCGCACGACGAGCACCGGCACGAGCATGGAGCAGGGCAGCCCGACGAGAGCGAACAGCGAGAGCAGGAAGCCGGCGGTCGCCGGGGTCACGCCACCGAGGTCGACGAGGATGGTCGGCAGCCAGGCGAAGGCGACATAGGCCATGGTCGACGACGTGCCGAACACGAGGGCGAGCGCCCACGCCAGCGGCAGCCGCCAGAGCCGGCCGAAGACACGGGGACTCGCCGACTGGGTCGTGATCGGCCCGGTCGAGGCGGCGACCGCGTCGCGCACATCGTCCACGCCGTCGGTGGGGTCGGGGACCAGGAGCTCCGTCGGCACCGGGCGGTCGTCGCCGCGGGAGCGCACCAGCAGCGTGACCCAGGGCACGAGCGCGAGGGCGGCCACCACGCCCCACATGCCCAGCGAGATCCGCCAGCCGAGCGAGTCGGCGACGGGGACGGCGACCAGCGGCGGGAGGAAGGTCGAGACCGCGAGCGTCGTGGAGTACGCGGTCATCATGACGCCGAGCCGGTCGGCGAAGTACTTCTTGACCAGCGGCGGCAGCAGGACGTTTCCCGACCCCACGCCGGCGAACACGACCGCGGTCGCGGCCAGCAGGCTCCAGGAGTCGGGGGCGAGGCCGCGCAGCAGCATGCCCGCCGCCATCAGCACGATGGCTACGACCGCCATCCGCTCCAGCCCGAACCGGCGCTCGAACAGCGGGGTCAGCAGTCCGAACAGCGCGAAGCAGACAGGCGGAGCGGCGCCGATCAGCCCCACGATCACGGGGGCCACCGCGAAGTCCTCGGCGACGTGGTCGAGGACAGGAGAGAGCGAGGCGACCGCCGACCGCAGCGAGAACGCGACCAGCACGATCCCGATCAACGCGAGGGCGCGCCCCTGCCAGAGGGGCCGGCCCTGCGGCGCGCTCAGGGACCCGGACATCAAGAGGTCTGCGACCCCTCCACCCAGGCGAGGTACTCGTCGGTGACGGTGCCGGTGACGTAGCGGCCGTCGAAGCAGCTCATGTCGAGGTCTTCCAGTACGGAACCCTCGGTGATCGCGGCCTTCAGGTCGTCGACCTCCTGGTACACGAGGTGGTCGCAGCCCAGCTCCTCCGCGATCTCGGGGATCGTGCGGCCGTGGGCGATGAGCTCGTGCCGCGAGGGCATGTTGATGCCGTACACGTGCGGGTGCCGGACCGGCGGGGCGGCGGAGGCGAAGGTCACCGAGGCGGCACCGGCATCCCGGGCCATCTGGATGATCTCCTTCGAGGTGGTGCCGCGCACGATGGAGTCGTCGATCAGCAGCACGTTCTTGCCCTGGAACTCCGTCGACATGGCGTTGAGCTTCTGACGGACGCTCTTCTTGCGCACCGCCTGCCCCGGCATGATGAAGGTGCGGCCGACGTAGCGGTTCTTATAGAAGCCCTCGCGGTACTCGATGCCGAGCTTGCGGGCGACCTCCATGGCCGCGGGACGGGACGAGTCGGGGATCGGCATGACCACGTCGATCTTGTCCATCGGCACGTGCTTCGCGATCGTGTCGGCGAGCTTGTCGCCCATCCGCAGGCGGGACTCGTACACCGAGACGCCGTTCATGACGGAGTCGGGACGGGCGAGGTAGACGTACTCGAACGCGCAGGGCGCGAGGTGCGTCTCGGCGGCGCACTGCTTCGTGAACAGTTCGCCGTCGTTCGTGATGAAGACGGCTTCGCCGGGCTCGACCTCGCGCACGACCTCGTAGTCGCCGTTCTCCAGCACGAGGGACTCGCTCGCCACGACCCACTCGTCCCTGCCCTCGGCTCCGGGGACCGTGGAAGGGCGGCGGCCCAGGATCAGCGGACGGATGCCGAACGGATCGCGGAACGCGAGCAGGCCGTAGTTGGCGATGACGGCGATCACCGCGTACGCGCCCTCGATGCGGTCATGCGTGCGGGCGACGGCCTCGAAGATCCGGTCCGGGTCGAGGTCGACCGTGGAGGTCGTGGCCTGCAGCTCGCCGGCGAGCACGTTGAGCAGCAGCTCGGTGTCGCTGGACGAGTTCAGGTGCCGACGGTCGCGCTGCGCCATGTCGGCGGCGAGCTCGCGCGTGTTCGTGAGGTTGCCGTTGTGGATGAGGATGATGCCGTAGGGCGCGTTCACGTAGAACGGCTGCATCTCCTCTTCACTGGACGCGGTGCCCTTGGTGGCGTAGCGGACGTGGCCGAGACCGACGTTGCCCAGCAGTCCGCGCATGTCGCGGGTGCGGAACGCCTCGCGCACCATCCCCTGGGCCTTGGCGTTGTGCATGACGCCGTTCGCCTCTGCGGTGGCGATGCCCGTCGCGTCCTGCCCGCGATGCTGCAGCAGCAGGAGGGCGTCGTAGATGTCCTGATTGACCGGGGCAGAGCCCACCATTCCGACGATGCCGCACATGGGCTCTTACTTCGCTCCGTCCGCGTAGGCGCCGACGAGGCGCACTGCTCCACCATCGACGCCCTTGGCGCCCTGTTCGAATTCGCCGGCCGGACGCGGGCCGAAGCTCACGGTGCCGACCTGCCAGGAGGGCATGCCCTCGGCGTTCAGCGCCGCGATCGCGGCGTCCGTCCTGTCCGCCGCCACCACGGCGAGGAATCCGATGCCGAGGTTCCAGGTGCCCTCGGCGGATTCCAGCGTGGAACCGGCGATGTCGCTCAGCACGCGGAACACCGGGCTCGGCGACCAGGTGCTGCGGTCGACCTCGACCCAGCTTCCCTGGGGGAGCACGCGCGCAAGGTTCGCCGCGATGCCGCCGCCGGTGACGTGACTCAGTGCGTGGACCCCGCCGGAGACTTCGATCAGGCGCAGCAGCGGCAGCGTGTAGAGGCGCGTGGGCTCGAGCAGAGCCTCGCCCCACGTCGAGCCGAAGTCTGCGGCGTTGTCGCCGTAGGAGATCCCGGCTCGGGTGATGATGTGGCGCACGAGCGAGTAGCCGTTGGAGTGCAGGCCGCTGGAGGCGACCGCGATGACCGCATCGCCGTCCTGCACGCGCTCCGCGCCCAGGATGGCGTCGGCCTCGACCACGCCCGTCGCCGCGCCGGCCACGTCGTAGTCGCGCGGGCCCAGGAGACCGGGGTGCTCCGCCGTCTCGCCGCCGACGAGCGCGGTGCCCGTCGCGGCGCACGCCTCGGCGATGCCGCGCACGATGTCCGCGATCCGCTGGGGGACGACCTTGCCGCAGGCGATGTAGTCGGTCATGAACAGCGGCTTCGCGCCCACCACGACGATGTCGTCGACGACCATGCCGACGAGGTCCTGGCCGATCGTGTCGTGCTTGTCGATGGCCTGCGCGATGGCGACCTTGGTGCCGACGCCGTCGGTGCTGGTCGCGAGCAGCGGACGCCGGAAGTCGCGCAGGGCGCTGGCGTCGAACAGACCGGCGAAACCGCCGACACCGCCGAGCACCTCGGGGCCGTGCGTCGCGCGCACGGACGACTTCATCAGTTCGACGGCGAGGTCACCCGCCGCGGTGTCGACGCCGGCTTCGGAATAGGGGTTGGTGGGGGAGGCAGCCACTCGAACAGCCTACCGCCCGCGGGCGCCCCGTCGGCTCGCGGCCCGCTTCGAGCGCGGGGCGTATCGAGCGATACCGAAACGTCCTCATCTGTAGCGTAATGGTCCGCGCATGTGAGAGTCTATCGGCGAATCGGGCGGGCTCGACGACCGGGTGTCCGGAAAGAACAGGAGAGGTGGACTGTGCGCATACAGAAGAAGAGAACGGAGCGACGACGCGGGAGAAGGCGAGGCGTGGCGAGCAGCGCCGTCGCCCTCCTCGCCTTGGTCGGGCTCGCGGTGCCGCCGACGGCGCAGGCGGCGGAGCTGGATGCCATCACGGCGGTGACGGTGGTGGAACCGACAGGTGACATCCACCTGTACGACACCCTCCGACTCGAGGCCACCTGGGCCGTTCCGGACAGCGCGCAACCGGGGGACACCTTCTCGCTCGCCTTTCCCGCGACGCCCCGCTTCGTCGGGGTGGCTGCGACGTTCCCCCTGCGGGACCCCGCCGGCGCGACCGTCGGCACCTGCACCGTCGCGGCGACCGCCATCGCCTGCACGCTGAGCGACTACGTCCTCACGCATGACAACGTCCACGGCACCCTGTTCTTCCAGATGAAGGCGGAGGAGACCACCGAGGAGGACACCGTGACCTTCACCACGGGGGACGGTGGTCCGATCACCGTGGAGATCCCCGGTGGTGGCGTCGGCCCGCAGCGCCCCGAGCCGGTGCCGACGGACGCGACCAAGTCGGGCGTGCAGACAACCGACGGGACGATCGAGTGGTACATCTGGGTCCCCGGACGACTGCTCGGTGGAGAACGCCCGACCCTCACGGACACCGCGACCCCGGGACTGAACCTGCTGCCCGACACCGTGGCGATCGGTTCGGTCGCGACCGACGCGTGGGCGGGAGGCCTGTTCGACCCGGCGGACTTCCACCCGCTCGCGGCGGGGTCGGACTTCGTCCTCACGCCGGGCGACGCCGGCTCGTCGTTCACCGTGGAGCTCACGGCGCCGGCGCAGGCCGACCGCCTGTATCGACTGTCGTATCAGACCGCGCTGCCGGCGGATGCGCACAACGGCCAGGTGTTCGCCAACACCGTCTCCGGATCGAGCGTCACCACCACTACGGCGACCGTGAGCGCGAGCGTGGCGGGCGGCGACGGCGAAGGGGACGGGCGCGGCGGGTTCTCGGTCGCGAAACGGATCGTCGGCGAGGGGGCACCCCTCGTCCCGGCCGATGCGACGTTCGCCGTCGACTACTCCTACCCCACCGCGGACGGTGCGGTGGTCGGCACGCTCATGCTGCCCGCGGACGGCACCGCCCGCCAGGTCACGCAGATCCCGGCGGGCGCGGTTGTGACGCTGTCGGAGCACACCGCGGAGGCCGTGCCCGGTGTCGTGTGGGGACGCCCGCAGTTCCGCGGTGCCGGCGTGACCACGACCGAGGAAGGCGCACGGCTCACGATCGGCGCAGGGTCGGTCGTGGCCGTCGAGCTGACCAACCCGACCACGCTCTCCCCACCCTCCCCGAGCACCCCGCCGACCACCGCGGAGCCGCCATCCCCGTCGGAGCCGACGCCGCCGCCCGCTCCACCCGCAGGGCTGGCCTCGACCGGTGGGGACATCAGCGGCCTCTTCGGGCTCACCGCGGGGGCGGTGCTCGCGCTGGCGACCGGGGTCGTGCTCCGTCGTCGTGCGGGGACACGGCGTGGATAGCTGCTCGCGGGCGCGCGGAGGCACCACCACTCCTTACGGTCCCGAAAGAAGTCCTCCGCCCGCCTTCGCGGCTGCTTAGCGTGGGCGGTCCCGCCTCGCATCGCGTCTCCGGTCCCGATGCGAGGTCCCGGACAGAGAGGACCAGCGATGATCGAACCGATTCCCACCGAGCGACCCGACGAACCGCGTCTGCCTTCGCCCTCCTTCGGCGCGCCGAGCGTCGCGCCGTCGACCTCGATCACGGCGCTGATCCAGGCCCGTGCCGCGGAAGCCCCTGATCGATGCGCGGTGGAGCATCTCACGGCCTCACTCACCTACGGCGAGCTCGACGATGCCTCCTCCCGGCTGGCACAGCACCTCCGGCAGCGCGGGATCGGCCGAGGCGACGTGGTCGGTGTCTTCCTCGAACGCTCGATCGCCATGGTCATCGGCGTCCTCGCGGTGCTCAAGACCGGCGCCGCCTACGCACCGCAGGACGCGCGCATCTCGCCGCGCGCGCAACTGGGCCGGATCGCGGAGCAGGCGAGGATGCGGGTCGTGCTCACCACCGAGCGCTTCGTCGGCACCATGCCGGAAGGCCTGGAGGTGATCCGTGTCGACGAGCCGCGGGAGGCCACGTCGCCTGCCTTCCCCGTGGCGTCCACCCCGTCCGACACCTGCGCCGTCATCTTCACCTCCGGCACCACCGGAGTCCCCAACGGCGTGCAGGTGAGTCACGGCAACCTCGTCAACCTCCTCACCCAGGCTCCCGGAGATCTCGGCATCACCGCAGGCACACGCGTGGGGCAGGTGCTCAACATCGCCTTCGACATGGCCATGTGGGAGATGTTCGGCGCACTCGTGCACGGCGGCACGCTGGTGATCCGCGGGACGGACATCGCCGCCACCGCGGAGCGCGTCGACGTGCTGGTCGCCACGCCCAGCATTCTCGCCACGCTCTCCTCCCATCGGAGCACGGCACACACCGTCGTCGTCGCCGGAGAACGCTGTCCGCAGGCCCTGGCCGACGAGTGGGCTCGAGGGCATCGATTCCTCAACTCGTGCGGTCCCACCGAGATCACGATCATCAACACCCTCGTGGAGCACCACCCTGGCCGCCCGCTCACGATCGGCGCTCCGGTGCCGGGGACCAGCGTGTACGTCCTCGACCCGGACCTTCGGCCGGTGCGGGAGGGCGAGAGCGGCGAGATGTGGGTCGGCGGCGCCGGAGTCACCGCCGGATACATCGGCAACCCGCACCTCACCGAGGAGCGATACCTCCCCGATCCGTTCGCTGCGGACGGCAGCCGGATGTTCCGCACCCGGGATGTGGGGCGCTGGACCCCGCAGGGTGAACTCGAGCATCTCAGCCGCACAGACGATCAGGTGAAGGTGCGGGGATTCCGCGTCGAACTCGACTCCGTCTCCCGTGCTCTGGAATCCGCTCCCGGTTGCAGCGCCGCGGTGACGGTGCGCCGCGACGCCCGCAACCTCGCCGCGGTGATCGTCCCGGCCACCGTCGATCCCGACGCGGCCCGGACGGCCGTCGCGGAGCTGCTTCCCTACTACTGTGTGCCGACGGAGGTCGTGGCGGTGGATCGGCTTCCTCTGACTCCGCGGGGGAAGGTCGATCGTGAGGCCGTGCTGCGCCTTCTCGATGCGGCCGCCGCGAACCCGACGAGGGTGGCCGCATGACCGCATCGACCACCGCGACGCGACTCGACCGCCGCCGTGCTCCCGCCTCGCGGTGGGCACGCCTGCGCCGCTCCCGGTATCTGAAGCCGTACAACCGGCTCGCCGCTCTGGTCGTCGCGGGCAACGCGCTCGCGTTCGCGCTCCTCCCGCAGCCGACACCAGAGCAGGCCTTCACTGCGGCCGGGATCAACGTGTTCGTCGCGGCGCTCGTCCGGCAGCAGTACGTCATCAACCTGCTCTTCCGCATGGCGACCGGGGCACCCCACTCGCTCCCCCTGCGCACCCGGTGGGCGCTCGGGAAGATCTACAGCTTCGGCGGGGTGCACGTCGGAGCAGCGATCGGCGCGACCGCCTGGTACGTCGTGTTCACCGTCGGCACCTTCGCCGCGAGCGCATCCGCGCTGTTCCTGACGACCAGTTCTGTCGCCTCCGTCATCCTTCTGGCGATGCTCGTCACGTCTCTCCCGTCCGCCCGCGCGCGCCACCACGACGCGTTCGAGCTCACTCACCGCTTCGGCGGGTGGATTCTCCTCCTGCTCGTGTGGGTGCAGACCATCGGGATGCTCGCGCAGACCCACCCGACACCGGAGCAGTATCTCGGCTCCGCTCCGATCTGGCTGCTCGCGGCGACGACCGTGAGCATCGCCCTCCCCTGGCTGCGGCTGCGTCGCGTGCCGGTCGAGATCGAGACGCCCTCCGGGCATGTCGCGATCGCCCGCTTCGACTACGGGGTCACGCCGTTCGCCGGATCGTCGACCGCGATCAGCCGCAGCCCGCTCCGGGAATGGCATGCGTTCGCCAACATCCCCGCGCCGGGGCAGTCCGGCTTCCGACTGGCGATCTCCCGCGCGGGCGACTGGACCAGTCGGCTCATCGATGACAAGCCCCGACACCTGTGGGTCAAGGGAATCCCGACCGCGGGAGTGGGCAACATCGACCGTCTCTTCACCAAGGTGGTCTGGGTCGCCACCGGCAGCGGCATCGGACCGTGCCTGCCTCATCTGCTCGCCCGCACCGCGCCCGCACACCTCGTGTGGTCGGCGCGATCACCCGTCGAGACATACGGTCCGTCCCTCGTGACGGAGATCCGCGACGCGGTGCCTGGCGCGCTGATCTGGGACACGCGAGCCGACGGCAAACCGGATCTGCTCGCGCTGGTACGTCAGGCCGTACGGACGAGCGGTGCCGAAGCCGTCATCTGCATCTCCAACGCCACCACCACCTGGTCCCTCGTCGAGGGACTCGAACGAGAGGGTGTCCCCGCCTTCGGAGCGATCTGGGACTCATGAGGACCATGTACGAGACCATCGACATCACCATCGCGAATGCCGTGGCTCAGGTCCGGCTGTGCAGGCCAGAGCAGAGGAACGCACTGTCCGAACTCATGATCACGGAGCTCGCGCATGCTGTCGACCATCTGGCCGGCCTCTCTCTCGCGGGCGTCGTGCTCAGCGGTTCCGGGACGGCTTTCTCCGCCGGTGCCGACCTCCGCGAGCTTCGCGCGGGGCGGGAATCGCTCGACCCCGGCGCCGCAGGGCGGGCCGTCGCGGAGCGGGCGAAGGGGCTGATGACGCTCATCGAGAGCGCCCCCTTCCCGACGATCGCCTGCGTACACGGCGCGGCGATGGGCGGGGGCCTGGAGCTGGCGCTCGCCTGCGACACGATCTTCGCCACCGCCGACTCGCGCTTCGCCCTGCCGGAGCCGACGCTCGGCCTCATTCCGGGGTTCGGCGGTGTGCGCCGACTCCTCGAACGGGTGGGCCCGGCCCTCGCGAGCGAGATGGTGATGACCGGTCGGACACTCGACGGCAGTGAGGCGCTGGCCCACGGGCTCGCGACACGTCTGGTCACGCCGGCGGCACTGCAGCACGAGGCCTGCTCCACTCTCACAGCGGGCAGGCCACGCTCGCGGGCCGCGACGGCACTGGCACGCTCCGCCTTGCGCGCAGCCGTCGCGGAGACCCGCGCCGTAGCTTTCACCGAGGAGACCCGGCTGTACGGCGAAGCGTTCGCGCTCGCCGACAGCAGGGACGGGATCGCGGCGTTCCTCGAGAAGCGCCCGCCGTCGTTCCCACCGACAGCCCGTGAAACGTGAGCAGGGCCCGACTCGCCGCTGCGAGTCGGGCCCTGGCTACGGCACGGCGAAGGATGTCAGCTCTGGCCGGCGACGTTGTCGCGGGCGTCCTGCGCGCTGCTCTTGACCTCGTCGACCGCGTGGGTCGCGTCGTCACGGACGTGGGCGGCGGCACCGGCGGCCTCATCCTTGACGGCGGCGAAGGCCTCCTGTGCCGGCTCCTTGAGATCCTGGCCGATGGTCTTGGCGACGTCGGTCGCCTCATCGACGAGAGGCTGGGCCTTCTCCTTGATGTCCTCGGCCAGTTCCTTCTCCTTTGAGGACGCGGGGATGACGGCGGCCACGACGAGCCCCGCAGCGAAGGCCATGAGCCCCACCGCCAGCGGGTTGCCCTGCGCCTTGGCCACGGTGTGCCGTCCGGCGTCGGCGACCGAGGAGGAGGCATCCCCCAGTCGGTCCCCGGCGTCGTCGGCGGCGCCCATGACGCGGTCGACCGCCGAGCGCACGGCGCCCTTCATCTTCTGCGTCTGCCGGTGCACGACCTTCGAGGGGGTGACCTTGTCGGCGAGGGCGTCGACATCCCTGCCGAACTCCGCTCGGGTCCGCTCGATGTCGGCGCGGATCGCTTCGGGTGAATCGCTCATTTGTTCTCCTCATTCCTCTTCACCGCATCAGGGATGCGCTTGAGGCTGTCCACGGTGCGCGGAGCCCCTTCGATGCTCTTCAACTGCTTGCGTCCCATCACGAACAGGACGAGGGCGATCACCGCCCAGATGACGGCGACGATCACGGCCGACCAGCCGAGGCCGGTGACATAGGCCCCGAGGGCCCACCAGAGGGCGACCGACAGGAAGAACACGGCCATGAGTGCGCCGTATCCCGCTCCGCCGAGCATCCCCGCCCCCCGGCCCGCGCGCGTGGCGGACTGCTTGAGCTCGGCCTTGGCGAGCTCCAGCTCCTGCCGCATGAGGGTCGACAGATCGGTGGTGACCTCGCTGAGCAGATCGCCGAGTGACGTGGTCTCGGCCTTCTGCTCCGAGGGCGTGGGGGTGCCGTCGGTCATGGTCGCCCCTCTTCATCGGATCCGCGGGTGGCGGCGTCGGTGCGGTCGTAGAGCGGGGTGTCCCCGTCGTCGACCGTCTCGCCGCGCGGCGTGACGCCCCACGGGGCGGTGCCGGCATCGATCCCGCTCATGCCGTCCGGCGCTCCGGGCACGGTGCCGTCGGTGGGCAGCGGCGGCTCACCGAGAGTGGTGTTCTCTGCGGTGCCCGCGCCTCCGACCACTCCCGCGGCGCCCGCGCTGCCGGGGACGGCGCCGGGCGTGGTCGCCGGGGCGACGGGACGCGGCGGGACCGCGGGTGCCGCCGCTCCCGCCACCGACGGGGAGCCGGAGTCCGATGCCGCGCCAGACGAGGCGGACTCCGCGGCGCCCTCGGAGAGCGCCCTGGTCAGCCGGCCGGCGACGAGACCGGCGAGGGCGGCCACCGCGATGAACGTGCCGGGCTTCGCCCGTGCGTAGGACTTCACCTCGGTGAGCAGCGAACCGGGGTCGCGGTCGCCGATCCAGCCCGCGATGCCCTGGATGCGCGTCGACGCCTGGCGCACGAGGTCGGCGGCGACACCGCCGTCGGAGCGCTCCGCCATCGTGCCCAGCTCCCCGCCCACGGACCGGAGTCCGTCCGCGACGCGGCGCTGCTGCACCGCCGCCTGCTCCGACAGCTCCGTCTTGGTCTGGTGGTACAGGTCGCGCACCTGGTCTTTGGCTTCGTGGGCGACCGCCCCGGCTTCGGCCTTCGCCGTCTCGACGACGTCCGCGGCCTGGCCCTTCGCCGTGTCGGCGACACCCGCGGCCTCATGCGCGGCGGTCCGGACGGTGCCCGGAGACTCGGTCGTACCGCTGCCCGCGGCACCTTCTGCATTGCTCTGCGACATCGTTCTTCCTCTCGACTCCCGCCGACGGCCGCCGGCGTGTGAGCAGGTTTACTCTCGGGCGCGGCGATCACAGCGAGGGTTGACGCGGCTCGCGGAGGGCATTACCGTGCCGGGACTCCGCACGGCTGCCGCACCCGCCTACGATGGGGGCCATGGCCGACAAGCCGCAGTGGCTCATCCGCGAAGACGCGAGCGTCCCCGTGCTCGTCGCGCTCGCCCTGCGCCAGCTGCTGGGCATCAGGGCGCCCCTCGATCTGCCTTCCCTCCGCGACCTGTCCGTGCGCGCACCCGATGCGCCGGACGCCTCCCCCGAGGTCGAGACGCAGTGGCAGGGCTACTGGGACATGACCGTGGAGCCGCGGGCCCACCACTCCGGCGTCCCACTCGAGCTGATCGACGGTTTCGACACCCTGGTGGCCCTCCCGGCGACCGGCGCCGAAGCGCTCTCGACCGCGATCCGTCCGCATGCCGGCACCGCGCTCCGGTATGCCACCGCCGCACACGACCGGTACGTCGGGTCGATGAAGAGCCACACCGGCGGGGACGCCTACCGGGCGTACGCGAGCGCGATCGCGGAGTTCGAGCGTGACATCGGACGCCGCGCGCACTCGTTCGAGCTGAACGTGCAGGTGCTGCCGCTGTCGCAGCGCGGGATCTGGTGGATCGGCGACCTCACGGTCGCGGTGACGGACGGGCTCCGCCGGGACGTCGTGGCGTTCGACTCCGCCATCCGCCCGGTGATCGCGGAGCTCGCCTGAACCGCGACGCCCGACGGCACTCCCCGCTCCTGCCCAGGAGGAGTGCCGTCGTCGAGAGCCGCTCATCTCCCAGACTCGGTAGTATCCAGGGGCATGGGGGATATCTTCGCGTTCAACGCGTCAGCGATGCATGCTTCGGCGGTACAGACCCGCTCGGCACTCAGCGGTGTGAAGAAACGCGGGTACACCCGCGTCGACGACTGGGGAAGCGCGCTCGTCGCAGAGACGGTCGACTTCTTCCTCGATCTGCTCGAGGAAGAGCTTACGGAGGCGGAGAAGACCTCCGAAAAACTAGCAAAGAACATCGAGCTGACCGCACCGACCTCCGCAAGGCCGACGATGTCTTCCACGACAACTGGGTGGGCGAGTCGGCCGCCGGCGCCAGGAAGCGACTGAAGAACCTGGTCGCGACCACGAGAGCAGTGGAGACAGCGATCGGCAGAGTGCGCAGAACCCTCGTCGACTATGCATCCGAAGTCGCTGAGATCAAAGAGCTTGCCGCGGTGCAGATCGAAAAGCGCAACGCCGCTCAGCAGATCCTGCAGGATCAGCTCGTCGACGACCCCGGCGCCTTCGACCCGCAACGCGGCAGCTCAGCGAACCAGCAGCTGGAAGACGCACTCGCCGCGCTGTACCGTCTTTCGGTGCGTCGACAGAGCGCGGACAGCGCGGTACTCGGTGACATCCGCGCCGCTGTCGCGACGACGTGGGAGGTCGATCCCGAGAACTATCCGTCCGACCGCGCCTGGTACGACCAGGCCGGCTACCAGTACGAAATCGACGACGCACTCGGCTACTCGGCCGACGACTACACCGCGGAGGAGATCATGGATCTCTTCAAGAGGTACCCCGGCGAGATCTTCCCGTTCGATGTGTCGGTTTCGTCCAGCACATTCACAGACGGCGCCGTCTTCACGCTGTCCGACACGATCATCGGCAACGGTTCGGCTGAGCCCTATGAGACCGGCGACGTGGTCGTGACCACCACGGGAACCAGCGTGAAGTTCACCGTCATCTCCGACCAGTACTTCGACGGTCCCGGCTCGACCATCGAATTCTCAGTCGTCGAGGTCGACGGCGAGTGGGTTCTGCGGAAGACCGCCACGGCCGTCGGCGCCAACCAGGCCGCCGCTCTCGGCGCCGAGTGGGCAGCGGAGCAGACGTGGAACGTCCAGGCCGACAACCTCAGAGACATCATCAACAAGCACGGGGACCGCTGACCATGGGCCGTCTCACCGTCTCCCTCGCCCTGTTCGGCATCGTGGTTTTCGCGGTCGTCATGGCTGCCGTGCAAGTGCCGATCTACATCGCCAACCTTCCCGACTCGCGGGCAGGCCTCGGATGGCTCACCGTCCTCATCGTCATCCCGACGATCGTCGCCGGGATCGTGTCGGGACTCACCGCCGCCCTGGGCGCCCACATCGGCAAGCGAACTTCGACGAGCCCTCTCCCCACGACGAACATGGCCATCGGTGGCGGGCTCGGTGGATCCGTCGGCAGCCTGGCCTATCTGCTCTACCTGAGCTGGATGTACCAGAACGGGCTCGGCCTGTGGATCCTCGTCCTTGGCTACGTTGGCGTCTTCACCGCTTTCGCGGGTTTCACGGCATTCCGGGTGCGCCGGAGCGCGAAGTCGGGCGGCATGCGCGAACAGTCAAGCCCGACTAGCGTCGAGTTCAGTCCTCGTCGATGACGGTCTCCCGGTCGACCCTCACGACGCGGTCATGGCGGCGGGCGATCCGCTCGAGAACGAGACCGGCGACGCCACCCAGCGCCAGCCCGATCGGCACGGTCCACAGCAGCAGGAAGCCGAAGACCTGACCAGGCGGGTAGACGACGTCGAGCGCCTGCGACTGCTCGAAACTGCCGACCATGGTCAGGATGCCGGCGGCGATGATGCCCAGCACGACCCCGATGCCCATGAGCACGCCGTACCGCGGTACGCGGCGCACGGTCGCTTCGACGGTCTGGTGGGTGTCGTGGGAGGGCATGCCTCCATTGTCCCACCCTCTGCGCGCCTGCGCAGCCGCACACGGAACCGCCCTCCCCGATCACCGGGGAGGGCGGTTCCGACGGCGGCCGGACTCAGACCTCGGTCGTCGTCTCGGCCGGCTCCCCCCTCCGGGTGCGACGCACGATCAGCACCCCGCCCGTCGCGGCCAGCGCCACGACCGCCAGACCGCCCACGATCCAGGGCCACACCGGAGCCTCCTCGGTGGCGACCGGCGCGCTGATCGCGGTCACCGCCGCGTCCGCCTCGGCCTCCGGCTCGGACTCCTCCTCGGCGGGAGTGCCGCAGGCGCCGTCGACCGGGATCACGGCGGACATCGGGTCGAGCTCCTCGCCCACCTCATACGTGCCGAACGCGGAGGCACCGGCCGCGGTCAGCGTCGTGGGAACCGCATCGAGGGTCAGCGCGCCGTCGGCGACGGCGGCGTCCGCGAGGGCGAACTCGGCGAGACGCACGCCCTCTTGCGCCACGGCTTCTCCGGCCTGCGTGGTCCCGGTCACGTCGAACACGAGGTAGCCGGTGTCGCCCGTGAGCTCGACGCGCGCGTTCGCCAGCGTCGTGTTCAGCGCCCCGTCGTGGCCCGTGAAGGTGATGCTGCCGCCGTAGGTGACCAGACCCGAGGCCGCCGCGTCGTCCAGCGAACCGGTGCCGTTCGACCACACGAAGGCGGGGTACTCGTAGGCCACGTCGGTGAGCGTCCAGCCGCCTCGCGCGATGCCCTCGATGTACGTGCGGAACGACTCCTTGTAGCCCCAGTGCAGGGTCGCCCCCTCGACCGTGCACACGCCGACCTCCGCGGTCGCTCTGGCGAGCGTGAACGCGAGACCGCGATCGACCGACCCCTGGAAGGTGAGCGTGTGCTCGCCGTCCGCGAGTGTCGCCGGGAGGGCACCCGACCACGTCGCGACCCCCGCCGCGTCGGCCGTCACCGTGCCGAGCAGCACCGGGGTCGAGTACACGACCACCTTGATGTCCTCCTCGTTCGCACGGAAGCCGGAGGCGGAGACCGTGGCCGTCTTCCCGGCGGCGAGCGCCGCGAGGTTCTCCTCGTCGACCTCGATACCGGCCGCCGTCGGCGCGGTCGTCGGGAGCGCGGCCTTCGGGACGACCGCGGCCGCCGCGACCGTTCCCGTCGTGCCCGACGGAGCGGCGGCGACGGAGCCGATCGTGAACGAGACGGGGTTGAGCGTGGTGCCGTACCCCGAGAGGACGCGGTCGCGTCCGGCGTCCGTGAGGGCGGCGGGTGCCGCCGTGTAGGTGACGGCGCCACCGGCCGCCGTGCGGACGGCGCGGGAGAGGTCGAGGGTCGCGAACGGCACCTGCGCACCCCCGCTCGTCACGAACAGCGTGGCGGAGGACGCCGAGGTGATCCGGATCATCGGATCGGCGACCGTGACGTCGAGCAGCCCGTGGTGGCCGGTGAAGCGCACGGCACCGCGGTAGACGACACTGCCGCGTCCGGAAGCCGCGTCGAAGTCGCCGCCCACGGTCTGCCCGAACTGGAACTGGCCGCCGGAGCGCGTGGCCCCACCGGACACGGCGATCGCGCCCTGGGCGATCGGGCCGGTGATGTAGTTCGTGAACGAGGACGAGATGGCCCAGCGCAGCGACCCGCCGGGGACGGTCGCGGCCGGCTTCGTCGGCGTGACCGGAGTGACCGGGGGCTGCGGCTCGGTCGGCTTCTCGCCGAGCAGTGTGCGCCACTGCGCGTCGGTGATCGTGACCGCTGCGCGCGCGTAGATGGTGTCGGCGGTCGGCATCGTGTGCTGCTGCCACACGATCGCCTCGTACGTCTTCGTCCGGTCGAGGTTCTTCCCCGCCGCGTTCAGGTCGACGGCGAAGGCTCCGAAGCCGATGTTCCGAACGTACTGCATGGCGAGGAAACCGCCACCGGCGGTCACGTCGGCCTCCGTCCCCGTCTCGATGAGCGCCACGTAGGCGCCGGTGACCGCGCCGAGGTCGGCGGCGGTGACCTTCACCGTCAGCCCGTCTGCCGCGGTGGCGCCGGTGACGGCGGTCGTGACCGACGGCCCGGGGGACGGCAGCAGGGCGTTCCACTGCGCGTCGGTGACGGTGACGGTGGACCGTGCGTAGATGGTGTCCGCGGTCGGCATCGTGTGCTGCTGCCAGACGATCACCTCGTAGGCCTTCGACCCATCGAGAGCGCTCGCCGCCGCGGTCAGGTCGACGCTGAAGCTGCCGCCCGTGATGCCGCGCACGTACTGCATCGCGAGGAAGCCGCCTCCGGCGGTGACGTCGGCCTCCGTACCCTTCTCGATCAGCGCGGCGTAGGCACCGGAGACGGTACCCAGCTTCGTCGCGGCGGCCGTGACCGTGAGGCCGTCCTCGGCCGTCGCCGCGGTCACGGTGGTCGTCAGCCCCGAGGCGATGCGGTAATCCAGAGCGACGCTGCGCTCCTGGTCGGCGTTGACGACACCGCCTGCCGGGTAGGTGTACACCCCGTAGGAACCGGGCGTCGCCGGGGTGTCCTTGAGCGTGAGCGTGACCTGGAACGAGCCGTCGGGCGAGATGTCCACCCACTGTGCGCGGATCGCACCCTGGTACTGCGTCGGGACCTGGGTCAGCACATCCTCGGCGAGCGCCCAGGCCTGAGCACCGACCGAACGCGCCGAGGACGGCGCCCCCTGCGAGGGCTGCCACGTCGCGGCGAAGTTGCCGAAGACCACATAGGCGCCCTGGGGCAGGTTCGACGGGATCGGGACGCCGCGTCCGCCGACGTTCGCGGTCGGGTCGTATCCGGTGCCCTTGACGACGATCTCGTCACCCGCCTGGAGGCGAGCGCCCGCAGCGGGCGTCGTGCCGTCGGCGAGGAACACCTCGATGGCGGCTTCGGCGGGCGTCGGCTCGGTCTCGCCCGGGGCCGTCTCCCCGGGCTCGGTCTCCCCGGGCTCGGTCTCCCCGGGCTCGGTCTCCCCGGGCTCGGTCTCCCCGGGCTCGGTCTCCCCGGGCTCCGTCTCACCCGGCTCCGTCTCACCCGGCTCCGTCTCACCCGGCTCGACGGGCGTCGTTCCGAAGACCGTGTCCCACTGCGCAGGTGTCACCGTGACGTCGCCGCGGCCGTAGATCGTGGCGGCTATGGGCGCGGTGTGCTGCTGCCAGACGAGCACCTCGTACGTCTTCGTCCGGTCCAGGGACGCCACGGGCGCCTGCAGCGTGAAGGACGAACCCCCCTGCTGCACGCTCGGGAAGGGCAGCGCGAACGCGGCGTAGCCACCGCCGGCGGAGATGCCGCTCTCGGTGCCCGACACGATCAGTGCGGCATAGACGCCCGTCACGTCGGGCAGACCCTCGGCCCGCACCTGCACGGTGAGGCCGCTGGTGTCGGCGGACGACACCGCCGCGGTGACGGTCGCCGCGGCCGCGTGGGCCGGCGGGCTGACCATCGCCCCGGCGGCGACGAGGACGAAGGAGACGAGGGCGGCGAGCAGGACACGCAGGCGTGTGCTCGCTGAGGGGGTGTGTGCTGTGGCGTTCACGGTTCTCCGCGGCGCGCGGGGCGCGATCGATCGCGCGCCCTGCGGCGCCGCACGGCAGTCGGGCGAAGGTGGACTTTGGTTAGGCTTGGCTAAGCAAGCCGCCGATCCCGAGCGTAGAGGGGCGCCAGTGAGGGCGTCAAGTTTTAGGATAGCCTTGCCTAATGCGACGCGCTCCTGCCCTGCTTCTCGCCGCCGCGCTGGCCCTCGGACTGGCCGCGTGCGCCGGGTCGGACTCCAGCCCCGGGTCGGCAGCACCCCCTGCCGACGACGCCTGCCCGCAGGCCTCGACTCCTCTCGCCGATCTGGACCTGGTCGCCGACGTGCGCACAGCGACGGGACCCTCGACCGCGTGCCTCGCGAGTCACGCGGTCGCGCCCGTCGATGACGACACCGCCCCGGCACTCCCGGTCACCGTGACCGACAGCGAAGGCCGCGAGGTCGAGATCACGGACGTCGGTCGCATCCTCCCGATCGACATCTCCGGCACGATCGCCGCCACGGTGTTCGCGCTCGGGCTCGGCGATCAGGTCGTCGGACGTGACGCGTCCACGCAGTTCCCCGGCACCGAGGATCTCCCGGTCGTCACCAAGACCGGGCACACGCTCAACCCGGAGGCCATCCTCGAACTGGCCCCGACCGTCGTGCTCACCGACACCACGATCGGCCCGAAGGAGGTCCGCCAGCAGCTGCGGGATGCGGGCATCGCGGTCGTCGTCATCTCCAGCGACCGCCGGATCGACACCACCGACGCGCTCGTGACGGAGATCGCCACGGCCCTCGGCGTCCCGACGCGCGGCACGGCGCTCAGCGCCCGCCTCGACGCCGAGCTCGACGCCGCCATCGCGGAGATCGCCGACGTCACCCCGTCCGCCGCGGCGGACCGCGCACGCATGCTCTTCCTGTACGTACGCGGGAGCGCCAACGTGTACTACATCTTCGGTGAGGACTCCGGGGCGGACTCCCTCATCGATGCGGTCGGCGGTGTCGACGTCGCGGAGGAGATCGGCTGGGAGGGCATGAAGCCGATGACCGCGGAAGCACTCGTCGCCGCGCAGCCCGACGTGCTCGTGATGATGACGGACGGGTTGGAATCGGTGGGTGGCGTCGACGGGCTCATCGAACGCATCCCCGCCATCGCCGAGACCCCCGCAGGAGCACACCGGCGGGTGATCGACATGGCGGACGCCGAGATCCTCAGCTTCGGCCCCCGGTCGGCCGATGTGATCAGCGCCCTCGCGCGGGCCCTGTACGCGCCGGAACCCGCCTCGTGACCGGCGAGGTCGTCACCCCGACGCCGACCCGGCATCGGGGACTACGCTTCGCGACGGTCGTCATCGCCCTCGTCATCGGCCTTCTCGTCACGGGCGTCGCGTCGATCACGAGCGGGCAGTACGACCTGTCGCCGACCGCGCTCCTGGACGTCCTGTTGCGCGGCCTCGGCATCGACACCGCCGGGACTCCGGCCGCGGCGACCGACGACGGCGTGATCTACAACCTCCGTCTCCCCCGACTGGTCCTCGGCCTGCTCGTCGGCGCCGCGCTCGCGGTCTCCGGCGTGCTCATGCAGGCCATCTTCGGCAACCCTCTCGCGGACGCCGGCGTCGTCGGCGTCTCCTCCGGCGCGGCGCTCGGAGCGGCGGCCAGCATCACGTTCGGCCTGGCCACCTTCGGCATGTGGACCACGCCTGCCTTCGCCTTCATCGGGGGTCTCGCGGCCGTCTTCTCCGTCTACCTCCTGAGCCGCTCCGGCGGTCGCACCGAAGTGGTCACGCTGCTGCTCACCGGCATCGCGATCAACGCCATCGCCGGCGCCGGCATGGCCTTCCTCACGTTCCTCGGCACGACCTCGACGCGCGAGCAGATCGTGTTCTGGCAGCTCGGCTCGCTGAACGGCGCCCTCTGGTCGAACATCCAGCTCGTCGCGCCGCTCGTTGCGATCGGGATCGTCGTCGCCCTGATCGTGGCGCCGAGTCTGGATCTCTTCGCCCTCGGCGAGCGCACCGCCCGGCACCTGGGCGTGCCGGTCGAGCTGCTGCGGATGGTCGTGATCGTCACGGTGGCACTGCTCGTCTGCGCCGCGGTGGCCTTCGCGGGGATCATCGGGTTCGCGGGTCTCGTCGTGCCCCACCTCATGCGCATGCTGATCGGCCCCGCACACCTCCCGCTCGTGATCGCCTCCGCCCTCGGCGGCGCGCTCCTCATCGCGGCCGCCGACCTCGTGGCGCGCACGGCGGTGCCGCTCGCGGACCTCCCCATCGGCATGATCACGTCCCTCGTGGGCGGCCCGTTCTTCCTCTGGCTCCTCGTGCGGACGCGGCGGCGGTCGGGAGGATGGGCGTGAGCCCGCGCCTGAGGGGCCAGGGGCTCACGGTGCGCGTCGGGGACGGACGCACCATCCTCGACGACGCGGCCATCTCCATCCACGCCGGCGAGGTGCACGCCCTCGTCGGGCCGAACGGCGCGGGCAAGTCCACCCTGTTCGGCGTGCTCGCGGGGGACGTCGCTCCGGTGTCCGGCACCGTCCTCCTCGACGGCCGTCCGGTCGCGGGTGTCCGTCCCCGCGACCTCGCCCGGCAACGCGCCGTGCTGCTGCAGGAGAACGCCGTCACCTTCCCCTTCACGGTCGAGCAGGTCGTGCGGATGGGACGCACGCCGTGGGGGCGGAGCCCGGCCGCCGAGGAGGACGACAGCGCCGTGGCGGCAGCGATGGCGACGACCGAGGTCACGGCGCTGCGGGAGCGCTCCGTCCCCTCCCTCTCCGGCGGTGAGCGCGCGCGGGTGGCGCTGGCCCGCGTGCTCGCCCAGGACACCGGGATCCTGTTGCTCGACGAGCCGACGGCGGCCCTGGACCTCAAGCATCACGAAGACGTCATGCGGGTGATTCGCAGGCGGGCGGAGGCCGGGGTCGCGGTCGCGGTCGTGCTGCACGACCTCAACGCCGCGCTCGCGCACGCCGACCGCGTCACTCTGCTCGCGGGCGGTCGGGTCTCCGCCACCGGCACGCCGGCCGAGGTCCTCACGGCCGCACGGATCGAGGAGGTCTACGGGCAGCCCGTCGATGTGTTCCCGCACCCGCATACCGGGGTGCCGCTCGTCGTGGCCCGCCGCTAGGGGCGCAGCGGGAGGACTCCGGTGAGATCCGCACGCGTGCCCGAGGCGTGGATGCGCCCCGCCGTCGCGGCGTCCGCCCATGCCTCCGTGCCGGTCGCGACCGCGATCCAGGTGGCGGCGTCCATCTCCACCACGTTCGGCGGAGTCCCACGGGTGTGCCGCGGCCCCTGGATCACCTGCACGGCTCCGAACGGCGGGACGCGCACCTCGACGCTGTTGCCCGGCGCCTTCTCGTCGAGCAACTGCAGCAGGTAGCGCACCGCGGTGGCGAGCTCCGGCCGCGTCGGCTTCGTCCCCGCGGCCTCCGCGTCGCGCACGGCACCGAGCGCCGCGCGTCCGTCGACGATGTCGATCTTCCTGGCCATCCCCCCACCCTAGATCCGCCGCGGCGGCCCCGGTCATAAGCTCGATGGCATGAGCATGCATCCCCAGGGCGCCCGCGCCGAGCTGCTCGCCGCCGCCGCCGACCACTCCTGGAGCGTGCCGATCCCTCCGCTCGCGGATCCGGGCCGCGCCCACGACGCCTCGGTGCTCATCCTCTTCGGCGTCCTCGACCGCATCCCCGCACCGACCGTCGATGCGGCCGTCGCGCGCGACCTCGACGTCCTGCTGCAGCGTCGCGCCCCGACCCTCTCCTCGCATCCGGGCCAGGTCTCCTTCCCCGGCGGGCGCGCCGAAGCGGCCGATGCCGACGCGGTCGCCACGGCGCTGCGCGAGGCCGAGGAGGAGACCGGCCTCGATCCCGCGGGAGTCGAGGTGCTCGCCACGCTCCCCGTGATCCCCCTCGCCGCGAGCAACCACCTCGTCACGCCCGTCCTCGCCTGGTGGCAGTCGCCGTCGCGCGTCGTCGCCGTCGACCACGCGGAGACCGTCGAGGTGTTCCGCGTCCCCGTCGCGCAGCTCCTCGACCCGGCGACCCGCTTCACCTCGACCCTGTCCCGTGCCGGCCGCACGTTCCGCGGACCCGCGTTCGACGTCGACGGCACGATCGTGTGGGGCTTCACCGCCATGGTGCTCGACGCCCTGTTCGACGCCACCGGGTGGACCGTGCCCTGGGATACGGCGGACGAGCGTCCCATCGAGCTCTGACGGGGACCCACCGAAACCCCGCGCACGGGCCTCGATAGGCTGGACGGGTGAAGATCCTCGTCCTCGGTTCCGGTGCCCGTGAGCACGCGATCATCCTGGCGCTGCGCGCCGAGTCCCCCGCGCACGAGATCCTCGTCGCCCCCGGCAACGCCGGCATCGCGCAGGACGCGACACCCGTCGCCCTCGACCCGCTCGACGGCGCCGCGGTGACGGCCTTCGCGAACGAGCACGCGGTCGACCTCGTCGTCATCGGCCCGGAGGCCCCTCTCGTGGCGGGCGTCGCGGACGAGCTCCGCGGCCGCGGCATCCCCGTCTTCGGGCCGGGCAAGGCCGCCGCGCAGCTCGAGGGCTCCAAGGCCTTCGCCAAGCGAGTCATGGACGCCGCCGGTGTGCCGACGGGCCGCGCGGTCCGCGCCGCCACGGTCGCCGAGGTCGAGGCCGCGTTCGACGACCTCGGCGCCCCCTACGTCGTCAAGGCCGATGGGCTCGCCGCCGGCAAGGGCGTTATCGTCACCTCCGACCGCGCCGAGGCCATGGCCCACGCGGAGCAGTACCTCCCGGCCGGCCCCGTCCTCGTCGAGGAGTTCCTGTCCGGCCCCGAGGTCTCGCTGTTCTTCCTCAGCGACGGCGACACCGTGCGCGCACTCAGCCCGGCACAGGACTTCAAGCGGGCCCTCGACGGCGATGCCGGCCCCAACACCGGCGGCATGGGGGCGTACTCCCCGCTGCCCTGGCTCGCGGAGCGGTTCGGCAGCGAGCAGGCGTTCGTGGAAGAGGTCACCCGCGACGTCGCCCTCCCGGTCGTCCGGCAGCTCGACGCGGAGGGGACCCCGTTCATCGGCCTCCTCTACGCCGGGCTCATCCTCACCCCGCAGGGCGTGCGCGTGATCGAGTTCAACGCGCGCTTCGGCGACCCGGAGACCCAGGTGGTGCTGCCGCGACTGGAGACCCCGCTGTCCCAGCTCCTCTTCGCCGCCGCCTCCGGCACGCTCGAGGACCAGCCGGAGCCCGTGTTCCGCGATGAGGTCGCGATCACCGTGGTCCTGGCGAGCGAGGGATACCCGGAGGCGCCGCAGACCGGGCGCCCGATCGAGGGTCTGGACGAGGCCGCCGCCGTGGAGGGCGTCCGCCTGGTGCACGCCGCGACCGCGAGCCCCGACGCCCCGGGGGGTTCGCTCATCGCGACGGGTGGCCGTGTGCTGAACGTCGTCGCCGTGGCCCCGGACTTCCGCACCGCCCGCGACCGCGCCTACGACGCCCTCGGCCGCATCCGCCTCGAGGGCTCCCACCACCGCACCGACATCGCTGCCCGCGTCGCTGACTGACCCACTTCGAGTAGCGCAAATGGCTGCATCCCGACCGGAAATGCAGCCATTCAAGCGACTCGAAGCCCGGGACCGTCGGCGACCGTCCCCGTTGAAGTAGCGCAAATGGCTGCATCCCGACCGGGGATGCAGCCATTTGAGCGACTCGAACGGGGTCAGAGAACCTTGGACAGGAAGTCCTGGAGGCGCTCGTTCTTGGGGGCGCCGAACAGGTCGGCGGGAGTGCCCTCCTCGACCACGACGCCGCCGTCCATGAAGACCGTGCGGTCGGACACCTCGCGTGCGAAGCCCATCTCGTGGGTCACGAGCACCATGGTCATGCCGCCCTCGGCGAGGTCGCGGATGACCTGCAGCACCTCGCCGACCATCTCCGGGTCGAGGGCGCTGGTGGCCTCGTCGAACAGCATGATCTCCGGGTCCATCGCGAGCGCACGGGCGATGGCCACGCGCTGCTTCTGACCGCCGGAGAGCGACGCGGGCTTCGCGTCCGCCTTCTCCGACAGGCCGACGCGCTCGAGCAGCGACCGGGCGCGGTCGCGGGCCTCGACCTTCGTCATGCGGCCGAGCTCGACCGGGGCGAGCGTGATGTTCTCCAGCACGGTCATGTGCGGGAACAGGTTGAAGTGCTGGAACACCATGCCGATGCGCTGGCGCACCTCGTCCAGCTTCACGCTCTTGTCGGTGAGGTCGACCCCGTCGATGATCACGTGCCCCGACGTCGGCTCCTCGAGCTTGTTGAGGCAGCGCAGCAGCGTCGACTTGCCGGAGCCGGAGGGGCCGATCACGGCGATGACCTCACCGTCCTCGACCGTGAGGTCGATGCCCTTGAGCACCTCGTTGTCGCCGAACGACTTGTGCAGGTCCCTGACCTCGATCTTGCTCATGCGTTGGCCTTCCTCTCCAGGCGGTTCGCGAGCAGCGTCAGCAGCGTGATCACGACGAAGTAGATGATGGCGACGATCGTCAGCACCTGCGCCGAGAGATACGTCGAGGCGATGATCTGACGCGAGACGAACGTCAGCTCGGCGAGACCGATGACGCTGATGAGCGAGGTGTCCTTCAGCGTGATGATGCCCTGGTTCACGAACGACGGGATCATGATCCGGAACGCCTGCGGCAGCACGACCTTGCGCATGGTCTTCCAGTGGCTGAGGCCGAGCGAGCGCGACGCCTCCGCCTGACCGGGGTCGACGGCCTGGATGCCGCCGCGGATGATCTCCGTCATATACGCACCGGTGTTCAGCGACAGGGTGATCGCACCGGCCACGAACGGGTCGAACTTCAGGTCGGGGATGAGCTGCGGGATGGCGAAGAACACGAAGAACGCCTGGATCAGGATCGGGGTCCCGCGGAAGACGTAGACGTAGGCCGTCGCGATCCAGCGGAACGGCGCGAACTTCGACAGGCGCCCGAACCCGAAGATGACGCCGAGGATGAAGGCCGCGATCACCGCGACGATCGTGGCGAGGATCGTGAGCCAAAGCCCCTGCATGAGGGCCGGCCAGTACTTCACCGCGACCGAGATGATGTCGGTGGGCTGCGCCTCCTGCGCGTCGTCACCCGTCGCGAGGTAGGTGTCCACGATCTCGTCGTACGCGCCGGAGTCCTGCAGGTTGGCGAGGCCGGCGTTGAACATCTCCAGAAGCTCGGCGTTCTCGCCCTTGTTCACCGCGAAGCCGTACTCGCCGCCGAGCGCGGGCTCGCCGACGAGACGGAAGCCCGACCCCTGCTGGATGCCGTAGGCGAGCACGGGGAAGTCTTCGAAGTAGCCGACGGCCTGTCCGGCCTTCACCGCATCGACCATGTCGGTCGTGTCCTGGTAGGGCGTGATCCGGAAGCCGTACTCGTCGGCGTTCTCCTCGGCGAAGGTCTGCCCCTGGGTGCCGGTCTTCACCGCGACGGTCTTGCCGTCGAGGTCGTCGAGCGACTCGATGTCGCTGGACTCGAGCACCCCGAGCTGCACCCCGCTGGTGAAGTACGGGTCGCTGAAGTCGAAGGTCTGCTGGCGCTCCTCGGTGATCGACATGCCGGCCATGACGGCGTCGACCTGGTTCGACTGCAGCGCCTGCACCGCGGCGTCGAAGCCGAGCTGGCGGATCTCCACGTCGAAGCCCTGGTCTTCCGCGATCGCACGCAGGAGGTCCATGTCGATGCCGACCAGGTCGCCGGACTCGTTCGTGAACTCGAACGGCGCGAAGGTCGTGTCGGTGCCGATGACGTAGGTCTCGCCGTCGTCGGCCGCAGTGGCGGGCGCGGCTCCGGCGAGCAGCGCCCCGGCGGCGACGAGCGCGGCGAGAGCAGTCGCGCCGGCGGTGCGGCCGAACCGCCGCAGACGGCTCGGCGGAGAGGATGGATAGCGGCTCACGTCGAGTGCTCCTCGGGGTTCGGAAGGGCGGCCCGGCGGCCGCCGACCATCCACCCTAACCCCGCTCCTCCCGCGCACCGGAATCTCGGCGCGACCCCGAACGCCGCCGGATCCCGCGTGGATACCGGCGTGTCGGGGTCATCGCGGTCACGACGGAGGGGTCGCGGCGACGGCCTCGTCCTTCCGATCCTGCCCACGGATGAACAGCGAGGCGACCAGCGCGACGAGGATCACACCGGCGGGCAGCAGCAGGGTCTGGGACATGCCGGCCGCGAAGCCCTCGGCGATCTGCGGCGGCAGCGCGCCGTCGCCCGTGCCGGCCGGAGCGTCGGCCAGACCGGGGAGGTTCGCCTCCAGCCGCGACTGCATGAACGCGGCGATCGAGGCGGAGCCGATGACCGAGCCGATGGTGCGGGTGGTGTTGTAGATGCCCGCGCCGGCACCGGCCTGTCGCGGCGGCAGCTTGCGCGTGGCCGTGGTCGCCAGCGGCCCCCACATGCCCGCGTTGCCGATGCCCATGAGCGCGGACGGCAGCAGGAACATCAGGATCGGGGTGTCCATCGTGGTCAGGGCGGAGTACCAGACCAGGGCACCCGCGACGCAGAGCAGACCGGGGACGAGGATGATGCGCGGGTCGACGCGGTCCAGGATCTTCCCGGCGACCGGGGCGAGCACCCCCGACAGCACCGCCATCGGGATGAGCAGCATCGCGGCCTCGGTCGGGGTGAGCCCGCGCGCGGTCTGCAGGAAGAACATCATCGGCAGCGACATGCTCGTGACCGTGAAGCCGACCGCCGCGATCGCCACGTTCGCGCCGGAGAAGTTCCGGTCGCGGAAGAGGGCGAGGGGCACGAGGGGTTCGCTGCGGGTGCGCGCCTGCTGCACGATGAAGAGCGCGAGCACCACGACGCCGGCGATGATGAGGCCCCAGACCGAGATCGGTCCCGCGATGGTCCCCCAGTCGTACTTCTCGCCCTCCTGCAGCCCGAAGACGATGAGGAACAGCGCGACGGCGCTGAGGACGACGCCGACGAGGTCGAACCGGTGCGGGTGGGTCTTCAGCTTCGGCACGAGGATCCAGGCGAGCACGAAGGCGACGACGCCGACCGGGAGGTTGACGAAGAAGATCCACTCCCACCCGAAGCCGTCGACGAGCAGACCGCCCGCGAGGGGGCCGACGAGAGTGGCGACGCCGGCCGTGGCGCCCCAGAGGCCCATCGCCGCGCCGCGGCGGTTCGGCGGGAAGGTGCGGGTGATGACGGCCATGGTCTGCGGCGTCATGAACGCGGCGCCGAGCCCCTGCACCGCCCGGGCCGCGATCAGGCCCTCGAGCGTCGTCGACAGTCCGCACCAGAGCGAGGCGAGGGTGAAGACCGCGAGCCCGATGAGGTAGATGTTCTTCGGACCGAAGCGGTCGCCGAGTCGTCCCGTGATGAGCAGCGGCACGGCGTAGGCGAGGAGGTAGGCGCTGGTGACCCACACGACGTTGTCGAGGTTGTTCGTGTCGGGGTCGAGGGCGGCCTTGATCGCCGGGTTCGCGACGGACACGATCGTGGTGTCGACGAGGATCATGAAGAACCCGATGACGAGCGCCCACAGCGCGGGCCACGGGCTCTTCGGCGCGTGACCGGCGGCGAAGGGCCCCGTCTCGGGCCCCGAGGTCTGGCGGGAATCGGTCATTGCTGTGCAGCCTTTCGCTGGGCGCGGTAGCGGTCGGTGTCGTCGAAGGCGTCCGGGCCCCAGCGGAGCTCGTCGCCGTCGAGGCGGGTGAGGAGGGAGTCGAGCCAGCGGAGCTCCGCGTCGAGCAGCGCCTCCTGCCGTTCGATCTCCACGAGGACCTGCGGCGGGACGCCCTTGGTACGGGCGGCGGCGAGGCCGTCGTGGTGAAGCGCGTACGAGGCGACGAGGGCCTCCCGGCGCTCCTGCAGCAGCGCGACGGCGTCGTCGCGGTCGAGGTTGTGCGACTCGGCGAGCGCGACGCGGGCGTCGGTCTCGCGGTCGATGCGCGGGAGGGAGCGACGCACCCACGCGACCACCGCCTCCCGGCCGGCGTCGGTGAGGGTATAGGTCGTGCGTTCCGGTCGGTTGCCCTCACGATCCGTGCCGACCTCGTCGAGCAGACCGGCCCGCTGGAGCCGGGCGACCGTGTGGTACAGCGTGCCGTTGGTGACGGTGATGAGCCGGTCGTCGTGACGCGCGCGGAGCAGGCGCACCATCTCATACGGGTGCATGTCACTCTCGCGGAGCAGCGCGAGCACCATCACCCCGAGCGGCGTGAGTCCCGCCACCACATCCCTGCTCTTCCCCACGCCCCTCCCCCGTCCCCTGCTCTGTCGCCCCGCACGTATAGTCCACATGGACTATACACCCGCCCTTCCTCCGCCGAGACCCCGGTTTTCCGCCGAGACCCCGGGGTCGCGACGCGCACACCCCGGGGTCTCGACGTGAACGCGGGGTCTCGGCGCGGAAGAACACGCATCACCGGGATAATGGGCGGGTGAGCACACCGTCCGCAGGAAACGCGCAGGCCATCCCCGGGTGGCGACACCTCTACTCCGGAAAGGTCCGCGACCTCTACGCCTCGGAGGACCCGGCCGACACCCGCATCCTCGTCGTCGCATCCGACCGGGTCAGCGCCTTCGACGTCGTGCTCTCCCCCGGCATCACCGACAAGGGCGCCCTGCTGACGCGCCTCAGCCGCTGGTGGTTCGCCCAGCTCGACGTGCCGAACCACCTCACGGACGGCGACTTGCCGGAGGAGGTGGCCGATCGCGCCATGCTCGCCCAGTCGCTCGAGATGCTGCCGATCGAATGCGTCGTGCGCGGGTACATCACCGGCTCCGGCTGGGCCGAGTACCAGGAACACGGCACCGTATGCGGCATCGCCCTGCCGGCAGGTTTGCAGAACGGCGACCGCCTGCCCGAGCCGCTGTTCACCCCGGCCTACAAGGCGCCGATGGGCGAACACGACGAGAACATCACGTTCGACCGCGTCGTCGAGCTCGTCGGGGCGGACCGGGCGGCCGAGCTCCGCGACGCCTCGCTCGCGACCTACCGTCGGGCCGCGGCCATCGCCGAGGAGAAGGGCCTCATCCTCGCCGACACGAAGTTCGAGTTCGGGACCGACGCCGACGGCACCCTCCGCCTCGCCGACGAGGTCCTCACGAGCGACTCCTCCCGGTACTGGGACGCCGAGGCCTGGCGCACGGGGTCGACCCCGGCGGAGCGGATGGCGAGCTTCGACAAGCAGATCGTGCGCGACTGGCTCGCGGCGAACTGGGACAAGCAGGGCGAGCCTCCCGTGCTGCCCGAGGAGGTCGTGGCGCGGACGGCCGCCCGCTACCGAGAGCTCATCGACCGCCTCGGCGCCTGACGCCGCGCTCCCCGCCGCCTCCGGGCGCACAGGGAAAACTCAGGAATCGGTAGTGTTGCTCCAGCACTCCGCCCCCGATCCCGAACCCTGAGGAGCCCGCATGGCTTTGTGGAAGCTGCACGGAAACGGCCGCACCGTCGAGCCCGGCGCTGTCGTCACCCCCAAGGAACGTCTGTCCTGGCCCGCGACCATCGCGATCGGCGCGCAGCACGTCGTCGCGATGTTCGGCGCCACGTTCCTCGTGCCGACGCTCACCGGCTTCCCGGTGTCGACGACCCTGCTCTTCAGCGGCATCGGCACGCTGCTCTTCCTCCTCATCACGAAGAACCAGCTGCCGAGCTACCTCGGCTCCTCGTTCGCCTTCATCGCCCCCATCACCGCGGCCGTCGCTGCGGGCGGAACCGGCTCGGCCCTCGCGGGCGTGGTCGCCGTGGGCGTGCTCCTCGCGGTCGTCGGACTCGTCGTGCAGTTCGTCGGCCTCCGCTGGGTCGATGCCCTGATGCCCCCGGTCGTCGCCGGCGCCATCGTCGCGCTCATCGGCTTCAACCTCGCGCCCACCGCCTGGAGCAACTTCGCGCTCGACCCCGCGACCGCCACCATCACCCTCGTCGCGATCATCCTCTTCGCCGTGCTCTTCCGCGGCTTCCTCGGCCGCATCTCGATCTTCCTCGGCGTCGCCGTCGGCTTCATCTGGGCCGCCTTCAACGGCTCGTTCGAGGTGCCCAACCCGCTCCGTGGCGACAAGACCCCCGCCGAGCTCATCGCGGACGCCCCCTGGATCGGTCTCCCGCACTTCCAGTTCCCGGACTTCGTGGAGCCCGGCACCTGGTCGACCATCGCGATGTTCCTGCCCGTCGTGCTCGTGCTCATCGCGGAGAACGTCGGTCACGTGCGCGGCGTCGCGACCATGACGGAAGACCCCGCGATCAACCGCCACACCGGTCGCGCCCTCATCGCCGACGGTGTCGCCACGACCATCGCCGGCGGCTTCGGCGGCTCGGGCACCACGACCTACGGCGAGAACATCGGCGTCATGGCCGCGACCCGCGTGTACTCCACCGCCGTGTACTGGGTGGCGGGTCTGTTCGCGATCCTCCTGGCGTTCTCGCCCAAGGTCGGCGAGGTGTTCAACTCGATCCCCGCGGGTGTGCTCGGCGGGGCGACGACGGCGCTCTACGGCCTCATCGGCATCATCGGCATCAAGATCTGGGTCGACAGCCGCGTCGACTTCTCGCGTCCGGTCAACCAATACACCGCGGCGGTGTCCCTCGTGATCGGCATCGCCGGGTTCACGATGCAGCTCGGCGACTTCGCCTTCGGCGGGATCGTGCTGGGGACGGTCGCGGCGCTGCTCATCTACCACCTGGGCAACCTCATCGCCCGCGCGCGGAAGACCGGTGCCGACGACCCGAAGCCTCTCGAGCCCGTCGGCCCCCTCGGCGGCGACCCCGCGTAGGTTCCGCCCCGCCCCCTGAAGCGTGCGGGACGGTTTTCGCCCCTCCCGCACCCCGCGGAGGCCCGTTTTCGCACTCGCTCCGGGTGCCGGAGGGGTGCGCGAGCCCGGGACATCACGGTCCGGATGGAAAACGCCCCTTCCTCTCACGAGGAGGGGGCGTTTTCGCACTCGCTCGGCCTTGGCCGGCCGAGTCGCGTGGAGATCGAAATGGGGCCCTCCCGGGCTGCGGGAGGGCCAGTTTTGCACTCTCCAGACAGGAACATCCGGCCCACGCGGCGCGCGCGAGTCCGGCCCCACGGTGCGGGGTCGAAAAGGCTCCTCCCTAGCGAGCGGGAGGGGCGTGTTCGCGCTCGCACGCGGGAGACGTTCCGGGGTCAGAGGGCGCGGGATCAGAAACGGGCGTGCCCGGTACAGCGGGATCAGAAACGGGCGTGCCCGGTACATGGGAGGAACGTATTCGCACTCGCACGCAAGGACGCTGCCGGGGTCAGAGGGTACGGGATCAGAAAGGGGCGTGCCCGGCGCGGGGAAGGAACGTCATCGCACTCGCACGCGGGGGCGCTGCCGGGATCAGAGCGTGTGGGATCGGAAAGGGGCGTCTGAGGGGTGCGGGAGGGGCGTTTTTGCACTCCGCACGCGGAGGGGCGGGACGGGACGGGAGGGGACGGGAGGGGGACGGGACGGGAGGGGACGGGACGGGTCAGGCGATCGTGGCGAGGAGGGCGTCGGCGGCGAGGGTCGCGCCGGTGTCGGCGCGCGGGGTGAGGGTGCCGGCGCGGTGTGCGGTGACCGTGGTCTCCATCTTCATCGCGTCGAGCACGGCCACCGGGTCTCCCTCGGCCACCACGGCCCCGTCATCGACGAGCCACCGTACGAGCGTGCCCGGCGCGGGGGCCCGGAGCTCGGAGGGGTCCGCCGACGGCACGGGTGCCGTGACCTCTCCCGCCGGACGGCCCATGCCCGCCAGCAGCTCCGCGGGCAGACCGAGCATCACGCGGCGGCCGTCGATCTCCACCGGGAACCGCTGCAGTCCGGAGACCGGGGCGACTGCGGGGCGTGGCTGCGCCTCCAGTGCCGGGAGCAGCACGGTCTCGATCCACTGGGTGTGCACGGCGAAGGTCGCGGTCGCGAACGCGGGGTCGTCGATGGCGCGGAGGTCGAACGGGATCACGGTCGCCGGACCCTCGACGGCGAGCTCCCGCAGGGCCCGACGCGCACGGACGAGAGCCGCGTCCCGGGTGTCCGCGTGCACGATGAGCTTCGCGATCATCGAGTCGAACGCGGGCTGCACGGTGTCTCCGGCCTCGATGCCGCTGTCCCACCGCACGCCGGGTCCACCGGGGATGCGCAGGCCGTCCACCCGTCCGGGGCTGGGCAGGAACCCGCGGCCGGGGTCTTCGGCGTTGATGCGGAACTCGAACGCATGCCCGGTCGGCGCCGGGGTCTCGGTGAACGACGGCCCCTCGCCGAACGCGATGCGGAACTGCTCGCGGACGAGGTCGGTCCCGGTCACCTCCTCGGTCACGGGGTGCTCCACCTGCAGCCGGGTGTTCACCTCGAGGAACGAGATCGTGCCGTCCGCGGCGAGGAGGAACTCGACCGTGCCGGCGCCGCGGTACTGCACCTCGGCGCAGATCGCCCGGGCCGCGTCATGGAACGCCGTCCGCTGCGCCGCCGTGAGACCGGGCGCAGGAGCCTCCTCGATGAGCTTCTGGTTGCGGCGCTGCATCGAGCAGTCGCGGTCGCCCACGACGACCACGCCGCCGCGCCCGTCGCCGAGCACCTGCACCTCGATGTGCCGCGGGCTCTCCAGGAAGCGCTCCACGAAGCACTCCCCGCGGCCGAACGCGGCGGTCGCCTCGCGGGTGGCCGCGTCGAACGCGTCGGCGACCTCCGACAGCTTGCGGACGACCTTGAGCCCTCGGCCTCCGCCGCCGAACGCGGCCTTGATCGCGATGGGCAGACCGTGCTCCTCGGCGAACGCCACCGCCTCCTGCGGCCCGGACAGCGGATGATCCGTGCCCGCGGCGAGCGGGGCGCCGACGCGCTGCGCGATCCGGCGCGCGGTCATCTTGTCGCCGAGCGCGTCGATGCTCTCCGGCGACGGCCCGATCCAGACGAGTCCGGCGTCTTCGACGGCCCGCGCGAAGGCGGCACTCTCGGACAGGAAGCCGTAGCCGGGGTGCACGGCGTCGGCGCCGCTGCGGCGAGCCGCGTCGATCAGCGCCTCGATGGACAGGTACGTCGTCGCCGCGGTGTCGCCGCCCAGGCCGATCGCCTCGTCCGCGAGCCGCACGTGCAGGGCATCCGCGTCCTGATCGGCGTAGACGGCGACCGACGTGTAGCCGGCCTCGGCGCACGCGCGGATCACGCGGACCGCGATCTCGCCGCGGTTGGCGATCAGCACAGAGGTCATGAGGTCTCCTTGACGGTGAAGCGCACCCGCACGCCCGGCGGAAGCTGAGCGGCGAGGTCGAGGCTGCGGTCGGTGAGGGCACCGATGATGGGATAGCCGCCGGTGAGCGGATGATCGGGGAGGAAGAGCACGGGCTGGCCGTCCGGCGGCACCTGGATGGCCCCGGTCACGGCGCCTTCGCTCGGCAGCTCGCCGCCGACCGCGCGTTCCAGGGGCACGTCGCCGTGCAGCCGGATGCCCACACGGTCGGAGCGCGGCGTGACCGTCCACTCCTGCCCGGTGAGCGCGTCGATGCCGGCAGCGGTGAACCAGTCGTCGCGGGGCCCGAGCGTGATCTCCAGCGTGACCAGCTCCCCGGCTGCGGGAAGGGGGCGCGGCACCGGATCCGGCTCCACGGCGGCCACGGCGGCAGCCCCGATCGGAAGGAGATCGCCGGCGGCCAACGGCGCGGGACCCAGCCCGGCGAGCGTGTC
Source organism: Microbacterium sp. UMB0228 (assembly GCF_002871415.1). Taxonomy (NCBI): domain Bacteria; kingdom Bacillati; phylum Actinomycetota; class Actinomycetes; order Micrococcales; family Microbacteriaceae; genus Microbacterium; species Microbacterium sp. UMB0228. The sequence continues at coordinate 451,543 of NZ_PNFU01000002.1, read as the reverse complement.
GGTCGCGCGGCTGTCGAGCGCCGCCGCCGGAGCGAAGCCGCCGCGGACGGCGATCACGGACCGGAGACCGCGCTCGGGAGGGCCCAGCGTGAGCTCGTCGCCGTCGACGGTCGCGAACGGCACGCCGGGGAGGAGCGTGCGCTCGATGCCGTCGGCGTCGGTGAGCGTGAGCGAGCCCGTGGCCCCGGTGACGGCGGCCACACCTGCGCCGTGGAAGCGCAGCACGGCCCCACCGACGCTCTCCAGCACAGCCGCCGCCGGCGTGTTGCCCACGGCCCGGTTCGCCGCGTGCATCGCGACCCGATCGGCGACGCCGGAGGCCGAGACGCCCAGCGCCGCGAAACCGGGGCGTCCCGCGTCCTGCACGAGGAGCTGCAGCGACGGTCGCACGACCTCGACCGCCGGACCGTCCCCGCGACGGGCGACCCGCGTCGCGTCGGCCGATGCCGGCGACGCCGCGACCGACTCCCGCTCCGCACGCACGAAGCGCACGCGGCGGCCCGGTGCGAGCAGAGCCGGCGGGTCGCGGTCGATGTCCCACATCTCCAGGGGGGTCCGGCCGATGAGCTGCCAGCCGCCGGGGCTCTCCCGCGGATACACGCCACTGAACGCCCCGGCGAGGGCGACGGAACCGGCGGGCACCCGGGTGCGGGGCGACGACCGCCGCGGCACGTCGAAGAGGGGGTCGCCGCTCACGGCATAGCCGAAGCCGGGAGCGAAGCCGGAGAAGGCCACGCGCCAGTCGGCGGCGAGGTGACGGGCCACCAGTTCCTCCGCCGAGACGTCGAGGAGCGCGGCCGCCTCGTCCAGATCCTCCCCGTCGTAGCGGACCGGGATGGTGACCTCGCCCGCGTCGGGCAGCGCCGCGGCGTCGACCTCGGTCGCGGCGAGCACCTCGGCGAGCGCAGCAGCCGAGGTGCGGTGCGGGTCGAAGCGCACGAGCACGGTACGGGCTCCGGGGATGCGCTCCCGGACACCAGGCACGTCGCTCCATGCGAGGTTCAGCCGCATGGCCTGCTCGAGGTCGTCCGCCTCGACGAGCAGCGCGCTGTCGGAGGCCGTGAGGATGCGCATCAGACCCGGTACTCCGCATCCGGCACATCGGTGACGAACATGTAGCCCGGGGCATGGGTGACGGCGAACGGCGGCTTCGACGCCATGATCGCCGCCTGCGGGGTCACGCCGCACGCCCAGAACACGGGGATCTCGCCAGGGCGGATCTCGGGGGCGTCCCCGAAGTCCGGCGCCATCACATCAGCGATACCGAGCGACGCCGGGTCGCCGATGTGCACGGGCGCACCGTGCACCGCCGGGGTGCGCCCGGAGATCTGCACGGCATCCGCCACGCGATCCGCGGGGATCGGACGCATCGAGACCACCATCTCGCCGCGCAGCCGTCCGGCCGGGGTGCAGTCCACCGCCGTGCGGTACATCGGCACGTTGCGTCCGAGCTCCTGATGACGGATCGGGATCCCGGCCTCGACGAGCCCCGTCTCGAACGTGAAGCTGCAGCCGATGAGGAAGGCGACGAGGTCGGGATGCTCGTCCCACGCCGCCGTCGCGTCGGACACCTCCTCCACGAGCTCGCCGTCCCGCCAGATGCGGTACCGCCCGATGTCGGTCCGGATGTCGCTGCCCGGCGCGAGCCGCGACTCGACCTCCCCCTGCTCGATCACCTCGAGGACGGGGCAGGGCTTCGGGTTGCGCTGCGCGTAGAGGAGGGTCTCGAAGGCCCAGTCCGCGGGCACCGCGATGAGGTTCGCCTGGGTCAGCCCCGGCGCGACGCCGCTGGTCGGGACGGAGTGGCCGGCGCGGTGCGCCGCACGAGCGGCGCGGGCGTCGGCGAGCTGGGCGGGAGTCGCGAGCACGGCCATGTCAGACTCCGGCGAACGGGGCGATGGTGATGCCCTCCGCCTGCAGCAGGCGCTTCGTCTCCGCCGCCATCGCCACCGAGCCCGGGCTGTCGCCGTGCACGCAGATCGACTGCGCGGACACGGCCACGTCGGTGCCGTCGATCGCCCGGATCACGCCGTCCGCGGCCAGGCGCACCATCCGCTCGGCCACCCCGGTGGGGTCGTGCAGCACGGCCCCCTCCTCGGTGCGGGAGACGAGCTGACCGTCCGGCTGGTAGGCGCGATCGGCGAAGGCCTCCGCGGCGACCGCGAGCCCTGCTCGTTCGGCGACGTCGAGCACGACGCCGCCGGCGAGACCGAGCAGCACGAGCGAGGGGTCGATCGCCTTGATGGCCGCCACGACGTCCTTCGACTGCCGCTCGTCGCGGGCGATGGTGTTGTAGAGCGCCCCGTGCGGCTTGACGTAGGAGACCCGCCCGCCTACCGCCGCGGTGAGCCCGAGGAGCGCACCGAGCTGGTACTCCACGTGCGCCTGCAGCGTGGCCGAGTCGATGTCGACCTTCGTGCGCCCGAAGTTCTCGTAGTCGCGGTACCCGGGGTGGGCGCCGATCACGACGCCGCCGGCGACGGCCGCGGCCAGGGTCTCGCGGATCCCCTCCGGGCTGCCCGCATGGAACCCGCACGAGACGTTCGCGCTCGTGACGATCTCGAGCATGCTCGCGTCGTCGCTGACGATCCGGTCGGGGACGTTCTCGCCGAGGTCCGAGTTCAGGTCGATGGTCGCCATGTCACGCTCCGATTCCGAGGAAGGCGAAGATGGGGCCGATCGAGACGGCGCCCATGTACCAGGTGAGCGCGGTCACGACGGTGCCCGCGATGAGCAGCCACATCGGGTACTTCCGGTCGCCGAGCAGGTCGCGGCGGAACCAGCCGATGTACATGAACACCGTCAGCCCGATGGGGAGGATCAGGCCGTTGAAACCGCCGACGAAGACGAGGATCGCGGCCGGGGCCGTGCCGATCGCCAGGTAGACCCCCAGCGACACGACGATGAACGCGACGGTGGCGAGCTGCAGCGGCCAGCCCCCGCGGAGCTTGGCGGTGAAGGTCGAGAGGAAGGTCGCCGAGGTGTACGCGGCGCCGATGACCGAGCTGATCGCGGCGGCCCAGAAGATTGCGCCGAAGATCCGCAGACCGGCGTCGCCGAGCACCGCACCGAATGCCTGCCCTGCCGGGTTGGCGGCCTGCGAGGAGAGGTCGAGCGCCACGCCGGAGGCCACCACGCCGAGGATCGCGAGGAACAGCACGTAGCGCATGATGCCGGTCACGAGGATGCCGTTGGCGGCGGCGCGCATGACGGGCTTCGCGTACTGCGGGCCCACGTGGCCGGAGTCAAGGTAGCGGTGGGCGCCGGAGTAGGTGATGTAGCCGCCGACCGTGCCGCCGACGATCGTCGTGATGGTGGCGAAGTTGAGCTGGTCGGGCACGAAGGTCTGCCGCAGCGCGTCGCCGATGGGCGGCTGGGCGATGAGGGCGACGACGAGGGTCATCACGATCATGCCGACGCCGAGGATGATGAGGACGACGTCCATCACCTTGCCGGCCTTCTTCACGAGGAAGATGATGATCGCGAGGGCCGCCGTGAGCGCGCCGCCGAGCTTCGGGTCGATGCCCAGGAGGGCGTTCAGTCCGAGACCGCCGCCGGCGATGTTGCCGATGTTGAACGCGAGCCCGCCGATGACGACGAGGACGGCGATGACGTGGCCGGAGAACGGGATGGCGCTGTTGGCGAGCTCGCCGGCCCGCTTGCCGGACGAGGTGATCATGCGCCAGATGTTCAGCTGCACCGCGATGTCGACGAGGATCGACACGAGGATGGCGAACGCGAACGCGGCTCCCATCTGGGCGGTGAACGTCGCGGTCTGGGTGATGAAGCCCGGACCGATGGCGCTCGTCGCCATGAGGAAGATGGCGCCGATGACGGCACTGCGGCCGGCGCGCTTCTTCGCGTGGGTGGCGCGGGCTTCGTCCTCGGGGGTGAGGGCGGGGGCGGACTGCTCGGACATAGGGGGGTCCCATCGTCGTTGGTGGGTGTCGGGTGACCCCCAGTGTAGAACGGACAGAACCTGATTGTTCAACAATCATGTTTCCGTCGTGCTACAGCGCGGTTGCTTTCGTGTGATCATCGGCACGATCTCCCGCACCGACCGCGCCTACGATGAAGGCATGAACCAGCAGGGCCCGCTCGCCGACGTGCTCCGTCAGCGCATCATCGACGGCGACGTCGCCCCGGGCTCCCGGCTGTCGGAGTCGTCTCTGGCCGAGAGCTTCGACGTGTCGCGCAACACCCTGCGCGAGGCGTTCCGGGTGCTCGCGGAACAGGGGCTCGTCGCGCACATCCCGCACCGCGGCGTCTCGGTCGCCTCTCCCACGATCGCCGACGTCATCGACATCTACCGCGCCCGCCGCGTCATCGAGTGCACGGCTCTGCGGCAGTCCGAGCCCGAGCATCCCGCCGTCCAGCGCATGACCGACGCGGTCGCCGCGGCCGAGGCCGCCGTGGCCGGGGTCTCGGCCGACGACGCGTCCGCCTGGCGCGCGGTCGGCAGCGCGAACATGGCGTTCCACGTCGCGCTGGTCGATCTCGCCGACAGCCCGCGTCTCGCCCGCACCTACCGGAACGTCGCGGCGGAGCTGCGCCTCGCGTTCCTGAAGATCGACGACCCCCGCGCGCTGCACGAGCCGTTCGTCCGGAAGAACCGCGCCGTCCTCGACACGTTCCTGACCCGGGGCGCCGAGGCCGGGGCCGCCGAGTTGGAGCGGTACCTCGTGCAGTCGGAGCGGGTCGTGCTCGGCGCTTTCGCGCGGATGCAGCTCGACTGAGCGGGGGCTGCGGCTCAGGACGCGTCGGTCCGCAGCGCCGCCGTCGCGCGGGGTCGGGGTTCGCCCGGGGGCGAGGCCGGCAGCCCAGGCAGCGCGGCGGTCGGCTCTGGGAGACCATACCGGCGGTGCAGCCAGCGCCGCGCGTCCTCGAGCGGATACGTGTCGCCGAAGACGCAGTACTTCACGAACACCCCCTCCAGGGTGCTGCGGAGCATGACCTCCTCCAGCGCCGGATCCTCGGCGCCTCGGGCACGGAACACCGCGCGCACGGCATCCTCGGCGGCCGTCGCGCCGTCCGCATAGCGCTGCTCCGACTCCGCGAACAGCCGATGCGTCAGCGGCTGCTGCTGCATGGCGAGCACCGCACGCTGCAGAGGCATCGCGAAGGCCGTCGCGCCGATCGCCCCGTCGATGATCGCGGCGAGCATCTCGTCGGGCGTGCCCTCGACCTGCGCGAACCCCAGCACCGTCTCGAACCACCGGTCGATCACCGCGGCGACGAGCTGGTCCTTGCCGCCGAAGTGGTAGTTCACCAACCCCTGGGCGACGCCGGCGCGACGCGTGATCTCGGCGATGCCCGCCCCGGCGACGCCGCGTTCGCTGAAGACCTCGATCGCCGCCTGGAGGATGTTCTCGCGTGCGCGCTCCCGCGCCGCACGGTTCTGCGCATCCGATCGCGCCATGCGGTGTCCACCTCCCGGGTCCTCCGGCGGAATTCCCTCACGGGCCGTCTCGGGATAGATTAATCACTGAATGCTCGTTCAACCTATGGAGGGTGCGAGCACTCGCGGCGCGGGGGTTCGCCGCAGCGGGCCACGGACGCGTCTTCCGCCGATCGAGGGGGTGGCGGAGACGCGTCCGTGGTCATCCTCGACCTCCGGCCTACGACGAGGGACCGACGACCAGGCCCGGGCGTCGACCGCCGGTGCCGACGTCCGGCCGAGCCACGGCGGCACCTTCGACGGCGACGGATGCGGCCGATTCCTGACCTGAGTGCAGAAAGCGGGCGACGGGCCGTGTCGCGCCTTGACCCCGTCGAAATCGCGCGGTTAGCGTGAGCGGGCTTCGGCCCCTCGGTGGCAGCGATGCTCACCGTTCCGGCCGGAGTCCGCTCGCTCACCGGGCGCGCGGCACCGCTCAGATCGAAGAGGATCTTCCATGCGATTCACCAGAAAACTCGCGCTCGCCGCCACCGCGGCGGCCGCGCTCAGCCTCAGCGCGGTCATCCCCGCCACGGCCGCGTCCCCCGACGATTCCGCGCCCTCATACCAGGAGTTCGCGGCGTCGACCTATCGGGACATCGACGGCGCCTACGTCGTCAACGGCGACGAGGTGATCTCGAACAAGAAGGAGCTGCGCGCGTTCTACGACCGGCTGATCGGCCCCGAGACCCGCACCGACGGCCTCATCGTCAACACGGTCAACAACGTCGTCGACAAGTGGTCGCCCGCGCAGGTCGCCAACCTCACCTACTGCGTGAGCACGAAGTTCGGCAATCGTCACGCCGATGTCGTCCGAGCGATGGAGAGCGGCGCGGCACTCTGGGAGTCCGCGTCGTCGAAGATCGACTTCCGCTACGTGAGCAGCGCCGACGCCAACTGCACCACGCGGAACAACGCCGTCGTCTTCTCCGTCGAGCCGGTGGCCACGACGCAGTACATCGCCCGCGCCTTCTTCCCCAGCACGCCGGCCCAACAGCAGAACGTCCTCATCGACGACTCGATCTGGAGCGCCGGAGCCTGGACGCCGACCAACGTCATCGGCCATGAACTCGGTCACGTCCTCGGCTTCCGCCACGAGCACACCCGCCCGGAGGCCGGCACATGCTTCGAGGACAACAACTGGCGTCCGCTCACGCCGTACGACTCGTCGTCGATCATGCACTACCCGCAGTGCAACGGCAGCTCCGCGGATCTCTCCATGACCAGCGTCGACCGCAGCGGCGTCGTCTCGCTGTACGGGAACTGACACTCTCGTCCCAGAGGTGCGTCATCCTCGAGGCCCGGTCGTCCGCGACCGGGCCTCACCGGTGTCCGCGGTCGGTGCGGCTCAGGCGGAGCCGCGGACGACGAGCTCGGTCGGCAGGATGGTCGTCCGAGGCGGGTCCTCGCCGGCAAGCCGGGAGAGCAGCACCTGCGTCATCGCCTCGCCCTGGGCGTACATCGGCTGGCGCATCGTCGTCAGGGGCGGATCGGTCGTGAGGGCCACCGAGGAGTCGTCGAAGCCGACGAGCGCGATGTCCTCAGGTACCCGCACCCCGGCGCCGCGGAGGGCCATGAGCGCCCCGCGGGCCATGAGGTCGCTGGCGACGAAGATCGCGTCCGGTCGTCCTTCCGCGAGCAGACGGCGGGCGGCATCGGCTCCGCTCGCCTCACTGTAGTCGCCCTCCTCCTCCGCGAAGGGCGTCAGCCCCGCGGCGGCGAGCGCGGCGCGGAACCCCTGCACGCGGTCGGTCGACGACGGCATCGTGAGCGGACCGGAGATCGTGGCGATGCGGGTGCGTCCGATGTCGACGAGGCGCTGCGTGGCCGCCCGTGCCCCGGCGACGTTGTCGACGTCGACCACGTAGTCGCCCTCGGCCCGCCGCACCGGACGGCCGCCGTAGACCACGGGGACCGCGTCGGCGATCCGGTCGACGAACGCGTCACTCGTGTGGTGCGACACGATGAGCGCGCCGTCGACGCCGCCGTTGCGCACGAAGCTCGTCATCTTGTCGCCGGGGTCGTCGCTCGCGATCAGGAGGTTCAGGAGGTAGTCGGAGCTGCGGAGCGCGCCGGTGATGCCGGCCACGATCGCCGCGAAGAACGGGTCGCCGAAGAAGCGGGTCGTGTCCTCAGGGACGATGAGGGCGATCGCGTGCGTCTGCCGGGAGGCGAGCGAGCGCGCGGCCCGGTTCGGGACGTAGTTGAGCTCGTCGATCGCGGCGCGCACGGCGGCGAGCGCTTCCGGGCTGACCGCGGTCGACCCGTTCACCACCCGCGACACGGTCGACCGGGACACGCCGGCGGCCGCCGCGACCTCCTCGATGGTCGCGCGGGGCGACATCATCGCTTGCTCTCTTCCATCGCCCCATTCTCATCCACCCGGAGCCAGGCCGTGAAAATCCCCGCTTCGAATCGCCCGATTGGTCCCATTTCGGCCGCAGATGGGACTAATCGGGCGATTCGAACGGGTCAGAGGGACCGGGCGGCGATGATCCGGGCGTACTCGCGGCCGGAGTCCTTGACCGTCCGCTCCTGGGTGTCGTAGTCCACGCGGACGATCCCGAAGCGCTTGTCGTACCCCCACGCCCACTCGAAGTTGTCGAACAGGGACCAGTAGAAGTAGCCGCGCACGTCCACACCGCTGTCCCTGGCGTCCAGCACGGCGTCGAGGTGCGCGCGCAGGAACGCGGTACGGTCGGCGTCGGGCACCCGGGTCTCCCCGTCCTCCACCACGACCGTGTCGTCGTAGGCCGCGCCGTTCTCCGTCACCGAGAGCACCACGCCCGCGGGCTCGGCGTACTCGGTCCAGAGCCGCTGCAGCAGTCGCGTCAGCCCCTCCGGCTGGACCTCCCAGCCCTGGGCGGTCCGGGGCAGTCCGCGCTCGACCGCGTGGATGCCCTCGTGCGAGGGATACGGGCTCCGCGTCACGTGCGCCGTCTCCGGGCCGCTGGAGACCGGGGCGTCGTCGGGCCCCGTGCCGGACACGAGGTCGCCGTGGTAGTAGTTCACGCCCTGGGTGTCGATGCGCTGGGCGATCGTGTCGAGGTCGCCCTCGTGCACCGCCGCCTCGAATCGCGCCACGGCCTCGGGGTCCACCGCGCGGATGTCCTCCACGGTGTCGGCGGGGTAGACGCCGCGGTAGATCGGGTCGAGGAACCACCGGTTGAACTGGCCGTCCAGCCGCCGGGCGGCGTCGACATCCGCGGGGTTCTGCGGATCGGCGGGGTCGGCCACCGTGTGGTTCAGCGTGATGCCCAGGTTGAGGGACGCGTCGCGGCCGCGGAGCTCCCGCACCGTCGCACCGTGCGCGAGCAGCAGGTGGTGCGAGGCCAGCAGCCCCTCGGCGACGCTCGTGTGCCCTGGCGCGTGCTCGCCTCCGGTGTAGGAGAGGAAGGACGAGCACCACGGCTCGTTCAGGGTCGTCCACACGTTCACGCGGTCGCCGAGGGCGTCGTGCATGGTGCCCGCGTACTCCAGGAAGCGCTCGACGGAGTCGCGGTTCGTCCAGCCGCCGGCCTCCTGCAGGGCCTGCGGCATGTCCCAGTGGTACAGCGTGAGCCAGGGCAGGATGTCGGCCGCGAGGAGCTCGTCGACGAGGCGGCTGTAGAAGTCCACCCCCGCCTGGTTGACTGCGCCGCCGTCCGGGCGCACGCGCGACCACGAGGTGGAGAAGCGGTACGTCTGGAGGCCGAGCTCCTTCATCAGCGCCACGTCCTGCGGATACCGGTGGTAGTGGTCGCACGCCACATCCCCGTCGTCGCCGCCGACCACGGCCCCCGGCACCCGGCAGAAGGCGTCCCAGATGGAGGCCGTCCGTCCGTCCTCGAAGGCGGCGCCCTCGATCTGGTAGGCCGCGGTCGCCGCGCCGAAGAGGAAGTCCGAGGGGAAGGCACGCGTCATAGGGGTCATCCTTTCACCGCGCCCGCCATGATGCCACTGACCAGCTGCCGCCCCGCGATCACGAAGAGCACGAGGAGCGGAAGCGTCGCGAGCACCGCGCCGGTGAGCACGATCGAGTAGTCGATGTAATAGCCGGACTGCAGCTGGCTGAGCGCCGTCTGCAGCGTCGGGTTCTGGGGGGAGAGCACGATCAGGGGCCAGAGGTAGTCGGTCCAGGCGGTCATGAACGTGAACAGTCCGAGGATCGCCATGGCCGGCCGCGCCGCGGGCACCCCGACGGTGAGGAAGGTGCGGAACTGGTTCGCGCCGTCGACCCTGGCGGCCTCGATGAGCTCGTCCGGGATCACGTCCACGAGGTACTGCCGCATGAAGAACACCCCGAACGCCGTGACGAGTGTCGGCACGATCACCGCACCGATCGTCCCCGTCCAGCCGAGTTCGCGCATCAGCATGAACAGCGGGATGATGCCGAGCTGCGTGGGGATGGCCATGGTCGCGATCACGAACACCATGAGGCCGTCCCGCCCGCGGAACCGGAGCTTCGCGAACGCGTAGCCGGCAAGGGTCGAGAACGTGACGACGGAGATCGTGATGATCGTCGAGATGAGGAACGAGTTGCCGAGGGCGAGCCAGAACGGGATCGCTTCGAACACCTTCGCCGCGTTCGCAAGGAAGTTGCCGCCGGGGATGAGGGGCAGGGTCTCGCCGCGGGTCGCGTTCGTCCCGCTCGCGACGACGAACGACCACCACAGCGGGTAGGCACCGCCGATGACGAAGGCCGCGAGGAGCCCGTAGGTGAGGAAGCCCGGGCGGCTGCCGAGGCCGGCGCTCCCGCTCGCGGTGCCGCGCCGGCGGCGGATCCGCTCCGGCACGCTGAGGGCCTGGGTGGCGGTCATCGCGCCTCCTCCTTCCCGGTCGGGCGGATGCGGCGTCGGGCCGCGCGGTTCTTCGGGGCGTCTCCGGTGGCGATGCGCCGGGAGATCAGGAAGTTGATGAGGCCGATCGCGACGATCAGCAGGAAGAGCAGGATCGCGACGGCCGAGGCCTCACCCAGGTTCCGGCGGAAGAACGCCAGCTCCCAGAGGAACAGCACGGTGGTCTGGAACTGCCGGTCGCTGCCGCCGATGCCGCCCGCGGTGGAGACGTCGAACAGCCGCGGTTCGGCGAAAATCTGCAGGCCGCCGATGGTCGCCGTGATGATGACGAAGATCAGCGTGGGACGGATGGTGGGGATCGTGATGGCGAAGAACCGCCGCACCGCCCCGGCACCGTCGAGTGCGGCCGATTCGTAGAGGTCGCGGGGCACGGCCTGCATCGCGGCGAGGAGGATGAGGGCGTTGTAGCCGGTCCAGCGGAAGTTCACCATGACGGCGATCGCGATGTGCGACAGGACCGTGTCGTGCTTCCACTGCTGATCGGCGATGCCGACGAGGTTGAGGAGGTTGTTGGCCAGACCGTCCGCCTCGTTGAAGATGCTGGAGAAGATGATCGCCACGGCCACCGGGGTGACCACGAACGGGATGAGGACGCTCATCCGCCAGAACGTCGGCGTCCGCAGTCCGCGGTCCAGCAGGTAGGCGATCACCAGCGCGACGGCGAGCTGCGGGATGGCGGAGAGCAGGAAGATGCTCAGCGTGTTCCGGATGGAGTTCCAGAACATGCCGTCGCCGAGGATCGCCGCGAAGTTGCCGAAGCCGACGAACGGCCCCTCGCCCTTCAGCAGATCCCACTCGTGGACCGCGACCCACACCGTGTACAGCAGCGGGAAGAGGCCGATGAGCCCGAAGAGGAGGAAGAACGGGGAGATGTAGAAGTACGGCGAGGCGCGGTGGTCGAAACGCGAGACGCGGGTGCGCCAGGAGCGTCGCGGCGGAGCGTCCGCCGCGGCGGGAGCGGCGGCCTGCGGCTCCGCCGGCGGGGCGGTGAGGGTCATGGGCGTGTCCTTAGCCGGGCTTCGACAGGCTCAGCCACCCATCCGGGTCGCTGAGCAACCACCGTGGGTCGCGGAGCAACCACCGTGGGTCGCTGAGCAACCACCGTGGGTCGCTGAGCCTGTCGAAGCGTGATCATCAGCCGACGAGGTCGTTCAGGAGGCCGATCGCCTGGTCCCAGGCGCCCTGCGTGTCGGTCTCGCCGCGGTCGAGCGCGCTCAGCGCCGGCCCGAAGACGTTCTCCTGGATCACCGAGTCATCGGCGCCCTTGAACTGCGCGACGACGCCCTTGGCGCGCTCGGCGAGGATGGCACCGGTCGGCGCGTCGTTGAAGAACTCGTTGGGCGTGGCCTCCTCGGCGAGGGACTCCTGCGCCTTGATGGTCGACGGGAAGTTGCCCGCGGCGGCGGACTGCTTCACCTGCTGCTCGGGCTGCGTCAGCCAGTCGGCGAGCTCGGCCGCGGCCTCCTTGTGCTCCGACGACTCCGGGATGGAGAGGAACGCGCCGCCCCAGTTGGCCGCGCCGCCGGGGAAGACGTCGGCGAAGTCCCAGCCCGTCGACGCGTCTCCGCCGCCGGCCTCGACCTGGCCCTGCACGACGCCGAGCATCCAGCCGGGGCAGACGAAGGTGGCGAAGGTACCGTCGACGAACGACTTGCCGCCGTTCCAGTCCCATGCGGTCTGCGCCGCGGACTGGCCGCCCTCGGTCGCGGCGCCGAGGAGCTCGAAGCGCTCCTGGAGCTCGTCGTTGCCCTCGACGTTCAGCTCGCCGTCGGCGGTGTAGTAGCCCTCGTCGAGCTGGTTCACCATGGCGTTCCAGACGAAGCCGGAGTGGTCGTACCAGGCCTTGCCGGTCTTGGCCGTGTAGTCGGCGCCGACCTGGAAGTAGTTCTCCCAGTCGCCGTTGAGCAGCTCGGCGACGGACTCGCGGTCGCTGGGCAGGCCGGCGGCCTCGAACGCGGCCCCGTTGTAGCAGATGCCGCTCGGGCCGATGTCGGTGCCGTAGCCGATGACGCGGCCCTCGGCGTCGGTCGCCTGGCCGTACTTCCAGTCGACCCAGTCGTCCTTGCGGTCCTCGATGCCGTAGTCGCGCAGGTCGACGAAGGTGTCCGAGACGTCCATGATGGCGCCGAGCCAGCCCTCCTCGATCGCGACGATGTCGCTGAGTCCGGAGCCGGCGGCGATCTTGGTGAAGGCGTCGGTGCGGGCGTTGCCGCCGGTGTCGATGTTGGTCGCCTCGATCGTCACGTTCGGGTGCGCCTTCTCGTACTCCTTGTAGAGGTCGTCGTAGCCGAAGGTGCCGAAGGTGGTCACGGTCAGTGTGACCTTCTCGTCGGCGCTGGCGCCGGAGTCGCCGTCGCCGCCGGTGCTGCCGGAGCAGCCGGCCAGGGCGAGAGCGGAGACGGATGCCACGGCGGCTGTCACCAGGATCCGGGTGCGGGCACGTGAGTTCACGGTTCACTCCTTTGTGGGTTCGTGCGGGTGGTGGTGCGTGGGGGCCTGTGGGAGCGCTCCCACAAGGTTGTCGTGAACTCTATGGGAGCGCTCCCACGATGTCAAGAGCGCCGTCTGCAGGTCCCTCCCGCGCAACCGGCGTACCCTTGTCCGGTGCCCGAAGCCACCCTCTCTCCTGCCCTCGCCCGCGCCGAATCCCTGATCCGCAGCATCCCGGACTATCCGGAGCCCGGCATCATCTTCCGCGACATCACGCCGCTCCTCGCCGACGCGGAGGCCCTCCGCGTGACGACCGAGGCGATCATCGAGCCCTTCGCGGGGCAGTTCGACGTGGTGGCCGGCATCGAGGCGCGGGGCTTCATCTTGGCCGGGGCCGCCGCCATCGCCGCGGGGGTCGGGCTGATCCCGATCCGCAAGGCCGGCAAGCTCCCCCGCCCCGCGGCCTCCGTCGACTATGCCCTCGAGTACGGCACGGCGACCATCGAGATGCACGACGACCTCCCCGCGGGATCCCGCGTCCTCCTCATCGACGACGTGCTCGCCACCGGAGGGACGCTGGCCGCCGGTCGGCAGCTCGTGGAGCGTCTCGGCAGTCACGTCGCCGGCATCTCGGTGCTCTTCGAGATCGACGGCCTCGGCGGCCGCGACACGATCGGCGACCTCCACACCGTCTTCCACTCCTGACCCCGAGACCCCGGTCTCTCGCCGACACCCCGTCGGAGCGCCGCGCGCAGGGCGGGGTGTGGGCGAGAGCCCGGGGTCTCAGCGGAGCATCGGCGAGCGGTAGACTGAACCCGCCCGTCCGCCCGCGACTCTTGGAGCCGTCATGCCCACCATCGTCGTCGACGTCATGCCCAAGCCCGAACTGCTCGACCCGCAGGGGAAGGCCGTCTCCGGCGCCTTCGCCCGCCTGGGCGTCGAGGGCTTCACCGACGTCCGCATCGGCAAGCGCTTCGAGCTCACCGTCGAGGGCGAGGTCACCGACGAGGTCCTCGCCGAGGCCCGCCGTATCGCCGACGAGGTGCTCTCGAACGCCGTGATCGAAGACGTCGTGGGCGTCGAGGTGGCGGAGTGACCGTCCGCATCGGCGTCGTCACCTTCCCCGGCTCGCTGGACGACGTCGACGCGCAGCGCGCCGTCCGCATCGCGGGAGCCGAGCCGGTCGCCCTGTGGCACGGCTCACACGACCTCGAGGGTGTCGACGCGCTCGTCCTCCCCGGCGGGTTCAGCTACGGCGACTACCTCCGTGCCGGTGCCATCGCCGCCCTCTCGCCCATCATGAACGAGGTCAAGGACGCCGCCGCGAAGGGCATGCCCGTCCTCGGCATCTGCAACGGCTTCCAGATGCTCGTCGAGGCACATCTGCTGCCCGGCGGCCTGATCCGCAACAACCACCAGCACTTCGTGCGCCGCGACCAGAAGCTCACGGTCGAGAACGCCGACACCGCCTGGACCAACGCCTTCCGCACCGGCCAGGAGATCGTCATCCCGCTGAAGAACGCGGACGGCGGCTACATCGCCGACGAGCAGACGCTCGACCGCATCGAGGGCGAGGGTCTCGTGGCGTTCCGCTACGCCGGCGTGAACCCGAACGGCTCGCTGCGCGACATCGCGGGGCTGACGAACGAGGCCGGCAACGTCGTGGGCCTGATGCCGCACCCCGAGCACGCCACGGAGCCCGGTTTCGGTCCGGACACCGCCGTCGCGATGCGCAGCGGCGTGGACGGCCTCGACTTCTTCACGAGCGCGATCGCCGCCGTCGCCCGCGTCGCCGCCTGATACCTCCCTCGACCCACCCCTCTGCGCGCGTGCCACCCCGTTGCGGGCGCGCGGAAAGGGCCGGGTCGACCGCAAGAGGCCGGGTCGACAGGCGGGTCAGGGGAGACGGAACGGGTTGTCGCCCACGGCCGCGAGCAGGTACCAGGCCGTCGTGCCGGTGTGCAGGCTCGCGTAGTAGAGGTCGCCGAAGCCGGAGTCGAGCCCGTCGGTCGACGTCGCCACGATGCCCTTGCCGTCGCCGTTCGCCGCGTCGCGCTGCACCAGCCGGATGTCGGCCAGCAGCTCCTCCGCGCGATCCTGGTCGCCGGCGGCCCCCCGCTCCTGCAGCGCGAGTGCGAGGTGCCCGCTGCCCTCGAACCAGACCTTCGACACGTCCGCGTCGCTGATCGACGGACCGCGGTACGGACCGTCCTGGGCCACGAGGTGCGCGAGCGTCCAGTCCACGGCCGAGCCGTATCGGGCGCCCCCGATGCCGAGCAGGCTCCACGTCTGGGCGTCGAGCGGGATGGGACGGGTGTTGATCGTGCTGCCGTCGAGCAGCGTCCCAGTGTCCACGTGCCCGTCGGCGCTCTGCATCGCCGCGACGAATCCGGCGGCCACCGCCGCGCGCTCCGCCCACACCCCGTCGTCCGTGAGCTGGCCGAGCTGCGTGAAGAAGCCGGCGATGTCGCTGTTGTGCTCGGTGGACTTCCACTCCAGCGGCACCCCGGCATCGGTCTGCCCGCCGGTGTAGCCGTAGGGTGCCCGCGTCATGTCGGCGGTGTTGTCCTGGATCCACTCCGCGATGCGCACCGCGCCGTCGAGATACCGTGTCTCCCCGGTGGCATGGAAGAGGCGGGTGAGCGCCATGCCCACCCAGGCCTGGTTGCCAGTGAAGGTGCCGGGCCCGGTGATCTCCATCCGGCCCTGACGGATGCCGTGCGGCTCGTACGAGGTGCGGACGCGGCCGTCGCCGATGGGGTCGTTCTCCTGCACGAAGAGGAGGGTGTCCGCGACAGCCCGCGCACGGCGCAGGTCGTCCGGCAGACCGCGGGCCGTGTAGGCGATCACGACCAGGGCGTCGTCGTAGACGAAGGAGGGCGTGAAGTCCCAGGACGGCGTGGTGAAGAACCCGCCCTCGTAGCTGCGGGGCAGGCAGCGGCCCTCGCCGTCGCAGAACTCGTCGACCCGCGCGTCGAGGAACTCGTACGCGAGCGCCACCGAAGCCGCGGGGTCGTTCACCGGGTCCGCCGGGGGCTGCGCGCGGGCACCGAATGCGTCGGACACGGCGGGGGCGGCGCCGACGAGCACGGCACCGACGACGAGCGCGGCGACGACCGCCCAGGGCGCGGATCGGCGGGCGGAAGCGGACATCACGACCTCTCGACGGCAGGATCCCCGGGGGACATGCCGCGAGCGACACGGGGGGATGCTCGCAACCCTGTCATGACAGGAGGCACCGGGGGAAGTGTCTTTCGGCCACATGCGCGTGTACCAAAGCGACCGGATGCGTGCAAGGCGTTTGCCGCGTCCGGAGCACGGCGCGCACGATGGTCCTCCCGTCCCCGACCTCCCGGAAAGGACACCCCATGTCCCGCGACCAGTACACCTTCACCAACCCGGTCGAGCTCTACGCCGACATCCAGCCGCAGAAGCAGCACATGCGCGAGCCCGGTCTCGACGCCGATCTCACCCCGAAGGCCGACCTCGGCGAGGAGTCGTACCGCGGCACCGGACGGCTGACCGGGCGCAAGGCACTCATCACCGGCGGCGACTCGGGCATCGGCGCGGCCACCGCGATCGCGTTCGCCCGCGAGGGCGCCGACGTCGCAATCTCCTACCTGCCGGAAGAGGAGGAGGACGCGAGCCGCATCGCCGGCATCCTCCGCGAGGCGGGAGCCACCGTCGCCACGATCCCCGGCGACCTGCGCGACCCGGAGTACTGCCGCACCCTGGTGGCCGAGGCCGTCGCGGCGCTCGGCGGGCTCGACATCCTCGTCAACAACGGCGGCAAGCAGGTCTTCCAGGAGTCCCTCACCGATGTGACGGACGAGCAGTTCGACGACACGTTCAAGACCAACGTGTACGCGATGTTCTGGATCACGAAGGCCGCCCTCCCGCACCTCCCCGCGGGCTCGACGATCATCAACACGACCTCGATCCAGGCCTACTCGCCGTCGGACATCCTCGTCGACTACGCCTCGACGAAGTCGACCATCAATGCGTTCACCAAGGGCCTCGCCCAGCAGCTCGCGCCGAAGGGCATCCGCGTGAACGCCGTGGCTCCGGGACCGATCTGGACCCCGCTGCAGCCGAGCGACGGGCAGCCGCAGGAGAAGATCGCACAGTTCGGCCAGGACACTCCGCTCGGCCGGATGGGTCAGCCCGCCGAGCTCGCCCCCGCCTACGTCTTCCTCGCCTCGCCCGAGTCGAGCTACGTGCTCGGCGAGACCCTGAACGTCAACGGCGGCATGCCCACGCCCTGACCCTCATCCCCCGTCGACCCACCCCCTTCCGTTCCTGCCGGCCCCTTCCGGCCGTCCGCAAGGGGGTGGGTCGGACGGAAAGGGGTGGGTCGGCGGGAGGGGCGGGACTGTAAGCGTTTGCAGTAGCCTGATCGCATGGCACAGCTCGAACAGATCGCAGCCCCCGGTTCCGAGTGGTGGCGCAGCGCCGTCATCTACCAGATCTACCCCCGCTCCTTCGCGGACGCGTCGGGCGACGGCATCGGCGACCTGCCGGGCATCACGAGCCGCCTCGACGCCCTGCAGGAGCTCGGCGTCGACGCGATCTGGCTCAGCCCGTTCATGACGAGCCCGCAGCGCGACGCCGGCTACGACGTGGCCGACTACCGCGACGTCGACCCGCTGTTCGGCACGCTGGCCGACTTCGACGCGATGCTGGAATCCGCGCACGCCCGCGGCATCCGGGTGATCGTCGACCTCGTCCCCAACCACTCCTCCGACCAGCACCCCTGGTTCCAGGAGGCGCTCAAGGCGGCGCCTGGTAGCCCGGAGCGCGCGCGCTACATCTTCCGCGACGGCCGCGGCGAGAACGGCGAGCTGCCTCCGAACAACTGGGAGTCGGTGTTCGGCGGCGGCATGTGGCAGCGCGTCACGGAGGCCGACGGCACGCCCGGCCAGTGGTATCTGCACATCTTCGACGCCACGCAGCCGGACTTCGACTGGAACAACGAGGAGGTGCAGGAGGAGTTCCGCTCGATCCTGCGCTTCTGGCTCGACCGCGGCGTCGACGGCTTCCGGGTCGACGTGGCCCACGGCATGATCAAGACCGACGGCCTGCCGGACTACACGCCCCCGACCGACGCCGACTCCATGGGCGGCGGCGAGTCGAACGTGCCGTACTGGGGCCAGGACGGCGTGCACGAGATCTACCGCGATTGGCACAAGGTGCTCGCCGAGTACGACGGCGACCGCGCCCTGTGCGGCGAGGCCTGGATGCCGACGCTGAAGGAGACCGCCCTCTGGGTGCGTCCGGACGAGATGCACCAGACCTTCAACTTCCCGTACCTGATGACGGCGTGGGACGCGAAGGCACTCGGCGACGTGATCCGCGAGTCGCTGGACGCGTTCGGCGCGGTCGGCGCCCCCAGCACCTGGGTGCTGTCCAACCACGATGTCGTCCGGCACGCCACGCGCCTCGCCCTCACGATCGACAACCCGCAGGGCGAGGGCATCGGCCCGAACACCCCGGACAAGCCCGACACCGCCATCGGCCTCGCCCGCGCCCGCGCGGCCACCACGCTGATGCTCGCGCTCCCCGGCTCGGCCTACCTGTACCAGGGCGAGGAGCTCGGGCTGCCCGAGGCCATGGAGATCCCGGACGAGTACCGTCAGGACCCGACGTGGTTCCGCACGAAAGGCGAGCGCTACGGCCGCGACGGCTGCCGCGTGCCGCTGCCGTGGGAGGCGGAGGCTCCCGCCTTCGGCTTCAACGACACCGGCCTCTCGTGGCTCCCGCAGCCCGCGGACTGGGCGGCCTACGCCCGGGACGTCGAGGAGGTCGACCCGGCGTCGACCCTCGCCCTGTACAAGCGCCTGCTCGCCGGCCGCCGCGAGTTCGGATTCGGCACCGGGTCGCTGGTGTGGGAGGACGCCGGTCCCGATGCCGTCGCCTTCCGCCGCGATGAGGTGCACGTACTGGCGAACCTCGGAACCGCTCCGCTCGAGCTCCCGGAGGGCGCGGTCGTCCTGCTCCGCAGCCAGCCGTTCGACGGCCCCGAGGTCCCCGTCGACACCGCCGTCTGGTACACCAAGGGCTGACACCCGCTGCGCCCGTGGCGCGCTCCACCCGGGGCGTGTCACGGGCGTCTCCGATCCGAAGGACAGATGATGGCGAGCATCGACGAGGTCGCCCGGCTCGCCGGCGTCTCCACCGCGACGGTCTCCCGCGCGCTGAGCGGCCGCGGGCACGTGTCCGAGTCGGCGCGCGAGCGCGTGCAGGCGGCTGCCACCTCCCTCGGGTACGTCGTGTCCTCCCGCGCCTCGAGTCTCGCGTCGGGGCGCACGCGCAACATCGGGGTCGTCGTGCCGTTCCTCGACCGCTGGTTCTTCAGCACCGTGCTGTCGGGGGTGTCCGCCGCACTCATGCGTGCGGGCTACGACATCACGCTCTACAACATCACCGCCGACAAGGACGTGCGCCGCCACGTCTTCGACACGTTCCTGCGCCGCCAGCGCGTGGACGCCGTGATCGCCGTGTCCATCGAGCTGGACGAGGACGAGACCCAGCAGCTCCTCGACCTCGGGCTCCCCGTGATCGCGATCGGGGGCCCGAACCCGAAGCTCGACACCCTCACGGTCGACGACGTCGCCGTGGCCCAGCTCGCGACGGAGCACCTGCTCGGGCTCGGGCACACGGAGATCGCGCACATCGGCGCGAACCCCGAGTTCGACATCGACTTCCACATCCCCACGAATCGCCGGCTCGGCTTCGAGAGGGCGCTGGCGAAGGCCGACGTCCCCCTGAACCCCGCGTTCCTGGAGCCCGCCGACTTCACGGTCGAGGGCGGCTACCGCGCCGCGAAGCAGCTCCTCGGGCGCCCGGGGCCTCGCCCCACCGCGGTGTTCGCCGCCTCGGACGAGATGGCGATCGGGGCGCTCCTCGCCGCCCGCGACCTCGGCTTCGCGGTGCCGGGCGACCTGTCCATCGTGGGCATCGACGGCCATGAGCTCGGCGAGTTCTTCCGTCTCACCACGGTCGACCAGTTCCCGCTCGGGCAGGGCGAGCGGGCGGCCGATGCGGTCCTCGCGAAGCTCACCGACCCCGATGCCGTGCGGCCGCCCGCAGCCCTGCCGTACGAGCTCAACGTCCGAGGCACGACGGCGCGACTGGTCTGAGCCGACCGGGGGTCAGGCCGCGGTCGCGTCCTTCCAAGTCCGGTAGCCGCCGTCGAGATTGCGCACCGCGCGCCCGTCCTGCCGCAGCAGCCGGGTGGCGATGTGCCCCCGAAGGCCGACCTGGCAGTGCACCACGAGAGGCCCCTCCGGCAGCTCGTCGAGGCGGTCGCGCAGCTCGTCGAGCGGGATGTTCCTGGCGCCGGGGATGGCGCCGTTCGCATGCTCGGCCTCGGAGCGGACGTCGATGAGGGCGGCTCCCGCATGCAGGGCGTCGTCGAGCTCGTGCCACTGGAGGGTCGGCGTGGTGCCGTTGCGGGTGTTCTCGGCCACGTATCCGAGGATGTTCACGGCATCCTTCGCGGAACCGAACTGCGGGGCGTACGCGAGCTCCAGGTGCGCGAGCCCGGAGGCGGTGACGCCCGCCTGCAGCGCCGTCGCGATGACGTCGATCCGCTTGTCCACGCCGTCACGACCCACGATCTGCGCCCCGAGGATGCGGTCGGTGGCGGGGTCGGCGAGGAGCTTCATCGACAGGGTCTCCGCGCCCGGGTAGTAGCCGGCGTGCGATCCGGGGTGCACGTGCACGGCGAAGAACTCGCGGCCCGCGGCACGGAGCTGCTTCTCGCTCCAGCCGGTCTTCGCGGCGGCCAGGCCGAACACCTGCACGATGCCGGTGCCGAGCGCGGGGCGCGCCGACTCCTCCCGACCCGCGATGACGTCGGCCACCATGCGGCCGTGGCGGTTGGCGAGACCCGCCATGGTCACCAGCGCCACACCGCCGCCGATGAGGTCGGCCTTCTCGACGCCGTCGCCCACCGCGAAGACGTCCGGGGCACTGGTGCGGCAGGCCTCGTCGACCGCGATGCCGCCGGTCTCGCCGAGACGGATCCCCGCGGCACGGGCGAGTCCGGCCTCGGGCACGACCCCGGAGGCATCGACGAGGAACTCCGCAGGGAGGGTGGCACCGTCGCTCAGGGTCACGGAATCCGCGGCGGTGGCCACGACCTCGACGCCGAGCCGCACGTCGACGCCGCGACGCCGGACCTCGGCCGCCAGAGGGCTGGCCATCTCCGGATCCAGCGGGGCGAGCAGCTGGGCACCGCGTTGCACCAGGGTGACCGCGGCGCCTCGGGCGACGAGGTTCTCCACGGCCTCGAGTCCCGTGTACCCGCCGCCCACGACGACCACCGGCAGCCCGGGACGGAGGGCGGCATCGATCGCATCGGCATCCGCCACGGTCCGCAGGCTCCGCGCGGGGAGGGCTCCGGTCGGCTCGTCGCCGCGGGGCCGGGCACCGGTGGCGAGCACGAGGCGGTCGTACGGGTGAGTGCTCCGGCGGCCGCTGTCGAGATCGACGACCTCGACCGTCTTGCTCGCGGTGTCGATGCCGACCACGTCGTGACGGACGCGGACGTCGATCCGGAAGCGGCGGTGCAGCGACTCCGGGGTCTGCAGGAGGAGGGCATCGCGCTCCTCGATCACGCCGCCCACGTAGTAGGGCAGGCCGCAGTTGGCATACGAGACCTCGGGCCCGCGCTCGAAGACGACGATGTCCGCGGACTCCTCGAGCCGCCGGAGCCGGGTCGCCGCCGACATGCCGCCGGCGACGCCACCGACGATGACGACGCGGAGCGGCGCGCTCATCGGCCGAACAGCCGGGACAGGAGACCGCCCTTGGCCTCGTCCTTCGGGTGGCCCGTGCACCAGTCCGACGCCGGCACGGTGCGGCGGACGGCGTCGACGTGCTGGCCGCACCCCGCCCAGGTGGTCTTCCCGCAGGTACGGCAACGGACTGCTCGACACATGTGTTCTCTCCTCACTCGATACCCCGGTGGGTATCCAGATACTATACCCCCGGGGGTATAGTGGAGCGTACAGCCGGCCTTCAGGGAGAGACCATGACCACCGTCGACACCGACACGCAGCGCAAGATCGCCAACCGCCTCAAGCGCGCACAGGGACAGCTCGGCGCCGTGATCGCCGCGGTCGAGAGCGGCGGCGACTGCCGGGCCGTCGTCACGCAGCTGGCCGCGGTGACCTCGGCGCTGGACAAGGCCGGGTTCCAGATCATCGCCTCCGCCATGAAGACCTGCCTGGAGGACCCCGCGCAGGACGACGCCGTCCCCCTCCCCGACCTGGAGAAGCTCTTCCTCACCCTCGCCTGAACACGACCCGGCCCCTTGCGGCCACCCCGGCCCGTTGCGGACGATCGCAACGGGCCGGGGCGCACGCAAGGGGCCGGGTCGACGAAGGGTGGGGTCAGGGGACGAGGAGACCGGTGGTCGCGGTGCGCGCCGTCTCGAAGCGGCGCTGCACGTCGGGCCAGTTCACGAGGTTCCAGAACGCCTTGACGTAGTCCGCCCGCACGTTGAGGTAGTCGAGGTAGTAGGCGTGCTCCCACACGTCGAGCTGCAGCAGCGGGATGACGCCGAGCGGCGCGTTGCCCTGCTGATCGAAGAGCTGGAAGATCACGGGACGAGCGCCCACCGAGTCCCAGGCGAGCACGGCCCAGCCGGAGCCCTGCACACCGAGGGCCGTCGCGGTGAAGTGCGCGCGGAAACCGTCGATCGACCCGAATGAGTCCGCGAGCGCCGCCGAGAGCTCGCCCTCCGGAGCCCCGCCGCCCTCGGGCGAGAGGTTCTGCCAGAACACGGAGTGGTTGATGTGGCCGCCGAGGTTGAACGCGAGGTCTTTCTCGAGCTTGTTCACCGCTCCGAGGTCGCCGCTGTCGCGGGCCGCCGCGAGCTGCTCCAGCGCCGTGTTCGCGCCGGTCACGTAGGCCTGGTGGTGCTTGGAGTGGTGCAGCTCCATGATCTTGCCGGAGATGTGGGGCTCCAGTGCCGAGTAGTCGTAGGGCAGCTCGGGGAGCGTGTACGGAGTGGACATGAGGGTTCCTTTCGTGACGGGGTCAGAGGGCGGTGTCGTGGGACAGGGCGTGGAATCGGCGGTCGATGTAGACGAGCGGGCGGGCGGGGCGGCCGGTGAGCACCTCGAGCACCTCGGCGATCACCACGGTCGACGAGCCGACGGGCACGGTCTGGATCGCCCGGCAGCGCAGCGCGACACGGGCCTCCGCCAGGTGCGGCTCGCCGGTCGGCAGCGTCGTCCAGCCCTGCTCGGGCGTGAAGCGCTCGGAGCCGCTCACCGCGAAGCTCTGGGCGAGCGCGGAGTGCTCGTCGTCGATGAGGTGCACGACGAAGGTGTCGGCGCCGAGGATGGCCCCGGCGCTCCCGGTCGCCCTGGTCACCGAGAACACGATCGCCGCCGGGTCGACCGCGACCGACGACACGCTCGACGCCGTGAGGCCGACGGGGCCGTCCGGACCCTGCGCCGTGATGATGGCGACACCGGCGGGGTGGGTGCGGAACGCCGCCTTGAGCCCCTCCCCGACCGGCGTGGGCACCGGAGCGGCGGGGTGCGGGGTGGTGTGCGGGTCGGGGGTCATCGGGTGCTCTCCTCGAGAGGGATGGGGGTGGGGGTCGCGTGGGCGCGCATGGCCGCGCGGTCGACGAGCTTCGTGCGCTCCCGGCCGCGGACGGCTCCGGCGCGGCGCTCGGCCTCGTCGATGCGCAACCAACCCTCCCAGTCCACCACGTCGGGGAGGTCCAGGGGCGGGTCACGGTCGATGCGGGCGGACGGCGTCGCGGCGAGGTCCTCCACGAGATGCTGCACGGTCTGCGCGGCGTCGGACTTGGTCGAGCCGATGAGGCCGATCGGTCCGCGCTTGATCCAGCCGGTCGCGTAGAGGCCGGCGACGGGCGTGCCGTCGGCATCGAGCACCCGCCCCTCCGCGTTCGGAACGATGCCGCGTGCCGCATCGAACGGCACACCGGGCACGGGCGAGGAGAGGTAGCCGATCGCCCGGTAGACGGCGCCGACCTCGTACCGCAGGAGTTCGCCGGTGCCGACCATGCGGCCGAGCGGATCGGAGGCCGTGCGCTCGAACTCGATGCCCTCCACACGGTCCGCGCCCAGGACACGGACGGGGCGATGCCGGAAGTGCAGGTGGATGCGCCGGGAGGCCCCGGCGGACGGACGCTGCGCCCATTCCGTGAGAGTTCGCACGATGATGCGGCGCTGCGAGAACTGCTCCAGCATGCGGGCAGCATGGTCGTCGAGCTCGAGGTCGGCGGGATCGACGATCACCTCCACGTCGTGCTGCTCCCCGAGCTCGCGCAGCTCCAGGGCTGAGAAGCGCACATCGGCCGGGCCGCGACGGGCGAAGAGGTGCACGTCGCGGACCCGGCTCGCGGCGAGCGCGTCGAGGATGTGGTCGGGGGTGTCGGTCGACTCCAGCGCCGCGGCGTGCTTCGCGAGGATGCGCGTGACGTCGAGGGCGACGTTGCCCGCCCCGAGCACGGCCACGGACTCCGCCTCCAGGCCCCAGCCCCGCGCGACGTCGGGGTGCGCGTCGTACCAGGCCACGAAATCCGCGGCGCCGAACGATCCGGGAAGCTCGGCTCCCGGCACGTCGAACGCCACGTCACGGTCGGCTCCGGTCGCGATGACGACGCCATCGTACGCCCGGCGGAGCTCGTCGACCGTCACATCGACGCCGACCTCGACGTTGGCGCGCAGCCGGATGCCGGGCTGGAGGAGCACGTCGTGCAGCGCGTCGATGATCTTGCGGATGCGCGGGTGGTCGGGGGCGACGCCGTAGCGGACGAGCCCGTACGGAGCGGGGAGCTTCTCGTACAGGTCGATGGCCGCCTCCGGCACCTCCGCCCGGAGGAGGTCGGCGGCGTAGATGCCCGCGGGTCCCGCGCCGACGATGGCGATGCGCGGCGTCACTCGTGCACCTCCTGCGGCGGGAGCGCGGCGATGAGCGGGTGGTCGTGACGGATGAGTCCGGTGCGGGCGGCGCCGCCGGGCGAGCCGATCTCGTCGAAGAACTCGACGTTGGCCTTGTAGTAGTCCTGCCACTCGTCGGGGAGGTCGTCCTCGTAGTAGATCGCCTCGACGGGGCACACCGGCTCGCACGCTCCGCAGTCGACGCACTCGTCGGGGTGGATGTAGAGCGACCGCTCCCCCTCATAGATGCAGTCGACGGGGCATTCGTCGATGCACGCCTTGTCCTTGAGGTCGACGCACGGCAGTGCGATCACATACGTCATCGCGACTTCTTCTCTGTCCCACTCACGCCCTCCACCGTAAAACCTCAAGCGCACTTGAGGTCAAATCGAGGCCGCCGAGACCCCGACCTCCCGCCGAGACCCCGCCTCCGCCGCGCGGACACGACGGGGTCTCGGCGCGAAAGCGGGGTCTCGGGGAATCAGGACGGGGAGATCTCGAAGGGGGCGGGGAGGAGGTGCTCCTCACGGGAGCTGGGGCCGACGAGGAGGGTGAAGGCGCCGGGCTCCACGGTCCGGACGCCGGCGGCGGTCACGATCGTGCAGTCCGCGACGGGGACCTCGATCCGCACGCGCGCACTCTCCCCCGGCGCGAGGTCGACCTGCCGGAAGGCCTTGAGCTCGCGGTCGGTCCAGCTCACGCTCGTCACCTCGTCCCGCACGTAGGCCTGCACGGTCTCGCGGACGGGCCGGTCCCCCGTGTTGGTCACGGTCACGTGTCCCACCACGGTGTCGCCGAGGCGCAGCTCCGTCTGCTCCAGCTCCAGCTCCGCGTACGCCACGGTCGTGTACGACCGGCCCTCGCCGAAGGCCCACGCGGGCGCCTGGGTCAGGTCGGCGTAGCGGTCGCCGTGCTGACCACGGATCTGGTTGTAGTAGGTCGGCTGCTGCCCGACGTGCCGCGCGAACGAGATGGGCAGCCGTCCCGAGGGCTCCACGGCACCCGTGACGATGTCGGCGAGCGCCCGTCCGCCCTGCATACCCGGATTCGCGGCCCAGACCACCGCCGCCGCCCGCTGCACCGAGGGCGGGAGCACGAGCGGCTTGGACGCGAGGAGCACCACGACGACGGGCTTCCCGGTCTCGATGAGCGCGTCGAGCAGGGCGTTCTGGCCGCCGATGAGCTCCAGCGTGGCCGTGGACCGCCCCTCGCCCACGAGCTCGATGCGATCGCCGACCACCGCCACCACGACGTCGGCGGCCTCGGCAGCGGCCACCGCCTCCGCGATGAGCGCAGGATCCGGCGGGCACGGCTGCACCACGGGAGGACGCGGCTGGTTGTCCGGGAAGTGCGTGCCGCGGGGGTCGTCGGCGAGCGTGAGGATGTCGGCGCCGCGTGCATGCGTGACCGTCCACGCGTCCACGGCACGGAGGCCGTCGAGCACGGTCGTGATCATCTCGCGGGGCTGTCCG
Source organism: Microbacterium sp. UMB0228 (assembly GCF_002871415.1). Taxonomy (NCBI): domain Bacteria; kingdom Bacillati; phylum Actinomycetota; class Actinomycetes; order Micrococcales; family Microbacteriaceae; genus Microbacterium; species Microbacterium sp. UMB0228. The sequence goes on along the minus strand of NZ_PNFU01000002.1, from coordinate 425,436 downwards.
TCGAGCCAGCCCGCCTGGCCCGAACCGCCGGCCCAGTCGCCGAGCTGCGTCTGCGCGTCGTCCGCGAGCGGCCCGGTCACCGCCACCCGCAGCGGAGCCGCGGCATCCAGCGGCAGCACGCCGTCGTTCTCGAGGAGCACGAGCGAACGGCGCGCGATCTCGAGGTTGAGGTCCGCGTGCGCGGCGCTGCCGACCACGGCGGACAGGTCGTCGCGGGGCAGCCGCGGGTCTTCGAAGAGTCCGAGCTCGAACTTCAGCGTGAGGATGCGGGAGACCGCGTCGTCGAAGGCGTCCTCCGGCAGCAGCCCCCGGGCGACCGCGTCCAGCGCCCCCTCGAAGAACCCCGGCGTGGTCATCACCATGTCGTTCCCGGCGCGCACGGCGGCGGCCGCGGCAAGGGTGAGGTCGGGCTGCACCCGCTGCTCCCACACCATCCGGCCCACGTTGTCCCAGTCCGTGATGAGGGTGCCGGTGTAACCCCACTCGCCGCGGAGCACGTCGCTGAGCAGCCACTCGTTCAGCGTGATCGGCACGCCGTCGGTCGTCTGGTACCCGAGCATGAACGTCCGGCAGCCCTCGCGGGCGACCCGCTCGAACGGCGGCAGGAACCAGGAGCGCAGCTTGCGCGGGGAGATGTCCGCCTCGCTGGCGTCGCGTCCGCCCTGCGTCTCGGAGTAGCCGGCGAAGTGCTTGGCCGTCGCGAGGATGGCCGTGGGGTCGTCGAGCCCGTCACCCTGATACCCGCGGACCATCGCGCTCGCAAGCTCCCCGATGAGGAACGGGTCCTCTCCGAACGTCTCCCCCACCCGTCCCCAGCGCAGGTCGCGGGCGATGCACAGCACGGGCGAGAACGTCCAGTGGATGCCGGTCACGGCGACCTCCTCGGCCGTCGCCCGCGCCACGCGCTCGACGAGCGCCGGGTCCCAGGACGCCGCCATGCCGAGCTGCGTCGGGTAGATGGTGGCACCGGGCCAGAACGAGTGGCCGTGGATGCAGTCCTCGCCCACGAGCAGCGGGATGCCGAGCCGGGTCTGCGCGACCAGGGCGGCAGCGCGACGCAGACGCTCGTCCGAGGCGTGCAGGATCGATCCCGCGTGCCGCCGGAGCACGTGGTCGTCGATGTCGTCGCGGGCGTCGAGCTGGAGCATCTGTCCGACCTTCTCCTCCACGGTCATCCGGGCAAGGAGGTCGGCAACGCGTTCGGGGATGGTGAGGTCGGGGTCCTGATAGGGCAGTGCAGTGGTCGTCATGTCGCGTTTCCGTCGGGCGGGTGGGGGGTCTCACATCCTCACCGATCCGAGCGGGATCGCCGTCGAGGGCACGCCGTTCCCCCCGGTTCGAGAATCCTCCCGGCTAGGCTCGGGCGCATGGCCATCGACCTCGAAGCGCTCTACATCGATCTGCACCAGCACCCGGAGCTGTCGTTCCAGGAGACCAGGACGGCGGGCATCGCCGCCCAGCACCTGCGCGACCTCGGGCTCGACGTCGAGGAGGGGGTCGGCGTGACCGGCGTGGTCGGGGTGCTGCGGAACCCTTCGACGGGCTCAGGCCCTTCGACAGGCTCAGGGACCCAGGGCGGCGATGCAGGGACCCAGGGCGGCGATACAGGGACCCAGGGCGGCCCTTCGACAGGCTCAGGGACCCAGGTGGGTGAGGAATTCCCGCGGCCGGTGGTGTGGGTGCGTGCCGACATGGACGCCCTCCCGGTCGAGGAGCAGACGGGGCTGGCGTACGCGAGCACCGCGAAGGGCGTCGACCCGGCCGGCACGACCGTGCCGGTGATGCACGCGTGCGGCCACGACATGCACGTCACCGCGATGATCGGCGCGGTCGAGAAGCTCGTGGCCACGCGCGCGGAGTGGTCGGGCACCCTCGTCGTGCTCATCCAGCCTGCCGAGGAGTACGGCGCCGGTGCCAGGGCGATGCTCGACGACGGCCTGCTCGCCCGCTACCCGAAGCCCGACGTGGTGCTCGGTCAGCACGTCACCCCGCTCCCCGCCGGGATCGTCGGCGTTCGCAGCGGCACCCAGATGGCGGCGTCGGACGGTCTCACCGTCACCCTGCACGGCCGTGGCGGCCACGGCTCCCGCCCGCACGCCACGATCGACCCGGTCGTGATGGCGGCCGCGACCGTGATGCGCCTGCAGACGATCGCCTCGCGCGAGATCGACCCGCAGGGCGTGGCCGTGGTGACGGTCGGCTCGATCCACGCCGGACTCAAGAACAACATCATCCCGGCGGAGGCGAAGCTGGAGCTCAGCCTCCGCTACCCGAACGAGGACGTGCGGGAGAAGGTGCTGACGAGCGTCGAGCGGATCGTGCGCGCCGAGGCGATGGCCTCCGGCGCGGAGCGCGAACCCGAGATCCACACGCAGCACACCCTGCCCGCCACGATCAACGACGAGGAGGCCACGGCGCGGGTCTCGGCGGCGCTGCGTCGGGCGCTCGGGGAGTCGGCCGTCGTCGACCCCGGCATGTTCACCGGCAGCGAGGACGTCTCGTGGTTCGCCCGCGACGCCGAGGTCCCGCTCGTGTTCTGGTTCTGGGGCGGCGTCGACCCCGCCCGGTTCGCCGAGGCCGTCGCCGCGGGCACCGTGGCGAAGGACATCCCCACGAACCACTCGCCGTTCTTCGCGCCGGAGATCCATCCGACGATCGAGGTCGGGGTCACGGCGATGTCCGCCGCCGCCCGCGAGTTCCTCGCCTGACGCGGGTCGGGCTGCTCAGACCTCGACGATCCCCGGCGCGGGCGGAGGCGGCGGCGCGAGCTGCCGCTGCGGCACACCGTGCGCCTCGCGGTGCAGCCGCTCCATGCGGGTGTCGAGTTCGGCAGCGGCGTCGGCGGCGTCGCTGAGGCTGTCGACGAGGTGCGCGGGCACCTGGTTGGAGAACTTGTAGTAGATCTTGTGCTCCAGGCTCGCCCAGAAGTCCATCGCGATGGTGCGGAACTGCACCTCGACCGGCACGGACAGCGCGCCCGTCGAGAGGAAGACGGGGACCTCGATGATGGCGTGCAGGCTCTTGTACCCGTTCGGCTTCGGGTTCGCGATGTAGTCCTTCACCGTGCGGACGGTCACGTCGTCCTGCGCGGTCAGCAGATCGAACAGCCGGTAGACGTCCGCGACGAAGCTGCACGTCACCCGCACTCCGGCGATGTCGGTGATCTCGGCACGGATGCGGTCGAAGTCGGGGTCGTCGATGCCCTTCCTGGCGATCTTCTCGACGATGCTGTCCGGCGACTTCAGCCGGCTCTTCACGTGCTCGATGGGGTTGTACGCGTGATCGTGGGTGAACTCGTCGCGGAGGATCGAGATCTTCGTCTCCACCTCGCGCATCCCGAACTCGTACTCGCGGAGGAAGCGCTGCAGCTGGTCGCGGAGCTCTTTCGCCTCGGAGATCAGGTGCTCGTCGACCGGGATCACGCTCATGAGGACGACGTTATCGATCCGTGATCGGAAACCCCTGTGGATTCGAGAGCGCGACGCGGGCGTCCTCGAGGTGCTGGCCGGAGAGTAGACCGGGGAGGCCGCGCCCCTGGCGGGTGGTGAACAGCAGCACGATCGCGACGAGGATCAGCACCGAGGACAGCGCGTCGAACACCCCGCCGAGCATCCCGAGAGCCGTGAGTCCGCCGATGCCGCCCGCCCAGCGCAGCAGCCGGGCGAGCGCGGCCGGCAGCGGCGACCCGGTGTAGCGCAGCTGCACGGCGAGGTCTCCCACCGAGCGGCCGGTGACGAGGATGACCACGAGCCACAGCGCACAGGCGGCCGCCGTGCTCACCGTGCCGGCGAGGGTGCCGTCGAGCACGGCCTGACGGTCCTGCACGACATACTCGAGCCAGAGCTGCACCGCGACGCCCCCGGCGAGCACGACGAACCCGTTCGCGAGTCCGTCGCACAGCATCGCCAGCGCGCGGCGACCCCGGGTGACCGGGCGCGGCTCGTCGGCATCCGCCCGCGCCTGCAGGCCGCGCAGCGACCGGGGCACCACGAGAGCGAGCACCGAGCCGAGCACGGCTCCGGTCGTGTTCGTCATCAGGTCGCCGACGTCGAAGAAGCGGTAGGCGCACGGGTACAGACCCCAGACACCGGTGAGCTGCGTGGTCTCCACGAGCAGCGAGAGCCCGAAGCCGGCGAGGAGCGCGGTCGGGAGGCCGCGTCCGCCCAGCACGCGGAGGAACGCCCCGAGCGGGACGAACAGCAGCACGTTGAACACGAGCTGGAGCAGGGCGGGCTGGCGCAGCGGGTTGCTCGGCGCCGCGAACGCCTTCTGCACGTCGCGCACGACCGACATCGGGTCGGTGATCGCCCCCACGCAGCGGATGGCGTCCGGATCGGGCAGCGGCAGCAGCGTGTACGTCCAGATGGCCCAGAAGTAGACGAGCGCCGCGAGCCAGAGCAGCGTGCGGCCGAGCGAGAGGCGTCCGCGGCGGCGGTAGCTGATCGCGACGAAGGGCACGAAGAGGACGACGCCCGCGGCCAGGCCGATCGCCACGGCGATGACCCCCAGAACGACCTGATCCCCCACTGACGCAAGGATACCGGGAGGCCGTGAGGATTCCGTGAGGGAGCGCCACCGGGCCGTAGGGATTCCGTGAGGATCGCGTGAGGGCGCCTCCGGTCGGCGTAGTGTCGCCGGACGTGTCAGAACAAACGAGGCCGACCCCGGACGCGCCGCCGCGCGCCAAGCGCATCCTGCTCGGCGACCCGCTGACGAGCGCCCAGGTCGACGAGCAGCTCCTCCCCAAGCGCATGGCGCTGCCGATCTTCGCCTCGGACGCGCTGAGCTCGGTGGCCTACGCCCCGCAGGAGCTCGTGATGATCCTGCTCATCGGCGGCCTCACGTTCCTGTCGTTCACCCCGCTCGTCGCCGCGGCCGTCGTCGTGCTGCTGCTCGTGGTGGTGCTCAGCTACCGGCAGCTCATCAAGGCGTACCCCTCCGGCGGCGGCGACTACGAGGTCGCGTCCAAGAACCTCGGCGAGATCCCCGGGGTGATCGTGGCCGCGGCCCTCCTCGTCGACTACGTGCTCACGGTGGCCGTGTCGGTCGCGTCCGGGGTGGACAACATCATCTCGGCGCTGCCGGTGCTCGACCCGCTCCGCGTGGAGCTCGCGGTCGGCTTCGTCGTGCTCATCATCATCGTGAACCTCCGCGGCGTACGCGAGGCGTCGCTCGTGTTCGCGATCCCCACGTACGTGTTCATCGGCTCGGTCGGCATCATGATCGTCACCGGGCTCGTCCGGACGGCACTCGGCGACGCCCCGATCGCGTCCAGCGCGGAGTTCGCCGTGCAGGCCGAGAGCCTCAGCCAGGCGGCCGTGCTGCTGCTCATCCTCCGGGCGTTCTCCAGCGGCTGCTCCGCGCTGACCGGGGTGGAGGCCGTGTCGAACGGCGTGCCCGCGTTCCGGGCCCCGAAGGTGCGCAACGCCCAGTCGACCCTCGTGCTCATGGGGACCATCGCGATCTGCCTGTTCTCCGGACTCACCGCCCTCGCCCTCATCGCCGGCGTGCACTACGCCGAGAACCCCTGCGACCTCATCGGCTTCGACTGCACGACCCCCCAGCCGAGCCTCATGGCGCAGATCGCCGCGGCGACGTTCGGCGGCGGCAGCATCCCGTTCTTCATCGTGCAGGCGGCCACGGCCTGCGTGCTGCTCCTCGCGGCGAACACCGCCTTCAACGGCTTCCCCCTGCTCGGGGCCGTGCTCGCCCGCGACGGCTACGCCCCGAAGTCGCTGAACACCCGCGGCGACCGGCTCGTGTTCTCCAACGGCATGATCCTCCTCGGGATCGCCGCGATCGCGGTGCTCGTGGTGTTCCAGGCCCGGCTGACGACGCTGATCCAGCTCTACATCATCGGCGTGTTCGTGTCGTTCTCCCTCGGCCAGATCGGCATGGTGCGGCACTGGCGACGGCTGCTCCGGGCACCCGCCCCGCCGAGCGGCGACGGCGCCGCGGATCGGCGTTCCGCGCGCATGGGGCTGATCATCAACTCCGCCGGGGCGACGCTGACCGTGCTCGTACTGGTCATCGTGACGATCACGAAGTTCACGCACGGCGCCTACCTCGTGTTCTTCGCCATCCCGGTGCTCGCGTTCCTCATGATCGGCGTCAAGCGGTACTACCGGGACGTCGAGCACGAGATCGCCATCGACGACACCACCCGCTTCGGCGCCTCCGGCGACGTGGCGATCGTCCTCGTGAACCACCTGCAGAAGCCGGTGATGAAGGCCATCGACTACGCGATCGCCGCCAAGCACGACAAGACCCTCGCCGTGCACGTGGCCGTGTCTCAGGACGACGCCGCGCGCCTGCAGCAAGAGTGGACCGACCACCTCGTGCCGGTGCCGCTCGTGATCGTCGAGTCGCCGTACCGCTCGTTCGCGCAGCCCGTGACCCAGTTCATCCGGCAGTACCGCGAGAAGCACGGCTCCTCCGTCGTCACGGTCTACCTGCCGCAGTACATCGTGGGGCACTGGTGGGAGAGCTTCCTGCACAACCGGCGCGCCCGCCGCCTCGCGAACCAGCTCATGCTCGTGCACGGGGTGTCGATCACCCTGGTGCCGTGGCTGCTCGACTCGTCCGAACTCATCTACGGCCGGCGCTCCCGTCCGCTGCCCGGTCAGGAGCGGGCGGGGCGGCCGGTCGTGGTGGCCGGACGCCGGGCGCACCGCCCCGCCGGGCCGCCGTCCGAGTCCTGACGGCGGCGCTCAGGAGCCGGCGAGGACCGCGCCGAGGATCGTCGCGGCCTCGGGGAAGCGGGACGGGTCGGCGCTCGCGTAGTTGAGCCGCACGTAGGAACCGGAGGGCTCCGCGGGGAACCACTCGCTCCCCGGCGCGATGACGAGGCCGCGCGCCGCGCACTCCCGGACGACGGCTGCGGCGTCGGTGCCGTCGGGCAGCCGGAGCCAGAGGTTCAGCCCGCCCACCGGCACGGCCTCCACCAGCGCGGTCGGCGCCTGGGCGGTCAGGCACGACAGCAGGAGGTCGCGCCGCGAGCGCAGCTGCTCCCGGAAGCCGCGGAGGTGTGTGCGCCAGGCCGGCTGCGTCACCACGTCGAGGGCGGCGGCCTGCAGCAGGCCGCTGACGTACATCGACTCCGCCGCACGATCGGCGAGGATGCGATCCCGGGCGGGACCGCGCGCGATCACCGCCGCCACCCGCAGGGACGGCGACACGCTCTTCGTCAGCGAGCGCAGGTACACCACATGGCCGTCGTGGTCGGAGGCGGCCACGGGGCGCGGGTCGGCGTCGATGCCGAGGTCGTGCGCCCAGTCGTCCTCGATGAGGAAGGCACCGTGGCGACGGACCGCGTCGAGCACGGCCTCCCCGGTCGCCGCCGGCCACTGCGCGCCGGTGGGGTTCGCGAACGTGGGCTGCGCGTAGAACGCCCGGGCTCCGGTCTCGGCGAGCGCCCTGTCGACCGCGTCCGGATCCGGGCCCTGCGGCCCGGAGGGGACGGGAACGAGCACGACCCCCGCCTGCTCCGCCGCGAGCAGGGCGCCCCAGTAGGTCGGCGACTCGATGAGCAGCGGCCGGCCGACGCCGACGACCGCCCGGAAGATCGAGCTCAGTCCGCTCTGGCTTCCGGAGATGACGACGGCGTCGCGGGCGGTCGGCACCGTGATCCCCGCCGGGGCCGCCGCGGCCAGCTCCGCCGCGAACCACTCCTGCAGCCCGGGCTCGCCGGCCGCGGGCGAGCGGGTGAGGGCGGACGCGGTCCGGGAGGCGCGGACGAGGGCCTGCCGGACGAGCCGCTCGGGGAGGAGGTCCGGAGCCGGATACCCGGAGTGCAGCCCGATCGCGTCCGGCGAGGTCGGGCGCTGCGCCGAGGAGAGGCCGTCCAGGCGCACGGCGGCGGCCCCCAGGGCTCCGGACTGCCAGCCGTAGTCCGCCGGCAGGACCGTGCGCGCGGCGCGGACGAACGTGCCGACGCCGGGTCGCGCGTCCACGAGCCCGAGGCGGACGAGCTGCTGCACAGCCTTCTGCACGGTCACGGGGCTCGCGGCGTACTCGGCCGTCAGCGCGCGGTTGGAGGGGAGGCGGGCTCCGGGGGCGGCCGTAGCGATCCACGCCCGCAGGCCGGCCACGATCCGCGCGGTGCTATCCTGACTCATGAAAGAACACAGTAGCGTTATCCGTCCGAACGGAACACTGCTATCCCGCGCCGCCGGTCCCGGTTGGGGGCTGCTGGGCGTCGTCGCCTTCTCGTTCACGCTCCCGTTCACGCGGATCGCCCTCGGCGGCGGACTCTCGGCGCTGTTCATCGGCTCCGCGCGCGCGGTCGTCGCCGCCGTGCTCGCCGCGGTCGTCCTCCTCGCCACCCGTCAGCAGCCGCCGAGCCCGGTCCAGTGGGCACGACTCGCGATCGTCGCCCTCGGAGTGGTCGCCGGCTTCCCGCTGCTGACGTCGTTCGCGATGACCACGACGCCGGCGAGTCACGGCGCGGTCGTGATCGGCCTCCTCCCCGCCGCGACCGCCGTGGCCGTCGTGCTGCGCACCCGCGAGCGCCCGTCCGCCTCGTTCTGGGTGTTCGCGCTTCTCGGGTCCGCGGCGGCCCTCGTCTTCGCGACGGTGCAGAACGGCACGCCCGGCGCCCTCCGCCCCGCCGACCTCCAGCTGTTCGGCGCCGTGATCGCGGCGGCCGTCGGCTACGCGGAGGGTGGCCTGCTCGCCCGCGAACTCGGGGCCTGGCAGACGATCTCCTGGGCCCTGGTGCTCGCAGCTCCGGTCATGCTCGCGGTGGCCGTGGCCGCCGGGGTCGCCGCCCCGCCCGTCGCCAGCCCGACCGCGTGGCTCGCATTCGCCTACCTGGCCGCGGTCAGCATGTTCCTCGGATTCTTCGCCTGGTACCGCGGCCTCGCCATCGGCCCGATG
>NZ_PNFU01000002.1:337954-416261 GCF_002871415.1 Microbacterium sp. UMB0228 | reverse complement strand
CAAGCGCCTCATCCGCGCCCACCCGTGGGCGACGTTCGTCTCGCCGACCTCCGCCGGACTCGTCGCCTCGCACTACCCGGTACTGCTCGAGGAGGGCGAGGACGACATCGTGCTCGTGAGCCACTTCGGGCGTCCGGACGACGAGCTGCACGAGCTCGGTCGACACGAGGTCCTGGTGATCATCCAGGGGCCGCACGACTACGTGTCCTCGAGCCTCTATGCACCCGGTGACCTCGTCCCGACGTGGAACCACGTCACCGCGCACCTCTCCGGCACCCCCGAGATCCTCACCGCGGAGGAGAACTACGCCATGCTCACCCGGCTCACCGACCACTTCGAGGGTGGGCAGCCGCACGGGCGGAGCCTCGCGGAGGACGAGCCCGGCACCCGGCGGGCGGCGAAGGGCACGGTGGGCCTGCGGCTCCGGGTCACCCGGTTCGACGCGCGCGCCAAACTCAGCCAGAACAAGGCCCCGGAGGTGCGCGAGCGCATCGCCGCCCGGTTCGACGCCGTCCACCCCGCCCTGGCCGCCGAGATGCGTCGCGTCTGACCCCCGTTCGAATCGCGCGCTTTGCGCCATCTCGGCCGGATGTGCAGCAAAGCGAGCGATTCGAAACGGGGTCAGAGGGCCAGCGTGGCGAGGGCCACGGTGGGCACCGCGGCGACGGCCCCCCAGAGCGCGAAGCGGCCCCAGCGGATCTCGACCCCGAGCGCCGTCACGCGATGGTGCCAGAGGAGTGTCGCGAGCGAGGCCCACGGCGTGATGAGCGGACCGAGGTTCACACCGATCAGCAGGGCCATCAGGGCGACCGGGTCCCCGGCCGCCGGTTCGAGCACGAGGTAGGCCGGGAGGTTGTTGATCGCGTTCGCGCTCACAGCCCCGAGCGCCGCGAGCCGGAACAGGTCGCCGAGAGAGTCGCCGTTCGCGGTCGGTGACGTCAGGAAGTCGAGCAGCCCCTGCGCGTGCGCAGTCTCGACCAGCACGAACAGCGACGCGGCGAGCGCGAGCGCCTGCCACGGGACGAGCGACAGTCGCAGAGCGTGGCGGCGGCGGACGGCGAACAGCGCGACCAACGCGAGAGCCGCGACCGCGGCGGGGATCCACACGTCGGGGGTGAGCGCGAGCAGCGGCATGAGCACGACGAGGATGCCGGTGGCGCTCCAGAACAGCGTCGGATCGGCGGGTCGACGGGGCTCGGGCGTCTCGTACGTACCGAAGACCGTGCGCCGATGCAGGACCGTGAGGATCGCGACCGGCACCAGGATCCCCACGAGCGTGGGCGCCCAGCTCAGCGCGATGAACGCCCCGGGGCCTTCCCCCATCGCGGGCGCGGCGAGCAGGTTGGTGAGGTTCGAGACCGGCAGCGCGAGCGACGCGGTGTTGGCGAGCCAGACGGTGGCCAGGGCGAACGGCAGCGGGGAGACGCCGATGCTCTGCGCCAGCACGACGACCACAGGGGTGACGATCACGGCGGTCGTGTCGAGCGAGAGGAACACGGTACTCACCACGGCGAGCACGACCACCAGCGCCCACAGCACGACGACGCGGCCACGACCCCAGCGCGCGAGGCGCTGCGAGACGACGTCGAACACCGCGGCGTCGCGGGCGAGCTCGGCGACGATCGTGATCGCGACGACGAACCCCAGCACGGGCGCGATCCGTTCCCCGAGTGCACCGGCGTCCGTGCGCGGCAGGAACCCCGTGAACACGCACACGAGCGCGACCACCACGAGCCCGGCGACGATCCCCGTCCCCGTCCCGATCCGCATCCTTCTGATCCCCACCTCGTGAGCATAGGGCCGGCGCCCCCTTTCGAATCGCGCACCTGGCTGCATCGACGGCGGGTTGGGGACCAGGTGCGCGATTCGAAGGCCGTCCGTGAGCAACCCGCATGCATCCGGGGAACGGGCGTAGGGGAAACGTGAGGATCGAGGGATGCGGCGGGGCGGCGCAGTTGGATCGAGGACGTGCTCGACATCATCTACCTCGCGCTGACCCTGGCGCTGTTCGCCCTCGTGTCCCTCATCGCCAAGGCGGTGGACCGCGCATGATCGTCTTCGAGATCCTCGCCGCCGTCCTCGCCGTCGCCGCGGTCGTCTACCTCGTCGTGGCGCTCGTCGCCCCGGAGCGCTTCTGATGGACGCGACGGTCCTGTACGGCGTCCTGCAGATCACGGCCGTCGTGGTCGTGCTCGTGCTCCTCTACCGCCCCCTCGGCGACTACATCGCGCACGTCTACACCTCCGGCCGCGACCTGCGCGTCGAGCGCGGGCTCTACCGGGTGATCGGCGTCGACCCCCGCTCCGAGCAGACCTGGCGCGCCTACGCCCGCAGCGTGCTGCTGTTCTCGCTCGTCGGCCTCCTGCTCGTCTACGGGCTGCAGCGGCTCCAGGCCTTCCTCCCCGCGTCACTCGGCCTGCCCGCCGTGCCGGAGGGACTCGCGTTCAACACCGCCGCGTCCTTCGTCGCGAACACCAACTGGCAGTCGTACTCGCCCGAGCAGACCATGGGCTACACGGTGCAGCTCGCGGGCCTCACGGTGCAGAACTTCGTCTCCGCCGCCGTCGGCCTCACCATCGCCATCGCCCTGATCCGCGGTCTCGCGCGCCGTGGCTCCGCGACGATCGGCAACTTCTGGGTCGACCTCACCCGCGGTCTGGGGCGGCTGCTGCTCCCGCTCGCCCTGATCGGCGCGGTGGCCTTGCTCGCGGGCGGCGTGATCCAGAACGTGAACGGCTTCACCGACGTCGCCACGGTCTCCGGCGGCACGCAGACGATCCCCGGCGGTCCGGTCGCGTCGCAGGAGGCCATCAAGCTGCTCGGCACCAACGGCGGCGGCTTCTTCAACGCCAACTCCGCCCACCCCTTCGAGAACCCGACCGGATGGACGAACCTCCTCGAGGTGCTGCTGATCCTGGTGATCCCGTTCGCCCTCCCCCGCACGTTCGGCCGACTGGTCGGCGACCACCGGCAGGGGTACGCGATCGTCGCGGTCATGGGCACCCTGTTCCTCGCCTCGCTCGCCGCACTCTCGGCCCTGGAGCTGGCGGGACGCGGCGCCGCGCCCGAACTCGCCGGGGCGGCGATGGAGGGCAAGGAGCAGCGCTTCGGCATCCTCGGCTCGACCCTCTTCGGCAGCGCGAGCACCCTCACCTCGACCGGGGCCGTGAACTCGATGCACGACTCGTACACCGCGCTCGGCGGCATGATGCCGATGCTCAACATGATGCTCGGCGAGGTCGCTCCGGGCGGCGTCGGCTCCGGTCTCTACGGGATGCTCGTGCTCGCGATCGTCGCGGTCTTCGTCGGCGGGCTGCTCGTCGGCCGCACCCCGGAGTGGCTCGGGAAGCGCATCGGACCGCGGGAGATGACCCTCGCGAGCCTCTACATCCTCGTGGTCCCCGTGCTCGTCCTCGGCGGCACGGCCCTGAGCTTCGCGATCCCCGGCATCCGCGAGGACGTGGAGTCCACGAGCATCCTCAACCCGGGCGTGCACGGCATGAGCGAGGTGCTGTACGCGTTCACCTCGGCCGCGAACAACAACGGCTCCGCGTTCGCCGGGCTCACCGCGAACACCCCGTGGTTCAACACCGCCCTGGGCGTCGCGATGCTGCTCGGGCGCTTCCTTCCGATCGTGCTCGTGCTGGCCCTCGCCGGGTCGTTCGCCGCGCAGGAGCGGGTGCCGGCCACGACCGGCACGCTCCCCACCCACCGGCCGCAGTTCGTCGGCCTGCTCCTCACCGTGACCGTCGTCGTGACGGCCCTCACCTACTTCCCCGTGCTCGCACTGGGACCGCTCGCCGAAGGACTCTGACCATGACCCTCCTCACCACCCCTCCCGAACAGCAGGACGCCCCCGCCGTCCCGGCCCGTCCCCCACGCTCGTTCGGCGGCGCCCAGCTCGCGCAGGCGCTCCCCGGCGCGCTCCGGAAACTCAACCCCGCGACGCTCGTGCGCAACCCCGTGATGCTCCTCGTGTGGGTCGGCGCCGCGTTCACGACCGTCCTCGCGATCGCGGAGCCCTTCCTCGGCGGACCCGCCCCCTCCGGCGGCACCCCCGTCCCGGCCGCGTTCACGTGGGGCATCGCGATCTGGCTCTGGCTGACCGTGTTCTTCGCGAACGTCGCGGAGTCGGTCGCCGAGGGGCGGGGCAAGGCCCAGGCCGCGAGCCTGCGGAACACCCGCACCCAGACGATGGCGCGACGGGTGGTGGGCCCTTCGACAAGCTCAGGGACCCAGGGCCTCGGCTCAGGGACCCAGGGCCTCGGCTCAGGGACCCAAGGTGGCGGCTCAGGGACCCAAGGCCTCGGCTCAGGGACCCAGGGGGGCGCGGAGTGGGTCGCTGAGCTTGTCGAAGCGCCGACGGAGACGGTGTCGTCGGCGGAGCTGCAGCGCGACGACCTCGTGATCGTCTCCGCGGGTGAGCTGATCCCGGGCGACGGCGACATCGTCGCAGGTATCGCCACCGTGGACGAGTCGGCCATCACCGGCGAGAGCGCCCCCGTGGTCCGCGAGTCCGGCGGCGACCGCAGTGCCGTCACCGGCGGCACGCGGGTGCTGTCGGATCAGATCGTCGTGCGCATCACGTCGAAGCCCGGCGAGACGTTCGTCGACCGCATGATCGCCCTCGTCGAGGGGGCGAGCCGGCAGCGCACCCCGAACGAGATCGCCCTGAACATCCTCCTCGCGAGCCTGTCGATCGTGTTCGTCGTCGTCGTCCTCGCACTGAATCCGATCGCCTCGTACGCGGCGTCGCCGGTGAGCATCCCCGTCCTCATCGCCCTGCTCGTCTGCCTCATCCCGACCACCATCGGCGCCCTTCTCTCCGCCATCGGCATCGCGGGCATGGACCGGCTCGTGCAGCGCAACGTGCTGGCGATGTCGGGGCGGGCGGTGGAGGCCGCGGGCGACGTCACCACGCTGCTGCTGGACAAGACCGGCACCATCACCCACGGCAACCGCCGCGCCCACGCCGTGCTGCCGCTCACCGGAGTGGAAGCCGAGGAGCTGCTGCGCACCGCCGCTCTCTCCTCCCTCGCCGATCCGACGCCGGAGGGCGCATCGATCGTCGAGCTCGCCGCCGCCCGCGGGATCCGCGTCGAGGCCCCGGCGGACGCCGTCGTCGTCCCGTTCACGGCACAGACGCGCATGAGCGGTCTCGACCTCGCCGACGGCACGCAGATCCGGAAGGGCGCCGCCTCGGCCGTGGCGGCGTGGCTGGGGCAGACCCCCGATGACGAGCTCACGACCCTCACCGACGACGTCGCCTCGGGCGGCGGCACGCCCCTCGTGGTCGCGGTGCAGGTCCCTTCGACAGGCTCAGTCCCTTCGACAAGCTCAGGGACCCATCCGGGCTCAGGCCCTTCGACAAGCTCAGGGACCCATCCGGGCTCAGGCCCTTCGACAAGCTCAGGGACCCATCGGATCCTCGGGGTCGTGCACCTCAAGGACATCGTCAAGGACGGCCTGCGGGAGCGGTTCGACGAGCTGCGCAGCATGGGCATCCGCACGGTCATGATCACCGGAGACAACCCGCTCACCGCGAAGGCCATCGCGGCCGAGGCGGGCGTCGACGACTACCTCGCCGAGGCCACCCCGGAGGACAAGCTCGACCTCATCCGCCGCGAGCAGGAGGGCGGGCGCCTCGTCGCGATGACCGGGGACGGCACGAACGATGCCCCCGCACTCGCCCAGGCCGACGTCGGCGTCGCGATGAACACGGGCACCTCCGCGGCCAAGGAGGCGGGCAACATGGTCGACCTCGACTCCGACCCGACCAAGCTCATCGACATCGTCCGCATCGGCAAGCAGCTGCTCATCACCCGCGGCGCGCTGACGACGTTCTCGCTCGCGAACGACATCGCGAAGTACTTCGCCATCATCCCGGCGATGTTCATGGGCGTGTTCCCCGGACTCGCGGCGCTGAACATCATGCAGCTGCACTCGCCAGCCTCGGCGGTTACGAGCGCGATCATCTTCAACGCCATCGTGATCGTGTTCCTCATCCCGCTCGCGCTGCGTGGCGTGACCTACCGACCGGCGAGCGCCTCGCAGATCCTGCAGCGGAATCTGCTGGTCTACGGCCTCGGCGGCGTCATCGCCCCGTTCGTGGGCATCAAGCTCATCGACCTCCTCGTCAGCCTCCTCCCCGGCTTCTGACCGGGCTCGAAAGGAACGCCATGTCGTCCACCACCCGCACCACGGTGCGCACCGCCGGTGTCGCCGTCCGCGCGATGCTCGTCCTCACCCTCGTCCTCGGCGTCGGGTACACGCTGCTCGTCACCGGCATCGGCCAGCTCCTCCTCCCCACGCAGGCGAACGGCTCGCTGCTCCCCGGCGACCGGGGCAGCGCGCTCATCGGCCAGTCCTTCACGGATGCCGAGGGCGACGCCCTGCCGGAGTACTTCCAGTCCCGCCCCTCGGCGGCCGGCGACGGGTACGACGGGGCCTCGTCGGGCGGCAGCAACCTCGGGCCGGAGAATCCCGACCTCGTCGCCGAGATCGCCGCGCGGAAGACCGAGATCGCCGCGAGGGAGGGGGTCGATCCGTCCGCGGTGCCCGCGGATGCCGTGACCGCGTCCGGCTCCGGTCTCGACCCGCACATCAGCGTCGCGTACGCCCTGCTCCAGGTGCCGCGGGTGGCCGCCGCCCGCGACCTGCCGGAGGACGACGTCCGGGCGCTGGTGGAGTCTAGGATTCAAGGGCGGGACCTGGGGTTCCTCGGCGAGGAGCGCGTCAACGTCGCGGAGCTGAATCTCGCACTCGACGACCGGGAGGGTGCATGAGCGCAGAGCGGCCGCTGCGCCCCGCGACGGACCGGAACCGCCGCGGGCGACTGCGCGTCCTCCTCGGCGCCGCGCCGGGGGTCGGGAAGACCTTCGAGATGCTCGCCGAGGGCCGGAGGCTCCGTGACGAGGGCCGCGACGTCGTCATCGCGATCGTCGAGACCCATGGCCGTGCGGCCACGGCCGCCCTCACGTCCGGGCTGCCCGAGGTGCCGCGCCGAGAGGACGCCCACCGCGGGGTCGTCCTCTCCGAGCTCGACCTCGACGCGGTGCTCGCCCTCGGCCCGGAGATCGCGCTCGTGGACGAGTTCGCGCACACGAACGCCCCCGGCTCGCGGAACCCCAAGCGCTGGCAGGACGTCGAGGAGCTGCTGGACGCGGGGATCGACGTCGTCACCACCGTGAACGTGCAGCACATCGAGTCGCTGAACGCGGTCGTGGAGAAGATCACCGGCATCGCGCAGCGCGAGACCATCCCGGACGCGGTGGTCCGCGCCGCCGACGAGATCGAGGTCGTCGACCTGGCGCCGCAGACGCTCCGCGACCGTCTCGCCGCCGGCCTCGTCTACCCCGCGGAGCGCATCGACGCCGCCCTCTCGCACTACTTCCGGCTCGGCAACCTCACCGCCCTGCGGGAGCTCGCGCTGCTGTGGCTCGCCGACGAGGTCGACAGCGCGCTCCGCAGCTATCGCGCCGAACAGGGCATCGCCGGAGCGTGGCAGGCGCGCGAACGCGTGGTCGTCGCCCTCACCGGCGGCCCGGAGGGCGAGACGCTGCTGCGCCGCGGGGCCCGCATCGCCGCCCGGTCCGCCGGCGGGGAGCTGCTCGCCGTGCACGTGACCGCCCAGGACGGACTGCGCGACGAGACCCCCGGCGCCCTCGCCGCGCAGCGCTCCCTCGTCGAGTCGCTCGGCGGGACCTACCATCAGGTGGTCGGCGACGACATCCCCGCGACGCTGGTGGAGTTCGCCCAGGGCGCCGACGCCACGCAGCTCGTGATCGGCGTGAGCCGGCGCGGCCGCCTCGCCGCCGCTCTCACCGGGCCGGGCATCGGCGCCGAGGTCATCCGCCGCTCGGGCGACATCGACGTGCACATCGTGACCCATGCCGCGGCGGGCGGCCGGCTCGCTCTCCCCCGCATCACCGGCGGTGCGCTCGGCTGGCGGCGTCAGGCGCTGGGCTTCGGCGTGGCTCTGGTCTTCGGCCCGCTGCTGTCGTGGCTGATGTTCACGTTCCGCAGCCCGGAGTCGATCACGGCCGAGGTGCTCGCCTACCAGCTCCTCGTCGTGGTCGTCGCCCTCATCGGCGGCATCCGCCCCGCCGTGTTCGCCGCCGTGCTCTCCGGCATCACCCTCGACTTCCTCTTCGTCGCCCCGCTGTTCACGATCACGATCGCGCACCCGCTGCACGCACTAGCCCTCACCCTCTACGTCATCATCGCGATCCTCGTGAGCCTCATCGTCGACCAGGCCGCCCGCCGGGCCAGGACCGCGCAACGGGCGACCGCCGAGGCGGAGCTGCTCGCGGCCGTCGCCGGGAACGTGCTCCGCGGCGACAACGCCGTGCTCGCCCTCGTCAGCCGCACCCGGGAGGCGTTCGGGCTGAGCGGCGTGCGGCTACTCACCCCGTCCGGGGACGTGCTGGCGAGCGACGGCGAGCCGGTGCCGGACGGCCGCGCCACGACCATCCCGGTCGGGGTCGCGTCCGGTGGGGGCCCGCGCGCCGTGCTGGAGCTCAACGGCGAGCCGATCGCCGGTCCGGAGCGCCGTCTGCTCGACGCGATCGTCGCCCAGCTCGCCGCCGCCATCGAGCACACCGACCTGCGAGCCACGGCGCGGGAGGCGGAGGCCCTCGCCGAGACCGATCAGGTGCGCAGCGCCCTGCTCTCCGCCGTCAGTCACGATCTGCGGCGGCCGCTCGCCTCGGCCGTCGCGGCGATCGGCGGGCTCCGGGGCGCGCACGGCCTGTCCGCCGAGGACCGCGCGGAGCTGCTGGAGACCGCGGACGAGAGTCTCGCGACCCTCTCCACTCTCGTCACCGACCTCCTCGACGTGAGCCGCGTGGAGGCGGGGGTGCTCGCGGTCTCGGCTCAGCGGATCGACGCGGCAGGCCCCGTGCTCGCCGCCGTGGACGAGCTCGGCCTCGGCCCCGCCGACGTCGAGCTCACGCTCGATCCCGACCTCCCGCCGCTGCACGCCGACCCGGTGCTGCTCCAGCGGGTGCTCGTGAACGTGCTCGCCAACGCCCACCGGCACGCCCCCGAGGGCACCCGCGTGCTCGTGTCGAGCAGCCGGCTGGGGGATCGGGCGGAGATCCGGATCGTCGACCGCGGCGAGGGCATCGCGCCCGAACGACGGGATGCGATCTTCCAGCCGTTCCAGCGCTTCGGCGACACCGACAACACGACCGGGCTGGGGCTCGGGCTCGCGCTGTCCCGCGGATTCACCGAGGGCATGGGCGGTAGCCTGACACCGGAGGACACCCCCGGGGGCGGACTCACCATGGTCATCTCCCTGCCGCTCGTCGCAGGGACCGCCGACACGGAGGGCACGGAGTGAAGCTCCTCATCGCCGACGACGACCCCCAGATGGTGCGGGCGCTGCGGATCACCCTCGCGGCCCACGGCTACGAGGTCGTCGTGGCCGCCGATGGCGCCGCCGCGATCGCCGCCGCGGCGCAGACCCATCCCGACCTCATCATGCTCGACCTCGGCATGCCCCGGCTCGACGGCATCGAGGTGATCCAGGCCCTGCGCGGCTGGACGAGCGTGCCCATCATCGTCGTGTCGGGGAGGACGGGGTCGGCCGACAAGGTCGAGGCGCTGGACGCGGGGGCGGACGACTTCGTCACGAAGCCCTTCCAGGTGGATGAACTGCTGGCCCGGCTCCGGGCGCTCTCCCGCCGCGCGGTCGCCGCGAACGGGGAGTCCGTGGTCGCGTTCGGGGACGTCGTCGTCGACCTCGCGACGAAGACCGTGACCCGCGCCGGCAGCCGTGTGCACCTCACGCCGACCGAGTGGCGGATGCTCGAGCACCTCGCGCGGCACCCGGGCGCGCTGGTGACCCGGCAGGACCTCCTCAAGGAGATCTGGGGCAGCGCGCAGGTGTCCGACTCCGGCTACCTCCGGCTGTACATGTCGCAGCTCCGCAAGAAGCTGGAGCGGGAGCCCTCGGCGCCCGTCCACCTCCTCACCGAGTCGGGGATGGGGTACCGGCTGGTCCTCTAGCGACCGAGCGGGGCGCGGTCACGCGTGCCGGCGAGGCGCCGCCGACGGAGGACGGCCACGACGCCGACGACGACGAGCAGGACGGCGACGATGATCGCGGTGACGGCGGTGGGCGTGCTCTCCGGCTCGCCCGTGAGACGCCCGATCGCGAGCCAGCTCAGCCCCCAGGCCGTTGCCAGCGCCGGGGCGAGACGGCCGGTGAACCAGGCCGATGCGGCACCGATCACCAGCACGACGACGAGCACGGCGACGGCCCAGGCGTCGGGGGCATCCGCCCCGATCTCCGGGACGGTCTGCGTGAGCCACGCGGCGGTGTTGGCGACCGTCGCGATCGTGACCCAGCCGAAATGCAGGCCGTTCGCGCCGTCGGTGAGGAGGCGGTCGGCGAGGGAGCGGGCGGGGTACCGGCCGAGGAGCACGATGATGCGCGCGAGCGTCGCGAGCAGCAGCGCGATCACGAGCACGGTGAGCCACAGCGTCAGGTACCGCGCGGTCACCAGCCAGAGGCCGTTGAGGACCATGGAGAGGGCGATCCAGCCGCCGACCGCCTGCTGACGCTCGTCCTGGCGCTGCGCGGGGAGAGCCTGCCACACGGTGTAGGCGAGGAGTCCGAGGTAGATGAGCGACCAGATCGAGAACGCCGGTCCGGCGGGGGCGAGGTACGACCCCTGGGCCGAGAGCGCGCCGTTCTGCAGCTCGTCGACGGAGTCACCCCCGAACGCACCCGCGCCGATGGCCGCGGCGATCAGCATGAACACGGCGGCGGCGATCACGAGGCTCTGGCGGCCGATGCCCTTCGTCGAGGTCTCCATGCCCGCACCCTACGCGGGGCGGGAGCGGAAGGCAGTGGCCTTGACAGGGCCCCGTGGTTTCGCTAACCAAGTTAGCGAATGGGCATCAGGCCGGAGCGAGGGCGGCGTCGATCAGGACCTCGGCGGCGCGGCGCGCGTGCACGGCGGCCTCCGGGTCGGCGCCGATGGCCGCGGTGCTCTGCGCGCCCTCCGCGAGGAGAGAGAGCTGGGCGGCCAGACCCGCCGGGGCACCGGTGGCCGCGACGAGCTCCGCCATGTACTGCTGGAACGAGGCCTTGTGCGCGCGGACGATCGCGGCGACCTCGGGACTCGTCCCCCCGAGCTCGCCGAACGCGTTGATGAAGGCGCAGCCCCGGAACCCGTCGCTGCAGAACCAGTCCTCCAGGTAGCCGTAGACCGCGAGGAGGCGGGCGCGCGGGTCGTCGCCGCTCTGCGCCACGGCCGCCGTGAGCCCCTGCTCCCACTCGGCGTGCTTCCGGGTGAGCACCGCCGCGACGATGTCGGTCTTCGCCGGGAACAGCGAGTACACGCGCCGCAGCGACACGCCGGCGGCAGCCCGCAGCTCGTCCATGCCGACCGCCGCGTAGCCCTTGCGGTAGTACAGCTCCTCCGCGGCGGAGAGGATGCGTTCGCGGGCCTCGTCTTCGGTCATGTCCAGAAGTCTACTTGACACGAGAACGAACGTTCTCTAGATTGATCACATCAGGCGAGAACGATCGTTCTCACCGGCACCGAAAGGAACACATCATGGGTTACATCACCGTCGGCACCGAGAACACCACCCCGATCGAGCTCTACTACGAAGACCAGGGCAGCGGCCAGCCCGTCGTCCTGATCCACGGCTATCCGCTCAACGGCCACAGCTGGGAGCGCCAGACCCGCGAGCTCCTCGCCCAGGGCTACCGCGTCATCACCTACGACCGCCGCGGCTTCGGGCAGTCCTCCAAGGTCGGCTCCGGCTACGACTACGACACCTTCGCCGCCGACCTGAACACGGTCCTCGAGACCCTCGACCTCCGCGACGTCGTGCTCGTCGGGTTCTCCATGGGCACCGGGGAGCTCGCCCGCTACGTCGGCCGCTACGGCCACGAGCGCGTCGCGAAGCTCGCCTTCCTCGCGTCGCTCGAGCCCTTCCTCGTGCAGCGCGATGACAACCCCGAAGGCGTGCCGCAGGAGGTCTTCGACGGGATCGAGGCCGCCGCCAAGGGCGACCGCTACGCCTGGTTCACCCAGTTCTACACGGACTTCTACAACCTCGACGAGAACCTCGGCACGCGCATCAGCCAGCAGGTCGTCGACGCGAACTGGAACCTCTCCGTCACCAGCGCCCCGGTCGCCGCGTACGCCGTGGTCCCGACCTGGATCGAGGACTTCCGCGACGACGTGAAGGCCGTGGCAGCCGCCGGCAAGCCCACGCTGATCCTGCACGGCACGAAGGACAACATCCTGCCGATCGACGCGACCGCCCGCCGCTTCCACCAGGCCGTCCCCGAGGCCGAGTACGTCGAGGTCGAGGGCGCCCCGCACGGCCTCCTCTGGACCCACGCCGACGAGGTCAACGCCGCCCTGACGCAGTTCCTGGCCCGGTAACCCGTTCGAATCGCCTGAATGGCCCCATTTCCCCCGGGAATGGGGCCATTTGCGCGATTCGAAGCGGGTCAGCGCGAGCGCCAGAGCAGCCAGACGAAGTACGGGGCGCCGATCAGCGCGACCACGAGACCCGCCGGAAGCTGCGCGGGGGCGATCACCGTCCGGCCGATGGTGTCCGCGATGCCGACGAGCAGCCCGCCGAGGAGCACCGCCGTCGGGATCACCCGCGAATGCCGCGCGCCCACCAAGGCCCGTGCGGCGTGCGGCGCCACGAGCCCCACGAAGCCGATGACCCCGATCGCCGTCACGCTCAGCGCCGCCAGGACGGCCGCCACCAGCAGCAGCGTCAACCGGACGGGCTCCAGCCGGATGCCGACCAGTCGCGGCGTGTCCTCATCGAGCGACAGCACGTCGAGCTCTCGGCGGCTCATCACCACGAACGGCACCGCGATCACGAGGACGATCGCCAGCGGGACGACCTGCTCCCACACCCGCCCGTAGGTCGTGCCGGAGAGCCAGGTGTAGATCTTCGGGGTGTCCCACGGATTCGACCGCAGCAGGAAGAAGGTCGTGAGCGAGACCGTGAAGTACGAGACCCCGATGCCGATCAGCAGGAACCGGTCCGCGTTCAGCCCGCCCCGCCACGACAGCAGATAGACGAGGGCGAAGGCGAGCAGCGAGCCCGTGACGGCTCCCGCGATCATCCCGCCCGTCGATGACGTGATGCTCGTGATCACCAGCACCGCGCCGAGACCGCCGCCGCCGGTGACGCCGAGGATGCCCGGGTCGGCGAGCGGGTTGCGGCTCACCCCCTGGATCACGGCGCCGGAGAGGGCGAGCGCGGCGCCGGCGACGACGGCGGCCACGATCCGCGGCGCGCGCTCGTCGAGGGCGAAGGCGATGGGAGCGGGAGCCTGCCCCTGCAGCCACAGCGCGATGTCGCCGGTGAGCAGCCACGTGTGCCCGGCGAGCAGTCCGAGCAGGAGCACCCCGACCAGGCCGAGGGCGACGAGGGCGATCGTGATCCGGAAGCGCAGGCGGCTGCGGACGCCGAAGCGCACCCGCGGAGGCTCCCGCGTGGGACCGGCGTCGCGGAGGCGCCGGGCCATGAGCACGAGCACGATCGCGCCGAGCAGCGTCGTCGCGACACCGGTCGGGATGAGGATCGCGGCCTCCGCGCCGATGAGCGCGCGCAGGAGGGCGTCGGAGAGGATGACGACGAGGGCGCCGAGGAGCCCCGACGCGGGGATCAGCAGCACGTGGCGGTTCAGGCTCGGCACCACGCGCGTCAGCAGCCGCGCGAGCACCGGCGCGCACAGCCCCACGAATCCCATCGGCCCGGCGAGCGTCACCGCGACCGCCGTGAGGGTGACCGCGAGCAGGATCCCGATGGCCCTGGTCGACCGGATCGGCACGCCGAGCGACGAGGCGGTGTCGTCCCCCAGGGTGAGGATGTCGAGGCGCCGCGCGAGCAGGAGCGCGAGCACCGTGACGACCACGACGACCGGCGCCGCCTGGAGGAATGCGGTGAGTCCGAGCTGCGACAGGCTCCCGCTCCCCCAGGCGAGCAGTCCCTTGGTCTCCTCGTCGAACAGGATGAGCAGCGTCGAGGTCGCAGCCTGGAAGGCGAGCGCGAGCGCGGTGCCGGCGAGGATGAGGCGGGTCGTGGACGACCCCGCCCCTCCGGCGAGTCCGAGCACGATGCCCGCGGCGACGATGCCGCCCGCGAACGCCACCGCTCCGGAGGCCCACACCGGCACGGCGATCCCGAACGCGGCGAGCGCCGTGACGGCGAGGTAGGCCCCGGCGGTCACGCCCAGCGTGTCCGGCGACGCGAGGGCATTGCGGGCGAGGGACTGCAGCAGGATGCCGGCGACCCCGAGGGCCACGCCCACCGCGACACCGGCGGCGAGCCGCGGCACCCGCGAGCCCCAGAGGACGTCGGCGTCGGCGAACACCGCGCCGCTCGTGCCCTGGGTGAGGTGCCAGCAGGCGACCGCGACCAGCACGACGGCGAGAGCGACGAGCACACCGACGCCCGTCCACACCGCGGGCTTCCGACCCTCCGCCCCTACGGGGACGGCGGACGCCGGGGCGTTGGACTCCGCGGTCGCCGTCGTGTCGTCGAGGCGGAGGGTCTCCGTCACTTCGAGAGCACCTCGAGGTAGCCGTCGATGATCTGCGCGGTCGAACGCGGGCCGCCGAAGGTCCAGATACCGGCCGGGAACGCGGTCAGGCGGTCCTCCGCCACCGCGGGGAGCGAGGTCCAGGCGGGGTTGTCCGCGAGGGCGTCGACGAAGCTCTCGGAATCAGGGTCCGCGGTGCCGGTGTAGAAGAGGTTCGCGTCGCCGACCGTCGTCATGCCCTCGACATCGGTCTGCCCGAGGCCGTACACGGGGTCGACCTCGCCGGTCCAGGCGTTCGTCAGCCCGAGCTCCTCACCCACCTCGCCGACGAGCGAGCCCTGGCCGAACGGACGCAGCGCCACGTTGCCGCCGTCGACCCAGCCGTCGAAGAACACGAAGTCGGTCGTGGCGAGGTCGCGGTCGGCGAGCTCGGCCTTCGCGGTGTCGAGGTGCTCCTGGAACTCCTCGGTGACGACGTCGGCCCGCTCCTCACGGCCGGTGACCTGGGCGATGAGGTCGAAGGTGTTCAGCATCTTGGCGATCGGGTCCTTCGCATCGGCGCCGATGGTCGCGAGCACGGGCACGTCGTAAGCCTCGAGCTGCGCGACGATGGGGTCGTCCGCGGCCCTCACCTCGACGATCACGAGGTCGGGATCGGTGCCGAACAGCGTCTCCAGGTTCGGCTCCTGGCGGGTGCCCACGTCGACGACGCCTTCCGGTAGCTCCTCCGCGGTGACCCAGGTGCTGTACCCCTCGGCGTCGGCCACCGCGACCGGCGTCACGCACAGCGACAGGGCGTCCTCGATCTGCTGCCACTCGAGCACCGCGATCCGCTCGGCCGGCTTGTCGAGCTCGACCGTGCGGCCGAGGTCGTCGGTGACGGAGACCGCCCCGGTCGAGGTGCTCGTGGTGTCGTCCGTGCAGCCCGCGCTCGTCGAGGTCGGGGCGTCGGACCCCTCGGCGGACGACGTCTGCGTGGTGCCGCAGCCGGCGAGCGCGAGGGTGAGGGCGCCGCCGAGGGCGAGCACGGCGAGGGGAGTCTTCTTCATCGGTGGTTCCTTCAGGGTCGGGATCAGGAGGCGGAAGGAGTGCGGAGGCGACCGTGGTGGCGGCCGTGCGGACGCACCCGCACCAGGCCGGTCTCCTCGTCGAGGGCGGTGTCGATGCGCAGGCCGTACACCTGCGACAGGTTCTCGCCGGTGAGGACCTCGGCGGGAGCCCCCGCCGCGTGCACCCGTCCGCGGTGCATCAGCACGACGTCGTCGGCGACCGAGGCGGCGTGGTCGAGGTCGTGCAGCACGACGCCGAGGGCGGTGCCGTGGTCGTCGGCGAGCTCCCGCACCAGATCGAGGGTCTCCACCTGGTAGCGCAGGTCGAGGTGGTTGGTCGGCTCGTCGAGCAGCAGCACCCCGGTGTCCTGGGCGAGTGCGGTCGCCAGCCAGACCCGCTGCAGCTCGCCGCCGGAGAGCTGGTCGACCGGACGGTCGGCCATCGCGGACAGGCCGGTGAGGGCGAGGGCGCGCGCCACGGCGGCACGGTCCGCGTCGCTCACGCCGGAGAACCGTCCGCGGTGGGGGTGGCGGCCGTAGGCGACCACGTCGGAGACCTCGATCCCGGAGGGGTGCGGCCGGGACTGCGACAGCATCGCGACGGTCTTCGCGAACTCCTTGGCGGAGAGGGCGGCGGCGTCGCGCGACTCCGCGCCGCCGACGCGCACGGTCCCCGCCTCGATGCGGTGCAGCCGCGCGAGGGCGCGGAGGACGGTCGACTTGCCGCTGCCGTTCGGTCCGATCAGCGCGCTCACCCGGCCCGGCGCGAGGCGCAGGGAGACGTCGTGCACGACCCGGGTGCGGCCGTAGCCGAGGACGAGGGATTCCCCCTCCAGACTGTGACGATCGATGGCCTCGGTCATCTCAGCCCCGCATCGCGACGCCGCGGCGCCAGTAGCCCATGAACGCGACCTGCGCGCGGTCGATCCCGAGATCCTTCACGAGGTGCCGACGCAGCGTCGTCACGACACCGCTCTCGCCCGCGATCCAGAAGTAGCGGCCGGCGGCGTCGTCGGGCGCGATCTCCTCCCCGAGGCTCGAATACTCGGGGGTCTCCCAGAGGAGGTCCTCCCCCTCGATGTCGGTGACGCGGATCTCGTCCCCGGCATCGTCGTCGCCCAGGTGCTCGAGCACCGCGGGGATGAGGCGGAACCCGTGCGGCTCTCCGGCGTCACGCGGCAGCCAGTGCACGTCCACCCCCGCCGGAACGTCGATCGCGAGGACGTCCGCGGGCGACGGCACCTCGATGAACGCCGTGCCCCGGAGGTCGCGCGGGGCGTCCTCCAGGATGCGGGCGATGGCGGGGGCCGCGGTCTCATCCCCGACGAGGACCACCGAGGTCGCCGCTCCCGGCGCGTATTCCGCCCCGCCGTGCGCGACGACGCCCCGACGCGGGCCGACCAGCCACAGCTCCTGACCCACTGCGGCAGTGCTCGCCCACCGAGAGGCCGGACCGGTGAGCCCCGGCTCCAGGTGCAGCACGAAGTCGATGTCGACCTCGGTGCGGCCGTCGTCGGCGACCCGCAGGTCACGGACGGAGTAGGTGCGCATCGAGCCGCGCTCCTCCTCCGGGACGGCCAGGTACGAACCCCACCAGTCGTACGTCGACCGGTCGATCTTGGCGAGCACGCCGGACGCGGGCGGGAAGACGAGCTTCACCCGGCTGTCGTACACCTCCCCCGGCGTCCCCAGCTCGCTGAGCTCCTCGCCGCCGAGGGTCACCCGCACGAACGAGGGGGAGACGCGGGAGACGGCGCGGACCTCGGCGCGGGTGAGGATGTAGGTCGGGCGCTCGGTCGTGGTGGATTCAGCGGACATGATGCCTTCCGATGGGGGTGACCATCGGCTTGCCGGAGACCGGGTCGATGGTGATCTGGTTGGGGAGGCCGAAGACCTCCTGCACGAGCTCGGCGGTGACGACGTCCTGGGGGGCGCCGATCGCGTGCACGCGGCCGTCCTTCATGGCGACGAGCTCGTCGGCGTAGCGCGCGGCGAGGTTGAGGTCGTGCAGCACCATGACGATCGTGGTGCCGCGCGCGACACTGAGGTCGGTGAGGAGGTCGAGCACCTCGACCTGGTGGGCGACGTCGAGGAACGTCGTCGGCTCGTCCAGCAGCAGGATGTCGGTCTCCTGCGCGAGGGCCATCGCGATCCAGACGCGCTGCCGCTGACCGCCGGAGAGCTCGTCCACGCTGCGGTCGGCGAGGTCGCTGATGCCGGTCGCGTCCAGGGCGTCGGCGACGACCTCGTAGTCGTGCGCACTCCACCGCGACAGGGCGCGCTGGTGGGGGTGACGCCCGCGACCGACGAGGTCGGCGACGGCGATGCCCTCGGGGGCCACGGGCGACTGCGGCAGGAGGCCGAGGATGCGCGCGACCTCCTTCGTCGGACGGGCGTGGATCGACTTCCCGTCGAGCACGACCTCCCCGTCCCCCGGGGACAGCAGCCGGGCGAGGGCACGCAGCAGCGTCGACTTGCCGCAGCCGTTGGCGCCGACGATCGTGGTGATCTTCCCCGGCGCGATCTGCAGGTCGAGGCCCTCGACCACGGTGCGGTCGCCGTACGAGAGGGTGACCCCCTCGGCGGACAGGCGGTGGGCGGCGGTCACAGCGAGCCTCCGGTGCGGTTGGTGCGGATGAGCAGATAGATGAGGTACGGCGCGCCGACCACGCCGGTGACCACGCCGACCGGGTAGCGCGCGCCGAGCGCGAACTGGGCGATGAGGTCGCCGCCGAGCACGAGCACCGCCCCGACGAGGCCGCTGGGCAGCAGCAGCGTGGCGCCGGGACCGGTGAGCCGCGCGGCGATGGGTCCGGCCATGAACGCGACGAACGCGATCGGCCCGGTGGCGGCGGTCGCGAAGGCGAGGAGGGCCACGGCGCCGAGGATGAAGACGAGGCGCGTGGCGGTGACCCGCACGCCGAGCCCCGCGGCGGAGTCGTCGCCGAGCTGGAGCGTCCCCAGCGCCCGCCCCTGCGAGAGCAGCAGCGGCACGAGGATCGCGGCCGCGATCGCCATCGGCAGCACCCGCTCCCACGACGCGTTGTTGAGGCTGCCGGTGAGCCACTGCATCGCGGTCTGGATGTCCCAGTTCGCGGCCCGGGACAGCAGGTAGGAGATGACGCTCTGCAGCATCGCCGCGACGCCGATCCCGATGAGGATGAGGCGGGTGCCCGCGAAGCCGCCCTTGATGGCGAGGAGGTAGATCGCCAGCGCCGTCACGAGGGCGCCGACGAGCGCGAGGAGCGAGACGGCAGGGCCGTTGAGCGAGAGCACGACGATGCCGAACACCGCGGCGGCGCCGGCGCCGTTCGAGATGCCGATGATGTCCGGCGAGGCGAGCGGGTTGCGCAGCATGGTCTGGAAGGTGACGCCCGCCATGCCGAACGCGAGGCCCGTGAGGATCGCGAGGACCGCACGGGGGAGCCGCAGGTCGCCGACGGTGAACGACGCGCCGGGCACCGTCTCGCCGAGGATCACGCGGATGACCTCGTCCAGCGGGTAGAACGTGTTGCCGATCATGAGCGCCACGACGAACAGCACGAGGACGACGGCGCCGAGCGCGACGGTGACCAGCGCATGACGACGGTGGCGTGCCCGGCGGCCGGCGATGATGCGCGCGGTGCGGGCGGCGGCGGACTCGTCGGCCCGGACGAGGGTGTGCTCTGTCGTGCTCACAGCTCCCGCACCTTCTGTCGGCGGACGATCCAGATGAAGAACGGCGCCCCGATGATCGCGGTGATGATGCCCACCTGGATCTCCTCGGACGACGGCGAGATCACGCGGCCGACGATGTCGCTCGCGGTGAGCAGCGCCGCGCCGGCGAGGGCCGAGAAGGGCAGCAGCCACCGGTGGTCTGTGCCCACGAGCATCCGGCACATGTGCGGGACGATGAGCCCGACGAACCCGATCGGTCCCGCGATGGCCGTCGCCGCGCCGGCGAGGATGACCGCGCCGAGGGCCGACAGCATCCGGGTGCGCAGCACGTGCTCGCCGAGGCCCTTGGCCATGTCGTCGCCGAGCGCGAGGGAGTTCATGCCCCGGGCGCACAGGAAGCAGATGAGGGCGCCGACCGCGAGGACGGGAGCGGTGATCGCGATCCGCGGCCACTCCGCCCCGCCGACGCCGCCGATCTGCCACGACTGGAACGTCTGCAGCAGGTCGACCCGCGGCAGCATGACCGCGCTGATGAGCGAGGCGAACGCGGCGGAGGTCGCCGCCCCCGCGAGGGCCAGCTTGAGCGGGGTGGCTCCGCCGCGACCGAGGGAGCCGACGGTGTACACGAAGACGGCGGCGGCTGCGGCGCCCACGATCGCGAAGGCCATCTGCCCGTACGGGTTGCTGAGTCCGAAGAACGCGATGCCGAGGACGACCGCGAAGGAGGCGCCGTTCGAGACCCCCAGGATGCCGGGGTCGGCGACGGGGTTGCGGGTGACGGCCTGCATGGTCGCCCCGGCGAGCGCGAGGGCCGCCCCCACGAGGAGCGCGAGCACGGTGCGGGGGATGCGCTTGACGACCGCGGCCTGCGCGATCGTGTCGGTCTGGCCGGAGAGCGCCGCGAGGATGTCGTCCAGCGTGACCGCGCGCGCCCCGAACGACACCGAGAGCACGACGAGTACGAGGATCACTCCGACCCCGGCGAGCAGCCAGAGGGTGCGCACCACCGCCGGACGCCGCAGGGTGGCGGCGTCCGACGCGAGGACGGGTGCTGAGATCACGACGACTCTCCGCTGGGGGGCGGACGCGGAACTTACTTCGCGAGCGGCGCGGCGAGGATGGCCAGGTAGTCCTCGAGACCCCACGGGATCGAGAGCGCCGACGGGTTCGCCGATGCGGCGATGGGCGTGGCGTCCGGGAGGATGGCAACGCGGCCCTCCGCGATGGCGGGGATCTTCGACAGCAGCGGGTCGGCCTGCAGCGTGGCCAGGGTGGAGTCGTCGCCGTAGGTCACCAGCACGTCCACGTCGTCGAACTTCTGCGCCTCCTCGGCGCTCACCTGCAGGTAGAACTGGTCGCTGTCCTCGTTCTCCTCGACGATCGCGGGGAGCGGCAGGCCGAGGTCGTGCAGGTAGCCGGGGCGGGTGTCGGCCGCGGTGTAGTAGCCGATCTGGCTGAGGTCGCTCGGGTCGAAGTAGGCGAAGAGCACCTTCTTGCCCTCGAGTGCGCTGTTGGCCGCGAGGGCGGCGTCGGCGTCGGCGTGCAGGTCCTCGATCAGGGCCTCGCCCTCGTCCTCGAGCCCCAGGGCCTTGGCGTTCATCTCGACCATGTCGTCGACGGAGGTGCCCCACGCGACGTCGGGGTAGGCGACGACCGGGGCGATCTTGGAGAGCGTGTCGTACTCCTCCTGCGTGAGGCCGGAGTAGGCGGCGAGGATCACGTCGGGAGCGGTGTCGGCCACGGCCTCGTAGTCGATGCCGTCGGTCTCGTCGAAGAGCACCGGGGTCTCGCCGCCGAGCTCGTCGAGCTTCTCCTCGACCCAGGGGAGGATGCCGTTGTCGTCGTCGTCGCCCCAGGTGGCCTTGCTCATGCCGACCGGGACGATGCCGAGGGCCAGCGGCACCTCGTGGTTCGCCCACGCGATGGTGGCCACGCGCTCGGGCTTCTCGTCGATGGTCGTCTCGCCGTAGACGTGCTCGATGGTGACGGGGAACGCGTCGTCGGAGGCCGGGTTGCCGCCGGTGGTCGCGGTCGACTCCGGCGCGGAGGACGAGCAGGCGGACAGCGTCACGGCGAGCGCGGCGGCCGCGCCGAGGGCGAGGAGTCGAGAGGTGCGCACAGGCGTTCCCTTCGGGATGGGAGATGGGGTGTCGACGCGAGAGCGTCCGGCCTTTGGTAAGCCTCGCCTAATCTAACACGGAGGTTAGGGCGCCCTCACTCCCGTTTCGAATCGCTCACCTTGTCCCATCCGGCGCCCGGATGCCGCACAGTGGGCGATTCGAAAGTGCCGGGGCAGCGAAAAGCCGGCCGGACCCGTACGGATCCGGCCGGCTTCAGGAAGTCAGCGCACGCTCAGAGAGCGCGGATGTTCGCCGCCTGCATGCCCTTGGGGCCACGCTCAGCGTCGAATTCGACCTTCTGGTTCTCGCGGAGCTCCTTGAAACCGGAGCCGGCGATAGCCGAGTAGTGGGCGAAGAGGTCTTCGGTGCCGTCATCGGGAGCGATGAAGCCGAAGCCCTTCTCTGCGTTGAACCATTTCACAGTGCCAGTGGCCATGTGTTTTCTACTTTCTGTTGACCGGCCGCTCACGCGGCCTGCATCATGCCGATGATCCGACATGCATGCTCGGTCACGCTACCACGGCGGACTGACGGGACTCCCCTTCTTCGGCCGTGCGATGGGCGAGCGCCGCCTCGGTGCGCGTGCTCACGCCGAGCTTCCGCAGCACCGCCGAGACGTGGACGCTGACGGTCTTCACGCTGATGAACAGGCGCTCCCCGATCTGGCGGTTGCTCAGTCCCTCCGCGATCAGGGCGAGCACCTGCCGCTCCCTGGTCGTCAGCTGCTCCGCGTCGGCGGCCTCGCGGGGCCCGGTCGGACGCAGCCCTGCCGCCTCGCCGAACCCCGCCAGAGCCTTCTGCAGCGGCATGTGGCCGAGCCCCTCGGCGATCGCCGTCGCCGCCGTCAACACGGCAGCGGCCTCGGCGCGCTCTCCGTCGGCGACGTGCAGCCGGGCCCGCTCGAGTCGCAGCACCACACGGAAGGTGACCGGCACGTCGTCGCCGTCCGCGCACCGCAGCGCCTCGTCGACCGCGGCCGGACTCGGGTCGAGCAGGGCGTGCAGCACCGTCGACCACGCGTCGTCCTGCAGCTCCGGCGGCTGCGCCTCCCAGGCCGTCCGCACGGCCGCGACGGCCGCATCGACGTCGGCTCCGCCCGCACGCAGCGCCGTCATGAGGGCCCCCGCCTCCAGGAGCAGCCGCCGCTGATGCAGCAACGCCGGCCGGTCGTCCTCCAGCATCTCCCCGATCACGTCGAGCGCCCCGCGGAGGTCGCCCTGACTCTCGGCGACGGCGACCTGCATCGTGATCCGGTCGTACCAGATCTGCCGCTCCGAGACTCCGGTCTCCTCGAACGCCGGCAGCCACTCCTGCAGGGTCTCCGCGGCCTCCGCGGCCCGGCCCCGCCAAGCGAGCACCCGCACCCGGGTCATGCTCACGTACATCCGGAACACCCGCAGCGTGCCCTGCAGGAAGTCGCGGGCCAGCATGTCCTCGACCTGGTCGATCTCGCCGAGCTCGAGCAGCGGCACGATCATGTTCTGCGCCATGATCGAACCCGAGGTGCGCTCGACGCGGAGCTCACGAGCCCGGCGCAGACCCTCCTCGGCGACGGCGACGGCCTCCCGGTAGCGGCCCAGCAGCGTCAGCAGGTCGGAGTAGTTGACGCGGTAGCGCATCTCGGCCGTCGATCCGGCGGCGAGGTCGCGCGCACGCTCGTACTCGCGCACCCCCTCCGCGACCCGGCCGAGATGGGCCAGCGACCCGCCGCGGACGTTCGCGGCGATCGAGAGCTGATCCGTCG
This sequence comes from Microbacterium sp. UMB0228, assembly GCF_002871415.1. Lineage (NCBI taxonomy): Bacteria > Bacillati > Actinomycetota > Actinomycetes > Micrococcales > Microbacteriaceae > Microbacterium > Microbacterium sp. UMB0228. Next base: position 393,152 of record NZ_PNFU01000002.1, on the reverse strand, counting down.
TCGCGGCGCCCGCGGCCCGACGCTCCGCCTCGTCGGCGAGCCGGATCGCCTCCTCGCGATCGCCCGCGATCATGCGACGGCTCGCCAGCTGATTCACCAGCTCCGCGCGGAACGCCTCGTCGTCGACGCGCTCCGCGAGCGCGAGCGCCTCCTGGAGGAGCGGGATGGCCCCGAGGCGTCCGAGATTGACGAGATACAGCGCCTTGTTGCGGAGCAGGCGCGCGTGCAGCCGCGGGTCGACCGTCGCCGGGTCGACCTCGCTCAGCGCGACATTGGCGACCGCCAGCGCCCGCTCGCCGTCACCGGCGTTGCGGAGGACCGACCCGAGCACGTGGAGGAGGTCGAGACGCGCGAATCCCGTCGCCTGCTCCGCGTCCGGCACGAGCGGCCAGAGTTCGAGGACGAGCTCCCCGAACCGCGCCGCACTGGCGAAGGCGTACTGGGCCTTGGCCTGCCGCATGGCGTCGGCGGCGGACGCGATGGCGCGACGATCGTCCTGCGCGAGCTGCCAGTGGTGGGCCAGGGCCGCCGCGTCGCCGCCGCCGTCCTCGTCCAGCACCTCGGCGTAGGCGCGGTGCAGACGCGCGCGCTCTCCGGGCAGCAGATCGTCGTGCACGGCTTCGCGCAGCAGCGCGTGCCGGAACCGGTAGTCGTCTTCGCCGACGACGATGATGCCGCTGCGCACGGCCTCGCGGACGGCGTCGTCGACCCGATCCTCCGGAAGCTCGACGAGACGCAGCAGCAGCGGATCCGTGAGCGGCCGCTCGGCGCCGGACAGGACCTGCACCACGCGGCGCGCATCGTCTCCGAGACGGTCGAACCGGGCGAGCAGGAGGTCGCGCAGGCTCTCCGGCAGGGGCCCCTGGGCGCACCCGGCGATCTCCTCCACGAAGAAGGGGACGCCCTCCGCCCGGACCTGCAGCCGCTCCAACGCCGTCGCGGTCGGCGCACGTCCCGTGATCTGCGCGACGAGCTCGCCGACGGCATGGTCGTCGAGACGCGGCACCGTCATCCGTTCGAGCAGTCGTGCGCGCGTCGCCTCGCCGATGAACCGGCTCACCGCGTCGCCTCGGCGCACGTCGTCGGTGCGGCAGGTGATGAGCAGCAGCAGGCGGCCGCGGTCGAGCGTGCGCAGGAGGAAGGAGAGGATCGCGAGGGTCGAGTCGTCGGCCCAGTGCAGGTCTTCGACGACGATGACCTGCGGCGCCAGCTCCGTGGCGGCCTCGATGAGGGAGGCGATCGCGTCGCGCAGGCGTTCGGGACTGGTGCGGTCGCGGGCGGCGGGGGCGTCGACGAGCTCGGGCAGCAGCATGCCGAGCGCCTCGACGCCCACGCCGACCGCCTCACGCACGCGTTCGGCTCCCAGCCGCTCCACGAGCGAGCGGAGGATGCCCGCGAGGGGTCCGAACGGCGCACGCGAGGCGCCGAGGTCGAGGCACCAGCCGACGTGCACGTCTGCCGCGCTCGTGATCTCGGCGCCGAACTCCCGCACCAGCCGGGTCTTGCCGATTCCGGCCTCGCCCTCGACGAGCAGCGCGGCGGGCACGCCCTGGCGCACACCGTCGAACAGGCGGCGCATCCCGGCGATCTCGGCGTCACGCCCGACCATCGCGGCGGAGGGGGCTGGGGCCATGGACCCATCGTGCCACTCCCCCCGGACATCCGGAGGGCCGGGGAACGACAGCACGACGCCGTCCGTCATCGGGCGACGACCGGATCGCAGGCCCCCGCGCGGGACGCCCGCGGCACCGGCGTTCCCCGGCGTGCGAGGCGGCGCAGGAGCCGACGCAGCGGACCCGCCGGACGCGGCACGATCTGATCCGCGTGCTCCAGGAGCATCCGGCGCCGGGCGACCGCGCGTTCGATCTGCTCCTGCTCGAAGACGGTGACCTGGTGGATGAGGGAGGGGTGCTCGAACATGATGTCTCCTCGACGGTTCGGTGTATCCCTACACTCCGCTCTGAGGTGCCCCCGCCACATCGGACGGATGCCCTATCTTCCGCGTCCCTCTCGCCCTCGGCTCCCTATGCCGGCACAGGCGCCCGCGCCGCATCAGGCTCCTGGCGCGCGAACCCGCCTGACCTCGCGCGACTGCCTGCCCTGCCGGAGCGAGGGCCGCGCGGACGGACGGGTCCCCTCCGGCACGAGGATCGCGAGCACCCGCACGAGCGTCGTCATCCACAGCAGCCCGAGCCCGACGACGACCGCCTCCACCGCTGTCACCGGGAAGAAGCCGAGCGGCCACCACAGCAGCACGGCCGCGACCACGAGCACCCCCACCACGACGGAGGTCACCACGAGGGCCAGGGGTCGGCCGGGGACGGTCAGCGTCGTCGCGGCGGCAGCCCCGAGGAAGAGGAGCAGCGCCGCGACGGCCGCGATGTCGTGCGGAACGGGGGCCCGGTACAGCGGCAGGAGCCCGACGGCGGCGAGCGCGAGTCCGGCCGCGGCCCACAGCACGACCACGGTCGCGATCCGGGACAGCGCGTCGTCGCCGAGCAGCCGATGCAGGTCGCGCCCGATGTACGCGCCGACGGTGGCGACCAGCAGCCCGGCCACGACGAGGGTGCCGTTGAACGCCCAGCCCACCCCGAGCTGCGAGAAGTTCTCCTCCCACCACCGGGGGTCGACGGCGGTCACCATCGCGAACAGCGTGCCGATCACGAGGAACCCGAACAGGAGCCCGGCGAGGTCGGCGGTCCGGAGACCGATCCCCGCACCGAACGCGAGTCGTCCGCCGACCGCCGCCGCGACCCCCGTGAGCAGCCCGCCGCCGATCGCTCCGAGCGCGAGACCCCGCAGGCCCGCCGCGAGCACCTCCGCGGTGAGCAGCACGCCCATCGCTGTCACGGCCCCGAAAGCCACGGTGAGCGCGGCGGCGGAGAGCCGTGACACCGCCCGCTGCCAGCGCGGCATCCCCGCGGCCTCTTCCCGACGGTGCAGGAGCGTGCTGATGACGAAAGCCAGAGCCGTGATGCCGCCGGCGACTCCCGCGGCGGGCAGCGCCAGACCTCCCTCACCGGTCAGCGGCCGCGGCGGACCGCCGAGGAGCAGCGCCCCGGCGAGAGCTCCCCCGACGAAGCAGACCACGGTCGCGAGGACGGCCCGCCCCTCGCCGCGCAGACGCTCCCTCGTGTCCATGCGCCCATGCAAGCACGCCCGTCCGACGCCCGCACCCCCGCACGCGACGAGGCCCGGGGCCGCGCGAGCGGTCCCGGGCCTCGTCGAAGACGCGTCAGGCGTCCACGTCACCGCGCCAGGCGCCGGTCTCGACGCCGCGGCCCTCGATGAACTCCTTGAAGTTCTTCAGATCCTTCTTCACCGCGTGGGATCCCGCGCCGACCAGCGCACCGACCTTCTCCAGCAGCCCCTCCGGCGCCCAGTCGAGCTGGACGGTCACCCGCGTGGTGTTGTCGTCGAGCTTGTGGAACGTCACGACGCCCGCGTGCTCGGTCTCGCCGCCGACGCTGTTCCACGCCACGCGCTCATCCGGGTGCTGCTCGGTGATCTCGGCGTCGAACTCACGCTCCGCGCCGCCCACGTTCACCTTCCAGTGCGTGTGGGTCTCGTCGATCTGCGTGATGGAGACGACCTCGTCGAGGAACTTCGGGAAGCTCTCGAACTGCGTCCACTGGTTGTACGCCGTGCGGACGGGAACGTCGACGTCGATGGTCTCGATGATCTGCACCATGGGGATGCTCCTCACTTGTTCGTCGTTCGTGTGCCTCCATTCAGCCTGCTGCGCGCGAGAAGGGCGATGGGGTTGACATCGGCGCGACTACCGTGGAGGTCATGCGCATCCCCGCCGCGATCCGCGCCTCCCAGCGCTCCCCCCTGCTGCAGGTGGTGAAGTCGGCCGCGGCGACCATCGCCGCGTGGCTGATCGCGGGCTGGGTCTTCCCCGGGCAGCTGCCGGTGTTCGCCGCGATCGCCGCGCTCCTGGTCGTGCAGCCCAGCGTCAACCAGTCGCTGTCGAAGGCGCTCGAGCGCAGCATCGGCGTGATCGTCGGGGTCGTCATCGCGGTCGGTCTCGGCCTGCTCCTCGGCTCGCCGAGTTGGATCGTGCTGCTGGCGATCGTCGTCGCGATGCTCGTGGCGTGGATCTTCCGGGCGTCCCCCGGCACCGGCAACCAGGTCGCGATCTCGGCGATGCTCGTGCTGGCGCTGGGGTCGTCGAGCCCGGAGTACGCGGTCGCCCGGATCGTGGAGACCCTGATCGGGGTGGCGATCGGCATCGTCGTGAACGCGCTGATCGTGCCCCCGGTGCTCGTCGAGCCGGCGCGGCGGAACGTGGGGCTGCTCGGGCGGGAGCTCGCCGCGAGCCTCGACCGCCTGGCGGACGCCCTGCCCGCCCCGCAGACGCCGGCGCGGCTGCAGGAGCTCATGGTCGAGGTGCGGCTGCTGCGGCCCATGAAGGATGCTGCCGCCGCCGCGATCGCCGCCGGGGAGGAGTCGCTCACGCTGAATCCGCGGCGTTCGACCCATCGTGCCGACCTGCAGGAGCTGAAGGCGCTGCTCGACCGGCTCTCGCCCATCGTCACGCAGACCATCGGCATGACCCGCGCCTACTTCGACCACTACGACGACCGGCTCGGCGAGGAGCCCGCGGTGGCCGCGATCGCCGAGCAGCTCCGCCGCGCCGGACACGACGTGCGCCTCGCGGTGCAGACCACGGCGCCCTCCGCGGAGCCCGAGCCGCTGACCTCCGCGATCCCCGCTCTGACGGCTCCGCTCGTGATCCGTCCGCCGTCCTCGCAGCACTGGATCCTCATCGGCTCCCTCATGGAAGACCTCCGTCGCATCCGCGGCGAACTCCTCGACGAGGACTGACCTCCCGCCGACCCACCCCCTTTCGCGCCTCCCGGCCCCGTAAGTGCGTCCGCAACGGGCCGGGACGCACCGAAAGGGGTGGGTCGACGGGGGTTACCCTGGCGGGATGACAGTGGAGGAGGCGCTGGCGGAGCTCGCGGCGCTGGAAGACCCCCGGCAGCGCGCGGCGAACGAGAAGCGCGGCGACGACCACGGCATCAACCTGAGCCGGATGCGCGCCCTCGCGAAGCGCATCAAGACCGATCAGGCCCTCGCGCGGGAGCTGTGGGCGACGGGCGAGACGTCCGCCCGGCTGCTGGCCCTGCTCGTGTGCCGCCCGGCGGACTTCACCGCCGACGAACTCGACGCGATGCTGCGTGAGACCCGTCCGCCCAAGGTCAACGACTGGTTCGTGAACTACGTCCTCAAGAAGTCGCCCCTCGCCGAGGAGCTGCGCCGGCGCTGGTTCGACGACGCCGATCCCACGGTCGCCGCCGCCGCGTGGTCGCTCACGACGGTCCGGGTGACGAAGGACCCCGACGGCCTCGACCTGTCGCACCTGCTCGACCTCATCGAGCGCGACCTGCAGCAGGCCCCACCACGTCTGCAGTGGGCGATGAACGAGACCCTCGCGAACATCGGCATCTTCCATCCGGACCTGCGCGCACGGGCCGTGGACATCGGCGAGCGGCTCCAGGTCCTGGCCGACTATCCCACGGCCCCGGGCTGCACCTCGCCGTTCGCTCCCCTCTGGATCGGGGAGATCGTCCGCCGTCGCGAGGGCTGAGTACGCTGAGCGGATGAGCACCCACATCGCCGCGGAACCCGGTCAGATCGCCCCCATCGTGCTGTTCCCCGGCGACCCGCTGCGGGCGAAGTGGATCGCCGAGACCTTCCTCGACGACGCCGAGCTGTACTCCGAGACGCGCGGGATGCTGGGCTTCACCGGCACCTGGGAGGGGCATCGGATCTCCGTCCAGGGCTCGGGGATGGGGCAGCCGTCGATGGCGATCTACGCGACGGAGCTGTTCACCCAGTACGACGTGCAGACGATCGTCCGGGTGGGGTCGTGCGGCGCGCTGACGGAGAAGCTCGCGGTGCGCGACATCATCATCGCCAACGGCGCGAGCACCGACTCCGGGATCAACCGCGTGCGCTTCCACGGCCTCGACTACGCTCCCCTCGCCGACTTCGCCCTGCTGCGCGCCGCGGTGGAGGCGAGCGAGACGGAGCCCCTGTCGTCCACGGTGCACGTGGGGCCGCTGTTCTCGAGCGATCAGTTCTACAGCACGCGGCCGGAGCTCACCGCGCCCTTCGTACAGCACGGCATCCTCGGCGTCGAGATGGAGGCGGCGGGCCTCTACACGCTCGCCGCCTTCCACGGACGCCGCGCGCTCGCGATCTGCACGGTCAGCGACCACATCGTCACCGGCGAGGAGACCACGGCCCAGGAGCGCGAGCAGACGTTCGGGGACATGGTGCGCATCGCCCTCCGCGCGGCGACCTCGGTCTGAGACTGGCCTCCTCGTCGAGTAACGTTATACACTTCACAGGTCGCGCGGCGCCGGGGAAGACCGCACAGGGCGGTCGCTGCTGCGCGCGACGAAGACGACTGGGGAGAACCATGGCCACGCAAGATCAGCTCAACGCGCTGCTGGCGGACATCGAACGCGACATCAACGGATTCATCGGGGCGTCGATCGTCGACCTCGAATCGGGACTGCCGCTCGCCTCGAGCTCCGTCCGCCCGGACTTCGACCTCGAGGTCGCGAGCGCGTTCAACAGCGAGATCGTGAAGAACAAGAAGCGTACGATCGACGCCCTCGGCATCCAGGGCGAGCTCGAGGACATGCTGCTGACGCTGAACACGCAGCTGCACCTGCTCAAGATGCTCGACGACGACCTGTTCATCTACCTGGCCGCCGATCGCCAGGCCACGAACCTCGCCCTGCTGCGCTCCTCGGTGAACCGCCGGGTCGCCGCCCTCGGCGCGTGATCCATGGGGCCGTGGGGAGCGGCCTCGGGAGAGGGCGACAGCGGAAGAGCGGTCCCGTGGAGCGGGCGATGAGGCGCCCGCGTCGGCGACGGACCGACCTGCCTCAGCGGTACCGCCTGATCTTCGCCGGTCCGGTGGGCGCGGGCAAGACCACCGCGGTCCGCGCCCTGAGCGATGTCCCGCCGGTGGACACCGACGTGCCGATGTCGCTCGCGAGCGGCGACGGGAAGACGACGACGACCGTCGGCCTCGATTACGGGACCTGGCGGCCCACGCCCGAGGTCTCCATCGCGCTCGTCGGCATCCCGGGGCAGGAGCGCTTCGCGTCCGCCCGGCAGCGGGTCTCGATGCCGGGCACTCGCGTGCTGCTCTGGCTGCGCGCGGACCACGACACCCTCGCGGCCGCCGCCGAGGAGTGGCTGGACGTGTTCTCCGGAGACGAGCATCGGATCGTGATCGCCGTCAGCCACGCGGCAGGGCACCCGATCGGCGACATCCGCCGCGATCTCGCCCCCGTGCTCGCTCGACACGGCATCCCCGTCTCCCGCGTCCTCGCGGCCGACGCACGCGACCGCGACAGCGTGATGCGCGTCGCCGGTGCCGTTCTCGATCTTCCGGAGGAGAAGCCATGACCGGACCCGCCGGGCGGCAGGACGCCGCCGCGACGCCCGATCCGTCCCGCATGCACCCCGACGTCGCCGGCAACTGGGCGCTGTGGTCGCGGATCGTCGGCCCGTCGGCCCAGGCCCGTCTGCAGCAGTTGGAGGAGCGCTTCCCGGAGCTGACGACCGCCGTCCTCGGCACCGCGGACGGCCTCCACATCGCCTCGCTCGGCGTCGACCCCGACGGCGGCGAGCAGCTCGCGGCGATGAACGGCTCCCTGTTCGGGGTCGCGCGGGCCGAGGCCGAGATCATCGCGGGAGGGACGGAGCCGACGCTGTCGGCCATCGTGTCGCTGTCCATCGGCGAGAACCAGATGGCGCTGCTGAGCTTCATCCTCGCGCCATACGGCCAGCTCCTGCTCTCGGTGTCGGCCTCCTCGTCGCAGCTCGGCACCGTGATCGTGCACGCGCGCTCCACGGCGTACGAGCTGCTCACCGCGCTCGGGGTCACGGGATCGGCGACATGACGCAGATGGGATGATCGAAGCACCATGAATCCCACGCCGCGGCTCGAACCCTCTCTCGTTCCCGACGCGGCGGACCCCGATGCGGTCTACCTGGCGTTCGTGGAGTGGGCGGAGTCGACCGGCATCCGCCTGTACCCCGCGCAGGACGAGGCGCTCATCGAGATCGTCTCCGGTGCGAACGTCATCCTGTCCACGCCGACCGGCACCGGGAAGTCGCTCGTCGCGGTCGGCGCCCACTTCGCGGCGATGGTCCGCGGGCACCGGAGCTACTACACGGCGCCGATCAAGGCCCTCGTGAGCGAGAAGTTCTTCGCGCTGGCGGAGGTGTTCGGCGCCGAGAACGTGGGCATGGTCACGGGAGACTCCGCCGTGAACGCCGATGCCCCCATCATCTGCTGCACCGCGGAGATCCTCGCGAACCTGGCCCTGCGCCAGGGCGATGCCGCCGACGTCGGCCTCGTGGTCATGGACGAGTTCCACTTCTACGGCGACCCCGACCGCGGGTGGGCCTGGCAGGTGCCGCTCCTCGAGCTCCCGCAGGCCCAGTTCGTGCTGATGTCGGCCACTCTCGGCGACGTCACCACCCTCGCCGCCGACCTGACCCGCCGCACCGGACGGGAGACTGCCTCGGTCACGGGGGTCGAGCGCCCGGTTCCCCTGCACTTCTTCTACGAGACGACGCCCATCCACGAGACCATCGACGACCTGCTCAACACCGGGCAGGCACCGATCTACATCGTGCACTTCTCACAGGCGGCGGCCATGGAGCGGGCGCAGGCCCTGTCGAGCACGAAGGTCGCCACGCGCGAGCAGCGCGACGAGATCGCCGCCCTCATCGGCGGCTTCCGCTTCACGACGGCGTTCGGCAAGACGCTCTCGCGCTTCCTCCGGGCCGGCATCGGGGTGCACCACGCCGGCATGCTGCCGAAGTACCGCCGACTCGTGGAGCAGCTCGCCCAGCGCGGTCTCCTCCGGGTCATCTGCGGCACCGACACGCTCGGGGTGGGCATCAACGTCCCGATCCGGACCGTACTGCTCACCGCGCTGACGAAGTTCGACGGCACGCGGATGCGGCAGCTCAACGCGCGGGAGTTCCACCAGATCGCGGGCCGGGCCGGACGCGCGGGCTACGACACCGCGGGCACCGTCGTCGCCCAGGCCCCGGAGCACGAGACCGAGAACCTCGCCGCGATCCGCAAGGCCGGCGACGACCCGAAGAAGAAGCGGAAGATCATCCGCAAGAAGGCCCCGGACGGCTTCGTCTCGTGGGGCGAGCCGTCGTTCCGGAAGCTCATCGACGCGACGCCGGAGACGCTGACCTCGCACATGCAGATCACCAGCGCGATGCTGCTCAACGTCATCGCCCGGGGCGGGGATGTGTTCGGGAACGTCCGCCGGCTCGTCTTCGACAACCACGAGCCGCGCGCCCGGCAGCGTGCGCTCGCCCTCCGCGCCCTCGCGATCTTCCGCACGCTCCGGGAATCGGGCGTCGTGGAGACCTTCGACACGGGAGTGCCCGGAGCGCCGAAGGGCGTCCGGCTCACGGTCGACCTGCAGCCCAACTTCGCGCTCAACCAGCCGCTCTCGCCGTTCGCCCTCGCGGCGTTCGACCTGCTGGACCCTTCGACAGGCTCAGGGACCCAGGCTCCGACAAGCTCAGGGACCCAGGCGGGCTCAGGGACTCCGGCGGGCTCGGGGGACCAGGGGGTGGGGACGGGGTCGTACGCGCTCGACATGATCTCGATCGTCGAGGCGACGCTCGACGACCCCCGCGCCGTGCTCAGCCAGCAGGAGTTCCTCGCACGGGGCGAGGCGGTCGCCGCCATGAAGCGCGAGGGCATCGAGTACGACGAGCGCATGGAGCTCCTCGAGGCGATCACCTACCCGAAGCCGCTGGAGGAGCTCCTCGACGCGGCCTTCGAGACCTTCAGCGCGGCGCAGCCGTGGATCCGGGACTTCGCGCTGCACCCGAAGTCCGTCGTCCGCGACATGTACGAGCGGGCCATGTCGTTCGGCGAGTACGTCGCGTTCTACAAGATCGCCCGCTCCGAGGGCGTCGTGCTGCGGTACCTGTCGGACGCGTATCGCGCCGCCTCCCAGACGATCCCTGAGGAGCGGAAGGACGAGGACCTCCACGACCTCATCGCGTGGCTCGGCGAGCTCGTGCGCCAGATCGACTCCAGCCTGCTCGACGAATGGAGCGAGCTGACCGCCGGGACCGCGGCCCGCGGCGAAACCGACGAGCCGATCGTCCCGCCCGCACCGAAGCGCCTCACGAGCAACACCCGCGCCTTCCGCACGCTCGTCCGCAACGAGCTCTTCCGGCGGGTGCAGCTCGCCGCCCGGGAGGACGTGGACGCCCTGGCCGAGCTCGACCCGACGTTCGGCGCCGCCGCCTGGTCCGACGCGCTGGACGCGTACTTCGCCGAGCATGACGACATCGGCACCGGACCGGACGCCCGGAGCTCCCGCATGCTGCTGCTCACCGAGGGTCCGACCGCGTGGACGGCGCGGCAGATCATCGACGACCCGGCCGGCGACCATGACTGGGGCATCAGCGCCACCGTCGACCTCGCCGCGTCCGACGAGGCGGGCGAGGCGGTGGTCACGGTGACGGCGGTCGACCGGCTGTGAGCGAGGCGGGCCCCGTCAGGCCTGCATGACGGCGAGCACGTTGCCCGCCGGGTCGCGGAACCACGCGATGTCCGGTCCCTGCCCGTTCCCGCGGACGATGCCGCGGGAGTCCGACGGGAACTCGTCGTCGCCGTAGATCTTGGTCTGCACCCCGCGCTCGTTGAGCTCCTCGACGGCGGCATCGACGTCCGCCACCGGGAAGTTCAGGATCGTGAAGCTCGCCGGGGTATGGTTCGGCTTCGCGTAGACGAGGACCGATCCGCCGCGGGGCAGACGCAGGTCGAGGAATCCCATCGCGTTGACCTCGACGTCGAGCCCGAGGGTCGTGCCGTAGAACTCTCTCGCCGCGTCGATGTCGTCGACGCTGAAGCCGCTGAACGCGTTCTCCGCTGTGAAGGCTGCCATGTCCCCAGCATCCGCCACTCCCCCGCCGTTGTCGAGAGGATCAGCGAGCGGCGCCGGAGGCGTCAGGGCGCTGCCCCCACCGAGTCGCGATCGATGATCCGGATCCCGGCGCTGAGGGTGACGTCGCGAGCCGGCTGCCCGTGCAGCTGATGCACGAGCTCATCGACGGCCGCCGTACCCAGCTCCTGCAGCGGCAGCTCGAGTGCCGTGAGCGCGGGAGTCAGGTATCCGGCCATGGGGAGGTCGTCGGCGGAGAGCAACGAGACCTCTTCCGGCACACGTCGACCGCGACGGTGCAGCGACTTCATCGCCCCGATCGACTGCGGGAGGGTCCCCGCGTAGATCGCCGTGACGTCGGGGCGCTCATCGAGGATCTGCTCTACCGCACCATATCCGCCGGCCTCCGAGAAGTCCGCGTGCACGACCAGTGGCGGCGGAGCGCCTGCCTCGTCCGCCGCAGCGGAGAACCCGCGTTCGCGTTCGCGTGCGGGGCTCAGATCGCCCGGGCCGGAGATGTGCGCCATCCGGCGATGTCCGAGCCGGTGCAAGTGCTGGAAGGCGACGGTGCTGGCGAGCCGGAGATCGACAGTCACGTTGCGACCCGATCCTGGCACGGTCCGGTTGACGAACACATGGGGGATCGCGGCGAGGCGACCGGATTCGATCAGGGGGTGATCGCGTCGCGCGCTGGCGATGAGGAGTCCGTCGACGCGACCCGCCGCGACGAGATCGGTGAAGTCGGTACCGGCATCCGTCTCCTCGGTGTCCTCGGCCAGCAGGACCACGTAGCCCAGCTCGTGGGCCCGCTGGTAGGCGCCGCGCGCGATCCTCGCGTACACCGGGTTCGTGAGATCGGGGATGAGGAGCGACAGAGCGCCCGTCGTCGAAGCGGCAAGAGCGCGGGCCCCGGCGTGCGGGGAGTACTGCAGCCGCTCCGCTGCCTCCAACACGCGCTCGCGAGTGCTGGGGCGCACGTTGAGGGTCTCGTCACGGCTGAGAATCCTCGACGCGACGGACTTGGTCACGCCGGCGAGATTCGCGACGTCGATCAGTCGGACTCGTCCACGGCTCGGGGATGAATCAGGCACGCGCCATCTTCTCATGCAGGGTGCGCCGGGGAACGAGACGCCTCGTTCCCCGGCGCACCGGTGTCATCGGGTCGTGCGGAGGTCAACGGTCTCGGCTGTAGTCCACGTACACGGTCTTGCGCTGGGTGTAGCGCTCGAACCCGTGGTGCCCGTCATCGCCTCCGAGGCCGGACATCTTCCACCCGGTGTGGAAGCCGGCGACCTCCTCCGGACCGACCCGGTTGACGTACACCTCTCCGAAAGCCAGGTCGTCCGTAGCCTGCATGGCGGTACGGATGTCGGTGGTGTACACGTAGGCGGTCAGCCCGTACGGCGTGGAGTTGGCGAACCGGATGACCTCGTCGTAGTCGTCGAAAGGCACGATCGGCAGCACCGGCCCGAAGACCTCCTGCTGCACGATGTCCATGTCGTTCGAGACCCCCGTCAGCACTGTCGGCGCGAACCAGAAGCCGGGATCCTCGTCCCGCCCCTCGGGCCGACCGCCGCCGACCTCGACCTGCGCGCCCGCGGCGACGGCGGCTCGTACCATCTCATCGACCTTCGACCACTCCTCGCCCGAGACCTTCGGCCCCATCTGGGACTCGTCGTCCATGGGGTCGCCCACGCGGAGCCCGCGCACCTTCTCCACGAGCTGCGCGACGAACGCGTCGAACACGGAACGGTGGACGTAGGTGCGCTCGTTGCACGTGCACACCTGTCCGCAGTTCATGAACCGGGCCTCGAACGCGTCCTCCACGGCGCGCGGGAGATCCGCGTCGCCGAAGACGATGAAGGGCGCCTTGCCCCCGAGCTCGAGCGAGACCGGGATGACCTTCTTCGCCGCGCGCTCGAGGATGTCGATCCCGGCTCTCGTCGACCCGGTCACCGTGACCATCGCCGTCTCCGGGTGGTCGATCAGCGCTGTCCCGACGACACTGCCGCGCCCCGTGAGCACGCTCAGCAGCCCGTCCGGCACTCCTGCCCGCTGGCAGAGACGCGCCAGCGCGAGGGAGGAGAGCGGCGTCACGTCACTCGGCTTCACGATGATCGCGTTCCCCGTCATCAGAGCCGGAGCCACCTTGCGCGCGAAGATCGCAGCCGGGAAGTTCCACGGGATGATGGCGACGACGACACCGAGAGGCTCTTCCCTCACGATCAACTGCCGTTGCGCCGACGACGGGGTGACGACCTCGCCCTCCGTGCGGTACTTCTGGCTGAGCGCGAAGTCGAAGAAGGCGACGACTCCCTGGATCTCGCCGCGCGCTTCGGTGATGGTCTTGCCCTGCTCGGCGACGACGAGTGCGGCGAGTTCCTCGGCGTTCTGCTCCACGAGGCGGACGACCTCGGCGAGCACAGCGGCGCGCTCCGCCACGGGACGGCGCGCCCACTCACGCTGTGCGTGCACGGCAGCGGCGACGGCCTCGTCGACGTGGCTCGCATCCGCCGAGGGGACCTCGGCGAAGACGGCGCCCGTCGCGGGGTTGGTCACCGGGCGGGTGGCCTCGGCGGAGCGCCAGCTGCCGGCGACGAGCATCCGGGGACTCTCCTCGAGGAGGGAGCCCTCGCCGAGGATCGGGGGTGGGGTGGTGATGGTCATGCGTGCTCCTCGTGCCTGATCAGTTGAAGTAGGTCCCGCCCTCGACGTTGAACGTCTGGCCGGTGATGTAGTCGGATCCGGGGCCGGCGAGGAAGATCGCCATCGGAACGATGTCGGACGGGACGGAGGTGCGCCCCAGCGGGATGGTCTCCCCGATGCCCTTGAAGGTCTCACCCTCGGCCTTGCCGGTGATCTCGCCGAACTGCTTGTCGACCTCTTTCCAGTACGGGGTGTCGACGACGCCCGGCGCGATCGCATTGACGTTCACGCCGTGCGGTGCCAGTGCGAGCGCGACCGACTGGGTGATGGAGATCACCGTGGCCTTCGATGCGCAATAGGCGGTGACGAGCGCTTCGCCTCGGCGCCCGGCCACCGATGCCATGTTGATGATCTTGCCGCTGCCCTGACGGCGCATCGGCTCCGCCGCCGCCTGCGAGAGGAAGAACAGTCCCTTCACGTTCACTGCGAAGATGCGGTCCCACTCCGCGGGCGTGGTGTCCCACACGGCCTTGATGAGCCCGATCCCGGCGTTGTTGACGAGGATGTCGAGCCGGCCGTGCTCGGCCACGATCCCGTCGACCAGCGCCGCGGATGCCGCGGGGTCGGCGACGTTGAGCGCGCGGGCGGACGCCTGCCCTCCTGCCTCCTGGATCTCGCGGACGACGGTCTCGGCGCCGGCGAGGTTGAGGTCGGCGATGACGACGTGCGCGCCCTCCGCCGCATAGCCGTGCGCCATGGCGCGGCCCATGCCGGAGGCGGCTCCGGTGATGAGTGCGATCTTGTTGTCGAGAGACGACATGGGGTTCCCTTTCTGAAGGTCCTGGGATGGATGGTCAGTGATCTCGGCGGCGGCTCAGGAGCGTCTGCACGATCATCGCGAGCACGAGGAACACGCCGGTGAACAGATCCTGGAAGTACGCATTGAGCGCTCCCATCTGGTTGATCAGGTTGTCGATCATGGCGATGAGGAGCACCCCCGAGAGTGCGCCGAGCATGGTGCCGACGCCGCCGGTGAGCAGCACGCCGCCGATCACGGCGGCCGCGATGGACTTGAGCTCGTAGGTGGAGCCGAGACTGGCGACGCCGGAGGAGAGGCGCGACGCGAGCAGAGCGCCGGCGAGACCGGCGAGACCGCCGCTGATCGTGTAGACCTGGATCTTCACGCGGGTGACGTTGACGCCCATCATCCGCGCCGCCTCCTCGTTGCCGCCGAGGGCGAACATGCGGGAGCCGAACGACGTGCGATTCAGCACGACCGCAGCGACGACGAAGGCGATCAGCAGGATCCACACCAGGTTCGGCAGGCCCAGCACGCTGCCGTTCGCGATCGACGTGAAGAACCCGCGTTCGATCACGATGCTGGAGCTGGCCAGTGCCACCGCGATGCCATTGACGGCGAGGAGAGCCGACAGGGTGATGATGAACGGTGCCATGCGCGCCGTGCCGACCAGCAGCCCGTTGACCAGGCCGAGGGCGATGCCGGCGGCGATCGGCACGAGCAGAGCCGCCACCCAACCGGCCGGTGCCGCCAGCGCCGCCAGCACCGTGCCGAGCCCGATCATCGAGCCGACGGACAGGTCGATGCCGCCGGTGATGAGCACGAAGCTCTGCCCGATGGTGATGAGACCGATGAAGCAGGCCGCCGTGACGATGTTGGCCGCGTTGTCGATCGTGCCGAACGTGGGTGAGACGATCGCAGCGGCCACGGCGACGGCGACGAGCACGCCGACGATGCCGTACCGCTGCAGGCCCGCCGCCCAGGCGGTTCCCGCGCTCTGCCGGCGGAGTTGCCACCGCGGAGCGTTCTCTCTCGTCGCGGTCATCGCGCGTCCTTCCCTGCACGCTGCAGGAACAGGGCGACCACGATGAGGACCGCCTTGAGTACCTGCGCGTATGCGAAATCGAGGTTGTTCATGATGAACGTGGTGTCGATCACCTGGAGGAACAGCGCCGCGGCGACCGTTCCGCCCACGTTGATGCGGCCTCCGGCGAGCGGCGTGCCGCCGATCACCACCGCCGCGATCGCCGTCAGCTCCAGGTGGATGCCGATGAAGCTCGGATCCGACGCACCGATGCGGGCGGAGACGAACACCCCGGCGAGACCGGCGAGTCCCGCACTCAGCGCGTAGATCGTGATGAGGGTCCGGTTGCGCGGCGTACCGGTCAGATGCGCGGCCGCGCGGTTCGATCCGGCGAACAGCGCATACCGGCCGAAGGTGGTCTTCTTCACCAGCAGCCAGATGAGCACCGCGATCACGGCGGCGATCACGGCCACACCCGGGATGCCGAACAGCACCGCGTTGCCGAGCCAGCCGAACAGCCCGTCGCCGGGGATGGGGCTGCGTGCACCCCCGGAGAGCGCCTGAGCGAGTCCGCGGACGGCGACAAGCAGACCGAGGCTGGTGATGAGCGGGTTGATGCGCAGGTACGCGATCATCGTGCCGTTCAGCGTGCCGACGGCGGCCGCGACGAGCACGCCGGTCAGCAGCGCGACGACCTCGCCGTAGCCGAGGTACAGCGCGAGCATCGCCGACGACAGCGCCATCATCGATCCCACCGACAGGTCGATGCCGCCGGTTCCGATCGCGAGGGTCTGCCCGACGGCGATCAGCACGATCGGAGCGACCGCGAATAGGACGTTCTGCAGTGTCGACGTCGTCGCGAATCCGTTGGTGACGATCACGTTGAACAGCACCAGCGCCGCGAGGGCGAGGTACACGGTGTACGTGCGCGCGAAGTGCGCGAGCTTCTGCCGGGGGGTCCGTTCTGTGACGACCACCGTGGTCGTCGTCGTGACGGTCATGCGCTCTCTCCTGTCCGGACGGGGGTCGCCGCGGAGGTCGCGGAGAGAAGGCCGACGACGTCGGCCGGGTCGACGGACAGCGGATCCAGCTCGCCGACCACGGCTCCCTCGCTGAGCACGATGAGCCGGTCGCACAGCGCGAGCAGCTCCTCCGTCTCGCTCGAGGTGACCAGCACCCCGATGCCGCGGTCCGAGAGGGCTCGGATGACGCGGTGGACCTCCGCCTTCGCACCGACATCGATCCCGCGAGTGGGGTCATCCAGCAGGACGACCCGCGGTTCCGTGGCGATCCACCGGGCGAGCAGCACCTTCTGCTGGTTGCCGCCGGACAGCTCAGCGACCGGCTGCTCCGCGCCGGCCGCCTTCAGGCGCAGCTCCTCGGAGAATCGGGCGACGATGTCGCTCTGCTCCCGAGGCCGCACCACGCCCAGGGTCGACAGACGCGGGAGGACGGCGGCGGTGAGGTTCTCGCGGACGCTCAGCCCGGGGAAGATCCCCTCCCTCCGGCGGTCCTCGGAGAGGTAGGCGATCCCGGCGCGCAGCGCGCGAGCCGGCGACCGGCGGGCGAGCGCCTCGCCGCCGAGCCGGATCTCCCCGGCGTCCGGCCTGATGGCCCCGTACACCGCCTTGCAGATCTCCGTGCGGCCGGACCCCAGCAGGCCGAGCAGGCCCACGATCTCGCCGCGGCGCACGTCGAACGACACGTCGTGCAGCCGATTGCCCCAGCTCAGCCCGTCCACCTCCAGCACCGGCGGCCCGGCCCGCAGCTCCTCGACGCGCCGGCTGTGGGCCTCGGGATCCCGGTCGGTCTCGTTCAGGCGGATGCCGCCGAGCATCGCGCTCACCAGCTCCGCGGGCGGCAGCTCGGCCGGAGTGCTCTCCACCACGAACCGCCCGTCACGCAGCACGGTGAAGCGGTCGCAGAGCTCGTACAGCTCCGACATACGGTGGCTCACGAGCATGATCGCCAGGCCCTCGTCGCGGAGCTGACGGACCACTCCGAACAGGATGTCGATCTCGGCACCGTTGAGGGCCGAGGTCGGCTCGTCGAGGATCACGGCCCGTGCGTCGAAGGCGACCGCGCGCACGATGGCGACCATCTGCTGCATCCCCAGCGAGAGCGATGACAGCGGCGCTTTCGCCGCGATGGCGAGTCCGAAGCGGTCCAGGATGCTCTGGGCCTGCGCGATCGCCGCCCGCTTGCGCAGCAGGCCGGCTCGGCGCGGCTCGCGACCGAGGAGGATGTTCTCCGCCACCGTGCGCTCCGGAATGAGGTTGACCTCCTGGTACACGGTGCTGATGCCCGCGTCCTGCGAGTCCTTCGGCCGGTCGAAGCGCACGGGACGGCCGTCGAGGAGCACCTCGCCCGCGTCCTGCTGGTAGAACCCCGTGATGATCTTGATCAGGGTCGACTTGCCGGCGCCGTTCTCCCCGTTGAGTCCGTGGACCTCCCCGGCGCGCAGCGCGAGCGATGCGCCCTTCAGCGCACGGATGCCGTTGAAGCTCTTCGTGATGTCACGGGCCTCGAGGATCACGTCCCCCGCCTGTGAAGCCATGTGCTCGTCCTCTCGCTGCACGACGGAAGGCTCAGTACGCCCGACCCGAGTCGAGCGCGTCCTGGGCGTTCTTCTCGGTGTAGAGCTCGTCCTTCATGATGATCTCCTGCGCCACCTCGTCTCCCGCGAACCACTTCGCGAGCAGGTCGACCGCGGCCGGGCCGAAGCGCGGGTTCGTCTCGACGATCGCGGCGATGTCGCCGGACGCCACGTGCCCGACCGCCTCCCTCGTGCCGTCGATCGAGACGACCTTCACGTCCTTGCCGGGAGTGAGCCCGGCCTGGCTGATGGCGGTGAGCGCCCCCAGCGCCATGGTGTCGCTGTGGGTGTAGACCGCGTCGATATCGGGGTTGGACGACAGCAGCTGGGCGAGCACCTCCTGGGCCTCGCTGGTGGCCCAGTTGCCCGTCTGCTGGGCGACGATCTCGATGCCGCCCGCGTCCTTCACCGCCACGTCGAAGCCGGTGGTGCGGAGGGTCGCCACATCGCTGCCCGGCGCCCCCTGCAGCTCAGCGACGGAGCCCTCGCCGCCCAGGGCTTCGATCATCGCCTCGCCGGCGCGCTCGCCCTGCCGCTCGAAATCGGAGCCCATGAACGAGATGAAGTCGGTGCAGG
Organism: Microbacterium sp. UMB0228; assembly: GCF_002871415.1. Classification (NCBI taxonomy): domain Bacteria; kingdom Bacillati; phylum Actinomycetota; class Actinomycetes; order Micrococcales; family Microbacteriaceae; genus Microbacterium; species Microbacterium sp. UMB0228. Next base: position 374,541 of record NZ_PNFU01000002.1, on the reverse strand, counting down.
GCTCGCCTGCGGTCTCGCGGTCGATCGTGATGACCGGGATGCCCTTGCTCTTGGCCGCCTCGAAGGCGCTCTGCAGACCCGTCGCGCTGATCGGCGCGACGATGAGCGCGTCGACACCCTGATTGATCATCGACTGGATGTCGCTGAGCTGCTTCGCCTGGTCGCTGTTGGCATTGGTGTAGACGAACTCGGCTCCCGCCTCCTCGACCGACTGGCGCACCGAGGCCGTCTCTGTCGCGCGGAAGGGGTTCTGTTCGTTCTCCGATTGCGAGAACCCGATCTTCATGTCCCCGAGCTCCTCGTCCGAGGGAGCGGGGTTCGTGCACGTCGCCTCCGAAGCGCTCTCGACGACCTGCTCGGTGCCCTCGCCGTTGGCGGTGGCGGCGCCTTGGTCGTCCAGGGGCTTCGCGCAACCGGTGGCGGCGAAGAGCAGTCCTGCGGCCACGGCGGCCGCGGTGATGATGCGGTTCGATTTCATGACATCTCCTTTGATCATTCGTGAAAAAGCCGCCGCGACGGCGGTCGACGCGGTCAGGCTCGCAACGTCGCGAGCTTCTCGAAGTCGAGGTCGAGTCCGTGCCCGGGGCGCTCCGGTGCGGTTACGGCACCGCCGACGATGGGCATGGTCTCGGCCAGATACGGCTCGAGGCTGAACCCATGCGCTTCCATATAGGTGCGGTTCGGCGCTGCGGCCAGGCAGTGGACGGTCAGATCGTGCACGCCGTGGCTGGTCACCGGGAGGTTGTGAGCTTCGGCGAGGGAGGCGACCTTGCGGAAGACCGTCATCCCGCCGCAGTTGCTCACATCGGGCTCAGGGTAGGTCACCGCACCGGCGTCGATCGCGGCACGGAACTCGTACAGCGTGTGCAGATTCTCGCCCGCCGCGATCGGTAGACCGCCGGATGCGAGCACGCGGGCCTGTCCGGGGAGATCGTCGGGGATCACGGGCTCCTCCAACCACACCAGGTCGAACGCACGGAGCTCGCGGGCCGCCGCGATGGCGCGGTCGGCGGACCACCTCATGTTGGCGTCCACCATGAGAGGGAATCCGTCGCCGAGGTGCTCGCGCATCGCCGCCACGCGGACGAGATCCTCACGCAGCTCTTCCCGACCGACCTTCATCTTGATCGCCCGGAATCCCTGCGCGCGGAAGTCATCGGCCTGCGCCAGGAGCTGCGGCACCGAGAACTGCAGATCGATGCCGCCCGCGTAGACGGGCACCACCGGGTCGTAGCCGCCGAACACGCGCCAGAGCGGTTGCCCGAGCCGTCGGCCCTTGAGATCCCAGAGCGCGATGTCGACGGCGGAGATCGCGGAGGTGACATGACCCCCTCGCCCGGCATAGTGCAGATGCCACCACATCTTCTGCCAGAGCGCCTCGATCCGATCGGCGTCCTCGCCGACGAGGACATCGCTCAGGTACGGGTCGACCATGCGGGCGACCGCGTGCCCGCCCGCGTTGACCGTATACGTGTACCCCATGCCGCTGGCACCGTCGGCATCCGTCACCCGAACGACGACGAGCTCGAAGTCGTCCATGTCGCCGTGGGTGCTGTCCGAGAGCCGCGTCGCCAGCGGCACCCGATACAGGTCGGTGCGGACGTTCGTGATCTTCGCCATTGATGAGTACTCCGGGTCGGGGGTCGAGTTGACCCGCTAGAAAACCGATTTCCTAAACATACACACTTCCGCTACTGTTGCCAACACCCCGCCGGCGCACACGGCGGAGGAGGCAGCGTCACGAAGGAGAGGACGTCGGATGAGGATCGTCATCACAGACTGCGACCACGATGCCATCGCCGAGGAGCGAAGGGTCGCGGAAGCGCACGGCGTCGATCTGGAGCTGTTCCAATGCCGCTCGGAGGATGAGGTGATCGCCGCTGCGGCCGATGCGGACGCCATCGTGGTCCAGTACGCGCCCATCACCGCTCGCGTTCTCGACGCGCTGCCCGGCCTGCGCGCGATCGGTCGATACGGCGTCGGCGTCGACACGGTCGATGTCGCCGCGGCCACGGCGCGAGGCGTCGCGGTGTGCAACGTGCCCGACTACGGCACCGAGGATGTCTCGGACCACGCGATCGCCCTGGCGCTCTCACTGGTCCGCGGAGTGACCGAACTCGATCGCCGGACCAGGGCTGGCTCGTACGGCCTCAGCGAGGTCAAGCCGCTGCACCGCATCTCCGCACTGACGTTCGGCGTGGTCGGCGTCGGGCGGATCGGAACCGCCACCGCGCGCAAGGCCGCGGCGCTGGGGTTCGCGGTGCTCGGCCACGATCCGCGGCCGGAGGCGAGAGTCGACGGTGTCCCGCTGGTCGGGTTCCACGACCTGCTGCGCGAGGCTGACGTGGTCTCGCTGCACGTGCCGCTCGATGAGCGCACCCGGCACCTGATCGACGAGGGAGCCCTGAACCGGATGAAACCGGGCGCGGTGCTCGTCAACACCTGCCGAGGCGGTGTCGTGGACACCGAGGCGCTGGTCCGGGCCCTGCGGAGCGGCAGGGTCAAGGCCGCCGCCCTCGACGTGTTCGAGCAGGAGCCGCTCCCGACGACGAGCCCGTTGCTGCAGGTGCCCTCGGTGGTGGTGACCCCGCATACCGCCTGGTACAGCGAGGAATCGGAATCGGAGCTCAAGCGACGGACCATCGAGAACGTCGTGGACTACTGTGCAGGGCGCGATCCGCGCGACCTGCTGAACCCGGAGGTGCGCGCGTGAGGGAGACGACGATGAAAGCGGTGCTGTGGGACGGTCCTGATCGGCTGCGCGTCGCCTCGGTTCCCCGTCCTTCCCCCGCTGACGGCGAGTCGCTCGTGCAGATCGAGTTCACGGGTCTCTGCGGCACCGACTTCTCCATCCTGCACGGCTCGCACCCCCGCGCGACGGCGCCGCTGATCATGGGGCACGAGATCGTCGGCCGCGTGATCGACAGCGGAGACGAGCGCCTCCGAGACCGCCGCGTCGCCGTGTTGCCGCTCCTGAGCTGCGGGACGTGCCCTCCCTGCCGCGCGGGGCACACGCACGTGTGCGAGCGCCTCGGACTGTACGGCATCGATGCACCCGGTGGTCTCGCCGAGTTCGCGGTCTTCCCCGACGACCGGCTCTTCCCCCTGGACGACGGGGTGTCGGCGACGGTCGCCGCCCTCGTCGAGCCCCTGGCCGTCGCTGTGCACGCCGTGAGCCGGTCCGGGCTGGCCGGCGGCGAGACGGTCGCCGTCTTCGGCGCCGGTCCCATCGGCGTCCTCACCGCCCTCGTCGCCCGGCATCGGGGCGCGGAGAAGGTGGTGGTGGTCGAGCCCAGTCCGGAACGAAGGACTGTCGCCGAGCAGCTGGGGTTGCCGACCCTGCCGGCGGGCGAGACGGCGGCGGACGATGTGCGCGCCCGGCTCGGTGGCGGCGCGGAGATCGTGTTCGACACCGCCGCCCATCCGTCCGTCGCCCTTCGGCTTCCGCGTGCGGCAGCCGTGCGCGGCACGATCGTGCTCGTCGGCGTGTACAAGCAGCCGACCCCCTTCGACCTCCAGGCGGTGACATTCGCTGAGCAGTCGATGGTCGGCGTCCGCGTCTACACGACCGATGACTTCCGCGATGCCGTCGAGCTCATCCGGAGCGACGCCCTCGGCCTGGCACGGATCCCGGTGGCGATCTTTGGCCTCGATGGGGCGGCCGACGCGTTCGACGCCGCCACCTCGGCCGGCGCCGCACTGAAGGTGCTCGTCGGCGCGGCCTCCACGGATGCGGACGGCACCCGATGAGCGCGGCGTCGTTCCGGCTGGATGGACGGACAGCCGTCGTGACGGGCGCCTCGCGAGGCATCGGGGCGGCCGTGGCGGAGGCCCTCCTGCATGCCGGGGCCCACGTCGTGACGATGCAGCGGGGCCTGCCCGCGCACAGGCTGCCGCACGTCGCCGAGGAGTCCGGCTCGTCGTTGACCAGCGTGTCCGTCGACCTGGCATCCACCACGTCCATCGCTCGAGCGATCGAGGACGTGCGCGCTGATCACGAGGTGGACATCCTGGTCAACAACGCCGGCATCCAGGCCCGCCACGACGCGGTCGAGTTCCCCCTCGACGAGTTCACGGCGCTTCTGGACGTCAACACGCGGGCGGCCTTCCAGCTCGCGCAGGGATTCGGCGCCGACATGCTGCGTCGCCGCTACGGCAAGATCGTGAACATGGCTTCCCTGCTCAGCTTCCAGGGGGGCCTGCGCGTCGCTGCGTACGCGGCATCGAAAGGCGCGGTGGCGCAGCTGACCAAGGCGCTCTGCAACGAGTGGGCGGCGCGCGGGGTCAACGTGAACGCCGTCGCGCCCGGCTACATCGGCACAGACATGAACGAAGCCCTGATCTCCGATGACGCCCGCAACGCGCAGATCCTGGAGCGCATCCCGGCGGGACGCTGGGGTGCTCCGGAGGATATCGCCGGGGCCGTCGTCTTCCTCTCGTCGGATGCCGCCGCCTACGTTCACGGGACCGTGCTGCCCGTCGACGGCGGCTGGCTGGCCCGATGACGGGTCGCTCGGCGTCTGCGGCTGTCGAGGCCGTGGACGTGGTGACTCTCGGTGAGACGCTCGCGCTGTTCCGCTCGACAGGTGTGGGGCCGCTCGCCCACAACACGGCGTTCACCCTCAGTATCGGAGGGGCCGAGAGCAACGTCGCCGTTGCGATCTCCCGTCTGGGTGGCACCGCCGCGTGGTGCGGACGGGTGGGCGCGGACACGTTCGGCGATCTCATCCTGCGCGAGCTCCGGGCCGAGGAGGTCAGGGTGCACGCGGTGCAGGATCCGGAAGCCCGGACCGCCCACATGGTGCGGGAGATGCGCACCCCGTCCCTCGCCCGCGTGTCCTACGCGCGCACAGGCAGCGCCGGTTCCCGGATGACCGCATCCGATCTGCCTCTCGCGACGATCCGTACGGCCCAGCTCCTGCACGTCACCGGCATCACCCCCGCGCTGTCACGGAGTGCGCACGAGGCCGTGCTCACCGCCGTCGCCGAGGCCAGGGTCCACGGCGTGACCGTCTCGTTCGATGTGAACCATCGCGCGTCGCTGTGGGGCCCGGGGGAGGCCCGACCCGTCTACCGTCGTCTCGCCCGTGATGCCGACATCGTCTTCGCCGGGGAGGAGGAGGCGATGCTGCTCCTCGACGACGACGGCGACGCTGAGCAGCTCGCCCGGGGAATCGCCGCGCTCGGACCGCGGGAGGTGATCATCAAGCGTGGCGCGGAGGGGTGCACGGCTCTCATCGACGACGAGATGCACCGTGTCGGGGCCGTGCCGATCGATCCGGTCGACACCGTCGGAGCGGGGGATGCCTTCGTCGGCGGATATCTCGCCGATCGGGCCTCCGGCCGACCACCGGCCGAGCGGCTGATCACAGCCGCCGCGGCCGGCGCTTTCGCCTGCCTGAACCCCGGGGATTGGGCGGGGCTGCCCCGCCGCTCCGAGCTCGCGCTCCTCGCGGCCCCGGACCCCGTCCTTCGGTGAGCACCGCCTCCGCAGGCGCCCTGTCGACCCCCTGTCACTCGGCCGCGCGCACGAGCCGGCCCACGAGGTCGACGTAGTCCACCCCGGCCGCCGCGAACATCCGCGGCACCTGGGAGGCGGCGGTCAGCCCCGGCATCGTGTTGACCTCGTTGAGCACCGGACCCTCGTCCGTGAGGAAGAAGTCCATGCGGGCGACCCCGTCGCACCCCAGGGCGTCGAACATCGCGATCGCGGCGCGTGTGAGCGCCGTCGTGGCGGCCGCATCGAGCTGCGCGGGAACCGTGAACCGGGCCGTGCCGTCGTACTTCGTCGCGGTGTCGAAGAGCCCGGGCGCGTGGATCTCCAGGGGCGGGGCGGCCCACCGCACCCCGCCCTTCTCCCGCAGCACGGCGACGTCGATCTCCCGCGCGTGCACGACCTCCTCGACCAGGATCCGCCGGTCGAAGCGCGCCGCCCCCCGCAGCGCCGTGAGCAGGTCGCCCTCCTCCGTCACCAGGCTCACGCCGTGGCTCGAGCCGGCCGTGACCGGCTTGACCACGACGGCGCCTTCGAACTCCACGTCGCCGATGTCCTCCGCGGCGACCAGCCGCCCCCGGGCGGTGCGCAGCCCCACGGCCTGGGCCACGAGCTTCGTGGCCCACTTGTCCATGCCGATCGCCCCCGCCCCCAGCGCGGAGCCGACGACCGGCACCCCGGCGAGCGCGCACAGCGCCGCGAGGGCGCCGTCCTCCCCGAGCGCACCGTGCACCGCAGGGAACACGACGTCGCTCGCCGCGAGCAGCGGCAGGGCCTGCTGCAACGACGCCGCCGGACTCACGCCGGGCGGGATCCCGTCGGCCCGCCACACGCCGTCGCGGTCGATCGTCACGGTCGTGACGGTGTGTCCCCCCAACCGCAGCGCCGCGGCGACCGCCGCCGCCGAGGCGAGCGACACCTCGTGCTCGGGATTCCGTCCCCCTCCGACGACCAGGACCTTCATCGTCATGCCACGCTCCTCTTCACCCGCGGGCCGATGCCCGTGACGATGGTGTGCGGGATGGTGCCCGCCCACCGCGCCCACTCCTGCACCGACGGCACCGCGCCGCCGTCCGGCCCGAACACCGTCGCGACCGCTCCTCGGGGGAACGCCCTCCCCCCGGTGTCGACGACGATCTGATCCATCGACACCCGCCCGACGATCGGGTGCCGTTCCCCTCCGATCTCCACCCCCGCGCCCGGCGCGATCTCCCGCGGGACGCCGTCGGCGTATCCGACGCCCACCACGCTCAGGTGCGTGGCCACCACCGTCGTGTGCGTCCCGCCATAGCCCACGACCGTGCCGGCCGGCACGGCGGCGCTGTGCACCACGGGCGCGGTGAAGCGCGAAGCCCCGACCAGAGAGACCGTCTCGGACGGGTCGATCCCCACCAGCGCCGCCCCCACCCGCACCATGTCGAAGTGCGTCGCGGGATCGGTCAGGGCGCCCGAGGTCGCCGCGAGGTGCACGAGCAGCGGTCCGAAGCCGGCGCGCAGGACCGCGTCCCTCCCCTGGCTCATCCGCAGCACCGCGGCCGTATTCGCCCGCGGATCCGCGGCGTCGGCGCGGGGGAGGTGCCCCATCACCCCGACGACCTCGATCCGGCCGCGGGCCGCCCGCGCCGTGCGCAGCAGCTCCTCCCAGTCCTCCACGGGGCACCCTCCCCGTGCCATCCCGGTGTCGAGATGCAGATGCACACGCACCGGAGCGGCGGCATCGGCTGCGAGCTGACGCAGCTCCTCGACGGAGCCCACGGCCACGTCGACCCCGGCGGCGGCCGCGCGCGGCGCGTCGATGCCCGCGGGGTGCAGCCAGGCGAGGATCGGCACGCGCAGTCCGGCCTCGCGCAGCGCGACCCCCTCGGCGACGTCGGTGACCCCGAGCCACTCGGCCCCCGCGGCCACGGCGGCGGTCGCCACGGCCACCATGCCATGACCGTACGCGTCGGCCTTGACCACGGCCATGACGGGCACGGCGGCGGCCTCCCTGACGCGGCGGAGGTTCTCGGTCACGGCGGCGGGAAGGGTGGACAGTGTCGGTGCGTGGAGGCGGGACAGGGTCATCCCCTGCGCGAGCAGGGCCGTCATCGCTGCATCCTCGGGTCTTCCGTGGGGTCGGCGTACTGTGCGGGGCACCCGTCCTCGACGGCCTCCGGTCGCAGCTCGTAGTGCCAGGACTCGTTGCCGTAGGTCTGGCAGAGGCCGTAGCGCCAGCCGCGCTGCGTGAGCCAGTCGAGAGTGGGCAGGGGACCGAGGTCGACCGCGTCGCCGGAGACGTGCGCCGAGGTCTCCGCGGTCGCCACCCAGCGGCGCGCCTCCTCTTCCGAGCCGTAGTCGTCGATCGCGTCGCGGAGCAGCTGCTCCTGCAGGGCCGCCGAACGCCATCCGCTGTTCACGAGGAACGTCACCCCGTCGGCCTCCGCATCGGTTGCGGCGCGCTGGAGGGCGTCGAGCAGGGCGGGGTCGAGATTGCCGATGGCGACCCTGTCGACGTCGAACACCGTGGGCTGATCGCCGTCGCGGATCACGCCGTCGGCCTCGCTCGGGGCGAGTACCGATCCGGTCGGCGGATGTGGCTCGGAATCGGAACCGGTGGTGGCGGGCGCGACGATCGGGGCGGTCTCGGCGAACGCGGCCGACAGCGATTGCTGCACGGCGACGGCGGCGACCACGGCGAGCGCCAGCACGGAGGCCGTGGTGGCGATGCGCCGACGGCGCCGGGCACGGACGGCTCGGGGGGTGCGGAGGTCGTTCATGCTTCCAGTGAAGAGAGCACGCGGTTGTCACGGCGTATGGCCTTTTCCATACACCGGCGATATGCCGCACTGCGTAGGATCACTGCCATGCGTGTGCTGATCGTCGAGGACGAGCCCTACCTCGCCGAGGCGGTCCGCGACGGGCTGCGACTGGAGGCGATCGCGGCCGACATCGCCGGCGACGGCGACACCGCGCTCGAGCTCCTGAGCATCAACGCGTACGACATCGCGATCCTCGACCGCGACGTGCCCGGCCCGTCCGGCGACGACATCGCGCGGTGGATCGTCGCCTCGGGCAGCGGCATCCCCATCCTCATGCTCACGGCCGCCGACCGCCTCGACGACAAGGCCTCCGGGTTCGAGCTCGGCGCCGACGACTACCTCACCAAGCCGTTCGAGCTGCGGGAGCTGGTGCTGCGGCTGCGTGCCCTCGACCGCCGTCGACAGCGCGCGCGGCCACCGGTGCTGGAGATCGCCGGCCTGCGCCTCGACCCCTTCCGCCGCGAGGTCTACCGCGACGGCCGCTACGTCGCCCTCACCCGGAAACAGTTCGCCGTGCTGGAGGTGCTCGTCGACGCCGAGGGCGGCGTGGTCAGCGCCGAGGAGCTGCTGGAGCGGGCGTGGGACGAGAACGCCGACCCGTTCACGAACGCCGTCCGCATCACCGTGTCCTCGCTGCGCAAGCGCCTCGGCGAGCCGTGGCTGATCCTCACGGTGCCCGGCGTCGGCTACCGCATCGGGGCCGACGCGGATGCCTAGGCGACGCGGCCTCAGCGTCCGCCTCAAGCTGACCCTGAGCTACGCGGGCATCGTCGTCGTCTCCGGCGCGCTGCTGCTCGGGGCCGTGGCGGCGTACCTGCTGCGGTACGTGCCGGATGTGCAGATCCCCGTCGTCGATTTCTTCGTCCCCAACCGCTCGGATCTGATCCGGGCGTTCGTGCCGGTCGCGGCGATGGTGATGTTCGCCCTGCTCGTGATCGGCCTCGGCGGCGGCTGGCTGCTCGCCGGGCGGATGCTGGCACCGCTCGACCGCATCGGCGACGCGGCCCGGCTCGCGGCGCAGGGCTCCCTCTCGCACCGCATCCGCATGGAGGGTCCCAGCGACGAGTTCCGCGACCTCGCCGACGTCTTCGACACGATGCTCGAGCAGCTCGAGGCGCACGTCGCCGAGCAGCAGCGCTTCGCCGCGAACGCCTCGCACGAGCTGCGGACCCCCTTGGCCATCTCGCAGACCCTCCTCGACGTGGCCCGCACCGATCCCGACCGCGACGTCGACGCCCTGATCGACCGGCTCCGCGAGGTCAACACGCGCGCGATCGACCTCACCGAGGCGCTGCTGCTGCTGAGCAGGGCGGATCAGCGCACGTTCCCGCGGACGCTCGTCGACCTGTCGCTCCTGGCCGAGGAGTCCGTCGAGGCTCTCCTCCCGCTCGCCGACCGCCGCGGGGTCGAGGTCGAGGTGTCCGGCGTGCCGGCGACCGTGCTCGGCTCCTCCGCCCTGCTGCCGCAGCTCGTCATGAACCTCGTCGCCAACGCGATCGTCCACAACCGCAGCGACGGCGGCGGTTCCGTGGCGGTGCGCACCCATTCCCTCCCGCACGCGGTGGCCCTCGTCGTGGAGAACACGGGTGCGGAGCTGCACGCCTCGCAGGTCGCGACGCTCGTCGAGCCCTTCCAGCGCGGCACCGAGCGCACGCGCGGGACGGAGCACGCCGGGGTGGGTCTCGGCCTCGCGATCGTGCAGCGCATCACGCAGACCCATGGCGGCACCCTCGTGCTGACACCCCGCACCGGCGGAGGCCTCATCGTGACGGTCTGGTTCCCCCACCCCTCCCCCGGCTGACGGTTTCGAATCGCCCGATTGGCCCCATTTCAGCTCCGGATGGAACCATTCAGGCGATTCGAACGGGTGTCACCAGGGGCTGGGCTCGTAGTCCTTGAGGAAGACGCCGTGGATGTCCTCGCCGGCCTCGCCGCGCACGATGGGGTCGTACACCCGCGCGGCGCCGTCGACGAGGTCGAGCGGAGCGTGGAAGCCCTCCTCCGCGAGGCGCACCTTCGTGTAGTGCGGGCGCTCGTCGGTGATCCAGCCGGTGTCGACGGCCGTCATGAGGATGCCGTCCTTCTCCAGCATCTCCCCCGCGCTCGTGCGGGTCAGCATGTTCAGCGCGGCCTTCGCCATGTTGGTGTGCGGGTGGCCTGGGCCCTTGTAACGGCGGGAGAACTGCCCCTCCATGGCGGAGACGTTCACGACGTACTTCCGGCGCGACGACGACGCGGCCATCGACGCCCGCAGCCGGCTGATGAGCAGGAACGGCGCGGTGGTGTTGGCGAGCTGCACCTCGAGCATCTCCAGCGGATCGACCTGATCCACGGACTGCACCCAGCTGTTGACGCGGTTCACGTCCGGCACGAGACCGCCCGCATCGATCGCCGTGCCGTCCGCGTGCTTCTCGAGCGAGGAGGAGCCGGGGGCCATCGCGAGCCGCGCGAGGTCTTCGGCCGTGAGCGCCTGTCCCCCCTGCTCCGCGACCGTGCCGCCGAGCGCCGCGACCGACAGCAGCGGATGCGCGTCGACCGAGGCCTGCAGCGCCTGCGGGTGTGGGTCGACGGTGTGCCCGAAGGTCTCCATCTCCGGCAGCGGACCGTCCGGCAGCGGCTGGAGCTCCGCGTCTGCGAGCAGCGAGTACGCCCCCGGCGAGCGGCGGACCGTCTGGGCGGCGTTGTTGATGAGGATGTCGAGCGGGCCCTGCGCGGCGACCGAGTCGGCGAGCCCGATCACCTGGGCGGGGTCGCGGAGGTCGATGCCGACCACGCGCAGCCGGTGCAGCCAGTCGCCCGCGTCCGGCAGGGCCGAGAACCGGCGCACGGCGTCACGCGGGAACCGGGTGGTGATCGTGGTGTGCGCGCCGTCGCGGAGGAGGCGCAGCGCGATGTGCATGCCGATCTTCGCGCGGCCGCCGGTGAGCAGCGCGCGCTTTCCGGTGAGGTCGGTGCGGGCGGTGCGCTTGCCGTGGCTGAAGCGGGCGCAGTCCGGGCAGAGCTGGTGGTAGAACGCGTCGACGAGCGTGTACGGCTGCTTGCAGATGTAGCAGTTGCGGGGCTTGAGGAGCTCGCCGGCGATGGGGGCGTCGACCACACGGGACGCGAGGTCGTGCCCGCGCGTCTCGTCGTCGATGCGGTCGGGGGCGCCGGTGGCGGTGCGGGCGACGACGGCCTTGTCCGCCTCGGCGATCGCATCCCGGATCTCCTTGCGGCGCACGCGCTTGACCGCTTTGAACATGGCCGCGGTCGCGTGGCGCACGGCCACGAAGTCGGGGTGCTCGTTGTCGATGGTGTGCAGCTCGGCGAGGACGCGCAGCGTCGTGGCGAGGTCGTCGGGGTCGATGCCGGGGCCCAGGTCGGGGGTGGCGTCGGGCGCGTCGGTCATTAGGCCGATTTTACGCGAGGATTCCGGTCACCCGGCTCAGACGAGAGCACGCTGACGGCGCAGCGCGGTGAGCACGGCGCCGTTGGCTCCCGCCCACCCCCCGAGCGTCGCCGGCACGATCGGAGGGACGCGATGGAAGGTGGCCCGTTCCCTCACCGTGCCGGCGGCGAGGGTCACCAGATGGTGCGGTTCCTGGGCGAGGCCGCCGCCGATCACGATGCACCCCGGGTCCACCAGCGCGCACAGGGTCAGGAGCGCCTCGGCCAGCGCGGAGGAGGCGCGCTCCACGATGGCCTCAGCCACGGGCACCCCGTCCGCGGCAGCGGCGAGCAGCCCCTCCGGACCGCCCGTGCCGCCCAGGGCGTGCCAGGCACGACGCAGCGCGGGCGCGCCGATCACGGTCTCCAGGCACCCGCGGCGCCCGCACGAGCACGGGTCGCCGTCGGGTTCGATGGTGATGTGCCCCAACTCGCCCGCAGACCCGTGGGCCCCCGGCACCACCCCACCCTGCACGACGTGCGCACCGGCGATCCCGGTCCCGAGCGCCAGCACGAACACGTCGTCCGCCCCGGCTCCGGCACCCCACGATGCCTCGGCGACCGCGGCGGCGTGCCCGTCGTTGATCACGTCGACAGGGACGCCGAGGACCGCGCCGAGCTCAGCACCGAGCGGACGGCCGTCCAGGGCGGGGATGTTGGCGGAGCGCACGACAACTCCGTCAGCCTCGTCGACGAGACCGGGGATCGACAGCACGACGCGTTCCAGAGTCCGCTCACCGCGCACCGACTCGGCGATCGACACGAGACCCTCGACGGGCGCGGCCTTCGGGGTGGCGTCCCGTCCCCGCGCGAGGGGGGTCGGCGGCTCATCCAGCGACGAGAATGCCGATGCGAGGAGGTGCTTGACGCTCGATCCCCCCACGTCGAGTCCGAGCACGAGCGAATCGCCGTCGTGACTGTCGCGTGTCGTTCGGCCGGAATCGCCGGGGGTCACGGCGTGGCCACCCGGGCGGCCGCGCGGGCCTCCCGCCGCACAGCCTGCTTGTCCGGGTCGGGAACCGGCACCGAGGCGAGCAGACGCCGGCTGTACGGGTGCTGCGGGGCGAGGAGGACATCGTCTGCCGAGCCGGTCTCGACGATCTCCCCCTTCAGCATGACGGCGACACGGTCGGAGATCTCGTGCACGACGGCGAGGTCGTGGCTGATGAACAGGCAGGCGAAGTGCATCTTCTCCTGCAGCGTGCGCAGCACCTCGAGGACCGCGGCCTGCACGGACACGTCGAGCGCCGATGTCGGCTCGTCGGCGATGATCAACTCCGGCTCCAGGGCGATGGCCCTGGCCAGTCCGATGCGCTGGCGCTGGCCGCCGGAGAGCTCGTGCGGATAGCGGCCGGCATAGGACGTCGGCAGCTCCACGGCGTCGAGCAGCTCCGCGACGCGGTTCCGCCGCTGACTCGCGGTGGTCGGGAAACGCCGGCGCTGGACGAGCAGCGGTTCGGCGATGGCCTCCCCCACCGTCATGCGGGGGTCGAGGCTGGACCCTGGGTCCTGGAAGATGGCCCCGACCCGTGCGCGCAACTCCCGCTCGCGGCGGCCGGAGACGCCGCCGCGCCCCACCGTCTGACCGAACAGGGTCATCTCGCCGCCGGACAGGGGCAGCAGACCGAGGGCGGCGCGACCGAGCGTCGATTTGCCGGATCCGGACTCGCCGACGAGACCGACGATCTCGCCCGGCGCGATGCGCAGGCTCACCCCGTTGAGCGCGAGGAAGGAACGCCCGCCGCGCCGGTAGGTCACGCTCGCCCGATCGAGGGCGAGGACCGGGTCGGGCGCCACGGGCTCGGGTTCCCGCGGGACGGCCGTGGCGACGTCGGGGAGCGACGGCACCGCGCTCAGCAGCTTCTTCGTGTAGTCCTCGCGCGGGGCGGTCAGCACAGCGCGCGTGTCGCCGACCTCGACCATGGTGCCGCGGAACATCACGGCGACGCGGTCGGCGATGTCCGCCACCACGCCCATGTTGTGGGTCACCAGGAGGAACGCGGTGCCGGACTCGGCGGCGAGGCGCCGGATGAGGTCGAGGATCTCGGCCTGCACGGTGACGTCGAGCGCCGTCGTCGGCTCGTCGGCGATGATGAGCTGCGGCTCGCACGCGAGCGCGATCGCGATGACGACCCGCTGGCGCTGCCCTCCGGAGAGCTCGTGCGGATAGCTCTTGACGCGGCGCTCCGGTTCGGGGATGCCGACGCGCTGGAGCAGCTCCACGGCCCTCTCCCAGGCGTCCGAGCGCGGGATCTCGTTGTGGTTGAGGATCGCCTCGGTGATCTGGTCGCCGATGCGCATGCTCGGATTGAGCGCGGTCATCGGCTCCTGGAAGACCATCGAGATCTCGGCTCCGCGCACCGCGTTCATGTCCGACTCGGGCAGCGGCAGGAGTTCCCGGCCGTCCAGCCGGATGGACCCGGTCACCTGCGCCGTCCGCGGCAGCAGCTTCATGACGGCCATCGCGGTGACCGACTTGCCCGACCCGGACTCGCCGACGAGCGCGAGCACCTCGCCGGAGCGCACGTCGAGGTCGATGCCCTTCACCGCCTCCACGGCGCCATCCTCGGTGCGGAACGTGACTCTCAGGTCGGAGATCGACAGCAGTGCATCGCTCATGCGGCACGCCCCTTCACGTCGAAGAAGTCCCGGAGCCCGTCGCCGATGCTGTTGAACGCGCACACCGTGAGGACGATGCAGAAGCCCGCGGGGAAGATGAGCCACCAGGCACCGGCGTAGGTGTAGGTGATGCCGCTGGTCAGCATCGCACCCCAGTCCGTCGCCGGCTTCTGCAGCCCCATGCCGAGGAAGGAGATGTAGGCGACGAGGAGGATGGCGTCGGCGACCTGGAAGGTGGCGTTCACGACGATCGTGCCGACCGTGTTCGGGACGATGTGCCTGAGTACGGCCCGGGAGTGCGTGCCACCCATCGCCCGCAGCGCGAGGACGTACTCCCGTGACTTGAGCGAGATCGACTCCGCCCGCACGAGCCGGGCCGGCACGAGCCAGGACACGAGGCCGATCACGCAGATCATGAGCGGCACGCTCGGCCGGAGGATGGCGGAGAGGATCAGCAGGAGGAAGGTCGCCGGGATCGCGATACCCGCATCGACGACGCGCATCATGACGGTGTCGACGGTGCCACCGACGTAGCCGGCGATCGCTCCCCAGAGCGTGCCGATCACGGTCGCGAGGATGCCGGCGGCGAGACCGATGAGGATCGAGATCTGCCCCCCGATCATGAGGCGTCCGAGCACGTCGTAGCCCACGTCGTCCGTGCCGAGCGGGTGGCCAGGACTGCCCGGTGGCAGCATCGTGTTCCGGAGGTCGGTGTGGATCTGGTCGGTGGGGTGGATGAGGGGCCCCACGAAGCAGAACAGCAGGAACAGCGCGATCGTCACGATGCCGAAGATCGCGAGCTTGTTCTGCAGGAAGCGGCGCATGCCGCGCTGGCGCGGCGTCAGCGTGCGCAGGGCGATCGTTGTCGTGCTCACGACAGCTCCTCTCGGGTGCGGGGATCGAGCAGCGCCTGGATGATGTCGGCCAGCAGCGATCCGATGACGGTCGCGAGCGCGATCACCAGGATGCAGCCGAGCAGGACGGGGTAGTCGGAGGTCTGCGCAGATGTCCAGAACAGCAGCCCCATGCCGGGGTAGTTGAAGAGGGACTCGACGACGATCATGCCGCCGAACATCACCGGCAGGTAGTAGCCGAGCATCGCGATCACCGGCGTGAGGGAGTTGCGGACCACGTGGCGCGTGATGACCGTGCGCACCGAGGTGCCCTTGGCTCGGGCCGTGCGCACATAGTCCTCGGAGAGGTTGTCGATCGTCGCGGAGCGCATGTACCGCGAGAACGTCGCGATGATGCCGAGTGCCGCGGTGAGTACCGGCAGCACGAGTCCTGCCGGGTTCGCGAGCACAGCGCCCACGGTCTCGCCCTGCGGCGCCTGCGCCGGGACCAGCCGGAGCCACTGCGCGAAGACGATCACGAGGATGAGGCCGAGGAAGAACGACGGCGTCGAGTAGACGATGAAGTTCCAGGTGGTCAGCGCGTAGTCGGAAGCCTTGCCGCGGCGGACGGCCTGGAAGATGCCCATGGGGATCGCCACCGCGAGCGCCACGATCATCGAGATCAGTGCCAGGATCAGCGTTTTCGGCAGCCGCTGGGCGATCGCATCGGAGACCGGACGGTTCAGTTTGAAGGAGTCGCCGAGGTCCCCCTGCAGGAGCTGTCCGAGGAAATGGAAGTACTGCTGCCACAGGGGCAGATCGAAGCCGTTCTCCTTGTTGAAGGCATCGATCTGCTCCTGTGTGGCCTGCATGCCGAGGATTCCGGCGGCGGGCCCCTGCGGCATGGCGAGGTGGAGCAGCGCGAACACGATCAGCGTCACGATGAGGATGACGAGCCCGCCCTGGCCGACCCGTCGTAACAGGTACCACCAGAATCGGGGGCCGCCGGCCCTCTCCTTCTTCTGCGCACTCGGCGCCGCTTCCACCACGCTCATGTCACCTGCCTGCTGTTACTCGGACCAGGACCATCGCTGCGGGAGGAACGACGCACCCGGGTCCTGGTGGGCGATGTCGAGTCCGTCACGGACGACGGAGACCTGGTACACCGGGTTCGGCATCCACATGACCGGGAGGTCGGTGGCGAGGAACTCGGAGTACTTCTTCGCGATCTCCGGGTCGGTGGAGAAGGCCATGGCCTGCACCAGCTCCTCGGCCTCGGGGTTGTCGTACTGCCCCGCGTTCCACTTCGTGTCCTTGGCGAACACGCGCTCGCCCGTGGCGTACGGCGGGAAGTACCAGCTGCCGGCGGTGCCGAAGAACACGAGCTCCCACGTGCACGAGGTGCCGGTCTTGCACTCCTGGGCCTGCGTGAGGACGGTGTCCAGCGGCTTGGAGTCGATCGTCATCTTCACGCCGATCTTCGCGAGCGACGACTGGATCTCCGCCATCATGTTGTCGGTCTCCTGCGAGCCGTTCTGCGTGGTGACGACGATCTCGGCCTTCATCCCGGCGGCGATGCCCTCACCGCACTGCCCGGCGCCTGCACCGGCGTCGGCGCACTCGAGCGTGCCGTCGGAGCCGGCGACCCACCCGTTGTCGGTGAAGAGCTTCTCGGCCTTCTTCAGGTCGAAGGGGTACGGGTTGTCCTTCTGCACGTCGGACAGGCTGTTCGACTCCGCGGTCTGCGGGATGGGGCCGTAGTCGGGCGTCGCGGCGCCGTGCCAGACGACCTCGGAGATCGTCTCCTGGTCGACGGCGTGCTGCAGCGCCTGGCGCACGTACAGCTGCTCGAAGAAGGGGCCCTTCTCCGGGTTGGCGAAGTTGTACGGCATGTACGTGATCGACCAGCCGGCCCACGGCTCGACGCGGTAGCCGAGGTCGGTGAACTGCTTCTCGTTCGTGAGCTGCGAGCTCGTCACGTAGCCGTAGTCGACCTCTCCGGAGCGCACGACGTTCATCTCGGCGTCCGCCGACGTGAACGGGAGGAACTTGACGTTCTCGATACTCGGCTTGTCCTCGCCGGTGTACTCGGTGTTGGCGGTGAGCTCCACGAGCCCCGAGTCCGACCAGCGCTTGACCGTGTAGGGGCCGGCGACGGTCTTCCACAGCTCGTTGGTCGCATAGGTCTTCATGTCCTCGGCCTCGGCGAAGAGGTAGTCGAGCACGGCCGCGGCACCCGCGGCGTCGCGGTCATGGTCGCCGATCTCGCCGTCGGCGCTCGTCTTGTCCCAGACGTGCTGCGGCATCGGGTACATGAGGCTGAGCTGGTTCCCGAGCAGGAACTCTTCGTTGTAGACCTTGTCCATCGTCAGCGAGAACGTCTTGTCGTCGATGGTCGTGAAGGCCGTGATGTTGTCGGGCATCAGGCCCGCGGAGTAGCCTCCGGTCTTCTCGCCGTTGAAGCGGACGAGGTTGTACCAGAACTCCACGTCGCGGGACGTCACGGGCTCCCCGTCCGACCAGTCGAGGTCGTTGAGGGTGATCGTGATCGTCTTCCGGTCCTCCGAGAACTCGTAGGACTTCGCGGCCGAAGCGCGCTCGTCCCAGCCCATCTCGCCGTCGACGCCGTTGTACTCGAAGAGTCGAGGCCACATCGTCGCCTTGATGGCGCTGTTGTGCGTGGCCATCTTGTCCGGCGACGAGATCGGCAGGATCCAGTTGGGTCCGGTGCCCACCTGCAGCGCGAAGCTGACGGTGTCCTTCTCCTCGGCCCCGCTGTCGCCCTGGCCGCCGGAGCAGGCGGTGAGGGCGAGCGACGCGACGGCGATCGCGCCCAGAGGGGCGAGCAGCCGGCGGCGCAGCGACTGAGATCGCATGAAAACCTCCTTGTTCAATGCCTCGTCACCGAAGCGTTCGTCCGAATCATGACGTACTTTGCATGATGCCCGAATAAAGTACGCGCACAAAAGCCAATCTTGTTACGGTTAAGTAACTAACTTTCTTTCAGCGTCGAAGAATGTGACGGATCAGCCGACGAGTTCGGCGCGGAGGTCGGGATCCTCCTCGAACGCGTCGAACGGGTGCATCGGCCGCACGATGCGGTGGTGGCCGAGACGCTCGAGGTCCTGGTCCACCCCACCCGGAGTGAGCGCGAGGGTCCAACCGCGCATGGCCGCGTAGAGCTCGGGCTCCAGGTAGCCGATCTTCGTGACGACGATCTGAGCGGAGGCCGGATCCAGACCGATCGCAGTGAAGTCCGCGACGTCGTGGTAGGCCTTGCGGAATTCCGTGACGATCACGTGCAGACCGCCGACCCGGATGACGGCGATGCCCCCCGCGTCCGGATCCCCTTCGTGCAGGCTGTGCAGGAGACCCTCGACGCGCACGGGCCCGTGCGGCCCGTCGTCGACGCGCGCCCCGACCTCGACCGAGACTCGGTCTCCGACCCGGCGACCCCGCAGGATCCGGAGAGCGCCCTCGTCGAACACGGAAGCGCAGAGCGTGACAGGCGCGTCCTCGGCCGTGAGCTCCGGCTTCTGCAGGAGCTGGGCCAGCGTCCACGTGACGTCCCCCGTGCCGCCGGCCCCGGGGTTGTCCCCGGAGTCGCTGATGAAATACGGAGTGTCGGCCGCAGCGAGACCGGCGGCCACACCCTCATCGAGCGTGCCGGGAGGGCCGACGAAGGCGAAGTCGTCCCGGACGTCCCAGAACGCGCGCCCGAGCTCTTCGGCCGCCGCGGCGGTCACATCGTCGTCCGTGCCGGTCACGACCACCGTCGCGTGACAGCGAGGCTCATCCGCCCAGGCGTACCCGATCCAGATGGCCGCATCGGTCACCCCGGGCCGCGCTTCGATCTCGGGGATGCGCGCGTACAGGCTCTTCGCGGGCTCGACGCGGGTGCTGGTCTTCTCGCCCGGCAGCAGGATCGGCACCTTCACCCAGGCCCGTCGCGGCGTCACTCCGCTCTCGAGAGCCTCGACCAGGTTGCGCAGCGCGCGATCGCGCGTCTCCCAGGTGTCCTCGTGCGGGGCGAGCCGGTAGCAGGTGATGAGGTCGACGTTCTCGATCAGGGTGCGGGAGACGTTGCCATGGAGGTCCATCGACGCCGAGACCACGACATCAGGGCCGATCACGTCGCGGATCGCGGTGATGAGATCGCCCTCCGCGTCGTCCATCCCGACGACGCTCATCGCGCCGTGGATGTCGAAGAACAGGCCGTCCAGACGCCCGCCGTCCGCCACCAGGGCCCGCAGGCCGTCGCAGATCCGCACCTTGATGCTCTCGTACACCTCCGGCAGCACGGCGCCACCCGGGATCGACCGCGCGTAGTACACCGGGAGCCACTCCGCGCGATCGGTGAGCTCGCCGACCCGGAGGGCGTCGTAGCGGGTGACGAGCGCGTCACCCTCGACTCGGAGGAAGTCCCGCTCGCCCGCCCGGTGCGGCGAGAAGGTGCTGGACTCGATCGCCATGCCGGCGATGGCGATGCGCGGGAGCGGGACGGTCTCGATCATGCTCCGAGTCTAGAACGAGGATCGAAGCAAATTAGGCGACTTGGTGCGTAGGAACAGAAACTTATATCGATCCTCGAATTTATGTTGCGGCTTCTCGCAGCACCTCGTCGATGCGGGCCGGGTCGAGCATGCGCTCCAGCAGTTCCCATGCCACCCCGCGCGCCCCGGCGAGCGCGCCCGCACGGCTCACGCCGATCTCCAGCGCGTCGGTCGACATCGGCAAGCAGAGGGTGAACAGCGCTTGGCGCACTCCGGCCACGAAGGCGTCGGCCGTCGCGAGACGGCCCCCCAGCGCCAGGGCCTGCGGGTTGAAGAAGTTGATGATGGTGGCGAGGACCTCGCCTGTCCTGGCCCCGGCCTCGCGGAGCGCCGAGGTCGCCTTGGGGTGCGCATCCTGAGCGAGCGCGAGCACGTCGTCCAGTGTCTCGACCGGGACGCGGGCCTCCCGCAGCGCGTCGACGATCGCCGCGCCGCTGGCCACCACGTCGAGGCACCCGACGCGGCCGCACGAGCAGATGACGGGCGGCGCGTTGTGCAGCGCGACGTGGCTGATGTCTCCGGCGACACCCCGGTAGCCGCGGTAGACGGCACCGTCGAGGATGATCCCGCAGCCGATGCCGCTGCCGGCCTTGACGAACACCAGCTGCTCGAGCTCGCCACCGCGTTCGATGTACTCCCCGACGGCCATCGCGTTCGCGTCATTGTCCACCAGGAACGGCAGCCCGGTGACCGAGCCGAGCACCGCGCCCACGTCCACCCCGTTCCACCCCGGCATCCGCATCGGAGACAGGAGCCGCGAGGTCTTCGCGTCGACGGGTCCTGGCAGGCTCATCGCGATCCCCTCGACACGCCGACCGCCGTTCTCCGCGACGAGCGCCTCGGCGTGCTCCCACACCTGGGTGACCACTCGCTCCACCCCGTCCAGTAGGGACACCTGCACGACCGTCGACGCCACGACCTCCGCCTGCCGGTCGAACAGCGCGACCGTCGCATGCTGCTCCCCCAGCTCGACTCCGACGACCACGGAACCCCCGGACGCCACGGCGAGCACACGCGGGCGCCGACCGCCGCGGGACTCGCCTTCGCCGTTCTCCTCGATGTAACCGCGTGCGATGAGCTCCTCGACGCGGAGCGCCACGGTGGACGGCGACAGACCTGTCAGGCGCGCGAGGTCGGCACGCGAATGCGCGGCCCCGGTATGCACGAGCCGGAAGATCTCGCCCTCGGAATGTACGGTCTGTGTCGCCGGCGCCACGGGTCCTCGAATCACCTTGTTTCGTTGGTCAAACAAAGATAGCCCCAGAACGAGAGGGTGTCATCACTTCCGCCGCAACGTCGGATCCCCGGCGTAGGGTCATCGCATGAGCAGCGCAGAATCCATCCCGCATCCCGGCGTCGTCCCCTCCTACCTGCTCGCCCGCTTGGCGGAGTCGGGTCGTTTCCCGAAGGCCGCCGCCGCCGCCCGACAGACGCTCACCGCGGGGCGCCCGCCGTTCCGCGCCCGCATCGATCTCTCGATCGACGAGAACGGCGACCTCGTCGCGCAGCTCTCCGATGCGCCGAACCGCACGATCAGCGACGCCGGCAACACGCAGCAGCTTCCGGGGGCCGTGGTCCGCACGGAAGACGACGAGCCCGTCGCCGACACCGCGGTCAACGAGGCCTTCGACGGCCTGGGTGCGACGTTCGAGATGCTGCTCTCCGCGTTCGGCCGCAACTCGCTCGACGACGCCGGCGCTCCTCTCGACGCGACCGTCCACTACGGCGTCGACTACGACAACGCGTTCTGGGACGGCGAGCGCATGGTGTTCGGTGACGGCGACGGCGAGGTGTTCCAGCGCTTCACGGGCTCGCTCACCGTGATCGGACACGAGCTCGCCCACGGTGTCGTACAGCACACGGCGAACCTGGAGTACCAGGGCCAGCCGGGCGCACTGAACGAGTCCGTGGCCGACGTGTTCGGCGCGCTCACCGAGCAGTACGCCCTGGGGCAGTCCGCCGACCAGGCGAGCTGGCTCATCGGGGCGGAGATCTTCACGGATGCGGTGGAGGGCTCAGCGCTGCGCTCCATGATCGCGCCGGGCACGGCCTACGACGACGATGAGCTCGGGAAAGACCCGCAGCCCGACCACATGAGCGGATTCGTGCGCACCACCGAGGACAACGGCGGCGTGCACATCAACTCCGGCATCCCGAACCGCGCCTTCGCCCTCTTCGCCCTCGACCTCGGCGGCAACGCCTGGGAACGCGCCGGCACGGTCTGGTATCGGGCACTCACCGGCGGGCTGTCGAGCACCGCGACCTTCAGGGACTTCGCCGACGCCACGGTCGCCGCCGCAGCCTCCGTCGACCGAGAGGCGGTCGTCGCCGCTCGACGCGCCTGGACGACCGTGGGAGTCTATGAGAATGACCGAGGACCCGACTCCGCCTGACGCCCCCGTCGTCATCGCCGTCGTCCGCTCGGGAGGGCTCGCCGGCATCCGTCGCCAGTGGCATGTGGAGGCCGAGCCGCCGGAGGCCGAGGAATGGATCGGCCTCATCGACAGCTGCCCCTGGGACGACGACGTCGACGCCCCGCCCGGAGCCGATCGGTTCGTGTGGAGCATCCGCGCCCGCACGCCGTCCGAGCGCCGGGAGCGGGAGCTGCCCGATTCCGCCGTGGACGGTCCGTGGCGCACCCTCATCGACGCGGTGCGCGAGGCGGCGCGCGCGGAGTGAGCCGCGGTCGGAGATTCGCGCTCCTGTCGCACGGATCCGCCGGATCCCTGCGACCTCGGTGCGAAACCGCGACGCCGCGCCGGCCGGGGGTGACAATGGACACATGGGACTCTTCCAGCAGCGACCGGAGGAAGAAGAGAAGCAGTGGGGACTCCCCTCTGAACCTCTCGAGACCTCGGCCGCAGACACGCTCGACGCCGCGCCGACGGTCGACCCGCTGACCCTCGGCCTCGACACCCCGTCCTCCGTGAGCTCTATCGTGTTCCCGGTCGCCCCGCCTGCCCCCGAGGCCTGACCCCCTCCCCGCGCGGCGTCGCGGTTTCGCACTCCCGTCGCAGCTTCCGAACAACTCCGTGCGACCGCGGCGCGAAAGGGCGTCCGCGGCCAGCGATACGGTGGACGGATGACCATCACCGCCGCCGCAGACGGCTCCGCCCTGGGCAACCCCGGCCCGAACGGCTGGGCCTGGTACATCGACGACGCGAACTGGGCGGCCGGCGGCTCCCCGCACGGCACGAACAACCAGGGCGAGCTCCGCGCCGTCCTCGAACTGCTCCGGGCGACGGCCGGCACCGACGAGAAGCTCCTGATCGAGTGCGACAGCCGCTACGTGATCGACTCCGTGACGAAGTGGATGCCCGGCTGGAAGCGCCGCGGGTGGCGGAAGTCCGACGGCGGGCCCGTGCTGAACCGCGACCTCCTCGAGGGGATCGATGAGGCCCTGCGCGGTCGGGACGTCGAGTTCTCCTGGGTCAAGGGTCACGCCGGGCACCCGTTGAACGAAGCCGCCGACGAGCGCGCGAACGCCGCCGCCAAGGCCTATCAGCAGAAGCAGGAGCCTCGTCGAGGCCCCGGGTTCACCCGCGCGACCGATGCCGGAGCCGCCGTCGCCGCGTCCGCTCCGGTCGCCGCTGCCGCTACCGAAGCCCCGGCATCCTCCGCAACGACAGCCTCGTCTCGCACCTCGACACCCGTCGCCGAGGCGGAGTTCGCCGCGCCACTGTGGGCCGAGACCTCCGACCTCCTCGACGGACTCGACCTCGCGCAGGACGACCCCATCGTGCTCCAGCTCCCACTGTCGCCCGACGAGCACGCGCGCCTCCGGGACCGCGCTGAAGCGCAGGGCATCACCCTGGAAGAAGCACTCCGCCGCCTGATCTGACGGCGACCCCGAGGCGTACACTCGCACCATGTCGACTCCCCGCACCATCGGCCGGATCTTCCTCGGCGCCGCGCTCGTGTTCGCCGGCGTCTCCCACCTCACGTTCGCCCGCGAGGAGTTCCAGGCGCAGGTGCCGGAATCGCTGCCGCTCGATCCCGACACCACGGTGCTCGCGTCCGGCGTCGCGGAGGTCGCGCTCGGCTCCGCTCTCCTCTTCGCCCGCCGCCGCCGCACGGTCGGCACCGTCGCCGCCCTCTTCTTCGCGGCGGTCTTCCCGGGCAACGTGGCGCAGTGGATGCATCATCGCGACGGCTTCGGCCTCGACACCGACATGAAGCGCTTCGTGCGTCTGTTCTTCCAGCCGGCGCTCATCGCGCTGGCCCTGTGGTCGACGCGCGCCCCGCGCCGCTGACCCACCCCGCGAGAACCGGCGTTCCCGCGAGAACAGGCTCCCACACCCACCTACGCCTGAACCCGCGCGACAGCCTGATGCGGCGTCCCCCCGGGTCGGCTCCGTAGACTCGGCGGATGGCGGAAAGGACGAGGCGACGGTGAGCAGGCGCACCGTCTTCGGCCTGCTCCGGCTCACCGCTGCCGCCGTCTGCCTCATCGCGCTGATCCACCGCCTCGCGTGGGGACTCGCGTCGAACACCATCGCGAGCCAGAACTTCTTCGCGTACCTGACGAACCAGTCGAACATCGCCTTCGTCGTCCTCCTCACCGTCGCCGGAGTCCTCGCGCTGCGGAGAGCCCAGGACCCGCGGTGGCTCACGGTAGCCCTCGCCCTCGTGCTCACCTGGACGATCACGGCGGGGCTCGTGTTCGCGATCCTCGTCTGGCAGGCCGGAGTCCGGGGGATCCGCATCGACGTGCCGTGGTCGGATCAGGTGCTGCACTTCTGGCTGCCCGCGGTGACCGTCGCGGCCTGGGCCCTGGCCCCGGGGCATCGGGCGGTGCCGTGGCGCGTGATCCCGGTGACCCTGGCCTACCCGGTGCTGTGGGGCGTCGTGACGCTCATCCGCGGACCGCTGATCGGCTGGTATCCGTACTACTTCCTCGACCCGCGGCAGGTGAGCGGTCCCGTCGAGTTCACCGTCTCCTGCGCGATCGCGCTGGCCGTCTTCGCCGCCGTGGCGACCGCGCTCGTGCTCATCAGTCGCCTGCCGGACCCGTGGGACCGCGCTCCTGCCGAGCCCCCTCCCGAGGACCGCGCCCCGACCGAGGCCGCGCGCGAGACGGTTCAGGCGTAGAGCGCCAGCGAGGCGAGCGCCGCCTCGACGGCCTCCGCATCCCCGAGCTCCGCGAAGTCCCGCGCCGCCGCCCCGCCCACGATGCCGACGAGTACGTTCTCGCCGGTCGAGGGGCGGAGGTTGATCCACGTGGGGATCGCGATGTCGTCGCCGACCGCGTGCCAGATCGCCTCGTCGCCGTCCCAGAACGGCTCGTCCCATCGCAGCCACACCGTCTCGATGGCGCCCATGCCGAGCGCGGAGACGGCGCCGCGGTTGTCGAACGGCAGCGGCGGATCGAACTCGATGCCCTGCTCCTGCAGCACCCCGAGCGGCACCGTCAGCAGCACCCGGTCGAAGGAGAGGGCTTCCCCGGTGCCGAGGCGCACGCTCACCCCGGTGTCGTCCCACGCGAGGCGCGTGACCGGCGAGCTCAGCCCCACCTTCACGCCGTCCAGGGCGCTCTCGATGAACGGGGTCAGGTCGTCGCCTACTCCCTGCAGCGCTGCGTCGGGGAGCGGCGGGGCGAACCAGCTCGACAGGTCGGCGGCGTCCGCGCCCGTCCGTGCCGCGAGGAGCGCGAGGAGCGCGGCGGTCGCGGGGTCATCCGGGTCGATGCCGGCCGCCACCAGGGCGTCCGCCACCGAGGAGTCCTGCGGGGCGGACTGCGCCGTGGCCACCGCGGCCTCCACCGGCTGCGGATCCACGGGGTCGACATCGCCCTCGGCCGAGCGCCACCGCGCCCCGTCGAGGTCGACGAGGTCCCCGTCGCCCGCGTCGATCGTCTCGAGAAGCTCCGCGTCGGCCTCGCCGAACAGCCACGCGCCGAGCTGCACCGGAACGGGCCACTTCTCGTCTGCGCGGGAGAGGATCCGGCCGCCGACGCGGTCGCGCGCTTCGAACACCGTCACCTGCAGGCCGTCCTCCGCGAGCTGCGCGGCAGCGGTCGCCCCGGCGATCCCGGCGCCGATCACGGCCACCCGCTCGCCGTCCTCGGCGGCGACGGTGAGTTCCCGCGCGGCACGGCGGCCCGAGCGCAGGGCTCCCCGGACGGTACCCGGCGCCTCGTCGTCGGTCGCCTCGCCCGCGAAGAAGAGCCGGTCGTCGACGGGCTGCGCGAGTGCCGCACGGGTCGCGGCGAGCACCCCCACGGGAGTGAAGCTCGCGGCACCCCGGGCGAAGGGGTCGGTGGTCCAGGTGCTGCGGACGCTGCCGCTCGGGGCGGGGACACCGGGCGGCGGCTCCGGTTCGCGCGTGCGGGTGGGGGTCGGCGTCGGTTCCGGCTCCGGGGTGCAGGAGGCGAGAAGCACCGAGACGGCACCGGCTCCGGCGCCGAGGAGCAGGGTACGGCGCGTGATCCTCATCGTGCCGCCACTTTATCCCGCTTTCGCACAGGCAGAAGCGCCGGAACAGGCGGCTCTCGATGAGAACCGCCTGTTCCGGCGCGAGTGCCTGGATGTCAGACGGACAGCAGTTCCCGCTCCAGTCGCGCGAACGAAGCCTCCATGCCGTCGGCCATGCCGGTGGCGAGGATCATGTCCCGCGTCTCCTTGTCGGGGTACTCGATGAGCACCGTGACGAGGGTCGCGCCGTCCTCCTCGTAGAGGTTGAGGTCGTTGAGCGTCTCGGTCGGCATGCCCTGCATCCGCTCGGTGGTGACGGCGCGCTTCGGGGCGTCGATCAGCAGTGCCTCCCCCTCGAACCCGAACGGCTCACCCTCCGTGTCGCCCACGGGCGCCCAGGAGTTCCGGTACGACTGGCCGACCTCGGTCGCCGACACGCACTCGGTCATCTCCCACCCGTCCGGGCCGAGCATCCACTGCCGGATGAGGTCGGGCTCGAAGTGGGCGCGCCACACCAGCTCGCGCGGACCCTCGACGAGGCGGGTGATGCGCACGTGCGTGTCGTCGAGCAGCTCCACCCGCGTGCCCTTGCCCTGGGCGTAGTCGCGGAGGTCCTGCAGCACGGCGTCGAGCTGGGCCATGGCCATCCGGGTGCCCTCCACTGCGCCCATCGCGACGACCTGCTCGAGCGCCTCGGCAGATGTGAAGTGGCTCGTGTTCACCATGCGCGTGCCCTCGGCCGTCGGCTCGAACGTGAAGGTCATGCGCATGGAGGGGAGGTTGGCGTCCGGCGTGCCCTCCTCGTCGGCGAACGAGTCGAGCACCGTGAAGCTGCGCGGCGCGTCGATCTCCAGGAACTCCCACGTGCCGGAGGCCTTCTCCCCGCGGGGACCGTTCATCGTGTAGACGGCTCGGCCGCCGACGGTGTGGTCCCACTGGGTGAAGGTGGCCGGCCAGCCGGGAGGACCCCAGAACCGCTCGAGCTGCTGCGGGTCGGTGTAGGCGGCCCAGACGCGCTCGACGGGCGCGGCGAGGTCGGCGACGACGGTCATGGTGAGGTTCTCGGCATCCGTGATGATGTCCGTGACAGGCATGTCAGTCTCCTTGCGATTCGTTGCGTTGACTGCTGGTGGGGTCGGTGGAGGCCGGTCGCTCCCCCGCGGGCGGGGAGGGCTCGGCCAGGAGATCGTCGAGCCGGGCGATGCGCGACCGCCACAGCTCTTCGTATCGGGCGAGGAGCGCCCTGGCGCGGGCGATCATCTCGGGGTTCGCGCGGACGAGCCGCTCGCGTCCCTCGGCGCGCTTGACGATGAGGTTCGCCGCCTCGAGCACGGCCACGTGCTTCTGGACCGCGGCGAACGACATCTCGTACTCGGAGGCGAGGGTCGAGACGGACTGCTCCCGCTCGATCGTCCGGCGCAGGATGTCCCGCCGGGTCGACGTCGCCAGTGCGTGGAAGACACGGTCGACCTCCGCTTCGCTCAACTCCGTTTGTGCAACCATTTGGTTGTACGTTAGACCCGCGTCGGGAGCGTGTCAAGAACTTTCCTGTGGACGATTCCCGCTCGGCTACGGTGGGCGCATCCTCTTGCAGCGACTCGAGAAGGCAGAGCATGAACACAGTGCGGCACCCCGGAAGGTCGTTCGTGGGCCTCCCCGGAACCTTCTTCGTGTTCCTGAGCACGATCGCCGTGTCGAACCTCGGCGACGCCTTCCGGGTCATGTCGTTGAATCTCTGGTTCTACGAGGAGACGCCGGACAAGGAGCTCACCCGCGTCCTTCTCCTGTTGGCAGGAGTCGTCCCCGGGATGCTCTTCGCTCCGATCGCCGGAGCGATCGCCGATCGCTTCGACCTTCGGAAGACGTTCATCGCCACCATGCTCATCCGCGGCGCTCTCAGCGTGGCGCTCGCTGTCGTCGCATGGTCGGTTGCCCCAGGCGCGCTCGCCTATGTGCTCGTCTTCAGCGCAGCGACGGCGAGCGTCTTCTTCGCCTCGTCGGCGTTCGTCTTCGTGCCCCGCCTGGTGCGGCGGGGGATGATCCCCCGCGCGAACAGCATCATCCAGGCGGTGAGCTGGGCCCTCGCCTCCGTCGGTCCGGCGTTGGCGGCACTTGCCTTCGCCGCCTACGGCCCGTCGGTCGCCTTCCTCCTGGACGCTGTGTCTTTCCTCGTCTCGGCCGCGCTCCTGCAGGTCCTGATCCGCCCTGAGCCCACGAGCGGAGAGAAGACGCCTCTCCGCGTCAGCATCCGCACCGGCCTGGCGGAAGCCGCCGACTCGATCCGCGGCATTCCCGAAGCTGTCGGCATCCTGGCGCGCAACCGACTCGCGCTCGGCATGCTGGTCGCTTCCTACGGCGTGACGTTCACTGCGGGCGTCAACTCCTTCGGTCTCCTCTTCCTCCTCGACGACGAACTCGGCCTCCCCGTCGAGACCCTCGGAATCGTGCTGTCGTGGAACGGACTGATCGCGGTCGTCGCTGCTCTGCTGGTGGGGGTCTTCGTGAAGTGGGTGAAGGTCAAACCGTCGTTCCTTGTCTGCCTCGCCTTCTTCGTGGTCGCGCAGTTCGTGATGGGCATGGCACCCCACATCGGAGTCCTCCTCGTCGGCGTGGGTATCAGCGCGCTCGTCAACGCGCCCTACAACGTCGCCGTCACCTCGCTCTTCCAGACGAGCGTCGAGGACGAACACCTGGGGCGCATCGGCGGGCTCGACGAGATGGCCGAGAACGTCATCCAGATCCTCGTCTTCCTCTCCGCCGGCATCATCGTGGCGGTGGCCGGCCCCCGGCTCGCCCTCGTCGGCGCCGGCGTGGTCGCTCTCGTCCTGCTGTGCCTGGGTGCCACGCTCATGCGTGGCCTTCAACCCCGCGAGGATGTCGATGACCCCGAGGACTCAGACGACGCGGCACCGCAGCACGGGGATCCCGCAGGCGAGGAGCAGCCTCGCCCTGCGTCATGAGCTCGGATCTCTTCGCGGCACTCACGCCCCACGGCCTCCCGGCACCCACCCGGTCGCTCGCGCCCAGGCTTCCATCTCCCGCTGCGCCCGGTCGAACCAGTGGTCCTTCGCGCGCGCGTAGTCGTCGAAGTCGCGGTCGTCCCGGTGGGCGGAGGCCAGCGCGGTCTTGAGCGCCGCGTACTCGTCGCGCGCCCCCGGGTCCGCCCGCAGCCAGTCCCGGAACAGGAGGGCGTACCGCGCGTTCGACGCCCCGACGCGTCGCACATGCACGATCGCCCGCGCGCCGGCGTCCACGCTCGCGAACAGGCGTTTCGACCACTCGCCCTGGTCGCCGCTCGTCCGCGCGTTGTCCCGGGAGACGCCCGGCGCGTCCGGCACGATGCGCTGCACGTTCACGAAGCCGGCGTCCCCGAGGCGCTGCTCCGCCGCATCCGCGTCCGCGAGGTCGCGCACCCCCACCTGAAGGTCGATGATCGGCTTGGCACGCAGCCCGGGCACGGCCGTCGAGCCGATGTGATCGACGCGCACCGGGACGCCGTCGAACGCCGCGGCGACGCGGGCGCCGAGGCGAGCGGCATCCGCCGCCCAGTGCGGCGACCACGGCTCGAGGATCGGCGGCGTGTCCGGAGGGAGTCGCCGAGCCCTCCGGCGCTCCTCGACCTCCGCCGCTCGGGCGAGGAAGCGGGACAGGCCGCCCTCGTCGCCCTCCGCGAGAACCGCGTCGCACCACGCGGCGGCGGAGACTTCGCCGACGCCGAGCACGAGATGAGCCGTTGCGGAGGCGTGCGCCAGGGCAGCCGCATCGACGGGTCCGAGTCCCGTCACGATCGCATCCGGTCGCGCCGCACGCAGACGGCGCACGACCACACCATGATCCTCCCCGACGACGATCACGGTGAGGGGCGAGAACACGTCAGCCCCCGGAGAGCTCGCGGAATCATCTGCAAGCGGATGCATTGGTCGCCTCCTCGGGGTTCGTCCCGCCGGAATCGGTGCTCCCGGAGCAGACGGTCCCCACAGCGTAGCCAGCCCGCTGACCATTTCCATTCACATGAATCCACACCGGTATTCCGGGCGTAGGCTGGAGGGAAGGACGGACCGTCCGAGAAGATCTCCCGGCACCGCGCCCGCCCGGGAAGGAGCCCGAAAGTGGCTCAGTACGACGTCTCGAACCGCTCGGCGATCGTGACAGGAGCGGGCAGCGGCATCGGCCGTGCGGTCGCCCTCCTGCTGGCGCAGAACGGCGCGGCGGTGGTGGTCAACGACCTGAACGCGGAGCACGCGAACGCGGTCGTCGAGGAGATCCGCGCCGCCGGCGGCACCGCGGAGGCGTCGGTCGGCGACGCGACGGACCCGGCCTGGATCGCCTCGTCGGTCGAGCTCGCCAACTCGCTCGCCCCGCTCCGCATCGGCGTCAACAACGCCGGCATCGGCGGCGCGACGGCGCCCACCGCGGACTACGAGGAAGACGCGTGGGACAAGGTGATCGCCATCAACCTCAACGCCGTGTTCCGCAACATGAAGGCGCAGATCCCGTCGATCCTCGCCAACGGCGGCGGCTCGGTCGTGAACATCGCCTCAATCCTCGGCAGCGTCGGCTTCGCGGGCTCCCCCGCCTACGTCACCGCCAAGCACGGCGTGGTCGGCATGACGAAGACAGCCGCCCTCGAGTACTCCGCGCAGGGCGTCCGCGTGAACTCGGTCGGCCCCGGCTTCATCGACACCCCGCTCCTGGCGAACATGGGCGACGAGGCGAAGGACTTCCTCGTGTCGAAGCACCCGATCGGGCGCCTCGGCCAGGCAGAGGAGGTCGCGAACCTCGTGGTGTTCCTCGCGAGCGACGCCGCGAGTTTCATCACCGGCAGCTACCACCTGGTCGACGGCGGCTACACCGCCCTCTGACGAAGAAACGGCATCCGGCTGCCGGGAACCCGAATCCCGGCGGCCGGATGCCGCGGTCGGCGATCGAGAGCCCCCGCTCCGTTCTCGCCGTAGCCGTCACCACCCGGGATCCGAGAGCCCTTGAAGAGGATCCCGAGGCGGTGAGGCAGGTCTGCACCCCTCCGTTATCAGGCGGACATCGCGTGCAGTTCGCGCGATACCGCATCGAGCGCGAGCTCGGGGTCGGTGAGGTCGAGTCCGCCGGTCGAACCCGCGGCCTGCATGAGACGGGCCAGCAGCGGTCGCTGCAGGGCGACCGACGTCTCGACGACGAAGCGGATCGGGATGGACGCGTGGATCCACAGCGTCTCGGTGCGGTCGGCGCCGGTCTGCACCGTGAGCGCGAACGGCTCGTTGCGCCGCAGCTTGGTGACGGTGGCGGCGCGAAGGTGGGCGAGCAGCTCGTCGTCGATCTCGATCGGCTCGGCGAGGTTCGCGTAGGTGAGGGTTCCCATGTTCTTCTCCTCGTGGCAGAAAACCTGGACGAGGATAGTTTACTAGTTTAACTAGTTAAATCAAATCGATCAGGGAAGATCGCCGAGCTCGTCGGTCAGGCGGCGCAAGAAGCGGGAGATCACGGTCGCCTCTTCCGCGGTGAACTCACCCTCGACGGCGGCCACGCGCTGCGCCAGCTCGTCCCCCTGTCCGTGCAGATCGCGGAGCGACGGCCGAAGGACCTTGGACCGCGCATCCAGAGGGTGCGGCGCGACGACGATCTGCCCCCGCTCCGACATCCGCCGCACGACGCTCGTGACGGCGGCCGTGCTGATGCCGAGATAGGTGGCAAGGTCGCGGGGGGTGACGGGCTTCTCGACGGGCGCGGTGCTGATGAAGTGCATCGCCGCACGGTCGGTATCGTTGGGTTCGCGCCGGGCGGCGAGACGGCGGTTCAACTGCGCGTCGGCGCGACGGAAGTCGTCGACATCGCGAGCGAGCGCTGAGGTCGTGACGTCGGTACTCGTGTTTCCCATGCAGAGATCCTCCTTCCCCGCTCTCCATGGTACCTCGACAACCTGACAGTAAGGCTGTCTAGCGATATCGGGTGCGACCAGGGACTTCCGGAGGTGCGATGATGGAACCCTGCCCCCGAAAGGATGCCATGCCCGAGCCACTGAGCCTCGAGGAGGCGTCGTACATCCGCTACGCCGATCTGCTCGCACGCCTGGAGGAACTCTTCCCCTCCGTCTCGCGACGCCGGATCGAGCAGATCATCGCCGCCGAGACCGATGCGATCACGGGCGGGCTTCTGCGCATCGTCCCGGCCGAGGTCGAGACCGGCGCGATGGAGATGCTCGAGCGGGAGGCCGGTTCCAGCGACGAAGGAGAGGTCGCGTGACCGACAGCACCGGCGAGTTCCACGCCTCCGGGTACTGGTACCCCGACAGCGAGCGCGCCACCACGGTCGACGTGCTCAACATGCTGCGGCGCTACCGCAGTGCCGAGACGGCGATGCGCGCCCGGACGCGCGCGTCGATGGGCATGAACGAGACCGACCTCGTCGCCCTCCGGTTCCTGCTGCGCGAGCAGAAGGCCGGCCGCATCGTGCGGCCCATCGATCTGGCGCGCATGCTCGACATCTCGACCGCGTCGACGACGACGCTCATCGACCGGCTGGAGAAGGGTGGGCACGCCCGCCGCGAACCGCACCCGACCGACCGCCGCGCCGGCATCGTCGTGCCCACCGTGAGCAGCGACGACGAGGTGCGCGCGACACTCGGTGCCATGCACCGCCGGATGCTCTCCCTCGTGGACGACCTCACCGATGAGGAGCGCGTGGTCGTCATGCGGTTCCTCGTCGGGATGACCGCCGCGATCCAGGAGGCCGCCGAGGCGGACGCCGTGCACGGCGGCGCCGACCTCGTGGAGGAGCCGGCCTAGCCCGTACCGCATGTCGGCCCCGGGATCTACCCTCGGAGCATGAGCGAGCTCACCCAGCCCACCGGTCGCGAAGACGCCCTGCGGGCGGTCCCCCGCGACGACGGCTCCGCACCCCGCGCCCTCGTGCTCGGCGCCACCGGCTACATCGGCGGCCGCCTGACCCCTCGTCTGCTGAACGCCGGCTACCGGGTCCGCATCCTCGCCCGCGACGCCGTCCGCGCCGCCTCATTCGGCTGGGGCGAGGAGTGCGAGATCTTTGAGGGGTCCGCCGACGACGAGCACGCCGTCGCCTCCGCGATGGACGACGTCGACGTCGTGTACTACCTCATCCACTCCATGTCGGCGGGGAAGGGCTTCGAGGAGAGCGACGAGCGTGCGGCGACCACCGTCGCCACCACCGCTGCCCGGGCAGGCGTGCGGCGGATCGTCTACCTCGGCGGCCTGCACCCGGACGACGTGAAGCTCTCCCCGCACCTGCGCTCCCGGGTCCACGTCGGCGAGATCTTCCTGGAGTCCGGGGTGCCCACCCTCGTCCTGCAGGCGGGCGTGGTGATCGGCTCCGGTTCGGCGTCCTTCGAGATGATCCGGCACCTCACCGACGTGCTGCCGTACATGCCGGCGCCGAAATGGGTGCGCAACCGCATCCAGCCCATCGCCGTGCGCGACGTGCTGCACTACCTGCTCGGGGCGGCACGGGTCGACGACCGGGTGAATCGCGCGGTCGACATCGGCGGACCGGATGTGCTGCGCTACGGCCAGATGATGAACGGGTACGCGGTAGAGGCCGGACTGCGGCAGCGCGCCATCGCCGCCCTTCCGGTGCTGACCCCGGAGCTCGCCTCGCACTGGGTGAACCTCGTCACCCCGGTGCCGCGCTCCATCGCCCGGCCCCTCGTCGCCTCGCTGCAGAACGAGTGCATCATGAAGGACCACGCCGTCGACGCGCTCATCCCGCGCCCCGAGGGCGGACTCACGCCGTATCGCCGGTCCGTGGCGCTGGCCCTCGGCCGGGTGGACGCGGACGCCGTGGAGACGAGCTGGCAGGACGCCGAGGTGACCGGCGCCCCGAGCGACCCGCTGCCGAGCGACCCCGACTGGGCCGGACGCACCGTGTTCACAGACAAGCGCTCCGTCGCGACCCGCGCGTCCGTCGCGGAGCTGTGGCGCGTCATCCTCGGGATCGGCGGCGAGAACGGGTGGTACTCGTCACCGCTGCTCTGGGCGGTGCGGGGGCTCATGGACCGCGTGGTCGGCGGCGTGGGGCTCCGACGCGGACGCCGCAGCCGCACCGCCGCCCGCGTCGGGGATGCGATCGACTTCTGGCGCGTCGAGGCGGTCGATCAGACCGAGGACGGCCATCTGCTGCGACTCCGCGCCGAGATGAAGGTGCCGGGCGAGGCATGGCTCGAACTGCGTGCGGTTCCCGACGGCGACGGCGCCCGCTACGAGCAGCGCGCCGTGTTCTTCCCCCGCGGACTCCTCGGCCGGCTGTACTGGCTCGCCGTGCTGCCCTTCCACGGACTCATCTTCTCCGGCATGGCCGCCCGGATCACCGCGGCCGCCGAAACAGGCGACCACGCCGGTTCAGGCGTCCTGCGAGAGGACGCGCCTGACCCGGCGTGAGCGCCTGAGCTCTCGCGTTCAGTCCTTGTCGGCAGGGGCGTCCATCGCCGCATCGACGGCGGCGTCCACCTCGGCCGGCGGGATGATGTCGATCGCCTCGGTCGCGGCCTCGTACACCTCGGCGAGGGTGTCGTCGACGGTGTCCTCGTCGATCCAGGCGAGGTCGTCCTCCGAGTGGTCGTACTCGACCGGCACGAGCGCGAAGTCGTCGCCGTACTCCTCGAGCCCGGCCATGACGCTGTGGCGGACGGCGGCCCTGGCGTAGCGGTCGCGCAGGATCAGGGGATCGCGCCGCAGATCCTTCATGAACGCGATCATCATGAACGCCATGATGATCGCGAACGGCAGCGCCGCGATGATCGTCGCGTTCTGCAGCGACTGCAGACCGCTCCCCTCGGCGCCGCTGACGAGCAGCACCGCGGCGATCACACCGACCAACACACCCCAGACGACGGCGACCCAGCGCGACGGCTCCGGGCGGCCCTGCTGAGACAGCGTGCCCATGACGAGCGAGGCGGAATCGGCGCCCGTGATGAAGAAGATCGCGATGAGGAGGATGAGCACGATGCTGGTGATGAGCGGGAACGGCAGGTTCTCCAGCACCCCGAACAGCACCTCCTCCGGCGGGTCGACGGTGAGCCCTGCGCCGTCCATCTGCTGCTGGATCGCCGTGGTTCCGAAGATCGCGAACCACACGAGCGAGATGGCGGACGGCACCACGATGACGACCGACACGAACTGACGGAGCGAGCGTCCGCGGGAGATCTTCGCGATGAACATGCCGACGAACGGCGACCAGGAGATCCACCACGCCCAGTAGAAGATCGTCCAGCTCGACAGGAAGGCCTGCGCGGCCTCCCCCTGCGATGCGGAGCGGCCGATCATGGTCGGCAGATCGCCGAGGAACTGCACGGCGACGGACGGGATCACGTTCAGGATCAGCAGCGTCGGACCGACGAAGAACACGAAGAACGCGAGCAGGATCGCGACGACGGCGTTGATGTTCGACAGCGCCCGGATGCCCTTGGAGACGCCGGAGACAGCGGAGGCGATGAAGCACGCCGTGAGCACCGCGATCACCGCGATGAGGATGCCGTTGCCGAGCGGGCCGATGCCGCTGACGAGCTCGACGCCGTGGCCGATCTGCAGCGCCCCGAGACCGAGGGAGGCGGCCGTGCCGAACAGCGTCACGATGATGGAGAAGATGTCGATCGTGCGGCCGACCGGGCCCGTCGTGCGGTTCTCGCCGAGCAGCGGGGCGAAGATCGACGAGATCAGCGGCGTACGGCCGCGGCGGTAGGCGCCGTACGCTATGGCCCCACCGACGAGCGCGTAGAACGCCCAGGCCTGCGGACCCCAGTGGTAGAGCACCTGGGCCTGCGCGGTGTGCATGGCCTCGAGGGTGTTCGCCTCGACGGTGCCCGGCGGCGGGTTCTCGAAGAACGTCAGCGGCTCCGCCGCACCCCAGAACACCAGGCCGATGCCCATGCCCGCCGCGAAGAGCATCGAGATCCACGAGAACATCGAGAACTCGGGCTCCTCGTCGTCGCGACCGAGCGGGATGCGCCCGTACTTGCTGAAGCCGACGAACAGCATGAACACGAGGATGATCGTGGCGATGGTCGTGAAGAAGAATCCGAAGTACTCGACCACCCAGGCGAGGACCGTGCTCGTGGTGCCGGCGAGGTTGTCCCCCGCGAACACGCCCCACGCGATGAAGGCGAGGGCGAACGCGGCGGCGACGCCGAACACGAGCGGGTCGGTGCGGTAGGTGCGCCCCGTCTCCTCCACCGACACCCCGGGAACCAGCGCCGGGTGCACACTGCGCGGCGGGACCGTCGTGATGTCGCGGACGATCTTGCGCGCCGTCTCGGAGGCCTTCGCGGCTTGGCGGTGCGTCCCGGTCACGACGGCGTCGGTGCGCGGACGGGTCGGGGATCCTGCGGAGCGTTCGGTGGGCTTCTCGTCAGGCGTGTCCATGAGAGACCATCTTTCCACCTGCGCGGGCTCAGGCGGACGCGGGAGATCAGGCACTCCCGCGCGGGAGCG
>NZ_PNFU01000002.1:111805-337849 GCF_002871415.1 Microbacterium sp. UMB0228 | reverse complement strand
GGGCGGGGTTCGGGCGGAGCCTGGCGGGCGGGGGGGGTCAGCGGGGGCGGCGACGACCCAGGAAGAGGGCGCCGAGGAGCGGGAGCACCGAGACCCACAGCAGGGTGATGCCCAGCGGCGGGAGCGGACCGACGAGCAGCGCCCCGCCGATGAGCATCGCGGCGAACAGCACGCCGGAGGCGATCCGCCGCGCGATACCCTCCAGCCGGTCGAGGCGGCGCTCCAGACGCGAGGTGTCGAAGGAGACGTTGCCGTCGTCGACGCGGGTGATGATGTCGTCGATGCGCTTCGGGAGCCGCCAGGTCGTGGCCGCGTTCGCCATCGCCTGCTGCGCCATGTCCTGCATGAGGGTGCCGGACTCGTCGCGGAGCAGCCGCGCGGCATACGGCTCGGCCGCGTCCCACACGTTGAACGCGGGATCGAGGCCGCTGCACATGCCGGAGGTGAGGGACACGGCCCGGATGAGGAGCAGCATGTCCTCGGGGAGCTGCAGCGGAAGCCGCCGCACCATGTCGCCGAACTCCTCGGCGAAGTCGGTAAACTCCCGCGGGTCCACCCGGCTCAGCTCCGCGAACCCCATCCCGCCGAAGCGCGCGAAGAGGGCGGTCAGCGCCCGCTCCAGCTCGCCGGTGTCGGCCGTGGGGAGAAGCACACCGATCTCCTTCGCGGCGCGGACGAGGCCGCGACTGTCCCGCGCGGTCACCGCGATGAGGAGGGTCCGCAGTCCCTGCCGGAGGTTGTCGGAGACCTCGGCCATCATGCCGAAGTCGATGAACGTCAGCCGGAAGCCGCCCGGGGTCCCTGAGCCCCCTTGGGTCCCTGAGCCCGTCGAAGGGACCGGCGTGACGAAGATGTTGCCGGGGTGCGGGTCGGCGTGCACGAACCGGTGCGTGAAGACCTGGTCGAACATGACCTCGGCGAAGGCGTCGGCGACCGCGGAGGGGTCGATGCCGGCCGCCCGGAGCGCCGCGGTGTCGTTGATCTTGATCGCCGTCACATCGGACAGCGTGAGCACCCGGCGGGTCGTGCGCTCCCAGACGATCTCGGGGGCGGCGACCCGCGGGTCGTCGGCGAAGTTCTCGCGGAACCGCTCGGCGCTGCGGGCCTCGTGGAGGTAGTCGATCTCCTCCATGCTCGTGACGGCGAACTCCTCCACGAGGGCGGGGGCGTCCACGCGGTCGGCCACGATCCGGACCCGGGTGAGCCATCGCGCGACCCGGCGGAGGGCGGCGAGGTCGACGGCGACGATCTCGTCGATGCCCGGGCGCTGCACCTTGACCACGACCTCGTCGAGACCGGTGTCCTCCGCGTCGAGCGCCGACAGCCTGGCACGGTGCACCTGGCCGAGAGACGCGGCTGCGACGGGGGTGTCGTCGAACCAGGTGTACACCCGCTCGAGCGGCATGCCCAGCTCGGCCTCCGCGAGCGCCCGGATCTGCGGGGTGGGCACGGCGGGGACCTCGTCCTGCAGCCCCTCCAGCTCGGCCGTGATCTCGGGCGGGAGCACATCGAGGCGCGAGGACATGAACTGCCCGACCTTGATCATGAGCCCGCCGAGTTCGACCGCGAGCGTATGGAACCGCCGCGCGAACCGCTGCATGCGGCGGGCGCGCGTGCGCTCCGCGACGGAAGACAGCCCGAACCGCGGAAGCACGAGCTCGAACCACCAGATCGCCACGAACTCACGGCTCGCGAACGACAGGATGCGGCGGTACCGGGCTCGGTGAGGACCCTGTGCCGCCGCTGCCGTCATCGCGTCATCCTTCCGCCGTTCCGCGCCGGACGCCGCACGACGCGGTCAGTCCTGGGCGAGGATCGTGTACAGCCTACGGCGGGCCTCGTCGAGCACCTCGATGGCCTGCTGCACCTGCTCCGGGGAGCCGCTGCGCCCGACCTGCGCGGCCGCGGCGGCGAGGTCGACCCCGGCCTTGGGCAGAGCGCTGTACCGGGCGTCGCGGCCGCGGTCCTTGTCGGAGGACGGCACCCACGGCGGGGTCTCGGTGCTCTCCGCGGCGACGGCCCGGCCGGCCTCGGTGAGGGCGTAGGTCTTGCGACCGTTCTGCTCCTCGGCCTCGATCAGCCCCTCGTCGGCGAGGAGCTGGAGCGTCGGGTAGACGGAGCCGGCGCTCGGCTTCCAGGTGCCGCCGCTGCGCTCGGCGATCTCGTTGATGATCTGGTAGCCGTGCATCGGTCGCTCGGTGAGGAGCGAGAGCACGGCGGCGCGCACGTCGCCGCGGGCCATGCGGGACCCGCCGGAGGGACGCGACTCGAACGACTTGCGGAGCTGGTCCATCGCCTCGAACAGCGCGCCGGCCGGGCCCTGCGCACCGCCGAAGAGGTTGCCGAGGCCGCCGACGAAGTCGCCGCCGTTGCTGCCGTTGCCGTTGCCGCCGAACGGGGTGGAGGGGAATGCGTTGTTCATGATGACCTCCCAGTCGTGAACGATAGTCAACGATATATCGTTAACGCTGAATGCGGGGTGGGAACGCCGGCGCACCCGCCCGGTCGTCGCCTTCCGGCGCGAGCCTGGCGCGCTCCACAGGAAGGGATGGTTGGCTGGAACCTCCGGCGGGGGAGATTCGGGCCGGTCACGATCACAGGGGGATGACGTCCATGAGCAGTACGACCGGGGACGGCGCGGCCGAGGGCCGCGTGCGGGTGAGCGTCGTGGTGCCGGTTTTCCGGCCGAAGGCGTCGTTCGACGACCTCATCGCCTCGCTCGACGCGCAGACGCTGCCGGCGGGGTCCTTCGAGGTCCTGCTCTGCGACGACGGCTCCGGAGAGGAGACGGCCGCGCGGCTCGAGAGCATCGCGAAGGGCCGTCCGCACGTGCGCGTGCTGTCGCTGCCGCACTCCGGGTGGCCGGGCACTCCGCGCAACCGGGGTGTCGAAGAGGCCAGGGGGACGTACGTGCAGTTCGTCGATCAGGACGACCGCCTCTACCCGCGAGCGCTGGAGCGGCTGTGCGACTACGCGGACGAGAACGGCTCCGATGTCGTGGTCGGCAAGGAGGTGGGCATCGGACGCAAGCTGCCCGCCAAGATCTTCCAGCGCGACATCCCGCACGCGGTGCTCGGGGAAGACCCGATCCTGGAGATGCTGACGCCGCACAAGATGTTCCGGACCGCCTTCCTGCGGGAGAACGGCATCCGCTTCCCCGACGGGAAGGTGCGGCTCGAAGACCATCTCTTCGTGATGCAGGCGTACTTCGCCGCCGACACGATCTCGGTGCTCGCGAGCGAGCCCTGCTACGCGTGGGTGAAGGAGCCGGGGAGCGCGAGCTCGGCCCGCATCGAGCCGGAGTCGTACTTCCCGCATCTGGAGACCGTGCTCGACGTGGTCGAGGCGAACACCGAACCGGGGAAGGTGCGGGATCGGCTGCTGCGGCACTGGTTCCGCGGCAAGATCCTCAACAGGATCGCCGGGCGCCGGATGGTGAAGTATCCGGCGGAGTACCGCGACCGTCTGCTGGATGTGGTGGTGCCGCTCGCGCAGCGTCGCTTCGGACCCGGCGTGGACGCGGGGCTGTCGTTCCCGCAGCGCATCCGGGCCGCTCTGCTGCGCGCCGATCGCCGCGACGATCTGCTCGCCTTCGCCGCGTTCGAGGCCGAGACGACCTGTACCGCCGCCGTGACCGCGGCGCGCTGGTCGCGGGGAGGGCTCCAGCTGACCGTGCGCGTCCGCGTGCGTCGGAACGGCGAAGAGGCGTTCGTGTTCGAGACGGTCGGCTCGGCGGATCATCTGCTGTCCCTGCCGCTGTCGGCGACCGAGGACCTCCCGCCAGGACTGCTGAACGCCCGCAAGGAACGCCGCGCCGACCGCGTCGACATCATCGCGCAGGACACGCCGGCGCCGGGGCAGCCCGCGGAGTCCACCGCGGGTTCGGAGCGCAAGGTCGGCGGGCGCCGCCCGAAGCGCCTCGACGCGGTGCCCATCGCCGTGGACCCCATGAAGGTGTTCCGCGAGGACGGTGGGCGCGACGCCGATCTGTCGGTCGCGGTCCGCCTGGCCGGCTGGGTGTTCACGGCGCCGCTGACGGCCGCCCCGGACGTGGTCGCACACCTCGGCCGCTCGCCCCTTCTCGCGGGCCGGCGGGTCGAACTCGTGCGGAACGACGACGGCAGCCTGCGCCTGCACCGGCAATGGCCCGGAGGCGCCTGGCGTGACGCCCTGGCACGCACCGCGCGACGCGTGCGCTCCCGCCTCCGCCGCTGATGCCGTCGATTGCCATATCGAACGATTAACGATAGGTTCTCGTTGTTCTTCGATAGCTCTCGGAGGTGTCCCCATGACGAAGGCGACGATCACAGCACTGCGTATCCTTCTCACTGTCGCCCTCGCCGGGTCGGTGGCGGTGCAAGCGCTGATCCTGCCTCTGCTGTGGCTCGACCTCGCTGACGAGCAGCTCTGGGGACGGATCACCGTCGTGGTGCTGCTCGGGGCCGGCATCGTCACACTGCAGGTGGTGGGCGTGTGCGTCTGGCTCCTCCTCACGAGCGTCCGGCGCGGAGCGATCTTCAGGGCATCCTCGTTCGGACCCATCAATGTCATCATCGGGGCGATCCTCGCGGCTGCCGTGCTCACCTGGGCTCTGGCTGCGGTCTTCGCCGCCGGCACCGTCGCTCCCGGGGTGGTCGCTCTGGTCGGCGGCGCGGGCGTGGTCATCGCGGGGGCGGCGCTGCTCGTCGTGGTGATGAAGACCCTGCTCCGCCAGGCGATCGAGCGCGACGCCGAGGCACGAGCATTGCAGACCGAACTCGATGATGAGGTGATCTGATGGCTGTCGTCGTCGACATCGATGTGATGATGGCCCGCCGCAAGATCGGCGTCGGCGAGCTGGCCGAACGCATCGGCATCACCCCGACCAACCTCGCAGTGCTCAAGAACGGGCGCGCGAAGGCCGTGCGCTTCACGACGCTCGACGCCCTGTGCGCGGCGCTGGACTGCCAGCCCGGTGACCTCCTGCGCTGGGTACCGGACGAAGGCTGACCACACCCCGTCAGGCCGCGACATCGAAGCGCGCCCGTCCGCCCAGCCGCGGTATCTGCCGCGGGTCGACCCACGCCGGCGGGAGGAACCAGGGCCGACCGGCCACGCCGGAACCCTCGATAACGATCTCCCAGCCGTTGTCATGGATGCGGTGGTGACAGGTCTCGCAGAGCAGGATCCCGTTCGAGAGATCGGTCGGACCTCCGTCCCGCTGCCACCAGCGGAGGTGATGAGCCTTCGTCATCCCCGGCGGAAGCCCGCACATCGCGCACCCGCCGTCCCGCTCGGCGAGGGCCAGGCGTTGGGCTCGGGTGAAGAGGCGCTTCTCGCGACCCCAGTCCAGGACCTCGCTCGCCCCGCCGAGGACGCAGGGGATGACGCCCCCACTGGCCGCCATCCGCCGCACGGCACCGATGTCGATCACCTGGTCGAGCCCGTCGATCGTCGCCGACCCGGTTCCTGCCTGCAGGTCGTCCAGCGATACCCGGACGATCACCGTCGCGCCGGCGAGCGGGAGCCGATCTCCCTCACACCCGAGCACGTGCGCGCAGAAGAGGGACAGCGCGTCGGCCTGGATCATCGCGACGGAGCGCCGGTCTGCGTCAGCCGCCGCGCCATCGGGAGTGTCGAGGCGGGCGGCGAACACGGCGGACACATGTCCCCGGATCGCGGTGACGACCGGCGCCGCGGTCTCGGCATCGAGCTGCGCGTGCAGGTGCACCATGCCGTCACGTTCGAAGATGCGCAGTCCACGCCGAGCGCGCTGCTCCTCCGCCCGCGGCGCGACGCCGTCGGGGTCGAGCCACGCTTCGGCGCGGAGGACGAGCTTGCGCACGGCATCGAGCTCGAGCCCTTCGGCTGCGCCTGTCAGCACACGCTCCGCCTCGGCGATGCGCTCCACCCCGGCGGCCACGCGACAGCGATCCAGCAGGGCGACGAGGAGACCAGCCGCCGGCGCTCCGAGGGCACCCGACGCGAGCGCTTCCCGGAGGAGCGGGTACCGCGCGGGCAGCGGCGCACCGAGCAGATCGCTCCGCGGTGACGTCGCCTCTCCCACCTTCACCAGGCGCTGCGCCTCCCCCGTCGAGATGCCCGTCACGGCGGCGATGAGCTTCGCCACCGTGCGGTACCCGCGTTGCTTCGCCAGGCTGTCGGCCCCGAGCTCGGCGCGCGACTCCCGGGCGATGCCAGCCGCCACGTCGATGTGCAGTGCATCGAGTCGGCGCCGCAGGAGTCCGATCGCGTCGGCGACGTCGACGAGCTGCGCGCGGGAGAGCTCCGGCGCATCCCCCGCGGCGCCCCACGCCTCGTCGAGGCGATCCATCGCCTCGCGCAACCCGGACATTTTCGACATGCTTCATTTTATCTCCGAAGCGCCCGACTTTCGAAGCTTTGTTCGAATGAATCCCGGCATTCCACCCCGGGCAACAGGGCGCCTCGCCCCAGGTCCGGCGCGATCCCAC
Source organism: Microbacterium sp. UMB0228 (assembly GCF_002871415.1). Lineage (NCBI taxonomy): Bacteria > Bacillati > Actinomycetota > Actinomycetes > Micrococcales > Microbacteriaceae > Microbacterium > Microbacterium sp. UMB0228. The sequence goes on along the minus strand of NZ_PNFU01000002.1, from coordinate 331,397 downwards.
CCGTTCACCTCATCGCATCCTCGCGTTCATGCCGCATGCTTACCTTGAGTGCGGACGCGCGACCGCGCTCACGAAACCAGACAATCTTTGTGCCTTCACCACAAGAACCGGTAGTGTCGCATCGACACACCTCGAAGGCGAGAAAGGGACGAACATGGCCGACAGGCAGCAGAGGCGCTGGGCGCTCATCGGATTGACGGCCGCGGCGGCGATCGCGCTCACCGGATGCACGGCGGGCGGCGACGCAGACGCGGACGGCGGCGGCAGCGACAGCGGCTCCGGCGACACCCTCATCGTCTACACGAACTCGAACAGCGACGGCCGTGGTGAGTGGATCACCGAGAAGGCGGCGGACGCGGGCATCGACATCGAGATCGTGGGCCTCGGCGGCGCCGACCTGACGAACCGCATCATCGCGGAGAAGAACAACCCCGTCGGCGACGTGGTCTTCGGCCTGAACAACATGTTCTTCGAGCAGCTCAAGACCGAAGAGGCCATCACGGCCTACGAGCCGGCCTGGAGCGGCGAGGTGCCCGCGGACGCCGGTGACCCGAAGGACGGCGCGTTCTGGCCGCTCGTGGAGCAGGCGATCGTCACGGTCTACGACGAGAACCGCATCAGCGACGCGCCCACCGACCCCGACGACCTGTACACCGACGAGGAGTACGCCGGCCGCTACGAGGTCAACCCCGCGCTCGGCCAGGCGACCCCGCAGCTCGTGCTCGCCAGCATGCTCACCCGTCACCTCGACGAGGACGGCGACCTCGGCGTGAGCGACGAGGGCTGGGACCTGGTGAAGTCGTACTACGCCAACGGCTCCCCCGCCGTGGAGGGCACCGACCTCTACGCCCGCATCACCCGCGACGAGGTGGACTACGGCGTGCTGCCGTCGAGCGGCATCTCCGCCCGCGACGAGGAGTACGGCACCAGCACCGGCATGATCGTGCCCGAGTACGGCGTCCCCTACGTGACCGAGCAGATCGCGCAGATCAACGGCACGGACAACGAGGAGAAGGCGCAGGAGTTCATCGACTGGTTCGGCAGCGCCGAGGTGCAGGGCGAGTTCGCTGCGGAGTTCAACGCCATGCCGGTGAACGAGGGCGCGGTCGAGAAGGCCAACCCCGAGGTCGTCGAGCTCATGGGCACGCTCGACCGTCAGGACATCGACTTCGGCTTCGTGAGCGAGAACCTCGGCGCCTGGGTCGAGAAGGTCACGCTCGAGTACATCGGCTGACCCGCGCAGTCCCGCACCGGCAGAGAGAGAAGACGATGATCCGTTTCGACGACGTCGAGGTCGTGTTCGGCGACCACCGTGCGGTCTCGCACCTCGATCTGGAGATCCAGGAGGGTGAGTTCTTCACCCTCCTGGGTCCGTCCGGATGCGGCAAGACCACCGCCCTGCGCACGCTCGCGGGGTTCATCGAGCCCACTGGAGGCCGCATCCACATCGCCGGCCGCGACGTGACCCGCGTGCCGAGCGAGAAGCGCGGCGTGGGCATGGTGTTCCAGAACTACGCCCTGTTCCCGAGCATGAACGTGCGGGAGAACATCGCGTTCGGCCTCTCGGTGCAGAAGGTGTCGAAGGCCGAGCAGCGGCGGCGCGTGGACGAGGTCGCCGACCGCACCGGGCTCGCCGCATCGCAGCTGGAGAAGAACGTGGCCGAGCTGTCCGGCGGGCAGCAGCAGCGCGTCGCCATCGCCCGGGCGCTCGCGCTCACCCCCAGCATCCTGCTGCTCGACGAGCCGCTGTCGAACCTCGACGCCAAGCTCCGCGTGCAACTGCGCGAGCAGCTCAAGGAGCTGCAGCACGAGGTCGGCGTGACCACCGTGTACGTCACCCACGACCAGGAGGAGGCGCTCACCCTCAGCGACCGGATCGCCGTGCTCGACGCCGGGACGCTGCAGCAGGTGGGCACCCCGGAGGAGATCTACGACCGCAGCGCGACGCCCTTCGTCTGCCGGTTCATCGGCGAGAACAACCGACTCAGCCCCGCACAGCTCGTCGCGATCGGCGCGGGCCTCGACGCCACGGCCGAGAGCTACGTGCGGCCGGAGAAGCTGCACCTCGCGTCGCCGTCCGCGGCCACCGCCGGCAGCACGGCGTCGCTCGACGGCACCGTCGCGGAGCGCACGTACCACGGCAGCCACAGCGTCTACACGGTGTCGGCGGCCGACGGGACGCTCCGGGTGAGCGTGCCGGCCGCGGCGAGCGCGCACCGCTGGGACGTCGGCGACGCCGTGCGCATCGACGTCGACCCGCGGTGGATCCTGCAGTACCCGGCGGCGTGACATGAGCGCTCCGCAGAACGACTCCCGCCCGGTGCCGCCGCCGTCCGCGGCCATGACCGACGCGCCCGGCGCCCTGACGACCGAGGCCGCCGAGGCGGGCACCGCGACGAAGCCCCGCCTGCGCCGCGGCCGCCCCGGCAGCGTGCGCGCGATGCTCCGCTCGCCGCTCGCCTGGGTGACCGGCATCGTCGTGATCTGGTTCGCCGCGGCCTTCCTCGTGCTGCCGAACGCCGAGCTGCTCGCCGCGACCTTCTTCCCGGACGGCCAGTTCAGCATCCGCGCCGTCGAGAAGCTCCTCGGCAGCGAGCGCGCGCTGAAGACGCTCGGCAACAGCTTCCTCCTCGCGATCACGCTGTCCGTCACGGTCAACGTCGTCGGGGTGTTCATCGTGCTGGTGACGCAGTACTTCCAGGTGCGCGGCGCCAAGCTCCTCTGGCTCGGCTACGCCACGACCCTGATCTACGGCGGCATCGTGCTCGCCGCCGGCTACAACTTCATCTACGGCAAGTTCGGCTTCATCACGAACCTGATGGTGAACATCTGGCCGGACATGAACCGGGACTGGTTCTCCGGTTACTTCGCGGTCGTGTTCGTGATGACGTTCGCGACGACGACGAACCACATGCTGTTCCTGTCCTCGTCGCTCGGCAAGGTGGACTACGCGTCGATCGAGGCGGCGAAGCTCATGGGCGCCTCGACCTGGACGATCCTGCGCCGCATCGTGCTGCCGGTCATGAAGCCGATGCTCTTCGCCGTCACGGTGCTGACGTTCCTCATCGGTCTCGGGGCCCTGACCGCGCCGCTCGTGCTCGGCGGCCCGGACTTCCAGACCGTCGCCCCCCTCATCATCGACCTGTCGCGCAGCCCGATCACGCGTGACATCGCGGCGCTGCTGGCGATCGTGCTCGGTGTCGCGACCATCATCCTGCTCGCGATCATGAACCGCGCCGAGAAGTCGGGGGTGTACTTCTCGGTGGCGAAGGTGGCGACGCCGATCCAGAAGCAGCGGATCCGCAACCCGTTCGCGAACGCGGTCGTGCACGTGGTCGCCTACCTCCTCTGGGTGATCTATCTCATCCCGGTCGTGCTCATCGTGATCTTCTCGTTCGTGGACGCGCGGAGCATCCTCGCCGGGTCCATCACGCTCGACAGCTTCACGCTCGACAACTACATCACCGTCTTCTCCAGCGCGGCGGCCCTCCGCCCGTTCATCGTGAGCGTCGTCTACAGCGCCCTCGCCGCGGTCATCGTGGTGGGCGGGCTGCTGTTCGTCGCGCGGATGATGCAGAAGCACCGCAACCTGCTCACCACGGCCATCGAGTACGTGCTGCACATCCCGTGGATCCTGCCGATCGTGCTGATCGCCCTCGCCTTCGTGATGGCGTTCGACGCGCCGCAGCCGCTCGTGGGCAACATCGTGCTCACGGGGACGCCGGTCCTGCTGCTCGTCGCGTACATCTGCGTGAAGATCCCGTTCACGCTGCGGCTGCTCAAGGCCGGGTTCGCGTCCGTGCCGGACTCCCTGGAAGACGCCTCGCGCATCCTCGGCGCCCGCTCGCTGACCACGTTCCGGCGCGTGCTCATCCCGCTCGTGCTGCCGACCGCGGCCGCGATCACGGCGCTGAACTTCAACAGCCTGCTCGACGACTACGACGCCGCGATCTTCCTCTACCACCCGCTGTACAAGCCGCTCGGCGTCGCGATCCAGGAGAGCACGCGCGGGGAGAACAACCTCGACGCGATGCCCATCACGTTCGTCTACACCGTGCTGCTCATGATCATCATGGGTGTCACCATGTATCTCGTGTATGGACGAGGTTCACGCGCCGGAGCGCCCCGCCGACGGAAGCAGCGCGCATGAGCGGGGCGGAGGCCGGGACGCCCGCGCTGCGGGTCACCATCAGCGACGTCGCCGCGGCGGCCGGCGTGTCGCGAGCCACGGCGACCAGAGCCTTGAAGGGCGAGGGCCGGTTCGCGCCGGAGACGCAGGAGCGCATCCTGGAGGCGGCCGAGCGGCTCGGGTACGTGCGCAACACGATGGCCGCGGAGCTCGCCGCCGGACGCACCGGCACCGTCGGCCTCATGCTGCGCGACGCGAGCAATCCCGCGTACGGTCTCCTCTTCTCCCGGTTGCAGGAGGAGGCGCATCAGCGCGGCCTCGACCTCGTGACCGTCACGATCGGCGCCGATGAGCAGGGCGCCAAGCAGGTGAATGCGCTGCACCGGCTGCTCGGCATGCGCGTCGCGGGACTCATCGTCGCCACCGGCGGCATCTCCGCCGCGCAGCTCGAGCCGTTCGCCGACCAGGTGCCGATCCTCCGTGCCGGGCGCGTGGAGTCGGCGGGCCGTATCCACACCGCCCACTATGACGACGAGGGGCACGGACGTCTGCTCGCGGAGCACATCGTCGCGCTCGGGCACCGGACCGTCGTCGTGCTCGCCGGAAGCCCCGAGGCCTCGTACCCCGAGCACCTGCGCGCGCTCGCGATGCGGGAGGTGCTGACCGCGGCCGGCGTCGCCGTGACGATGATCTCGGCCGGCGCGCGTCCCGAGGACGGCGTCGACGAAGCCCTCGCCGCCGTGCGGGCCGGGGCGACCGCGGTGATGTGCGCCTCGGACTACCGGCAGCTCGCCGTCATGCGCGCCGCCCGCGCGGCCGGGCTCCGCGTGCCGGAGGACGTGAGCGTGACCGGGTGCGACGGCATCCTGCCCGGCGCCGATCTACTCGGGCTCACCACCCTGCGGATCCCCGTAGAGGCGGTGGCCGCGGCCGCCGTCGAGACCATGCAGCAGCTGCTCACCGCGGACGAGCCGGAGACGCTCGTCCGCCGCTCGTTCACGGGAGCCCTCGTCCCCGGCTCCACGGCCGCCGCCGTCTGACATCTGCCCCGACCTGCCTCCGTCCGCCGACCAGGAAGAGACATGATCCTCACCGAACACCCTCGCCCGTCGCACACCTTCGTGCACATCTCCGACACGCACCTGCCCGGTGAGCGGTCGCCGCTGTACGGCAGCGGGGCCGACGCCGATGCGAACCTGGCGGAGATGCTCGACCGGCTCGTCGCCTCGGGGCTCCGTCCCGACGCGCTGCTGTTCACGGGAGACCTGACGGACCGGGGCGATGCCGCCGCCTACCAGCGCCTGCACGAGCTCGTGGCGCCTGCCGCCGCGGCGCTCGGCTGCGAGGTCGTGTGGGCGGCCGGCAACCATGACGACCGTCGTGCCATGCGATCGGAGCTCGGACTCGCGGGGGCGGGTGACGAGCCGATCGTCGAGGTGCGGTGGTTCGGGGGGATGCGCGTCATCGTCGTCGATTCGACGGTGCCCGACGCGCATTGGGGGGAGGTGCCGTCGTCGCAGCTGGTTCGGCTGGAGGGAGAGCTGTCGACGGCGGCACCGCAGGGCACGCTGCTGCTCATCCACCATCCGCCCCTGCCCACGGTGCTCGACCTCGCCGTGACGGTCGAGCTGCGGGATCAGGACGCGTTGGCCGCGGTGCTGCGGGGGTCGGACGTGCGGGGCATCCTGTCCGGGCACGTGCACCATCCGTCGTTCGGCACCTTCGCCGGGATCCCCGTCGCCGTCGCCTCGTCGAGCGCGTACGGGCAGGACCTCGCGCAGCCCGTGGGTGCGACGCGCGGACAGGACGCCGCGCAGGGCTACAACCTCGTGCACGTGTACGCCGACACCATCGTGCACTCCGCCGTCTCGCTCGAACGCGGGGCGGACGTCGGCGAGCCGGTCGCCGCCGACGAGGCCGGGCGACGGATCGCCGGCGTCGGGATCGACTGGCGCGACTAAGCCGTCACGAGGTGGTCATCGGCGTCACCTCGACGTCGATCGAGCCGAACGGGAACGGGCTGACGACGCTCCAGGAGTCGCCGGTGAACTGCTCGATCGGGATCAGCGCGAACCACACGTGCGAGATGATGATCGCGACCACGACGAACAGCCCGACTCCGCGCAGGGTCCACTCCAGCATCCGCAGCGCCGCGCGCTCGTCGGTCGCCTTCATCACACGACCGAGCGCGAGCAGCAGGATCACGGCGATGGCGATGTAGATGAAGGGGCTCGGCGCGAGCGTCAGCTGGATACACTGCGGAGCCTCGTCCACCGGCTGGCCCGCGGAATCGATGAACCCGCCGTTCGCGTCGACGCCGCCGGGGCACGTAGCCTTGCCGGCGCTCATGAAGACGGGGTAGAGGAACGCGGTGATCAGCGACCAGAGGAGGACGCGGCGGATCGCGGCGATGACCACGGCGCCGGGGAGCGCGGCGGATGCCGTGTCCGGGGAGGTGGAGGGGGCTTGCGACATGCGGGGCTCCTCTCGGGGCGGTCGTGTTCAGCCTGGCGGATGTGCGGGACATCTACTCCTTGTACCGGCGCACGGCCTCGCGGATGGCGTCGGCGTGAGAGTAGATCTCGTCGAGCTCGTCGATCGGATGACGGGTCTCCACCTTGTCCGCGTCGAGGAGCCCCAGGTACTTCTGCTTGCCGTTGAAGTGGAGGCGAGCGACGGGCTTCCGGTTGTTGTCGTCGAGGAGCACAGCGAAGTAGCTCTTGGCGTCACGGTGCGTGACGCGCTGCGGCTTGACCTCGCCGCAGGCGATGGCTTTGACGATCTGATAGCCCTCCAGCTCTTCAAGGGTCGTCTCGATCTCGGTGTCCCTATCGAGGTCAGCTTCCACGACCTCTGCGCTCGTGGCAGGCGCGGGATCGGCGGCGTGGGTAATGCCGCTGACCCCAAGCGCGGTCTTCAGCCGGTCGTTCACGCGCTCGTTGAGGAACTGATGCGCCGCCTTCCCAACCAGGCCGGTGAACTGCTGCCGCACCTTCTGCGTGTACGACCCGTCATAGACGCGGGTGGCAAAGAACTTGATCCACTCGTCCGTTGGCTCGCGAAACTGGCTCGCGATCTCACGCTTCAACGCGCCGATGTACTTGAGCTCCTCCGCGGCGCTGATGATCGAATCGAGGTCAAAGCTCTCTTTGCTGAGCTTCTGAATCTCAGGGATCAGGGTCTCGTCGATGTCGAGCAGATCGAGCACGAGGAAAGGCTTGGCATCCATGCGGTTCGGAGCGTCCAGATCCGTGTAGAAATGCCAGACCACGCCATTCGTCAGGACGGCGATACGCGCATTCGTGACAGCGAAGTAGCGGAACAGCTGTGACGCGTGCTCGATTTTCAGCGAACCCATCGACGGCTTGCACTCGATGAGGATCTGTACCTCCGAGTCGCGCATGATGGCGTAGTCGATCTTCTCGCCCTTCTTGGTTCCGACGTCGGCCGTGAACTCGGGGACCACTTCCAGCGGATCGAAGACGTCGTAGCCAAGAATCGTCGAAATGAAGGGCATGACGAAGGCGTTCTTCGTCGCCTCCTCGGTCCCGATCGCCGTCGCCTGGTTCTTCACCTTCGTCGCGAGGGAATCAAGACGTTCTGCAAACTCCACCATCACTCCGTTCTTCGTTGAACACGCTTGATCCAGACCATAGCGGAGTCCACGCGCGCGCCATGGCACGGGCGAATCTCAAATGGGTGTGTCATCTGCCCGCACTCCAGAGCGCGAGCTCCGCCTTAGGCTGGAACGTCTGCCTCCTCTCTGAGGCGCCTTCCCCTGGAGCTCAATGTCTGCAACGACGGTCGACGACCGCGCCCGCTATCGCGCCCACCCCTCGGTGCTCGATGCGCTGAAGAACCCGCGACTGCTGACGCGGGAGGTGCTGGCCGGGCTCGTCGTCGGGCTCGCGCTCATCCCGGAGGCGATCGCATTCTCGGTGATCGCGGGCGTCGACCCGAAGGTCGGCCTGTTCTCGTCGTTCATCATGGCGGTGTCGATCGCGTTCCTCGGCGGGCGACCCGCGATGGTGACCGCGGCGACCGGTGCCGTGGCGCTCGTGATCGCTCCGGTCGCGCCGACGTACGGCCTCGACTACTTCATCGCGACGGTCATCCTCGCCGGGATCTTCCAGGTGGTCCTCGGGGTGCTCGGCGTCGCGAAGCTGATGCGGTTCATCCCCCGCAGCGTCATGGTCGGGTTCGTGAACGCGCTCGCGATCTTCGTGTTCAGCTCGCAGTTCCCGCAGCTCATCGACGTGCCGTGGCTGGTGTATCCGCTGGTGGCGCTCGGCATCGTCGTGATGCTCGTGATGCCGAAGCTCACCAAGATCGTGCCGGCGCCGCTCGTGTCGGTCATCATCGTGACGGGCGTCGTGCTCGCCTTCGGGATCACGGTGCCGACGGTCGGCGATCAGGGCGAGCTGCCTCGGAGCCTGCCGTCGCTGTTCATCCCGAACGTTCCGCTGACGTGGGAGACGTTCACGATCATCGCGCCCTTCGCGCTCGGCGTCGCGCTCGTCGGGCTCATGGAGTCGCTGCTCACCGCGAAGCTCGTCGACGAGATCACCGACACCCACTCGAACAAGACCCGCGAGTCGTGGGGGCAGGGCGTCGCGAACGTGTTGTCCGGCATGTTCGGCGGCATGGGCGGGTGCGCCGTGATCGGTCAGACGATGATCAACGTGAAGGCGTCGGGCGCGCGGACCCGCATCTCGACGTTCTGCGCCGGGATCTTCCTGTTCCTGCTGGTGGTCGTGTTCGGCGACTTCGTCGGGATGATTCCGATGGCGGCGCTCGTGGCCGTGATGATCATGGTCGCGATCGGAGCGTTCGACTGGCACAGTGTGCGGCCGTCGACGCTGAAACGGATGCCGAAGAGCGAGACGTTCGTGATGGTGTCTACGGTGGTGCTGGTCTTGCTGACGCACAATCTGGCTGTCGGGGTTGTCGGCGGGGTGCTGGTCGCGTCGGTGCTGTTCGTGCGGCGGGTGGCGCACTTCGTTTCGGTTCGTCGGGTTCTGGGGCCTGCTGACGATGTGGTGACGTATGTCGTGGAGGGCGAGCTGTTCTTCGCGTCGAGCAACGACCTGACGACGTTGTTCTCGTATACGGAGGATCCGGATCGGGTGGTCGTGGATCTGTCGGGGTCGCATGTGTGGGATGCGTCGACCGTTGCCGCGTTGGATGCGATCGAGACGAAATATCAGGCGCTGGGGAAGACGGTGGAGATCGTCGGGATGAATGACTCGAGCGGGACGATGCACGGGCGGCTGACGGGCGGATTCGAGTAGAGCCCCCCGAGCGACAGAGCGCTGCTAACCCCAAGCAGCTGTGGCTGCATACGTACGTCCCCGCTTTAGGCCATCATCATGAGAGGTCCACCAGCGGGCCGACGACGAACGGGGCATGAGGATGGACGACGGGGACCTGTCCGAGATTGAGTTGGTCATCGATGGGGATGGAATTTCCCTGATCGGCCGGCGCGAACCAGTCGAGGAGTTTGTTGAGGCCCACGGATTACCGTCTCGCGAGCTGGATCTTTCCAGGCTCAGGACCGCGTTCGGCGCTGGGGCGGCTGTCACGAAGACTGGCTCCGAGATAGCGGCGAACTCGGGGCGCTGGATGAAGCTGACCGAAGAGTCGTGGGCGGCCGCCCAAAAGCTGCCCAAGGTAACCAACTCGTCGAGCGGAAACCTACATGCAACTCTTCGGGCATCTAATGGTCAGTTCGCGAAGAACCTGCAGTTCCTCAAGACACCAGGGTCGATCCTCACAAACCCTGCGATGCTCGCTGGTGTGGCCGGAATCATGGCACAGGTTGCGATGCAACAGACCATGGACGAGATCACTGACTACCTCGCCGCAATCGATCAGAAGGTCGATGACGTACTGCGCGCCCAGAAGGACGCCGTACTCGCGGACATCATCGGCGTAGACATGATGCTCGAAGAGGCGCTCACGATCCGCAAGGAGGTCGGCGGCGTCTCCGAGGTGACCTGGTCGAAAGTGCAAGCGTCCTCGATGACGATCGCCCGCACGCAGGCATACGCCTTGAGGCAGATCGAGGTATTGGCGAGGAAGCTCCAAAGCAAGTCTGTCAACGAACTCGCTGACTCGTCCAAGAAGATCGATGGCGAGGTACAGGAATGGCTCGCCGTCCTCGCACAGTGCTTCTATTTGCAGGAGGCGACGGGGGTGATCGAACTCGACCGTGTCCTGCAGACCTCCCCCGAGGAACTGGAGCAACACCGAGTCGGCCTGCAAACAGCTCGCGCAAAGCGCGCGGAACTGATCACTCGGACCACGCGACAGCTCCTCGACCAGATCGACGAGGCCGCAACTCTGGCGAACTCGAAGGTGCTGTTCAACCCGATCGAGTCTCCGGCCATCGTGCGCTCCAGAAACAAGGTGAGCGACTCTGTCGCCACCTTCCACGAGCGACTCGGGATCGAGGGGGCAGCGGAGGTGCGGGAGTCGAGACGCTGGTCGACGGCGGCCACGGATACCCGCGACGATCTACTCAAGGCCGGTGCGGACGGATTGGACGCCGCGTGGCGCATCGGCGCGGAGGGCATCCAGGTTGCCGGCCGGGTCGGCGCCGAAAGCGTGGACAGGGCAAAGGAGATCGCTGGATCCTTCGCAGACCTCGCTGGACGCACTTTTCGTCGGCGTCCACCGAAAGACACGGCGGACGAGTGAGTGACGGGATGGGGCACGGGACCGGAGAGTCGATCTCAAAGACCTACCTCAGCACGTTCGCGATGCCGAAGCCCGTGCGGATCACGGGTCGGAGTTCAAGCATCACGAACTCGTTCGTGAACGGCATCATCCCCGTTGTCGTGCCGACCGAGGCAGAGGTCCGGGCAGCCCTCGAGATTCTCGGCATGCTCGATCGTGTGAGCTGCAGCTACTGCGGCGACACCAGCACGGAGTGGGATCATCTTCGTCCTCTGGTGAGCAATCAGCGACCAACGGGATACATCTCCGAGATACACAATCTCGTACCCGCCTGCGGCAAGTGCAACCAGAGCAAGGGCAACAAGGATTGGCTGACCTGGATGCGCAGCGCGGCCCCGCTCTCTCCGAAATCTCGGGGTGTTGCTGACATCGAAGATCGCATCGCTCGCCTTCAGGAGTACGAGCGCCAGGCATCCCCGACTCGTGTCGACTTCGAAGCGGCGGTCGGCCCCGACCTGTGGCAGCGGCACTGGGCGCACCACAAGCACCTGCTGGAGCTGATGCGCCTGGCCGATCAGGACGCGCAGGAAATCAGAACCCGCGTGCGGGAAGCCCATGAGGCCAAGAGACAGGCGGCGACCTGATGGCGTCCGTGATCACCTGGCTCGACGTGTCGGCAGACGAGCAGCGACGGATGCGGGAACTCGCGGCCATGTTCACGCAAAGAGACAGCCGAGACGAGCTGGGCATCGGGCAGCTTCGCGACGGCATCAGCGACGCCCTGTTTCCTGGCACGTCGACCCTGCACACCCGCGCGCGCTATCTGCTGTTCGTGCCGTGGTGCTTCCAGTACGCCGCACAGTCGAGGTCACGAGTGAAGGGTGGCACGCGCCAGCCCGATGCGACCGAGCTGGAGCTGATCGAGACCCTGCGGTTCTCGCCGGATGCGGACGGTCTGCTCGGCGAGCGTGCCGGCCGCGACCTGCAGACACTGCCGTCGTCGGTGTACTGGTCGATGCTGCAGCGGTACGGCATCCTCACCCGGCCGGCGAGCCGTGCGGAGGCGTTCGAGGCGTCGAATCCGCACGTGCACGTCGACGACGACGGTCAGACGACGTCCACCTCCATCTGGTCTGCCCCGCCGATCCCGATACGGTTTCCCGACGAGGTGGGTGACGGGTTCGCGCTGACCTCCGAAGAGGCGAGCTGGCTGCGCGATCGCGTGCTCGAGCACGCACCCGGCACTCTTCTGGCGCATCTCGTGCAGCACCGGCCGGAGGACGACCGCCGGGCTCCGTGGGAGGACGCGGTCGCGACCCGAGCACCGCAACGGGCTTCAAGGGTCCTGCGCCATGCGCAGCATTTCGCGACGATCCTCCGCGGCGCGCAACTGCTCTACAACCTGCTCCTCGCCGAGGAAGCGGACCGTGCAGAGCTCCGCGACGACTACCGTGATCGCCTCGCCCGGTGGCCCGCGGAGCTCGCGGCGGGCTACGACGATTGGCGCCTCGATGACCTGCTCTCCGTCCTCCGCGAGGAACGTGGCAGCCGGCTCCCGGTCGCACCCGCCGCGCAGCGGTTCGTCCAGAACTGGACGACTCTCGTGCAGCGCAGCGATCCGAGCTCGATCGCCGATCTCCCGGAGGCTCGAACGATGATCCGGGAGCGCGAGAAGATCAAGGGCGCGAAGACGCGTCTCGGCAACCCGCGGCGGCTCGAGACATGGAAGGGGGCGTCGGGCAGCGCCCTGCTGACATTCCGCTGGGCGACCGTCCGGCAGTTCGCACGAGACATCCACGAGGGGCTCGCTCGTGCTTGAACCCGATTCGCGCTCGCTCCTGTCCGAGCTGCTCCGGCCTCCGGCTGGATTCCACCTGTCACATGCGGTGGGCACGAGCTTCACGATGACCCTCGAAGCCGCCCTGTCGATCCCCCTCGCGTTCGCTGGCGCGGTGGAAGTCGACGACGAGGTCGGCATCCTCGGAGCCGTGCGCCGAGCCACGCAGCGCATCGACCTGTTCGCCCAGGCCGGGTGCCTGGGTCTCGGCACGGCGAGCGAGCTCGTCACGGTCCTCGAGCCGATGGTGCACTCGGTACGGATGCCGGGGAGCCGCCTGTTCCACCCGAAGGTGTGGTTCCTGGAGTTCGAGCGGGACGAGGAGCGCCGCTACCGATTCGTCTGCAGCAGCCGGAACCTCACGAACGACCGCACGTGGGATGCGGTGGTCTCCCTCGACGGCGGGCCCGACGAGGATCTCGATGAGGAGACGGTGCGCTCGAACCACGTGATGGCAGGCCTGCTGCGCTGGTTGGTGGACGAAGGTCGGACAGCACCGGCGCTCGCCTCCGAGCGGGTGCTCCGGATCGCGCGGCTGGCCGAGGCGTGGACCGGCATCCGCTGGGAGCATCCGGACCACGTGCGCGCGATCCGGGTGCACGCCTTCGGGATCGGACGGCCATTGAGTGACGTGAGACCGCGTCTCAACGGCATCCGCACCGCCGTCGTCTCCCCGTTCGTCACCGATGAGGGCGTGCGGCTTCTGCGGGCCCGGCCGGGCGGCGAGACGACCCTGCTCAGCCGTCCGGAGGCCCTGGATCGGCTGCGACCCGAGACACTGCAGGGGCTCTCGCTGCGCGTGCTCGACGAGATGGTGGATCAGGCTCTCGCTGACGCCGAGACTTCGACGGTCGCTGCCGGAGAGCTGCGGGGGCTTCACGCGAAGATCGTGGTGCACGACCACGCGCACAAGCAGTCGACACTGCTCGTGGGGTCGGCGAACGCCACTGGGCCAGCCTGGTCGAACAACGTCGAGGTGATGGTCGAGGCCGAGGGGCCGAAGTCGCACCTCGGGGTCGAAGCAGTGCTCGGGTCGCTTGCTCCGCTGATCGAGGAGTACACCACGGCGGGCGGCGCCCAGAGCAGCCAGGACGAGGAGGCCGACCGTCGGCTGGAGAGTGCGCTGCGGGAGCTCGCCCGCGCCCGGCTCGTAGTTCGGGTGAACGCGGAGGGCGAATACACGGTCACGGTGTGGGCGGAGGGTGCGCAGGCGGTGGACGACCGGTTCACGCTGAGCTGGCGGATGCTGTCGCAGCCGGATCCGATCCCCGGTCCCTTGCCCGCCGCCGACGCCCCCTACGAGTCCACGGCCCTGCGCCTGGAGCAGATCACGCCGTTCGTGGTGATCGCGCTGACGGACGGCGACGGCCGCCGACGCGAGACCCTGCTGGTCGCGGACCTGCTCGACGACGTGCCGGGCCGGGGCGACGCGATCGTCGCCGCTCACCTCACTGAGCCCGGGGCGGTGGCGCGTTTCATCCGGCTCATGCTGCAAGACGGGAACCTCACGTCGATCGGCACCGGCGGGGGCGGGGGCGCGTTCTCCTCGGCGTTCGGTGCTGGGGTCACGGAGAACGGTGCCGGACTGTTGGAGCTTCTCGTGCGGGCGTCAGCCACGAACCGGACGGGGCTCGTGGACGTGGAGCGGGTGCTTCGGCATGTGCCAGAGGATGCGCGCGGCAGCGCTCTGCCGCCGGGCTTTGCCGAAGTGTGGGCGGCTATCACGGAAGCGGCGGGTGTGCAGCGATGACGGGTCTCGACGTTGACGCCGTGATGCGCGGACTCAAGGGCTTCCAGCAGGACGCGGTGGAGCATGTGATCGACCGTTTCTACGGGTCAGGGCGTGCCGACGGCAGCGGGCGGTTCCTCGTCGCGGATGAGACCGGGTTGGGCAAGAGCGTGATCGCGCGGGGGATCATCGCCAGGGCCATCCAGGAGTTGAACGCGGTCGACGCGGTGAAGCGCATCGACATCGTGTACATCTGCAGCAACGCCGACCTCGCCAATCAGAACCTGCAGCGTCTGAACGTCACCGGCGACAAGCACCTCGCGATGGCGACGCGGCTCACGCTGTTGGCGCGGGAGAGCCGCAAGCTCGCAGCCCCTGACGACGCGAGCCGCAAGAAGGTGAACCTCGTCTCCTTCACGCCAGGCACGTCGTTCAAGGAGGGCGGCTGGCGGTCGGGCAACGGCGACGAGCGGGCGCTGCTGTGCGTGCTGGCGGAGGATGCGCTCGGGGTGGACGAGGACGCGCCGACGCGCTGGCTCTTCCAGGGGGCGGTGCAGTCGGGGAGGAACTTCGCGTGGCGGGTGCAGCGGACGCGGGACCGTCTGGGCGAGGACGGCGCCGATCCCGAGATCGCCGGTCGGTACCAGCAGGCGATTGTGAAGTGCGGCCTGTGGACGCGGTTCCTCGAGCTCCGCGAAGAGGTCCGTGTCCTAGGCGAACGCCCGACCCGCGGTCGACTGTGGCACGACGTGATGGAGCTGGTCGCGAAGTTGCGTCGGCATCTGGCCCGTGCCGGGGTGGACGCTCTGCAACCCGATTTGATCATCCTCGATGAGTTCCAGCGCTTCCGCCCGCTCCTCGATCCGACGACCGAGGGCGGTGAGCTCGCCCACGACCTCTTCAACGCCGAGGGCGCCAAAGTCCTGCTTCTCTCGGCGACGCCCTTCAAGCCGTACACCACTCAGGCTGAGGTCGGGGAGGACCACCACACCGATTTCCTCAAGCTCATCGAGTTCCTCACCGACGAGGACGGCGTCCGTGTCAGGTCGGTCAAGGATGCGCTCGACGCGCACCGTCTCGCTATGATCACCGGCGGCGATGCCGCAGCATCCGCTCGCCGGGTGCGGGAGGTGCTGCTTCCGTACCTGTCGCGGTCCGAGCGGCCCCCACTTGCGCGCAACCAGGACATGGTGGTCGACCGGCCGCTGGACGGCGGGGTGCCGACGGCCGCGGAGATCTCCGACTGGTCGGCGCTACATCGGCTCGGCGCGCATCTCGGTGCGCGGGTGGATCTGGAGCAGTGGAAGTCGATCCCGTACTTCGCCTCGTTCATGGACACCTACAAGTCGGGGAGCAGCGTGCGGGGGGCGTTGGAGCGCGACGATGTCGCGGTCCGGGAGTTGCTGGCTGCGACCAGAGGGCTGACCCGGGAGGAGGTGAGTGCGCGGGAGGAGCTCGACCTCGGCAACGGGCTGCTGCGCGCGCTGGCCGCCGACACGATCGCTCGCGGGTGGTGGAAGCTGCTGTGGATGCCGCCGTCGATGCCGTACTTCCGGCCGGGTCCGGTCTTCTCGAGTGTGGGGGATGTCACGAAGCACGTCGTGTTCTCGGCGTGGAACGGTGTGCCGACCGCGGTCGCTGGTCTGCTCAGCCATGAGGCGGCTCGCCACGCGTATGCGGGTTCGAACCTGTCGACCGATTCGACGAGCACCCGTCTGACGTGGGCGATGAGCGAGGCGGGGCGCCCGTCGCAGATGAACTCGCTCGCGCTGTTCTGGCCGCATCCGGCGCTGGCCGAGTCGTGGGATCCACTGCGGGCGGCTCGTGAGACCGGCGGGCTCGTCGATGCGGAGGCGTTCACGGCGAGCGCCGCCAGCGACGATGATGCGGCCGAGCCGTCGCATGCCTTCTTCGCGACACCCGGCGCCGTGCCGGCCGGCGTGAACGCCCTGTCGATCCTGCGGGTGCTCGATGCGCGGTCTGGTCGTTTCGCGGACTATGTGCGGGCGGCGGTCGAGGCGATGGATCAGGACGCCAGCGCACACCCTGACCTCGCCCGGTTCGGCGCGCATGCTCCGGGGTCGATCGTGTATCGAGCGTTGCGCGGTGCCGCGTCGGCGGATGCGACAGAGGCGGGTGTGTGGCATGCGGCGTGGGTGCTGTCGCTCGGTCTGCGTTCGCTTTTCGCCCGGCCGGACACCGCGGCACTTCTCGACACCGTGGGCGACCCGGGCGCGCACTACTGGAGCGCCGTGCTGGACTACTGCGCGGACGGGAACCTGCAGGCGGTCATCGACGAGTACGTGCACCAGTTGCGCAGTGACCTCGGGGGCGGACTGCTCGACGATGACGGGCTGTGGAAGGTCGCGACGAGTGCGGCGTCGGCGGTGCGGACCAACGCGGCGACGCTGCGCGGGCACGAGGCGACGGCCGAGCGTGCGCAGATCCCGTTCCCGACGAGGTTCGCGGTGCGGTACGGCGGCACGGGCACGGACGCCGACGAGAAGGTCGCGGCGCGTCAGAGCGAAGTGCGAGCCGCGTTCAACAGCCCGTTCGCCCCGTTCGTGCTGGCGTCGACGAGCATCGGACAGGAGGGGATCGACTTCCACTGGTGGAGCCACGCCGTCGTGCACTGGAACCTGCCGTCGAACCCCGTCGACTTCGAGCAGCGCGAAGGCCGAGTGCACCGGTTCATGGGCCACGCCGTGCGCAAAAACGTGGCGGCCGCGCACTGGGATGATGTGCTGTCATCGTCGGAGGGAGCATGGGACGCGGCGTTCGCTGCTGCTCTCGCGACGCCCGAGACCAAGCGGTTGGGCCAGTTCGCGCCATGGTGGGTGTACGAGGGGGACGCCCGGATCCACCGACGGATTGCCTCGTTCACATTGAGCAGGGATCACGAGAAGTACGAGCGGCTGCTCGACGCCTTGACCCTGTACCGCCTCACCCTTGGGCAACCCCGACAGGAGGACATGCTGCGGCTGATGCAGCAGGGTGGCGTGGACCGGGGCCTTACGGTCGGGGCGCTCGACCTTCGGCCGCCGGGGCGGGAGTGAACACGGACCACGCGATCGGGGCGTTCGACTGGCACAGCGTGAAGCCGTCGACACTGAAGCGGATGCCGAAGAGCGAGACGTTCGTGATGGTGGCGACGGTGGTGCTGGTGCTGATCACGCACAACCTGGCGGTCGGGGTCGTGGGTGGGGTGCTGGTCGCGTCGGTGCTCTTCGTGCGGCGGGTGGCGCACTTCGTTTCGGTTAATCGGGTTCTCGGTGAGGCGGGAGACGTTGTGACGTACGTCGTGGAGGGGGAGTTGTTCTTCGCGTCGAGCCATGATCTGACGACGTTGTTCTCGTATACGGAAGATCCGGATCGAGTTGTGGTGGATCTGTCCGGGTCGCATGTGGCATGCGTCGACCGTTGCCGCGTTGGGTGCGATCGAGACGAAACATCAGGCGCTGGGGAAGACGCTGGAGATCGTCGGGATGAACGACTCCAGCGGAACCATGCACGGGCGATTGACGGGCGGGTTCGAGTAGGGCGTCAGTCCGGCCGTTGGTCTTTGCCCGAGCCCGGCGCAGCCGAGCGGGCAGTAGGTTCTGGGCGACAGGACAATCATCTCCGGCGTGCCTGAACTGGCTTCACTGTCCGGCGTTTCACAGGATGCGCGATCGCATCCGGAGGCAACGTGCTCAGTCACTTCGTCCTCGCGGCGGGTCCATGGCTCGCCGTGCCGGCGGGGCTCTTACCTGTCCAGGGCGACCACCGTGTCGTAGAGGCCGATCCTCTGTAGTCCGTCGTGAGACGCGATGCCTGTGTACGAGAGCGACGCATCCTCATACCGCCGGAAGGCGAAGACGGCCTGATTCATGTGCACCGCGTTGAAGACGCCGAGCGAGACGAGAAGGTCAAAGTCCTCGACGGTGAGGCCAGTGACGGAACGGAACAGTCGGGGTTCGAGCTTAGTAATGACGTCCTTGAGTGTGTTCTCGCGATAGTCGGTGAGATACATGAGGGCGGGGATCCGAGTGGCGAACTTGATGAGCTTCTCCTGGATCTGCTTCCGCTCGCGCTCAGCTCCCGGACCGGCGTCGAGGTGCGGATGGCACGCGCCCTCGGCCGCGACTCCGACGTCGCGCGATCACTCGCAACGCCGCGCGCACGAGCAGGAACGCGAGCACGAGGATCACGACCGCGACCGCTGCGGTGATGGCGAACCCGGTCCAGCTGAAGAGCGACGCATCCATGCCTGGAGCCTAGCGCTCCGCCCGCTCCGCGGCGCGCTCCTCGAATATATTGCATATGTCCTCGTATGAGGCCTTAAATTGGTCACAGGCGGGCAGTTGATCTGATCGGAGAGAACAGTCGATGAAGCCCACCACGTGGTTCTCGACGATCACACGCCCTCGAAGCCATCTCATCGCGACCCTGTGCGTCTGGGGCTGGTTCCTCGCAGTACTCGTGGGCGCGGGTTCTGTGCCGCAGCTCGCTCCTGCACTCGAAGCGACTGCGGCGGCGGGCGCCGCGGTGTGGTTCGGCGCGATGATGAAGCGATATCGCAACGCGCGCCGGCATTCCTCGCCGCCCGGGCCCACATCGTGATCCGCGGCCGGACTACTGTACCGAGATAGACCAACCGCCCCTGATCGTCGAGTCGCTGCAGAGTCTCACCGACACCGATGCCGCTGCATTGGCGTCGCTCCTGACGCCGCTCTC
Organism: Microbacterium sp. UMB0228; assembly: GCF_002871415.1. Taxonomy (NCBI): domain Bacteria; kingdom Bacillati; phylum Actinomycetota; class Actinomycetes; order Micrococcales; family Microbacteriaceae; genus Microbacterium; species Microbacterium sp. UMB0228. Next base: position 312,308 of record NZ_PNFU01000002.1, on the reverse strand, counting down.
CGCGTCGGTCGACTTCGATCGCGCCCGCACCGAGGCGATGATCGCACACGAGGCGACCGATCTCCTCGTCGCGCGCGATAGGGGGATCATCGTCGGCACCGCCACTCTCGTGACTGCACCTTCCCTGACCGGGCTCCGCGGGCACGTCGAAGATGTCGTGGTCGACGAGGCGGTACGGGGGCGCGGCATCGCGCGACTCCTCCTGGAGCACATGACTCAGCTCGCGCAAGAGCGCGGACTCCGGACGCTCGATCTCACCTCCCGCCCGTCCCGAGAGTCTGCACTGCGGCTGTACGAGTCCGTCGGGTTCCGCAGGCGTGAGACGAACGTGCTCAGATTCAGCCCGACCGCGGACTAGTTACGCCGCGGTCCCCCGCAGCAACAGCACCACCGTCTCTTTGGTCGAGATGTGGCGGTCTCGCGGGCTGGTCTGCTTCCCGGTGGCGGAGGGCGACTTCTCAGCCCGAGCAGGTCAGACCGCGGCCGGCGGCACCGTCAAGACGTCACCGCCACACTCGTCGCCAGCATCACACGCCGACCGGGTCATGGCTTCCATCGTGAATTGCGCACGGACGCGGAGCGATTGGTGAGGTCGACGCCGATCGTAAAGGCAAGGAGCCCGATCACGAGGTACACCGGTAGCGCATCTCCGGCCGGGCTGTCGAGGTCGCCCGACGAGCCGAACCACGCAAGGACCCCGAACCACACCAGAACGGGAACGATGGCAAGAAGAGTGCCGAGCTTCCTGCCGACCCGCCCCACCAACGTCCCCCAGAGAAGAAGAGCTACTCCCACCGCGACAAAATGCATGATGTCCACCTCTAGCAGTTCCTCGCCCACGGCCGCCACACACCCGCCGGCCCCGACACGATAACCGCGACCGTCGCGTCGCACAGCAATCCCGCGAGAGACTCAGCCCGCCGCGATCCCCCGCAGCAACCGCACCACCGTCTCCTCCACCCGCTCCGCACTCAACGGCTGCCCGATCAGGGCGGAGTATGAGGCGATCGCGATGAACTCGTCGGCGACCGCGGCGGCATCCACGTCGGCCCGTACGTCTCCGTCCGCCCGTCCGCGCGACACCCGCTCGGCCACCCACTCCCGGATCGGCGCCGCCAGCCGCTCGTTCAACACAAGCCCCAGCTCCGGATCAGCCGCCGTCACCTCGATGAGTGCCCGCGCGAGCGACACGCCCTCGGGTCGGGCCAGTCCCGCGGACACCGCCGTGAACCACGCGCGCAGGTCCGCGCCGAGGTCGTCCGTCATCGGCACGACGACATCCGCACCAGGGACCGCGCCTTCGAGCAGTGCCTCCCCGAGGATCGCGGCCTTCGACGGCCACCACCGGTAGATCGTCTGCTTCGACACCTCCGCCTCAACCGCGAGACCCTCGATCGTCACGGCCTCGTACCCGTTTGCGGCGAGCGCGCGACGCATCGCCTCCAGCACGGACTGGCGGGCCTTTTCACTGCGAGGACGGGGCACCTTTCGAGCGTACAGAGGCGTACACTGGAACATAAGTAGACGCACCGTTGCGAAACCCGAGCAAGGAGAAAGAGCATGGCCCTCACCGCACACTCCACCATCGGCGACTGGATGAACGACCCCACCGGCGGCCCGCTCATCCGGGGCCTCTTCGAGCAGACGGGCGCCGACCCCGAGCTCCTCACCCCCGTGCTCGGACTCCCCCTGCAGCAGCTCGTCGCCATGAGCCAGGGCCAGCTCCCGCAGTCGGTCGTCGACGACCTCGTGCGCGCCGCGAACAACGGCGAGATCCCCGAGGACGACGCCTCCGAGGGCTGGACCGAGAAGGTCACGGCGGGCCGCTTCGCCGGCAAGACCGTCATCGTCACGGGCGCCGCCTCCGGCATCGGCAAGGCCACCGCCTCGCGCATCGCCCGGGAAGGCGGTCGCGTGATCGCCAGCGACATCGCGGCGGAGAAGCTCGATGCCCTCAAGGCCGAGCTGCCGGACGCCGACATCGTCACGGTCGCGGGCGACCTGACGAAGCAGGACGCGATCGACGCCGTCATCGCCGCTGCGGGCGACCGCATCGACGGGCTCGCGAACGTCGCCGGCATCAACGACGACTTCTCCCCCGCCGGCGAGACCCCGGATGCCGTGTGGGACCGCGTCATCGCGATCAACCTCACCGCGCCGTTCAAGCTCATGCGCGCGGTCATCCCCGTCATGGAGAAGGCCGGCCGCGGCGCGATCGTCAACGTGTCGAGCGAGGCGGGCCTGCGCGGCAACGCCTCGGGCAACGCCTACACGGCCAGCAAGCACGGCATCATCGGCGTCACCAAGTCGGCCGCGTTCATGTACGGGCCGAAGGGCATCCGCGTGAACTCCGTCGCCCCGGGCGGCGTCGCCACCGGCATCCCGATGCCCCCGCACATGTCCGAGTACGGCTCCGGCCGCCTCGCCCCGTTCCAGCAGGCCATCCCGACCGTCGCGACCGCCGAGCACCTGGCCGCGTCGATCACCTTCCTGCTCTCGGATGACGCCGTGAACATCAACGGCGCCATCCTCGCCTCCGACGGCGGCTGGTCCGTGCAGTAACGCGACTCCATGGAACCGACGCCCCCGCCGACCCGAACGGCGGGGGCGTTCTCCGTCTCACACCACTCCGACGAGCTCCTCGCGCACCCACGCTTCGAGGGTCGTCGGTGTCGTCGAGAGGACGGACCGCGGCTGCTCCGCCGTGAAGTCGTCGCGGAGTCCGGTCGACATCCCGAGCACGGCCTCGGCCATCGCCTCGGGCATCCCCGCAGCGCGGAGCCCCTGACGCATCTCCTCGTCGTCGATGCGCTGCACGGTCACCTCTCGCCCAAGCTCGCGCGTCAGGATCGCGGCGACCTCGGACCAGCTCAGGTCCGCGGGTCCGTGCACGGCCTGCACCCGCCGCCCCGTCCACTCCCCGTTCAGCAGCGTGAGGGCGGCGACCTCCGCGATGTCGAGCGGCGCCACCCATGGCATCCGGAAGTCCAGCGGGAGCACCGTGGCGAGCCTCCCTGCCCGCAGGGAGTCGACGTCGAGCAGCAGGTTGGTGAAGAAGTAGCCGCAGCGCAGATGCGTCACGTCGATGTCGAGGGCGTCGAGCGCGACCTCCGTGGCGGCCAGACCGTCGATCTCGCCGACACCGTGCCGCTTCTCCGCGCCGACGCTGCTCTGGAACACCACCCGCCGGACGCCGTTCGCCCGGACGGCCTGCACCAGGGCCTCGGTCGCACGGGCGTAGTCGGCGAGCGGGTCGTCGGAGAACACCGACGGATCCACCCAGTACAGGGCATCGACGTCCCGCGTCGCGGCGACGATCGCCTCGGGATCCTGCGAGTCGGCCCGGGCGAACTCGACATAGGGGCGCAACTCGGCGGCGATGCCATCCGGGTTCCGGGCGAGCAGCAGGGGGCGGACGCCGGCGCGGATCAGCATCCGGGTGAGGTGGTGCCCGACGTGGCCGTTGGGTGTGGTGACAGCGATGCGCATGAGGGTCCTCTCGGTCGGTGTCGCTCCACGCTACGAACGGATACGGCCTGATTCCGGCCGCATCTCGCGCGATGATGGAGCCGTGGACGCCCCCTCGCACCGCACGCTCCATCTGCTGTCGCTGCTGCAGACCGGCGGCGAGTGGAGCGTGTCCGACCTCGCCGCACGCCTCGCCGTGAGCCCGCGGACGGTCCGCCGCGATATGCAGCGCCTGCGCGACCTCGGCTACGACGTCCACTCTCGCCCCGGTCCCGGCGCCGTCTATCGCCTGCGGCCGGGGACGCGCATCCCGCCGCTGCTCCTGGACGCCGACGACATCACCGCGATCATCACGGGTCTGCTCGTCCTCGAAGCGTGGAGCCCGGAAGACCCGGCCGCCGCCGTCGCCCGCGGGAAGATCGAACAGGTCCTCCCGCCGGGCCTCCGACGACGGGCCGCCGCGACGGCGCTGTCCACGCAGATCCTTCGCGCAGAGCCGGCGCCCGCGGCGTGGGCTGCGGTCGGGACACTGGCCGACGCGGTCGCCCAGGGCGCTCGCGTCGCGTTCACCTATGCCGACCAGCACGACCGCGCCTCGGAGCGGGTGATCGCGCCGCATCGCCATGTCCTCCGCGAAGGGCGGTGGTACGTGGTCGGCTTCGACATCGACCGCGACGACTGGCGGCTGTTCCGGCTCGACCGGATGCGGGAGGTGCGGACTGTGCCGGGGACGTTCGCGGCGCGGGAGTTCCCGTTCGCGTCGGTCGAGGACTGGCTCACGAGCGACTTCGGCCGGTCCGGAAGCTGATCCCGCGCGGCCGCGCAAGCCCCTCCGCGGGACGTGGATCCCCGCCGTACTCTCGCGGGCATGTTGAAGATCGTGTCGATCGTGATCCGCGTGGACGACCTCTCGGCCCAGACCGCATTCTGGAAGGCCGCCCTCGACTACGTCGAACGAGACCCCGCGGAGGACGACTGGGTCGTACTCAAACCCCGCGACGCCGACGCACCGTGCATCGCGCTCGACGCGCACCACTCGGAGCGTGTGCTGCCGCCGCGCATCCACCTCGACATCTACGCGGAGGACCAGGCTGCCGAGGTGCAGCGCCTCGCCGGGCTCGGAGCGCGGGAGGTGCACTGGGACGGCCGGCCCGACGATGCGGACTACATCATCATGGAAGACCCCGAGGGGAACCGCTTCTGCATCGTCGACCGTCCCGACTGGGGCGGGTGGAGAGCCGCGTGAGTCCGCGGTCTTCGTGCGGGCTCTCGGGGGTGGGGGGCGCGGGCTCTCGCGGGTGCGGGGTGCGAAGAGGTTCCTGGGTGGGCGGGCTGAGGGGCGTTACTGCACACGCACCTGGGCAGCGTGGCGCGTACGCCGTTGGCGAGTGCGAAAACGTTCCATGGCCGGCGGGACTATGGACGTTTCTGCACCCGCACCGGGTCCCGGGCGGCGCGCATGCCGTTGGCGAGTGCGAAAACGTTCCGGAGCGGGCGGGACCGGGGCTGTTTCTGCACCCGCACCGGTGTCCCGGACAGGCGCCGTGCAGGGAAGCGCAGAAACGTGCCGGAGCCGGGTGGCGGGAGGAGCGGTTCTGCGCCCGCACCAGACGTCAGGGGCGAGGCGTGCGGGCGCGAGGTCGCTGGACGCGAAGGGTCAGGGGGTATCCGGCGCGGTGGCACGCTCGGCGGCGAGGGCGCGGCGATGGGCAGTCAGCGCCGCCCGGACCGCCGAGTAGATGATCACCCACAGAAGCAGCAGCGCGAGGAGCGGGACGACCACGTAGACGAGAAGGAAGAAGACGGAGGCACCGGCGAACATCGCTCCAGCGTAGGGACGGTCCTGCTCCTCGGGAAGGCCCTGACAGGGTTCGGACCGCCGCCTTCCGAAGGAGAGTGCGAGAACGCCCCGGAACCGGCGACGGGAGGTGCGATTCTGCGCCCCCACTCGATGGGCCGGGGTGTCTCCGGCGGTGCGGAGTGCAAGAACGGCCCGGAGCGCGCCACGGGAAGAGCGGTTTCGCACCCGTGGCGGGGCGTGCACGGCGGGGCGTGCGCGGCGGGGCGTGCGCGACCGGCGATGGGGAGTGCGAAAACGGGCGGGAGTTCGCGCGGTGAGGCACGGTTCTGCACTCGCACCGGGCGGGCCTGAGATGTGGGGTGCGAAAAGGGACCGGAAACCGCGAAGAGAGGGACGTTTCTGCGCCCGCACTGGCGCGACGCACCGGTGCCACGCGAGAGCGGCCGGGCTAGGCGCGGGGGAGGCGGGCGCGGGCGGCGCGGACGAGGGCGGCGTTGCTCGGGGCGTCGGTGCCGTCCGGGAGGAGGAGCGTGTCCTCCAGGCCGATCCGTGTGTCGAGGCCCAGTTCCCCGGCGAGGTCGAAAGCGGGCCAGGCCGACAGCTCCTCGCCGTGCAGCAGGATCGGCAGGTCGGGCTCCTCCCGCGCCACGTGGGCGATCAGCCCCTCCGCGTGCGGACGGACGACGTCGGCGGCCTCCGCCGGAAGCTCGACCAGGACGCGCAGGCAGGCGCCGCGGACCGGGGAGACCCGCCAGGCCTCGAGCCCCGCCGCGTCCCAGATGCCCGCTTCCACGCCGATCCCCCGTCGATGCAGCGCCGCGGCCACCTCGTCGGCTCCGGCCTCGTGCCAGTTCACGGAGGCGTAGTCGGGGAGTTCCGTCCAGCCCTCGATGGCCGCGAGCCGTCGCGACACGTCGGGCTCGGCCCAGCCTCCGGTCGTCACGCCCACGGGTATGCCTGGCGCCGCGGCACGGACGGCTCCGAGCCAGCGCCGCACATCCTCGGGCGCGAGAGAGTCGCGACCGGCGGCGTCCTTCGCATGCACATGGATCTCTGCGGCACCAGCATCCACGGCCGCCGCGGCGTCCTGGGCCACCACCGTCTCGTCGGCGCTCAGCCACGGATGCTCCGCGACGTCCCTGGCACCGTTCACGCAGACCTGCAGGATCATCCGCGACTCACCACATGAGGTCGCGCGGGTGCGCCTCGTTCGGAGCCACGTCGTCGGACGGCCCCTCCTCGGTGCGCACGAAATGCTGCACCTGACGCGCTGTCGCCGCGCCACGGCCGACCTTCACCGCCTCCTCCATCGACTCGAAGCTGCTGCCCAGCGTGTGCGACTCGCCCTGGATCCGGTTGAACCAGATTCCGTTGCGCGAGAACGTCTCGATGTCTCCTGCGGCCATGCCCTGCCTTTCGTCTCCTCCTTTCTACGTGAGGCGACCGACGACGAAGAGGCCCTTGACATGTCGAGTCGCCCCCGGGCGCGGACCCACCCCCTGCCGTGCATCCCGGCCCGTTGCGGACGACCGTAAGGGGCCGGGTCGACCGCAAGGGGCCGGGTCGACTGCAGGAGGCACCCCGCTCGTTGACCCACCCCCTTCCGTGCATCCCGGCCCGTTGCGGACGGGCGCACGGGGCCGGGTCGACCGCAAGGGGCCAGGTCGAGCGTCCGACGGGGTCAGGCGACGTCGAGGACCCAGGTCACGCCGAAGCGGTCGGTGAGCATGCCGAAACCGGCGGACCACGCGGAGGCGGCGAGAGGTTCGATCACGGTGGCACCCTCGACGAGGGCGTCCCAGACGGGGTGCAGCTCATCCAGGGAGTCCGCCCGCAGCGACTGGAAGAAGGAGCGGTCCGTGATCGTCATCCCGTTCTCGCGGCTGGTGCTCCCGGCAGTCGCGGCGGCGTCGTCCGCGCCAGGGACGTCGTACGCCATCAGCCGCACGGGCCCGTCGAGCTGCCCGAACACGAGCTGGTCGAACCCGGGAACGCCCTCCGGCATCCCGAACTGGCCGTAGGTCGCCGCGGTCACCTCGCCGCCGAAGACCGACCGGTAGAAGTCGAGCGCCTGACGAGCCGTGCCGCGGAAGTTGAGGTGGGTGGTGGTCGTGAGAGTCATGGTGTCCTCCGTGTCCCGGTCCGCCGATCGGACCGTGTGATCCCACCGTCACAGAGGTAGAGGTCTGTTTCTGTCCTCTTTGCGACGCAGAATGGAGCCATGACCGGAAGCTCGTCGCGCATGCTCGCAATGCTGTCCCTGCTGCAGGCGACGCGCGACTGGCCGGGCGGGGAACTCGCCGACCGTCTCGGCGTCACTCCGCGCACGGTGCGCCGCGACGTCGATCGACTGCGCGCGCTCGGCTACCGCATCGGATCCAGCAAGGGCCCGTACGGCGGCTATCGCCTCGAAGCGGGGTCGGACATGCCGCCGCTGCTGTTCGACGACGAGCAGGCCGTGGCGATCGCCGTCGCCCTCCAAAGTGCGAGCGCGACCGGGGTCGAGGTCACCGAGGCCGCTCAGCGCGCTCTCGCGACCGTCCGTCAGGTCATGCCCTCACGCCTGCGCCACCGCATCGACGGGATCCGCTTCGACGGAGCGCCCGCCGAGGTCCGCGCCGACCCGGCCGTGCTGGAGGCGGCGAGCACGGCCGTGCGCGACCGGAAGGTGCTCCGCTTCGACTACGGCTCGGCGCAGGACCGCCCGCCACGGCGCACGGAGCCCCATGCCGTCGTGGCGCGCGAGGGCCGCTGGTACCTGCTGGCCTGGGACCTCGACGCAGCCGACTGGCGCACGTATCGCCTCGATCGACTGCGGCCCCGCACGCCGACGGGGCCCACCTTCACGCCGCGACCCCTGCCCGCCGCGGACGCCCAGACCTTCCTCGCCGCCCGTGCCAAGGGCTCGACGGCCGAGGACCGCTGGCCGTGCACGGGCGTGGTGGATATCGCCCTGCCGGCGCGGGATGTGGCGCCGTGGGTCGGAGACGGCGCCGTGGTGCCGCTGTCGGAGGACTCGTGCCGGGTCACGGTCGGCTCCTGGTCGTGGACGGGTGTGCTCGCCGCGGTGGCCCGGTTCGACGCGCCGTTCACGGTGGTCGGGCCCGAGGCGCTGCGCGAGGCGGCAGGGGTGCTGGCGCAGCGGTTCGCAGCAGCGCACTCCTCCTCCTGACGCTGCCCTGCAGCGGAGTTATCCAGAGCCTTCGGGGAGATCCGTCCGTGCGGCCTGGCAATGTCGCCGAGCGATGGTTCACTGGACCCACGAAGCCAAGAACTAGTAGTTCTACTACTTTGGATCTACCCTGAGGAGATGGGCACCGTGTCGAAGACCGAACTGAACCAGCAGACCGCGCGGGTGCTGGCGCGCGTCACCGCCGGCGAGCACCTGACGGTGACAGACCGCGGGCGCCCGATCGCCGAGCTGTCGCCGCCCGCCGAGACGGCCTGGACGCGCATGATCGCCAATGGGCGGGTGACGCTGCCCCGCGCGAGCGGTCCACTCCGCCACGCCCCCGTGCCGGACTCGCTGTCCGTGATGGAGATCCTCGGCGAGCTTCGGGCCGACCGGTCGTGATCTACCTCGACACCTCAGCGGCCGCGAAGGCACTCATCGAGGAAGAGGGGTCGGAAGCGGTCGTCCTCGCCTTCGCGAACGGCAGCGAGTTCGTCTCCTCGCGCCTCCTCGCCGTGGAGCTGCACGCGATCGCCGACCGCCGTTCCCTCGACCGCGAAGCCGTCGTCGACCTCCTCGACCGCGTCGCGCTCGTCTCCCTCGACGACGAGACGCTGACCGCGGCCATCCGGGCAGGCTCAGGGCTCCGCACTCTGGACGCTCTCCACCTCGCCGCCGCGCTCGAACTCGGCGACGTGGTCACTGCGCTCCTCACCTTCGACCGTGAGCTGGCCGCCGCCGCACGCGCGCAAGGCCTGAGCCTCGCCGAGCTGCCATGACGCCGCCGCCTTCCCGCCCCGCCGCCGCCGTCCGACGGCGCGCACGAGAGAACGGCCCCGACCGCGCCGGTAGACTGGACACGCCCCGCCGGCCCCTTCCTTTGGAGTGCGCGTGACCACCGCCCCTGCACTGTCCCCCCAGCACGTCCCCGACTCCGTCGAGAACGCGATCGCGACGCCCGAGAAGGAGCAGCCGTACGGCGCCCTCGGGCTCAAGGACGACGAGTACGCGCGCATCAAGGAGATCCTCGGCCGCCGCCCCACCTCGGGCGAGCTGGCGATGTACTCGGTGATGTGGTCGGAGCACTGCTCCTACAAGTCGAGCAAGAACTACCTGCGCCGCTTCGGCCAGAAGGTCTCCGACGAGATGAAGGAACGCCTCATGGTGGGCATGGGCCAGAACGCGGGCGTCGTCGACGTCGGCGAGGGCTGGGCCGTCACCTTCAAGGCCGAGTCGCACAACCACCCGTCGTTCATCGAGCCCTTCCAGGGCGCGGCGACCGGTGTCGGCGGCATCGTCCGCGACATCATCTCGATGGGCGCCCGCCCGGTCGCCGTGATGGACGCCCTGCGCTTCGGTGCGATCGACCACCCGGACACCGCCCGCGTCGTGCACGGCGTGACCAGCGGCATCAGCTTCTACGGCAACTGCCTGGGCCTGCCGAACATCGGCGGCGAGACGGTCTTCGACAGCGTCTATCAGGCGAACCCGCTCGTGAACGCGCTCGCGGTGGGGGTGCTGCGGCACGAAGACCTCAAGCTCGCCAACGCAACCGGCGTCGGCAACAAGGTCGTGCTGTTCGGCGCCCGCACGGGTGGCGACGGCATCGGCGGTGCGAGCATCCTGGCCTCCGACACGTTCGCCGACGGCGGCCCGACCAAGCGCCCCGCGGTGCAGGTGGGCGACCCGTTCGCCGAGAAGGTGCTCATCGAGTGCTGCCTGGAGCTCTACCGCGGCGAGCTCGTCGAGGCGATCCAGGACCTCGGCGCCGCCGGCATCTCGTGCGCGACCAGCGAGCTCGCCGCCAACGGCAACAGCGGCATGCACGTCTCGCTCGACAACGTGCTGCTGCGCGACCCCACGCTCACGGCCGAGGAGATCCTCATGTCGGAGTCGCAGGAGCGCATGATGGCGATCGTCGCCCCCGAGAAGCTCGACGCCTTCCTGGCCGTCGTGAACAAGTGGGAGGTCGAGACCTCCGTGCTCGGCGAGGTCACCGGCGACGGACGCCTCATCATCGACTGGCAGGGCGAGCGCATCGTCGACGTCGACCCCTCGACCGTCGCGGTCGATGGCCCCGTCTACGACCGCCCCGTCGCCTACCCGACGTGGATCGATGCCCTGCAGGCCGACGCCGCCGAGAACCTGCCGCGCGCGAACGACCCGGAGACGCTGCGCGAGCAGTTCCTCGCCCTCGTCGCCTCCCCCAACCTCGCGGACACCAGCTGGATCACGAACCAGTACGACTACTACGTGCTCGGCAACACGGCCCTGAGCTTCCCCGACGACGCCGGCATGATCCGCGTGGACGAGGAGTCCGGCCTGGGCTTCTCCGTCGCCACCGACGCCAACGGCCGCTACTGCCAGCTCGATCCGTACGCCGGCGCGCAGCTCGCGCTCGCCGAGGCGTATCGCAACGTCGCCGTGACCGGTGCCGTGCCGACGGCCATCACCGACTGCCTCAACTTCGGCTCTCCCGAGAACCCCGAGGTCATGTGGCAGTTCGGGCAGACCGTCGACGGCCTCGCGGACGGCTGCTACGAACTGGGCACCCCGGTCACCGGCGGCAACGTCTCGTTCTACAACCAGACCGGTGACGTGCCGATCCACCCGACCCCGCTCGTCGGCGTGCTGGGCATCATCGACGACGTCTCCCGCCGCATCCCGTCCGGCTGGCAGGACGAGGGGCAGAACATCTACCTGCTCGGCACCACGTCGACCGAGCTCTCCGGCTCCGCGTGGGCCGAGGTCGTGCACCAGCACCTCGGCGGCCGCCCGCCGAAGGTCGACCTCGCGGGCGAGAAGCGCCTCGCCGGACTGCTCGCCGCGGCCCGGGACGAATGGCTCATCTCCTCGGCGCACGACCTCTCCGAAGGCGGTCTCGCGCAGGCCCTGGCCGAGGGCGTCATGCGCTTCGGCGTCGGCGCCCGGGTCTGGCTGAACGAGATCATCGATCGCGACGGCGTGGACGCCGCGACCGCCCTGTTCTCCGAGTCGACCGGCCGCGTGATCGTGACCGTTCCCCGCGAGGACGACGTGAAGTTCCGCGGGCTCTGCGAGGGCCGCGGCTACCCGGTCGCCCGCATCGGCGTCACGGACAGCGAGCCGCAGCTCGAGGTGCAGGACGTCTTCACCGTCTCGGCCGCCGAGCTCCGCGAGCGCTCGCAGGCCACGCTGCCGTCGTACTTCGGTCCGACCGTCACGGAGCCGGTGGCCTGATGAGCGGCGACGGCCTCAGCGAGGACTACGGCGACCTCGGCGAGAAGCGCAACCGGCGCATCCGCATCATCGCGTGGACCGTCATCGTGGCGCTGATCCTCGGTGGCGGCGGCGCGACCGTGCTCACCCTGCTCCTCGGCTGATCCGGGCCGGCGTCGCAGATTCGCACCCGAGTCGCAGGGATTCCATGAATCCGTGCGACGTCGTGCGAATCTGCGACCTCAGCGAGCGAAGAGGTAGCGGGTCAGGGCGACGACGGAACCGGGATCGTGAGCCTCGCGGCCGAGGGACTCCACGATGACGGCCCCGAGGATCGCGCGGCCGAGCTGCTCGACCGGGGCGTCCTCCGGCAGTTGACCGTCGCGGATGCCGCCGCGGAGACGCTCCGACAGGTACTTCTCCACCCCGAGGCTCTCACCGAGGTGCGCGCCGACCGAGGCATCCTCCGTGGCCGCGGCCACGAGAGACCGCAGCAGCACCCCGCCCTGGGGCTTCTCGAGGATCGAGAGCACGCTCCGCAGCCAGGTCTCCACGTCGGCGGAGAGGTCTCCGGTGTCGGGCACGACGAAGTCCACGGGGATGAGGCGTCCCTCGGCCAGGCACTCCCCGATGAGGGCGCCGCGCGACGGCCACCAGCGGTAGATGGTCTGCTTGCCGACCCTGGCCTCCCTGGCGATGCCCTCGATCGTGAGCCGGTCGTACCCCTGATTGTGGAAGAGCCGGGCCGTCGCGTCGAGGATCGCCTCGCGGGCCGCGGTGCTGCGCACCGGGCCGCTGCGATGCTCGTTCACCATGCGTTCAGGATAGCCACAGATCCCTAGACGAGACGTGCCGTATGCTCTTTTCGTCTGAAGGAGATCACGTGGCTTCACTGCTGTTCCGTCTGGGTTCTTTCGCTGCGCGCAGGGCGTGGACGGTGATCGTCTCCTGGGTGCTGATCCTCGGGCTCGGCGTCGGCGCCTTCCTCACCTTCGGCGGCACGCTGAGCAACAGCTTCGACATCCCGGGCACCGCCTCCGGCGAGGTCACCGATCAGCTCGCCGACAAGCTGCCCGACACCGCCGGCGGCACCGGGACGGTGGTCTACCGGACGGACGACGGGGAGCCCTTCACCGACGAACAGAAGGAGGCGATCTCCGACCTCGCCGCGAGCGCGGAAGACCTCGACGGCGTCGCCTCCGTCGTCGACCCGTTCGACGCCCAGCGGCAGCAGGACGAGCAGGCGAAGGAGCTGACGGACGGCCAGGCCCAGCTCGACGACGGCCGCGCACAGCTCGACGCCGGCCAGGCCCAGCTCGACGACGGCCGGGCACAGCTCGAGGCCGGGATCACCCAGCTCGAAGGGGCGCGCGCGCAGGCCGAGGCCGCCGGTGCGCCAGCCCAGCAGACCGCCGCGCTCGACGCGCAGCTCGCGCAGCTGAACGCCCAGCTCGCGCAGCTCGACGCGCAGCAGGACACCATCGACGAGAACCGCGCGGAGCTCGCCGACAGCGCGGAGCAGCTGGAACTCGGCACGACCCTTCTCGACCTCGCGGACGGCATCGGCGTCGTCTCGGAGGACGGCTCCACGGCCATCGTCAACGTCTCCTTCGTCGACCCGCGGCTCGAGCTCGCCGAAGAGACCAAGCAGAACACCATCGCCCACTTCCAGGACGAGGAGATCGACGGCGTCACGGCCGACTTCGGCACCGACATCGCCCAGGGCGTACCCGAGATCTTCGGCGTCGGCGAGGCCATCGGTCTCGCGTTCGCCGCGGTCGTGCTCATCGTGATGCTCGGTTCGCTGATCGGTGCGGCCCTGCCCATCGTCACGGCCGTGGTCGGCGTCGGCGTGGGCGTCACGGCGTCGCTCGCGTTCTCCGGCGTCGTCGACATGGCCTCGGTCACTCCCGTCCTCGGCGTGATGCTGGGACTCGCGGTCGGCATCGACTACTCCCTCTTCATCGTGAACCGGCACCGCAAGCAGCTGCTGGCCGGGTCGCCCGTGCGCGAGTCCATCGGTCTGGCCACCGGCACCTCCGGGACCGCGGTGGTGTTCGCGGGGACCACGGTCATCGTCGCGCTCCTCGCCCTCAACGTGACGGGCGTGCCGTTCCTCGGCCTCATGGGCACGGTGGGAGCGGTGTGCGTCGCCGTCGCCGTGCTCGTCGCCGTGACCCTCGCCCCGGCGATCCTCGGCCTCGTCGGCACCCGCCTGCTCGGCCGCAAGGCGCGGGCGACCATCGGTCAGGAGCACGCGGCCGGGAAGCCCGTGCGCCGGATGTCGACGCTGCGCGCCGTCGTCACCGCGCTCGTCAGCGTCGTCGCGCTGCTCGTGATCGCGATCCCCGCGATGTCGATGCGCCTCGGCCTCCCTGACGGGTCGAGCGAACCCGCCGACTCCACCAGCTACCGCGCGTTCCAGACCGTCGACGAGCAGTTCGGCGAGGGCGCGAACGGGCCGCTCCTGGTGACCGCGACCCTCGACGACGCCGTGAGCGACGACGACCAGCTGGCCACGCAGGTGACCGTGGCGGAGAAGATCGCCGAGCAGGACGACGTGGTCGCGGTCGCCCCCATCGCGACGTCGGACGACAACACGCTCCTCGCCTTCCAAGTGCTGCCCGCCGAAGGCCCGAACAGCGCCTCCACCGAGAAGCTGGTGCAGGATCTGCGGGGTCTCCCCGAGATCGACGGCGGCATCACCCTCGGCGTCGCCGGTCAGGCCGCCACCAACATCGACATCTCCGAGGCGCTGGCGAGCGTGCTCCCGCTGTACCTCGTGGTCGTCGTGGGCCTGTCGCTGCTCATCATGATCGTCGCGTTCCGCTCGCTGCTCGTGCCGCTCATCGCCACAGGAGGGTTCGTGCTGTCGCTGTTCGCGACGTACGGGCTCATCGTCGCGGTGTTCCAGTGGGGGTGGGGCGCCGACCTCATCGGGTTGCACAGCACCGGTCCGATCCTGAGCTTCCTGCCGGTGATCCTCGTCGGCATCCTGTTCGGGCTCGCGATGGACTACCAGCTCTTCCTCGCCTCGGGGATGCGGGAGGCCTATGTGCACGGCGCCTCCGCGCGCGATGCCGTGGCGCAGGGCTTCCGGGCCGGGCGCTCGGTGGTCATCGCGGCCGCGCTCATCATGGTGTCGGTGTTCGGCGGGTTCGTGTTCTCGGAGTCGACCATCATCCGGTCCATCGGGTTCGGTCTCGCGTTCGGCGTGCTGCTCGACGCGTTCGTGGTGCGGATGCTGCTGATGCCCGCGCTCATGCACCTGCTCGGACGCTCGGCCTGGTGGCTGCCGACCTGGCTCGACCGCATCATCCCGAACGTCGACATGGAGGGCGCGGCGCTGGAGCGAGACCACCCCAGCGTGCACACCGACTCCGTCCCCACCGTGGAGCCCCCGCGCACCCGTCGCGGCTGAGTCTGGCTCGCGCGGGACAGGCGTTCGCGCGGGTTCAGGCACCTGTCACCAGTGTCGCCTGATCTCGCGCGGATGCCTGGTCCGGCGCGAGCGGTCGCGGGGGCAGGCTGTCGGGAGGGGACAGGCGGGCGCGGGAGTTCAGGCACCTGCTGCCGGCGTCGCCTGATCTCGCGCGGGTGCCTGATCGGGCGACGACGCCCGTGTCGCAGGGCGGGCCTAGAGTGGGGCTCATGGACCTGCGAGCGCTGTTGGAAGAGCGCCGCGCCGAGGCCGAAGCCCGCGTCACGGCGACGGCGACTACGCTCGCGGAGCTCATGCACGACCGCGAGGGCTCGAACGACGACGACGAGCACGACCCGGAGGGGGTGACGCTCTCGTCGGAGTGGTCCCGGCTGTCGGGGCTCGCCGAGGCGGCGCAGGCGGAGCTCCGCCAAGTGGACGAGGCGCTGATGCGGATGGACGCCGGGACTTACGGCATCTGCGCGCACTGCGGGCGGCCCATCCCCCCGGAGCGCCTGGAGGTGCGACCGTTCGCGGAGTACTGCGTGGCCTGCGCCGAGAAGCTGGGTCGCTGACGCCGGACAATCGCGGGCATGGCCATCACCTCGAGAACAGCCGCCCCGTGCACGGCGTCGCGAACGACCGGGACCTCACGACAGCCTGATTCCGCGCGCGACCCGGGCACGACTTCGGAGACCGCCGGCGACACGCCGCCGCGCAGGGCCTGTCGACGGCGCGCCGGGTGCGATCTCCGAAGCTGTGCCCGGGTCAGCGGGAGGCGAGGGCCTCGGCGACCTGTTCGAGCACGGCGATCGGAGCGCGCATCTCGGACGTGGGAACCGGCGGCTCGCCGGTCTCGAGCATCCGGGCGAAGGCGCGGACGCCGGGCTGCACATACCCGGGGCCGATCGGGATCTCCCGGCTCGCGATGCCCCGGCGGCCGACGACAGTCGCCCGGAACGGCACCTGGTGATCGCCCTCTGGCCGCACGAACTCCAGCGTGACGGGCACCCCGCCGACCCGGTAACGGGCGACGACACCCGCGGGCAGGAACTGCACCTGGACGTCCTCCGCGATGCCGGGCCGCAGCACCTGGGCGAGATCGGCGAGGTGGATGCCGTAGAAGAAGATGCCGCTGTACGGGCTGTCCGGATCGGCGGGACCGGTGACCGTGACCGCCTGGACCTCCCCGATGCGGGCCGCCTCCGCCACGAGTTCGGCGGTGTCGGCGAGCCAGCGGAGCGTGGACGATGAGGTGACGGGTGCCCGCCCCCGCTGCGCGGCCGCCAGGATCGCGTCGGCATCGACGACGGTCGTCGCGAGCGGCTTGTCGACCCAGACCGGCACCCCGGCTTCCAGGAAGGGGACGGCGAGGGCGCGATGATCGGCACCGTCGCGGGCGGTCACGATGAGCGCGTCCACCGCGCCGAGGAGCGCGCCCGCCTCGTCGACGACGCGTTCGATGCCCCCGAGTGCCGCGAGCTCCCGCGTGCGTTCCGGCTCCCCTGCCACGAGGGCCGTGATCCGCACGGGCACGTCCGTGGCCTCGACGTTCAGGAAGCGGACGATCTCCGTGGCGTGGCTGTTCTCGATCCCGACGATGCCGACGCTCTTCATGCGGCCGCCCTCCCTCTCGTGCGGGCCCCCGGCGACCCGCCGTCGCGCAGTAGGCTGAACCCATCATGGACGAGTTCATCCGGGGCTTCTGGAACTTCGCGGGTGACTACTGGTGGCTCGTCTTTCCGATCATGGGCATGGCCGGCGGAGTCGCCAAGGCCTGGGAGCGCGGCTCCAAGCGTCGGCACGAGCGCCGGCTGGAGGCCCTGCGCATGAAGGCGCAGGTCAAGACCGCCGAGATCGAGGCGCGCGCGGCCGCCCGGCAGGCGAAGCACGGGGGTCCCACCGTCGTCGACACGACCGCGTCGGTGGCGCCCGACGACCTGCTCGCCCGCCTCTTCGCCGAGCACGACGAGATCACCGCGCGGTGGCTGGACTACGAGCTCGACGTCGCCAAGCTCATCGCCTTCCCCGCGATGAGCGACGGCCGCCAGCCGCTGACGGCCGCCTTCCTCCGCGCGAAGAAGACCGCGGACGCGCTGCGTCCGGCCGCCGCCGATGCGAAACTCACGGAACAGCAGATCGCGGAGTACCTGCAGGCCGTCGGCGACTACGCGGTCGCGTTCGAGATCGCGGAGAAGGACGCCCGGCGGCTGCGCGACTCGACGTTCACCGAGGCCGAGCGCAAGCGCCTGGACCGCGCGCAGCAGCTCCTCAAGGTCGCCGTGGACGAGTCGGCGACGCAGTCGGAGCGGAACATCGCGTACAAGCGGGTGCGCGAGGAGCTCGACGGCCTCATCCTGCTCTCCGACGAGGCCGTGACCGTGCTCGAGAAGCAGGTCGCGAAAGAGCTTCCGTCCGCCCCTGCCGCCTCGGCGGATCATGCCGACCCCGTCCCGGAGCCGCTGCCCGTGACCGACCCGCGGCGGACGGCGGAGGGCGCATGACTCCCGAGAATGTGACCGGCCCGGTCGCCGTCCACGCCGAGGCCCCGGTCTGGTGGCCCGGGTGGGGCGGCCTGCGCTGGGTCGACGGAGACGCGGGCGACCTGCTCACCCTCCGCGGCGACGAGATCGTCCGCCAGCACGTCGACGACGAGTATCTCGCGTTCTTCCGCCCGCGGACGTCCGGGGGCTTCATGGCGGTGGGCGCGCGCACCCTGTACCTCGCCGACGGTCCCGACGCGGAGGCCCGTCCCGTCGCAACCCTGCTCGACGACGGCGCGGTACGCATGAACGACGGCTGCTGCGACCCGCGAGGGCGACTCCTGGCCGGATCGATGTCCACGGACTCCACCGCGGGTGCCGGGACCGTGCTGCGCATCGACGCCGCCCTCGACGTGACCACGGTGCTCCCCCGCGTGACCTCGTCCAACGGTGTCAGCTACTCCCCGGACGGCCGCCGCGTCTACTACGTGGACACCGACACGGGCCGGATCGACGTGTTCGACGTGACCGAGGGCGACCTCCGCGGGCGCCGGGTGTTCGCGCACATCCCCGAAGACGACGGCGTGCCCGACGGCCTCACGGTCGCCGCGGACGGCAGTGTCTGGGTCGCGCTGTGGGGCGGGAGCCGCGTGCGGGGGTTCGACCCGTCCGGGGCCGTGCGCGAGGACATCGTGCTGCCAGTGCCGCAGGTCAGTGCCTGCACGTTCGGCGGCGACGACCTCGGCACGCTCTTCATCACGACCTCCGCACAGGGTCTGCCGTCCGATCACGGCACCGCCGCGGGGTCGGTGTTCGCGGTGCGTCCCGGGGTGCACGGCCTCCCGGTCCTCCCCTTCGCCGGCTGACCCGCGCGCGGGGTCCGGCGCTCGCGCGGCATCAGGCACTTTTCTCCTCCAGCCGCCTGAGCCCGCGCGGATGCCTGTGTACACGTGGATGCCTGAGCCGCCGGGCGCTCGCGGCACCAGGCTGTCGCGCGAAAGCAGGCACCTCTCCCTCCAGCCGCCTGAGCCCGCGCGGATGCCTGAGCCCGCGCGGGCGTCCGGGAGAGACCTCTACCCGGGACACGGTTGCACTCAGCGAAAGGAACCGTGCCCCGGGCACAGGCCTCACCCGAGACGGACCCGCTCCGTGCGCTGGTGCTGGCGGCCGAGCCGCTCGATCTCGATGGTCATCTCGTCGCCGTCCTGCAGGTAGGGGAAGCGGCCGGACAGCGCGACGCCCTGCGGGGTGCCGGTGTTGATGACGTCGCCGGGTTCGAGCACGAGGTAGTGACTGAGCTCGTGCACCAGCTGCAGCACGGGGAAGATCATGTCGGCGGTGGAGGAGTCCTGCCGCGGCTCGCCGTTCACGAAGGAACGGAGGCGCAGCGCCTGGGGGTCGACCTCGTCCGCGGGGACCAGTGCCGGGCCGAGGGGGTTGAACGTCTCGGAGCACTTCCCCTTCGACCACTGTCCGCCGGAGACCTCGAGCTGATACGCCCGCTCGGACACGTCGTTCGAGATGGTGTAGCCGGCGATCACGTCGCGCGCGGCCTCGGCGGAGGGGAGGTACCGCGCGGGGCGGCCGATGACGACCGCGAGCTCGACCTCCCAGTCGACCTTCTCGGCTCCCGGCGGCAGGAGCACGACGTCGTCCGGCCCCACGACCGTGTTCGGGTGCTTGAAGAACACCACCGGGTGTGCGGGCGGCTCGGCGCCGGACTCCGCCGCGTGCGCCGCGTAGTTCTGGCCGATGCAGACCACCGCGGTCGGCCGCGCCACAGGGGCACCGACGCGCAGTCCCGCGGTCTCCGCCTCCGGCAGCGAGCCGTCGGCGAGTGCCGCACGCACGCGGGCGATGCCGTCCGCGGCGAGGAACGCGCCGTCGATGTCGGAGGTCAGCGACGCGAGATCACGCACCACGCCCTCGTCATCGCGGACGTAGGGACGCTCGTGGCCGATCGCGCCGAGTCGCAGCAGTTCCATGGGAGTCCTCTCAGCGCGCGGCGGCGAAGGCCGGGTTGACGATGGGCACGGCCTCGCCGGCGAGCGAGCGGATCACGTTCTCGGCGGCGTGCACGGGAAGATCCGCCAGAGCCTCCGGGGAGTACCAGGCGGCGTGCGGCGTGAGCAGCACGGTGTCGAGCGCTCGCAGCGGGGAGCTGCCGGGGAGGGGCTCCTCCGCGAAGACGTCGAGAGCGGCACCGGCGAGCCGGCCGTCGCGGAGCGCCGCGGCCAGGGCGTCCTCGTCGATGAGCGGCCCCCGGCAGGTGTTCACGATCACGGCGTCCTGCTTCATCGTCGCCAGGGCCGCGGCGTCGATCAGGTGGCGCGTCTCGTCCGTCAGCGGCACATGCAGAGTGAGGATGTCGGCGCGGGCGATCGCCGACGGGATGTCGACGGGCTCGCAGCCCGCGTCGCGCACGGCGTCGTCGGAGGCATACGGGTCGGCCACCAGCACGCGGAAGCCGAGCGCCCGAATCCCGCGGGCGACGATCGATCCGATGCGCCCGAAGCCGAGCACCGACACGGTGGTGGAGGACGGCCGCACGGCGAGCGGCCGGGCGTCGACGGCCTTCCAGACGCCCTCCCGCACGGCCCGGTCGTAGGCGGAGAGGCCGCGGGCCTGGGTCATGATCATCGCGACGGTGTGCGCGGCGACCTCTTCGATGCAGTAGCTCGGCGTGTTCGCGACGGCGATGCCGCGGGCCGTGGCGGCCTCGACGTCGATCATGTCGTAGCCGATGCCGACACGGCTGATGAAACGGAGGTTCGGCAGGCGGTCCATGAGGTCGCCGTCGATGCGCGCCCACTGCACGACCAGGGCCTCGGCGTCGGCTCCGGCCGCGGCAATGTCGTCGGGGCTCCCGGAGGCGGCCCGTTCCGCACGGAGGCCGGCGGCGCGGAGGGTGTCTTCGATGACGGTCCCGGGGAGGTCGCAGTCGGTGACGAGGATGAGCGGCGCGGTCATGGATGCGATGCTATAGCATCTAGCAACCTCTCGTACAGCGCTGTCCGGAGAGCTGGTTCTTGCTATAGCGTTTAGTCATGACTGTTCGCCGCGCACTCGTCACGGGCGCCAGTTCCGGCATCGGAACCGCCGCCGCCCTCGAACTCGCCCGCGAGGGCGTCGCCCTCTGGATCACCTACGCCGGGCGGGAGGCCGAAGCCGCACGCGTGGCGGAGGAGTGCCGCGCCGCGGGCTCCCCGGAGGTCCACGTGTCGCGCCTCGACCTCCGCGACCCCGATTCCATCGCCGCGCTCATCGCCGAGATCACGGACGCCTGGGGCGACCTGCACGTCCTCATCAACAACGGCGGGGTGTGCCCCTACACCCCGTACCCCGAGATCGACATCGAGGAGTGGGACTTCGTCCTGGAGACGAACGCCCGCGGCACCTTCCTGCTCACCCGCGCGGCGCTCCCCCTGCTCCGGGCCGCGGGCGGCGACCGCTCGGTCATCAACATCGCCTCGATCGCCGGGCAGGTCGGCGCGCTGCAGACGGGCATCCACTACGCGGCCAGCAAGGGGGCGATCCTCGCGATCACCCGCAGTTTCGCCCGGCACCTCGCCGCCGAGGGCATCCGGGTCAACGCCGTCACACCCGGCCCGGTCGCCAGCGCGATCACGGATCAGCTCCAGGGCGAGGGCCGCGCGAAGCTCGAGTCGGGCATCCCGCTCGGTGCGTTCGGGCAGCCGGAGGACGTCGCCTGGATCATCGCGTCGCTCGCCTCGGAGCGGGCCCGCTTCATCACCGGAGCCACCTACGACGTCAACGGAGGAGTTCGCATTGACTGACCGCACCGCCCAGGACCGTTCTGCCCTCGACACCGTGCAGGCGCAGCTCGACGCCTTCAACGTCCACGACCTCGACGCCTTCGTCGCGACCTATGCCGACGATGCCGTGGTCACCGGGGTCGCGCCGGAACCCCTCGTCGGGTCGGCCGCGATCCGCGCCTTCTACGAGCCGCGGCTGCAGAACCCGGAGCTCTCCTGCGTGATCGACACGAGCGTCCTGTTCGGCTCCCGCTGGGTCGTCGCGCAGGAGCGGGTCATCAACGCCGGCGTCGCGACGGAGACGATCGCGACGTTCGACGTGGTCGACGGCGTGATCTCGCGGGCGTCGATGCTCAAGGCCTGACCAGCTTCGAATCGCCCGAATGGCTGTATTTCCGGCCGAAATGGGACCACTCAAGCGATTCGAAAGGGGTCAGTGGTGCTCCGGAAGCACGGGAGACGACCAACCGGGGTCGCGGCCGAGCTGGGCGGCGCGGGAGACCGAGGCGGAGCCGTAACGGTCGCGGAGCGTGTCGAGCACGGTGTCGAGGCGAGACTCGTCGCCCCAGTCGATCGGCAGCTCGGGCGGGACGCTGTCCGCCGCGTCGAGCTGGGTGAGCGAGAGGCCGAGCAGGGTGATCCCGCGACCACTGATCTCGGGCTGCGCCGCGGCGAGAAGCGTGCGGGCGACGGCGAGCAGCACGGCGGTGCGGTCGGTCGGCGCGCGGAGCGACCGCGAACGGGTGGCCTTCGCGAAGTCGCCGAAGCGCAGCCGCAGCACCACTGTCCGGCACACGCGGTCACCGTCGCGGAGACGCCGCGCGAGCCGGTCCACGATCTGGGTGAGGATGACGTCGAGCTCTTCCGGCGACCGCGGACGGACGCCGAGCGCCCGCTGCGACCCGATCGATCCCCGGCGCCTGGTCGTGTCCACGGGGCGGGGGTCCCGCAGGCGGGCGAGAGCATGGACATGCGCTCCGGTCGCCTTTCCGAGCATGCGCTCCGCCGTCGCGGCCTCGAGCTCCGCGAGCTGTCCGACCGTGCGGATGCCGTAACGGTGCAGCTTCTCCGCCGTCACCGCGCCGACGCCCCACAGCCGCTCGACGGGGAGCGGCAGGAGGAACTCCTCCTCCCGGTCGGGCTCGACGACGAGGAGTCCGTCGGGTTTGCTCACCGCACTCGCGACCTTCGCGAGGAACTTCGTGCGGGCGACGCCGACCGAGATCGCGAGGCCCGCCTCGGCGCGCACGCGCTCCCGCAGCCGGACGGCGATGGCCTCGGGACTGCCGGCGATGCGTCGCAGCCCGCCGACCTCGAGGAACGCCTCGTCGATGGAGAGCCCTTCCACGAGCGGGGTGGTGTCGCGGAAGATGCGGAAGACATCTTTACTGGCCGCGGAGTAGGCCTCCATCCGCGGCGGCACGACGACGGCGTCGGGGCACAGCTCCCGCGCCTGCCGGCCGCCCATCGCGGTGCGGACGCCCCGCGCTTTCGCCTCGTAGCTCGCGGCCAGCACGACCCCGCCGCCGACGATCACCGGACGCCCGCGGAGCTCCGGCGCATCACGCTGCTCGACCGAGGCGTAGAACGCATCGAGATCGGCGTGCAGAACCGTCGCTTCCCCGCGCATCCCGTTCTCCCGTCGACGAGCGGATCGTCGCACGGACCGGGGACATCGGCGTGGCGGAGGCTCAGGAAGCCGGGGGCGCCTCGAACCGCTCCCGCAGCGCGGGGTCGAGCGTGATGTCCCCGAACGACGCCGTCCACGCTCCGTCGACCGCGATGGACTGCCCCGAGAGGTAGGGGGCCTCGTCGGAGAGCAGGAACGCCGTCACCGCGGCGACCTCCTCCGCACGGGCGATGCGTCCCATCGGCGGACCCTCCGCGAGCAGGCGCTCCTCCGCCGCAGGGTCGGCCGCCCGCGCGATCTGCGCCTCCAGATGCGGAGTGCGCACGCCGCCTGGTGCGACGGTGTTGGCCCGTATGCCCACTCCGCCATATGTCACGGCGACACTGCGGCTCAGGGCGTCGATGCCGCCCTTGGTGAACTCGTAGGCCGCGTGGTCCACGAAGCTCGACCGCCCGTGGATCGAGCCGATGTTCACGATCGCCCCCGCGACGCCCTGATCGAGGAACGCGGACACGGCTGTCGAGCAGCCCCAGAGGTACCCGAAGCCGTTGATGTCGACGATCTCGCGCACGACCGTCTCGTCGAGCTCGTGCAGCGGCGTGCGCTTCGTGATGCCGGCGTTGTTGACCCAACCGGCCAGCGGAGCCCTCGCGCGCGCGGCGGCGGCGACACGCTCGTGGGCCGTGCGGTCGGAGGCGTCGCCGAGCACGACCTCGGCGACGATGCCCTCCTCCACGGTCCCGGAGCCGGGAGAGCGTTCGAGCCCGACCACGATCCAGCCGTCGGCGGTGAGCCGCGCGGCCACCGCGCGGCCGATGCCCTTGCCGCTACCGGTGACCACGACGCTGCGCGGGGAAGGTGTCATGTCAGTCCCTCTCGAAACGGAAGACGGCGGGATCGAGGCCGAAGCCGAGCCCCGGAGCCGTGGGGGGCGTGACGGTGCCGGCGAACTGCGGCCCGCCCGTGACGAACGAGGGCGCGGGGTCGTAGGGATTCACCCCGCGGGCGAAGGTCTCCACCTGGATGCCGAGGTGGGCCGTGACCTCGGGGTACACGTGTCCAGACACCGGGACGCCGCGCTCCGCCGCCCAGGCGATGAGCTCGCGCGCGGGCGTGATGCCGCCGATCGCCACGACGTCGAGGCGCAGCGCGTCGACCTCGCCGACCTCGACGAGAGCCCGGAGCACGGCGGGGTCGGTCACCTCGTCGCCCACCGCCACCGGCAGTCCGGTCTCCCGGCGGATGCGGGCGACACCGGCCGCGTCCTCGGGGAGCAGCGGATCCTCCAGCCAGGCCAGGCGCGGCTCGCCCCACTGCGCGACCTCCGCCACGGCGGCCTCCGCGTCGGGCCAGCCGAAGCCCACGTCCACGACGAGTCCGGTCGATGACGGCAGCTCCGCGCCGAGGATAGCGAGGAGTTCGCGCATGTATGCCGGATCGGGAATGCGCGAGATCTTCACCTGCGCCCAGCCCTCCGCCTGCGCGAGCACCTCGTCCGCGACCTCCCGCGGCGTGCGCTGCGGAGACGGATACGCGGCGACGAGCATCCCCTCCCGCGGGGCGTCACCGGTGCCGAGCAGGGTCCACAGCGGCACGCCGGCGCGACGGGACGCGATGTCCCACAGGGCGATGTCGACGAGACCGATCGCCCGCCGCACGAGTCCCACCCGTCCGACGATCGCGCTGCCGCGGAGCATCCGGTCCCACGCGGCCGCCGGGTCGTCGGCGTCGAGCCCCACCGCGTGCGAGGCCACCAAGCGGTCGACGATCTCCGCCATCGGGGCCTCGCGCGACAGGCAGTAGGCGACCCCGGTGGTGCCGTCGTCCGCCGTCACCTGCACCGCGGAGTACTCCCGCCGCGTGACCGTCATCGCACCGAGCTGCAGCGGTGCCGGAAGGGGCAGGACCGCCGTGGCCGTGTCGATCCGGGCGACGGCGGTCATTCGGGCTTCTTCGCGAGGGGCACGCCGTAGTCCACCATGAACCCGCCGTCGACGTACAGGGTCTGCCCGTTCATGTAGCGCGACTGGTCGGACACGAGGAAGCTCACGGCCGCGGCGATCTCACTCGCGTCGGCCAGGCGCTTCGCGGGGATACGGGACAGGATCGTGTCCAGGCTCAGCGTCCCTTGCTCGACGCCCTGCCGGAACACCCCGGTGTCGACATAGCCCGGGGCGACAGCGTTGACACGGACACCGCGCGCCGCCCACTCCGCTCCGGCCGTCGAAGTGAGTCCGATGACGGCGGCCTTGGTCGTGGCATACGGCGCCCGCCCCGCGGAGCCTCGCGAGGAGATGGAGGAGATGTTGACGATGCGGCCCTCACCCCGGGCGAGCATCCGCTTCCCTGCGGCCTGGAGCGCGGAGAACACCCCGTGCAGGTTCACGTCCACGACCGCGGACCACTCATCCCACGTGAGGTCTTCGATCCCGCGATGCCGCTGGATGCCGGCGTTGTTCACGAGCACCTCGATGGGCCCGAGCTCCGCCTCGATCTCGCCGAAGACCCGATCGACGGCGGCGTGGTCGGTGACGTCGAGCTCCCGCCACAGGATCCCGGCGGGGTTCTCGCCCACGGTGAGCCCGGGGACGCGGTCGGTCGCGACGACGAGATACCCGTCCGCAGAGAGCCGCTGTCCGATCTCCCAGCCGATGCCGGCCGAGCCTCCGGTGACGATGGCGACGGGGCGCGCGGTCATGTCTCTCCTCTACCTCGGGGATTTGCTATAGCAATAGTAGGGGAGAGTTGCCGTCAGCACACTCCGGCAGGCCCTGAGGGAACGATCCGGTACATGATCTCCGGGCGACCACGCCGACCGTAGCGGTGGGCGACGTCGAGCACCCCGGCATCGAGGAGGTAGCAGAGGTACCGGTGCGTCGTGCCCGGCGACAGCGCGCAGGCGGCGGCGATCTGCCGTGCGGAACGCGCGTCCACAGGGTCGAGAGCGGCGACCACGCGCGCGAGGGTCGGCTCGGCCAGTCCCTTCGGCAGCCGAGCCGCTCCCCCGAGCGCCGGCGTGTGCGGCGACGGCGTGCGGACGGCACGCCCGCCCACCTCGATCCCCCCGGTGGCCAGGAGCCGGTCGATCTCGCTCTGCCCCAGGGGGCTCTCCCGCCCCGGGTCCCCTCCCGAGCGACGGTTCGCACGGTAGCGCTCCAGGCGTTCCTGCAGTGCCTCCTGAGTGAACGGCTTCAGCAGGTAGCCGATCACATGGGCGGACATCGCCTGCCGCACGGTCGTCCTGTCCGGCGAGGAGCTGATGACCAGGACGTCCGGACCGGATTCCCCGAGCGTCCGGAGTCGGTGGAGGACCTCGACACCGCTGATGTCCGGAAGACGCATGTCCAGCAGGATCAGATCGAAGCCGCGAGAGCCCTGTGCAGACGCCTCCTCGCCCGTGGCCGCGGTTCCCCCGACGACGAACCCGGGTGTCTCCGCCACGAACGCCCCGTGCAGCGCGCGGGCCCCGCGGTCGTCGTCGACGATGAGGACGCGGATCGGCGCCGTCATCGCGTGCCCGCCATCTCGAACGAGAATCGTGCTCCGCCCCACGGCGACGACCCGACCTCGATCATGCCGTCGCGGGAGTGGAGGATCCGGCGCACCAGCGCGAGGCCCACTCCCGACCGGCGCGATCCGGCTTTGGAGGAGTACCCGGACAGGAATATCCGTGGGGCCAGGCGCGGATCGACCCCTGGCCCGTCGTCCTCCACGGCCCCTTGAAGGCGACCGCCGTACTCTCGCAGCGTGCAGCGCACCCGGGTGGCTCCCGCCTCGCCCGCATTGCGACAGAGGTTCGCCAGCACCGACACCAGCTCGTCATCGAAGCCGGTCCTCGTGTCGAGGTCGAACTCGACCTGGGCGCCGAGGTCGAGCAGGTCCGCACGGATCGCGTGCACGGCCGCATCACGGACGGCGTCGCCGCTCGCGACACTCCCGCCCGTGTCGGGCCGCGGAACGCCAACCGGGACGACGTCCTCGATGTACGAGAGCGCCGTCGGGGCGTCTCCTCGCGAGACCAGCCCGTGGATCACGTGGAGCCGGGTGGTGAACTCGTGCGACTGCTCCTTCAAGGCCGCGGTCGTGCGACTCATCTGCGCATGCTCCAGCGCGAGTCCGTCGAGTCGGCGGAAGCGCCGTTCGACGGCGGCCGTGAGGAAGGAGCTGGCCATCGTGGCCACGATCAGCGCACCGATGCCCCAGGGCAACAGGTCTTCGAGCGCTTCTTCCCGTCTCGCTGCGATGTCGGCCTCGCGGACCCCGACTGCCACCATTCCGACGACGGCGCCCGCGTCATCCCGTACCGGGATCTTGGCCCGCAGCGCCGGGCCGGAGGGTCCGGTCTCGGTTCCGAGGAACGGTGTCCCCTCCAGGACGGAGCGATTCGTGGTCGCGACCTGCACACCGCGTTCGGACGCGAGAGGGTGAGTGATCCGCACCCCTTCGTCGTCCGTGATGACCACGTAGTACACGTCGGCCGCACGGGCGATCAACTCGGCAACCGGCTGCAGCTGCGCCGTCGCCGGCGCCAGGTCGGCGGCATCCGCGAGGTCGTCGGGCGTGCCGGCGGCCGATGCCGCCTCCACAGTCGCCCGCACGTCCGGAAGCTCGGCGAGGCTCGACGCCACCCCCTGCACCCGGTCGACGGTGGCGTCTCTGATGCTGCCGGCCTGCGCCGACAGCGCCACCGCGACCGTGATCCACAGGGACGACAGGGTGATCAGCGACGGGAGCACGAGCAGCGTGAGCCGGATGACGCGCGGGCTCGGGGACAGGGCCATGGTCGGTCGCCTCCTCGCGATCGGGTCCAGACGGGCCGCGGCGCGCCGCGCGTGGGTTTATGAGAACAATTCGCCTCGACACCCCGCGTGCGTGCCCGTGATGTCAGCCTAGGTCAGTCCCGCGGCGACGACGGCGTCCGCGCGAAGGGAGCAGCAATGAAGCATCTCACTAGACCGGCCGGTCCGCGCAGTCCGGGTGCCGCGCGACAGGTCGTCGGTCGTGTCATCGGGGGCGCGATCACGGTCGCCGCCGTCACCGTCGCGGCCATCGGGTCGATCACCTCGGCGGCGAGCGGTCAGGAGATCAACGCCTCGATGACGATCATCGCCCCCGCCGCCGCGGGTGGCGGCTGGGACGGCGTGGCCCGCGAGCTGCAGCAGGCGCAGAAGGCCAACGGACTCGTCAACAACGTTCAGGTCGTCAACATGCCCGGCGCCGGAGGGACGATCGCGCTCGGTAATGTGTCCGTCCTCAGCGGTCAGCCGAACAACCTCCTCGTGGGGGGTACCGGCCTGCTGGCGGCGACGATCCAGTTCGGCTCGGCCGCCACGCTGGAAGACGTCACTCCCCTCGCCGTGATCGTCGAGGAGTACGACGTGATCGTCGTGGCCGCCGATTCGCCGTACGAGACGCTCGACGACCTCGTGGAGGCGTGGACGAAGGACCCGAAGTCCGTTCCGTGGACGGGAGGAGGGTCGTTCGATCAGCTCGTGGTGACGGACCTCGCGCTCTCGGCCGGCATCGATCCGGTCGACACGACCTACATCTCGTCCGACGGGGGCGGCGAAGCCATCCAGGCCCTGCTCAACGGCACGGCCAACGCGGCCGCCGGCGGCTATCCCGACAACATCGATCAGATCGAGGCCGGACGCCTCCGGGCGCTCGCCCTCGTCGCGAAGGAACCCATCGACGGGATCGACATCCCCACCGCGGCCGAGCAGGGCTACGACATCTCCCTCTCCAACTGGAGGATGCTGGCCGCACCGTCGGGCCTGGACGACGGCGACGTCGAAGCACTGACCGACCTGGTGGTCGACAGCGTGGCGACCCCGGAGTGGCAGGACGCCATCGACCGCTACCACTGGACGGAGCGCGTCATCACCGGGGACGAGCTCCAGGTCTTCCTCGACGACGAGGAGAACCGCATCCGCGCCCTGTACGAGGAGATGGGACTATGACCTTCCCCGCCAATCCCACGTCCGCCTCAGCCGTGGTCGGAGACCGTCTCCGACTGGTGTCGGGGCCCGGCGTCGCCACCGTGCTCAAAGGTCTCACGATGCCCGCCCTTCTCGTGGCTTTCGCGACCTACCTCCTCGTCGGCATCCTCACCATGCGGGTGCCGGAGGGGACCACGTTCCCCGGCCCGCAGTTCTTCCCGGCGATCATCGCCGCCGGCCTGTATGCCCTCGCGGCGCTTCTCGTCGTCGGGACCGTGCGCGAACTCCGGGCCGCGCCCGCCACGGCGACCGCTCGCGCCGAGGGGACCGGCGAGATCGACGCCCCGACCGCCGAGCGCGCTGTGCGCATCGACGTGCGATCGATGGCGTGGGTGGTCGTCTCCTTCGCCGTGTTCGCGCTCGCCCTGAACGTCCTGGGCTGGCTGATCGCCGCCAGTCTCCTGTTCTGGTGCGTCGCCCGGGGCTTCGGCGCGCGCAAGCCGCTGCAGACGCTCGCCGTCGGGCTCACCGTGAGCGCGACGGCCTACATCGGATTCGACATGCTGCTCGGGCTCCCGCTCCCGTCCGGCGTCCTCGGGGGGTTCTGACATGGACGTTCTCCAGCTGCTCGGCGAGGGCTTCCTCGGCGCTCTGACTCCGGCGAACCTGCTGTGGGTGGTCATCGGGTGCGTGCTCGGCACCGCCGTCGGCGTGCTTCCCGGCCTCGGGTCCTCCATGGCTGTCGCGCTCCTTCTGCCGGTCACCTTCTCCCTCGACCCGACAGCCGCGTTCATCATGTTCGCGGGGGTGTACTTCGGCGGTCTGTTCGGCGATTCCACGATGGGGATCCTCATGAACACGCCGGGTCAGGCCTCGGCCATCGCCTCGACCTTCGAGGGGCATCGGATGGCCAAGAACGGCCGAGCAGCCCAAGCTCTCGCCACCGCCGCGATCGGCGCCTTCATCGGCGGCTTCATCGCCTCCATCGTCGTCGTCTTCCTCGCCCCTGCACTGGCCGACTTCTCGAGCCGCTTCGGCCCGGCCGAGTTCTTCGCCCTGGCCGTCTTCGCCTTCGCCGCCACCTCGACCGTCGTCTCCGACAGCGCGGTCAAGGGCCTCACCGCCCTGTTCCTCGGACTGGGCATCGCGGTGATCGGGATCGACGGCGTGTCCGGCGCGCCCCGGTTCACGATGGACTCGCCGCAGCTCTTCGACGGCGTGTCGCTCGTGACCGTCACCGTGGGGCTGCTCGCTCTCGGCGAGGTGATCTACGTCGCCTGCCTCCAGCGGCACTCCTCGGATTCGAAGCTCATCGCCCCCTCCGGCCGGCCCTGGCTGCGTCGCGCAGAGCTCAAGGAAGCCGCACCCGCGTGGCTACGAGGTACGGCGATCGGCCTTCCGTTCGGGGTGATCCCGGCCGGAGGGTCCGAGATCCCCACGTTCCTCGCGTACGGCCTGGAGAAGCGGCTCGATGCCCGGCGGAAGGTTCCCCAGTTCGGTCGCGGGGCGATCCGTGGTCTCGCGGCTCCGGAGGCCGCGGGCAACTCCACGACGAGCATGGCCATGGGGGCGCTGCTGGCCCTCGGCCTGCCCATCTCCGCCACGGCGGCCATCATGCTCGCCGCGTTCCGCCAGTACGGTCTCCAGCCCGGCCCGTTGCTGTTCGACCGCGCCCCCGATCTCGTCTGGTCGTTGTTGGCGAGCTTCTTCATCGCCATGGTCGTTCTGCTCATCCTGAACCTGCCGTTCGCGATGCTGTGGGCGAAGCTGCTCCTCATCCCGCGGCCGTACCTGTACGCGGGCATCACCGTGTTCTGCGGCCTCGGCATCTACGCCACCTCCGGGTCGCCCTTCGATCTGCTCCTCCTGCTCGGCGTGGGGCTGCTCGGCTTCCTCATGCGCGCGCTCGACTTCCCTCTAGCGCCGCTGATCATCGGGATGGTGCTCGGACCGCTCGCGGAGACGAGTCTCCGGGACGCCGCGATGAGCGCGAACGGCGACTTCTCCGTCCTCGTCCAGGGGCCGATCAGCCTCACCCTCTATGCACTGCTGGGCGTTGTGCTCGTCCTCTCCGTGCGCAACCGGCTCGTGACGCGCGCACGCACGCGCAAACCCATGCCCGAACTCCTCGAGGTCGGGGACCGGTAGGGCAACACCGGTTCGAATCGCGCACCTGGTTCGATTTCGGCCGGAAATGGAGCAAAGTGGGCGATTCGAACGGGGACTACCCCCGCAACCCTGCCACGACCGACACGGCGTGGGACTCCAGGAGCTCCAGGGCACCGGGAGCCAAGGGGGTCTGCCAGGACTGATACGCGCCACGGTCGTAGGCCTCGCGGGTCGGGAGATACACGAACCCCGGGCCGTTCGTGAGGTTCATCACCACGATCGGCGTCTCCGGGAACCGCTCCCGCAGGGTCGTCTGCAGCCGCGAGTACGCCTCGCCCGGATGCCCCACGATCACGGCGTCTCCGAGCCGCCACGCCCACACCGGATGCGACACGGTCGGCCCCTCGATGTAGCCGTCGCGAAGGTTCCGCGCCCGTCCGAGGCGCTCCTCCCGCGACCGGGGGTCGATGTCCTTCCACTCCTCGGCGAGCTCGTCCAGGGTGGGCAGGTCGCGCAGCGGCAGCTCGACCGCCGAGACGACTCCCGCCGCCCCGTCGCCGCCGTCCGCCGGGGTCCCGGTCCAGATCGCGAGCGGCGCCCCCGACTCGACGACCCCGTCCAGCGTCAGCTCCTCGCCGGGTACCGGGAGCCCGTCCAGCGCCGCGAGCACCGCGTGCCCGAGTGAGCGTCCGTGCCGGTCGGCCACCGCGACGTCACCCGTGTACTGCTCCCGTGGCGCCAACTCGCCCGAGGCCCCCTGCACGAACAGGCACGGTGCGCCGGTTGCCGCCTCCACGATCTCGCGCATCGCGCCGACGTAGTCCGGAGACACTTCGCGGTGCTGCCAGGCCAGGGTCGTCGGGTGGCAGGCATAGTTCACCAGCGTCGCCCGCACCTCCCCGTCGATGCTGATCCGGCCGATGGTCACCGTGTCGTCAGCGGTGCCCTGGGGGTTGTAGCCGACGAGCGCGCGGCCGTCGAGGTCGAGCTCCCGCTCCGCCGCGAGGGTGCAGGTACCCGTGGTCCACTCGATGAGTCCCGGTCGCGCTGCCTCCAGCGCCTCCCGCCCGGCGGCGATGCCCGCGGCAGCAAGAGCCTCCAGGTACCCGGGGATGAGCTCCCCGCCCGGCAGATGCGCATCCGCGGCGCACAGCACGGCCCCGGCGTGGGTGTGCGAGAGCGAGAGCATGAGCTGATCGGGCGCGAGACCCAGACCGTCGAGGATCGCCCCGCGCACGCCCTGCTCATCGGCGACTCGGCGCCACCACGTGCCGTCCACGGCGAGCAGCACCCGGGGCCGCTCGTCCGCGGCGACCACGGCGAGCGCGGTCAACGCGAACGGCCGGTGCGCCCCCTCGGAGCGCTCCCAGTCGGCCGGGCCCCAGTTCTTGGCGCGGATGCCGACGGGCGGTGTGATGTCGCGCCGGGCGACGCCGATGCGCGCCCGCGTGCGTGGGATGCGGATGCGGTCTCCGAGGTGCGTCGCCGCTGCGGTGTCGTTCACGCGTGGTCCTCCCTGATGTCCATGATGCCGTCCGTCATGCGCTCGCCAGCACGTCCGCGATGACGACGCGCGGTCCGCCCTCCGGCAGTGCGGTCTCGACGCCGCGTTCGACGGTGTCGCTGTACAGCAGCGTCGACGGCTCGGCGAACCCGTCCGCCAGCCGCAGTCCTCCGCCGACGAACTGGCTGCCGGTGACGCGGGCGTGGTTGACGCCGGTCCCGATGTCGAGGTGCGCCGCGCCCTTCGGCACGGTCGAGGTCACGCCACTCACCCGCCAGGTGACGACGCCGGCACCGGCGGCCCTGCTCAGCAGCGCGCCGTCCGTCCGCTCCGTGGAGAGCTCGACGCCGTCCAGAGCGACGAGCTGATCGCGCACCGCGGTCGCGGTCAGGCGCACGTCGCGCACGGCACCGCCGCGGATGGTGACCGTGGCGGCGCCGAGCTCGAAGGGCGCACCCGCCGCCGGGCCGCTGAGGCGGCAGTCCACGAACTCGACCGGACCCGACCCACGGGCCTTCACCCCGTCGATCCCCGTGATCGTGCAGTCCACGAAGCGCACGGGAGCCGTGACCGGGGTCTGCACGAGCACCTGGTCCTTCGGCAGCGCGAAGGTGGAGTCCGCGATCACGGTCGGCCGCGACGAGCGCTGCGACCGCTGTCCGATCGCCAGAAGTCCCGCGGTGCACCCGCGCACCTGGGCGCCGTCGGCGTTGATGGTCATGGTCGCCTGCGGATCGAAGGTCGAGCGGCCGATGACCCGCACGTTCTCCAGCGTCAGATCGCTGATCTTGGTGCCGGCGACGAACCAGGAGCAGACGTGGTCGCGCACCGTGATGCGCTTGGCGGCCGTGCCCCACTGCGCGCCGGAGTTGGCGATGTCCATGAGCCCGGAGTTGCCGATGAAGGTGAGGTCGTGCTCGTACTGGCCGTGCGTGGTGAAGGGGTTGCCGCCCTGATCGTCGCCGTCGCCGTGGCAGTTCTCGACGAGGCAGTACGCGCTGGCGGTGAGGTCGTTCAGGTGCCGGGCGTTCGACGAGGTGCAGTCGCTGACCCGTCCATAGAGGCTGTAGATCTGCTGCGTCAGGTAGCCGGCGCCGCCGTAGAACACGGTCGGCGGGTTCTCCACCGAGCAGCGCTCCGTCGTGAAGTGCGTGTTCCAGCGCCGCATGATCACGGGCCACCAGGTGCGGCTCGCGTGCACGTCGGCGACGTCGCAGTGGATCGCGTACTCGAAGGCGATCGGGTGAGAGCCGGTGAGCTCACGGGAGTCGGGGAAGGAGCCGTCGGCGGGACCGTCGAAGGGTCCGGCGCCGAGGAACCGCATGTTCGCGATGCGCACGCCCGCGACCGGTTCCATCTGCCGCCAGACGAGCTTTCGCCCCGTGTCCAGCGGCCAGCCGTTGAGGTAGTCGATGCGGATGTGGGTGCCGTCGATCTGCTGCGTCACCTGCACGAACCGCTGCAGCTCACGTTCGTCCGCCCCTCCTCCGGCGACGGGATCGCACTGCACGGCCCACCAGGAATCGACGGGGAACCGGGAGGCATCCGGCACGGCGACGGCGTCGGTCAACTCGGGCCAGGCCTCGGCCAGCGCATGCTCGACCGTCACGTCCTTCGACACCCCGGTGAAGAACATCACGGCGCCGAACGGGTTGTCGTGCGTGTTCTTCTCGATGCCGTCGGTCGTGATGAGGTGTCCGCCGAAGTCGATCTCGACGTACGACCGGGTGAAGCGGTGCCGGCGCTGGAACAGGAGATCCGTGCTCGCCTCGATCCGGCGGATGCGGGGATCGTTCACCATCGCGGCGAGCGCGTCGTCGGCTGGATTCTCCGGTCCCGTGATGCCGAAGACGCGGAAGTCGACCGTCCCGTCATGCTGCAGGACCCAGCGGGTGTCGTGCTTCCCCGCGATCACCGTGCCGCCGTTGGGCGTGGTCTTCGCGTTCTCGCTGCCCACGTACACGAGCAGCCCGGCATCGCCGGGCTTCCGGTACCCGGCGACGACCGCCACCTCACCGTCGCGGGCCCGCAGGCGGCCGAGGTCGGCGACGGACTCCGCTCGCGTGACGTCCTTGGCGCCGGCGACGACCGGGGCGGCCTGCGCCGGTGCCGTGCTCGCGAGCGCGCCCGCCGTGCCGAGCGCGACCGCGCCGAGCCCGGCCATGAGCGCGCGGCGGCCGGTGGACCGCACTCGCTCCGCACCATCCGCCGCTTCCGTGGCGTTCACAGGGCCGTCGGTCGTCGATGCATCGATCACGATGTGCTCCTCTCCCGCCGCGCCGAGTCGGTCTCTGCCGCGTCGCGCAGCGCAGCCGGGACGGTGAAGTCCGCCCGGCGGCTGAGCACGAAGGCGATCGTCGCCCCGAGCAGCGTGAGCCCCGAGATGAGGAGCAGGCCCCACACCGCCGACCCCGTGGTCTGGCTGATCCAGCCGATCGCGTAGGGTCCCGCGAAGCCGGCGAGGTTGCCGACCGAGTTGATGAAGGCGAGGCCGGCCGCCGCCGCCGTGCCGATGAGCACCATGGGCGGCAGGCTCCAGAACAGCGGGGTGGTCGAGAAGAGCGCCGACATCCCGACGCACAGCGCCGCGAGGGCGAGCACCGGCGTGCCCTGGGCCGCGACCGCCGCGATGAGCGACAGGGCGGTGATGCTGAGCGTGATGCCGATCTGCAGCGGGATGTTGCCCTGCTTCCGGGCGGCGCGCTCCCACGGCAGCATCACGAGGGCCGCGCACAGGTTGGGCAGCGCCACGAGCCAGCCGGTGGTGGCGTTCGAGAAGTCGCCCATGCTCTTCACGATCGTCGGCAGCCACATCCCCAGCCCGTAGGCACCGAACACGACGCCGAAGAAGAGCACGATGAGCGTCCAGAGGCGCCCGTTGCGGAACACCTCGCCCAGCCGCAGGCGCCCGTGCCGCTGCTCGGTCGCCTGGGTCTCGGCGGCGAGCGTGTCGGTGATCCAGCGCTGCTCGGCGGGGGTCAGCCAGCGCGCGTCCTGCGGGCGGTCGGGGAGCCAGAAGAACACGACGAAGGCGAGCAGCACAGCCGGGATGCCCTGCAGCAGGAAGACGAGCTGCCAGCCGTCCAGACCCCACAGCCCG
This sequence comes from Microbacterium sp. UMB0228, assembly GCF_002871415.1. Classification (NCBI taxonomy): domain Bacteria; kingdom Bacillati; phylum Actinomycetota; class Actinomycetes; order Micrococcales; family Microbacteriaceae; genus Microbacterium; species Microbacterium sp. UMB0228. The sequence continues at coordinate 276,707 of NZ_PNFU01000002.1, read as the reverse complement.
TGCAGCTCCAGCATCCAGCCGGACAGCGGAGCGGCGACCGCGTTGGCGATCGGGTTCGAGAGCACGAAGACGGCGAGCACCTGCGTGCGGTACTGCCGCGGGAACCACAGCGTGAGGTAGAGCAGCACGCCGGGGAAGAACCCGGCCTCCGCGATGCCGAGGATGAAGCGCGCGATCGCGAACTGCGTCGCGTCCTGGACGAACGCGGTCAGCGCCGCGACGATGCCCCACGAGATCATGATGCGGGCGATCCACTTGCGGGCGCCGAACTTCTCCAGGAGCAGGTTGCTCGGCACCTCGAACAGCAGGTAGCCGATGAAGAAGATGCCCGCCGCGAAGCCGAACGCGGCCTCGGTGATCTGGAGGGCGGCCGTCATCTCCAGCTTCGCGAAGCCGGCGTTGTTCCGGTCGATGTAGGCGACGAGGTAGAGCAGGCCGAGGAACGGACCGAGTCTCCAGATCGCCTTCTTCATGGCGGCGGCTCCCCGTGCCTCCTCCGCGGCGCGCGCCTGCGCGAGCGTCTCTCTGCCGGACATGACAACTCCTTCGTCATCGGTTTCGGGTTTTGCTATAGCATGTAGCACCGCACGGTTCCTGTCTAGTCCCGGCCGCATGCCATAGCATCGACCGAGCGAGGGAGCCCCGCTCGACGAGCACCGGGCCGCGCGAGATCGAGAAGGGCCCCGGATGCGCAGCGTGTCGGATCAGAACATCGCCGAGCAGGTCGCGGACGAGCTCCGGGCGGCGATCCACTCCGGAGAGCTCGCACCCGGCGAGCGCCTCGTGGAGCGGAAGCTCGCCGACCGACTCGGCGTCAGCCACATCCCCGTGCGCGAGGCCCTGACCCGGCTCGCCGAGGAGCGCCTCATCACCCGGGAGCCCCGCCGCGGTGCCCGCGTCGCCCAGCTCAGCGCGCAGGACCTGGAGGAGATCTCGAGCCTGCGGATCGTGCTGGAGCAGTTCATGGCGATCCGGGTGCAGGAGCGGTGGAACGACGAGTCGGCGGCCCGGCTGGAAGCCATCATCCAGGCCATGGCGGCGGCGGCGCCGGGCGATGTGGCCGAGGTCCTGCGCCAGGACCGCCTCTTCCACGAGACCCTCGCCGACCTCGCCGAGCACCGGTTCCTCGACGAGCTCAGCGCCCAGCTCCGCGGCCGGATCGCCGGGTTCATCCAAGCGGCCAACTCCGCCCTCGACCCCGCCGAGCAGGAGGAGCACGTGCGCAGCCACCAGCAGATCGTCGACGCCATCGCGAGCGGCGATCCGGAGCAGGCACGCGCCGTGATCGCCGAGCACGTGACCAGGGCCGTCCGCCGCATCACGCCGTCGGCCGAGTGAGCGCCGCCGTGGCCGCACGCACCATCGTCCTGACGGGAGCCTCGGACGGGATCGGAGCCGCCGCCGCCCGCCAGCTCGCCGGATCCCCGCACCGCATGCTCCTCGTGGGCCGTTCGCCCGACAAGATGCGGGCCGTCGCGGACGAGACGGGCGCGGAGTGGTTCACCGCCGACTTCGCGCGCCTCGACGACGTGCGCGCGCTCGCCGCCCAGCTCGCGGACACCGTGGGTGCAGCGGGCATCGACGTGCTGGCCAACAACGCCGGCGGCATCTTCGGCGTCCGCACCCCCACGGTCGACGGGCACGAGAAGACGATGCAGGTGAACCACCTCGCCCCGTTCCTGCTGACGAACCTCCTGCTCCCGCAGCTGCTCGCCGCCCGCGGCGCGGTCGTGAACACCTCCAGCGTCGCTCACCGCCTGTTCGGGCATCTCGACGTCGACGACCTCGACAACACCCACCGGTACTCCCCGAACAAGGCCTACGGCGACGCCAAGCTCGCCAACGTCCTGATGGCGAAGAGCCTGCACGAGAAGTTCCATGCGCAGGGGCTCAGCGCGGTGGCCTTCCACCCCGGCACCGTGGCGACGAACTTCGCCGCCGAGTCGTCGAGCATCATGCGCCTCGTCTACCGCACCCCGCTGCGCCGCCTCGTCCTCATCGGCAGCGACCGCGGCGGCGCGACGCTGCGCTGGTTCCTCGAAGGCACGCCGGGCGAGACCTGGATCTCCGGCGGCTACTACGACGAGCGCGTCCTCAGCACCCGCGTGAACCCGCAGGTGAACGACCCCGCTCTCGCCGAGGCCCTCTGGCGGCGCAGCGCCGAGCTCGTCGGCGTGGCCGGGGGCTGAGCGCCCGCCGTCTACGCTGGGGCGATGGCGCGCCTCGACTGGACCCAGCTCCCTCCCGCTCTCCGAGCCCGGGTCGAGGAGTTCGCCGGTTCCCCGGTGGCCCGGGCGCAGTCGCAGGACGGCGGCTTCTCCGCGGGACTGGCCTCACGGCTGACCTTCGCCGACGGACGGCGGCTGTTCGTCAAGGCGGTGCAGGAGTCCGCGGAGGGCACGTTCGCGCTCTACGTGCGGGAGGCCGAGGTGCTCGGCGCGATCCCCCGCTCCCTCCCCGCCGCGCACCTCGTCGACGCCTTCACCGCGGACGGATGGGCGGTGCTTCTCATCGAAGACGTCGAGGGTCGTCATCCGGAACGCTCGGCCACCGCGCCCGACACCGCGCACGTCCTGGATGCGGTCGCCGCCCTGGCCACCGCCGAGGTGCCGCGCACGCTTCCCCGCCTCGCCGACGAGCTGCACGACGACTCCGGATCCTGGCGACGGCTCGAGGAGGCCGGGCTCCTGGAGACGACCACGCCGTGGTGCGCGCAGAACGTCGACCTCCTCCGCACGGCGGCGGAACGCGTGGGCACCGCGGTCGCGGGCGATCGGCTCCTGCACGCCGACCTCCGGGCCGACAACATCCTCATCGAGGCCTCCGGCCGCGCACGGCTGCTCGACTGGCCGTGGGCGGCCCGCGGCGCGGGGTGGGAGGACGCCCTCCTCTACCTGCTCGACCTCCGCGTCGAGGACGCCGCGGCCGAGGTCGGCCCCCTGCTCGATCACCCCGTCTTCGCCGGATCGACCACGGAGGACCATGTCGCCCTCCTGTCCGCCGCGGGCGGCGCCTGGTTCGAGAAGTGCCGTCTTCCCGCGCCGGACGGGATGACGACGCTCCGCGACTTCCAGCGCCGGGAAGCGGTCATCGCCACCGACTGGATCGCCGAGCTCGTCCGCTGATCGCCCCCGAGGCGGCGGCGTCCGCCGTCATCCCTCGGGCTGCGCGCCCGACTCGCCCGCGTGGACGCGTTCGCCCTGTCGGCCGAACAGGCTGAGCACCTCGGCGGGCTTTCCGTCCGCGCTCCCGAACCAGTGCGGCACGTGCGTGTCGAACTCGGCGACCTCTCCGGCTGCCATGCGCAGATCTCGCGTGCCGAGGATCAACCGCATGGTGCCGCTGAGCACGTAGAGCCATTCGCGCCCCTCGTGCGCCCGGGGGCGCGGAGTCACCTGGCTCCCCGGGATGAGGATCTTCCAGGCCTGGACCGGGCCGGCGTGCGGGGTCAGCGGTACGACGATCCGGCCGTGCACGCGGCGTGGCTTCAATCGCACGCGCGGATCGCCGACGTCGGGCGCCCCGACGAGGTCGTCCAACGGCACCCGGTGGGCGCGGGCGAGCGGGAGGAGAAGCTCGAGGCTCGGTCGGCGTTGCCCGGTCTCCAACCGCGAGAGCGTGCTCGTGGAGATCCCCGTGGCGTCGGCCAGGTCGGTCAGCGTCATCCCCCGCTGCTTCCGGAGCCACCGCAACCGCGGGCCCACGCCGTCGAGCGTCGCGTCGATCTCGTCCCCCTGCACGTCCTCAGTCTGGCCGCATTTCCCAGGAGCGGCAAAGAAGTTTGCCGCCCCGGCACCTGCGGGGCGACTCTCGTGGCATGAAGAGATTCGATGTGCTCATCGTCGGCGGCGGTGCCGCGGGCCTCAGCGCCGCCCTGGTCCTGCTCCGCGCTCGGCGCACGGTCGCGATCGTCGATGCGGGGGAGCCCCGCAACGCCCCCGCGGCGCACCTGCACGGCTTCCTCTCCCGGGACGGCGCCGCACCCGCTGCGCTGCTCGCGAGCGGTCGCGACGAGGTCGCGGGCTACGGAGGCACGATCATCGACGGACGCGTCGCCGAGCTGTCCCCGGGCTTCACGGCCACCCTCGACGACGGGCGACGCCTGGAGGCCCGTCGGGTGCTGGTCACCACGGGCCTGCGCGACGAGATCCCCGACATCCCGCAGCTGCGCGAGCGCTGGGGGCGAGACGTGCTGCACTGCCCGTACTGCCACGGCTACGAGGTGCGGGATCGCGCTCTCGGGGTGATCGGCGGCACGGCCGCGTCGGTCGCCCACGCGCTCCTCATCGCCCAGTGGTCCGCCGACGTCGTCTACTTCCCCCACACACGGCCGCTCACGGACGACGAGCGGGAACGTCTCGACGCGCGCGGCGTCCGGGTGCATCCGGGGGAGGTCTCCCGCCTCATCGTCGAGGCCGACCGTCTCCAGAGCGTGGAGCTGAGCGACGGCACGCGCGTCGAGCGCGCCGCGGTGTTCGTCCGCCCCGAGATGCGCGCTCACGACGCCCTCCTCCACGTTCTCGGCTGCGAGACCGAGGAGAGCGGGTGGGTCCGGCACGATGCCGGCGGGCGCACGAGCGTGCCAGGGGTCTCCGTCGCCGGGAACGTCGCCGATCCGCGTGCGCAGCTCATCACCGCGGCCGGACAGGGCTCCGCCGCCGCGATCGCCCTCAACGCCGACCTCACCGACGACGACCTCGCCGCCCAGCTCGCGACCCACCGCGGTGCCTGACCCCCGAGAGAGAAGGAACACAGCAATGTCCGCAGCACCCGCCCCGACGGCGACCCCCGTTCCCCCGCCCGCGCAGCATCAGCTCGCGCTGATGATCTGGATCGCCGTCTTCCCGACCCTCACCGTCTTGAACCTGGTCCTCGCCGCCCCGCTTTCCGGACTCCCGATCGTCGTGCGCACGCTGGTGCTCGTCACCATCGCCGTCCCCCTTGTGATCTACCTGGAGATGCCGCTGCTGCACCGCGTCCGCCGCCGGATCCACGGTCTTGTGACGGCGCGTCGGCGAAGGTAACGTTCTCCCGTTCCTGACGAGAGAAGGCGACGATGCCCCGGACAGATCGACCTCGTTCCACGACGTCCGTGTGGCGCCGCAAGCCCGTCAGCGACATGACGGAGGAGTCGGGCGGGAGCGGTCTGTTCCGGACGCTCGGGCTCTGGCAGCTCACCGCGATCGGCGTGGGCGGCATCGTCGGCGTCGGGATCTTCTCGCTCGCCGGGCTCGTCGCCCACGGCGACGCGACGACACCCGCCGTGGGTCCCGCCGTCGTCCTCTCCTTCCTCATCGCCGGGCTCGCGTCGGCAGCGGCCGCGCTGTCGTACGCGGAGTTCGCCGGCATGATCCCGCGGGCCGGTTCCGCCTACAGCTACGGCTACGTCGCGCTCGGCGAACTCGTCGGCTGGTTCATCGGCTGGGACTTGCTCCTGGAGTACGTCGCCATCGTCGCCGTCGTCGCGATCGGCATCTCCGGCTATCTCGACGCGTTCCTCTCCGGATTCGGGCTGGAGCTGCCGACCGCGATCACGGAGACCGCCGACCAACCAGGCGGCGTGGTCAACATCCCGGCCATCCTCATCTGCCTGTTCGTGACATTCCTGCTGAGCCGAGGCACCCGCACGTTCGGCCGCTTCGAACTCGTCGCCGTGGCCATCAAGATCCTCCTCGTGGTGTTCATCGTCGTCCTCGGCGTCTTCTTCATCGACCCCGCCAACTACGACCCGTTCCTGCCGAACGGCTTCGGCCCCGTCTTCACCGGTGCCGCGACGGTGTTCTTCGCGGTGTTCGGCTACGACGCGATGAGCACGGCCGCCGAGGAGGCGAAGGACGGGCGTCGGCACATGCCGAAGGCGATCATCCTGTCCCTCGTGATCGCCATGGTGCTCTACGTCGCCGCGACGCTCGTGCTCACGGGCATGCAGAACTACCAGGACATCGATCCGAAGGCGGGCTTCGCCTCGGCGTTCACGGGAGTGGGGCTCCCGGTCGTGGCTTCCGTCATCTCGGTGTTCGCCGTCGTGTCGATCCTCACCGTCATGCTCACGTTCCTGCTCGGCGCCACCCGGGTGTGGTTCAGCATGAGCCGCGACGGACTGCTCCCCGGCTGGTTCGCGCGGGTCGACCGCCGCGGCGTCCCGCAGCGGGTCACCTGGATCACGGGGCTGGGCGCGGCGTTCTTCGCGGGGGTGTTCCCCATCCGCGCCGTCGCCGACCTCACGAACATCGGCATCCTCGCCGCCTTCGTCGTCGTCTGCATCGCCGTGATCGTGTTCCGCTACACCAAGCCGGATGCGCCGCGGACGTTCCGGCTGCCGTTCATGCCCGTGGTCCCGATCGTCGGCGTGGGCTTCTCGCTCTTCCTCATCTCGCAGCTCCACCCCGAGACGTGGCTCCGGTTCGGGGTCTGGCTCGTGATCGGACTCGTCGTGTACTTCGCCTACAGCCGTCGGCACTCGCTCCTGAACCCGGACAGCCCCCGGCACCGCCCGGGCACGACTTCGGAGACCCCCGGCGACACGCCGTAGACGGGGCCGGGGAGGCGGCGGGTCGCGCCGCAGCTCCGAAGTCGTGCCCGGCGGGATCAGCCGACGACGAGGTTGGCGGTGTCGACGACGCGGTCGCCCTCGGCGGGGAACGCCGTGCGGGTGACGCCGGCCTCCACGTTGCCGGTGTGCAGCAGCGTCGAGCCGGCCCCGAAGGCATCGTCGCGGAGCTCCAGGGAACCGCCCTCGAACCGGTTGCCGACCGCGCGGTAGTGGGTCGCGCCGCTCGTCACGGCGACGTGCGTGGTCGCCCCCTCGGCCCGGAAGGTGCTGTCGGCGAGCGTCAGGTGCAGTTCGCCCGCACCCGACCGCGACACCGTCGTCCCGCCCTTCGCCGACACCTCGGACCCCGCGATCTCGACGACCTGGCGGTCCTTCCCGGCGGCCGCGATGCGGGCGTTGCGGAGCGTCGAGCCCTCGATGCGCAGCTTCGCCGTCGCGGAGGCGATAGGGGCGGCATCGTCCGCCGCGGTGAGGGTCGAGCCACGGAAGGTGACCGCACCCGGGCCGTTGATCTTCATGCCGCCCACCCGGTCCAGCACCGTGTCGACGAAGGTCACGGGCGTCTTCACCGTCGCGTTGGTGAGCTCGCCGGGAGCGACGAACGTGAAGTGCGAGTCGGCGATCACGGTCGGCCGGGCGGAGTTGTCGGAGGCCTGGGTGATGATGAGCGTGTCCGACGCGGTGCAGCCGCGCAGCTGCGCGCCGTCCGCGTTGATCCACAGCATCCCGGAGCCCGAGAGCGAGGGCTTCCCGATCACCTGCACGTCCTCCAGCGTCAGGTCGGTGATGCGCACGCGCGCGAAGAACCACGAGCACACGTGCTTGCGGACGGTGATGCGCTTGGCCGCCGACCCCCACGCCGCCCCGGAGTTCGCGAACGTCATGAGGCCGGAGTTGCCCGTGTAGGTGAGGTCGTGCTCGTACTGGCCGTGCGTGACGAAGGGACCCTGGTCGTCGCCGTCGCCGTGGCAGTTCTCCACGAGGCAGTAGGCGCTCGCGGTGAAGTCGTTGAGGTGCCGGGCGTTGGCGGTGTGGCAGTTGGCGACATACCCGTACAGGCAGTAGATCTGCTGCGTCAGGTAGCCGGCGCCGCCCCACGTGACGGAGGTCGGGTTCTTCAGCGTGCAGCTCTCCGTGGTGAAGTACGTGTTCCACCGGCGCTGGATCAGCGGCCAGAAGGTCGCCGTGCCGTCGATGTGGTCCACGTCGCAGCGCACCGCGTACTCGAAGGCCAGCGGGTGCGACCCCGTGTACTCGTCCGTGCCCTTGCCGAGGAACTTCAGGTTCGACACCGTCACGTCCTGCACCGGCTTCACGTGCCGCCAGGTCATCGTGCGGTCCTTGCCGAGCGGCCAGCCGTTCTTGTAGTTCACGCGGATGTGCCGACCGTCGACGATCTGGGTCACCTGGACCAGCCGCTGCAGCTCGCGCTCCCAGCGACCAGACAGCGCGTTGACCTCGGCGGCGTACCACTCCCCGACCGCGAAGAACGACGAGTCGGCGACGGGGAAGATGTCGGCGAGGTCGGGCACGTCCTCGCCGAGCTTCGCCTCCTGCACCGCGTCGGTCACCTCGCCGCGAAAGAACATGACGGCCGCGAAGGGGTCGTCCTTCCCGGCGTTCTCGATGCCCTCGGTCGTCATGAGGTGATTCCCGAAGTCGAACGCGATGTTCGACCGGGAGAATTTATGACGGCGGACGAAGTTGAGGTCGGTGTGCCCCTCCACGCGCCGCACCCGGGCGTCGCCCACCATCGCGTCGAGCGCGTCGTCCGCGGGCGCGGAGGCGTCCATGATGCCGAACTTCCGGAAGTCGACCGTGCCGTCGTGCACGAGCACCCAGGCGCCGCCCTTCGGCCCCGCGAGCACCGTGCCGCCGTTGGCCGCGGGGGCGTCCTTCTTCACGAAGCGGTAGAGCCCGTCGCCGCCGTCGCCGGGGGCCGCGTAGCCGCTCGTGCGCACGAGGTCGCCGTCCTTGCCCTTGCGCGTCGCGAGGGCGGTGGCGACGCCTCCGTGCGCGACGTTCTTCGAGCCCGACGACTCCTGCGGCACGACGGGTCCTGCGGCCTGGGCGGCGGCGGGGGCGCCGATCGCGGCGACCCCGCCCAGGGCGGCGGCACCGAAACCGGCGAGCAGCATCCGTCGACTGCGCAGCGCCGCGGTCTCGGTGGTGGTGTCCAGCTGGGTCATGCTCATCCTCCTTGCGGCGTCCTCGCCGCGGTCAGGCGTCCGGCCCTCGGCCGGATCGCGGTCACCGATCAGTCCCCGATCCCCAGCGCTCTCCGAGCGGATGCTCAGAAGTAGTCGCCCGCCGTGAAGTGGCGGATGCCGTCCACCCGGGCCTCGCGGCGCAGCGGTCGGATCATCCCGGTGCGGTCGTCCTGCCGCGCGGCCGCCGGAGCGAACGCCCGGACGGCGGCCTCTTCCGCGGCGAGCGCGGGGATGGCCAGCTCACAGACACGGACGCCCGCTGCGGCCCAGTCCGCGGCCACGGCCTCCAGCACGGCGCGACGCAGCGCGGGCGAATCGGCCGCAGTGGGATCGGTCGCGCTCTCGTGCAGCAGCCCGACGCCGTCGCGCACCTCCGCCACCGCGTACCCGACCGTCGCGTCCGCCTCGGCGAGCCGGTACAGCGTCGCGCCCCGCAGTCGCACCTCCGCCATCGTCCAGTCGCGGTCGCCGCGCACCGGGGCGAGCACGACCACACCGGTGCGGGAGCGCTCGTAGACCGCACGCAGCGGGCCGAGGACGCCGAGTCCCACGGACTCGCGCACGACCGAGGCGGGCTCCACGGCCGTCGCCGACGCCGCCCACGGTCCTGCCATCGTGCGGGGCATCGAGAAGGTCGTGAAGCCGCTCGACCGGTACACCTCGGGGGTTCCGGTGAACAGCAGGGCCCAGTCGGCGTCACCCGCCGCGTCCAGGGTGGCGGCCACGAGCCGGCGGGCCAGTCCCCGGCCCCGAGCCCGCTCGGCGACCGCCACGCTGCCGATCGCGTGCACCTGTGCCACGCCGCCATCGGTCTCCCGCAGGCGCTTCGGCAGGCCGTAGATCGACCCGCACACGCCCTCGTCGTCTTCCGCGACGAGCGTGTGGCTCAGCCGCTCGTCGTCCACGAGCCACTGGTCCGGCGCGAGGGGCGGCGTGAAGGCGGCCGCCCACAGTGCCGCGAGAGCGGCCTGGTCCTCCGCCCGCGCCGACCGCACGACCACGGCGCTCATGCCATCGAGGAGAGCTGGGCGCGGTCGACGGCGTGTGCGAGCGGACGCCCCGCGGCGAAGGCGTCGAGCTCGTCGGCGACGATCCGCCCCTGCCGCAGCCGGCCCTCCCTGGTCCCGGCCGCGCGGTGCGGGGTGAGCAGCACGCGCGGCGCCGAACGGAAGGGACTCTCCGCGGACAGCGGCTCCTCGTCGAACACGTCGATCGCGGCACTCAACCGGCCACGACGCAGTTCGGCGAGCAGGGCGGCCTCGTCGACCAGCCAGGACCGCGCCGTGTTGACCAGGCCGGCACCGTCCGGCATCAGCGCGAGCTCGCGCGCACCGATCAGGTGATGCGTCTCCGGCAGGGTCGGGGCGTGCACCGCGACGATCTGCGCACGGCGGAGTGCCTCGTCGAGCGTCACGAGCTCCGCCCCGAGGGACGACGCCTCGGCCGCGTCGAGCGTGGGATCGACGAGCAGCGGCTGTGCGCCGAGCGCACGGAGAAGCTCGAGGTACGCGCGCCCGGTCCGGGAGGCGCCGATGACCGCGATGGGGGCGCCGAGGATCTCGTGCTGCACCCCGACGGCCTCCGCGTCCCACCAGCCGTCGCCGGAGCGCAGCGCGTCGTGCATCTCCGGCACCCGGTGCAGCAGGGCGAGCGTGAAGGTCAGCGAGACCTCCGCCACCGACCGGGCCATCCCCGCCCCGGCCTGCGTCACCCGCACGCCGCGGTCGAACAGCGCGTCGGTCGCGAAGGGCTTGATCGTGGCCCCGGTGTGCGCGATGAGCTCGAGCTTCGGAAGCGTGGCGAGCACGGCGTGATCGAAGGGACCCACGCCCCAGCTCGTCACCACGACGCGCGCCTCGTCGAGCACCGCATCTGTGAGCCGGTCCACCCGCACGAACGTCCCGCCGAGCCGCGCCGCGACGGCCTCCAGCCGCGCTGCGTCATCCGGCGAGAAGAACTCGGCGAACAGCTCCGCGGAGCAGGCCGCGACCACGGTCGGAGCGCTCGTCCCTGCGGTCATCGCAGCCAGGCCTCGAGGTTCTCGGCGATGAACGCGTCGTCGTTGAGCTCCGGGTACGCCTGCCGGACGCGGGCGATCTCCTCCGCCTGCCCCGCGGAGAGGCCCTCGGCCGGGTCGAGGCACCAGATGCCCTCGAGGAGGCCCTGCTGGCGGAGCATCTCGTGCACCCCGGCGATGACCCCGTGGAAGTCGTTGCCCGGGTCGAACACGGCCTGGTTCACGTCCACCATGTCCGAGGCACGGCGGCCCACCTCGCGGTAGGCCTCCGCGTCGCCCGCCAGCGCGCGGTGCACACGCTCCAGCAGCGCGACCGCCGCGTGCGTGCCGACCGCCCACTGGCCGAGCAGCCCGCCGACGAACCGGAGGGTGCGCCGGCCGGACGGGGAGTCCACATGGAACTCGGAGAGCAGGTCGGCGACGATCGCGTCGTCGTTGCCCGTGTACAGCGCGATCTCGTCGGCGCGGCCCGAGGCGGCCACACCCCGCACGAGCTCCAGCGTGCGATAGCGGTCGAACGGCGCGGCCTTCACCGCGACGACCGACGGGATCGCGGCGAACTCCCGCCAGAACTCGCGGTCGAGCACGGGACCGCCGATCGCGGTCTGCAGATAGAAGCCGACCAGCGGCAGCACCTCGCCGACGGCGCGGGCGCGGTCGAGCAGGGCACGCTCGTCCGCACCCGCGACGCGGGGACTCACCAGCACGGCGTCGTAGCCGAGGGAGCGGGCGAGCTCCGCCTCGGCGACCGCCTGGGCCGTGTCGCCCGCCACTCCGGCGATGCGCACGAGGGTCGCATCGTCGCGGGCGTCCATCTCCTCCGCGGCCAGCGCGAGCACCGGCTCGAAGAGCGCGTGCTCCGGGTCGCGGATCTCGAACTGCGTCGTGTGCACGCCGACGGCGAGGCCGCCGGCCCCGGCGTCGAGGTAGTAGCGGGAGAGCGCCCGCTGCCGCCGCTCGTCGAGCGTGCGCGCGGCGGTGAGGGCGAGCGGATGCGCCGGGATCACGGCACCGCGGGCGAGGGTCGCGGCGGCCTCAGGGCGCAGTGACGGCACGGTCGCCGTCCGCGCAGCGGCGTCGGTCATCAGAACTTCCCGTCCCGGACGGCCCACTTGGTGGGCTTGGCGATCATCGGCAGCCCGTCGCTGATCCAGCCGGCCTGCATGCGGATGAGCTCCTCGGCGGAGACGGACGGGTAGCCGAACAGGGCCATGCAGCGGCGGGCGTCGCTGAGCAGCGCCGTCGGCTGCGGCTCGTCGACGATCTCGACCTCCCGCTCGAACAGCTCGCCGAAGCGGTGGGCGATCGAGGAGACGCTGAGCAGCTCCGGACCGGTGAGGTTGATCACGAAGGGGTCGGTCGAGGCATGCACGAGGCTGCGCAGCACGACCTCGTTCGCGTAGCCCTGCCAGATCACGTTGACGTTCGCGGTGGCGACCGAGACCGGCTCGCCCGCGTGCACGGCGCTGCCGATGTCGGCGAGCACCCCGTAGCGGAGGTCGACGGCGTAGTTCAGGCGGATGATCGCGACCTTGGTGCCGCGCTCCTGCGCCCCGAACTCGAACACGCGCTCCCGACCGAGGCAGGACTGCGCGTACTCGCCGATCGGCGCGGGCATGGTCTCCTCGGCGGCACCGCCCGAGGTGGCAGGGACGAACGGGTACACGTTCCCGGTGGAGAGCACCGAGATCGCGCTGTCGCGGTACCGGCGGGCGATGCGGTCGGGAAGAGCCGCGTTGACCTCCCACGCCCAGGAGGCGTTGGTCGCGGCACCGAACTTCGCGCCCACCATGAACACCACGTTCGGGGCATCAGGGAGACCGGCGAGGTCGTCGTTCTCGATGAGGTCGAACGGCACGACGCGGACCCCCGCGGCCTCCAGGCGCTCGCGGATGGCGGCGTCGCCGAAGCGGGAGACCGCGTACACGGCGTCGTCCGTGCGGCCGGCGGCGTCCAGGCCGCGCCGGGCGAGCATCGCCAGGGTCGGTCCCATCTTGCCGCCGGCACCGAGGATCACGAGGTCTCCGGAACCCTGGGCGAGGTCGGCCACGAGCCCGTCGCTCGGGGTGGCCAGCGCCTCCTCGAGCTCGGCCTCGGAGGCGAATGCGTACTGCGTCATGGTCGTGCGGTTCCCTTCTTCTCAGCCCTTGATCCCGGTGCCGGTGACGCCCTCCTGCACGTACCGCTGAGCGATGAGGTACGCGAGGAAGATCGGCAGCAGCGCCACGACGGAGCCGGCGAGCATGGTGCTGAGCGGCACATCCTGCTGCTGCAGCGACGAGATGCCCACGGTGAGGGTGAACATCGAGTTGGACTTGGCGATGATGAGCGGCCAGAGGAAGTCGTTCCAGTGCCAGAGGAAGACGAAGATCCCGAGCGTCGCGAGGATCGGCTTGCACAGCGGCAGCACGATCCGCAGGAAGATGCGGAACTCGCCGGCCCCGTCGATGCGGGCGGCCTCGAAGAGCTCGTCGGGAAGGCCCTGGATGAACTGGCGCATGAGGAAGACGGCCTGCGCGTTCGCGAGCGTCGGCAGGATGAGGCCCCAGTAGGTGTCGATGCCGCCGAGGTTCGCCATGAGGATGAACGTCGGGATCAGCGTCACGTGGAACGGCACCATGACCATCGCCAGGAACGACCAGAACATGACCTCCTTGCCGCGGAAGCGCTTCTTGGCGAAGGCGTATCCGGCGAGCGCGGAGAGGAACAGCACCGCCACGACCGACACGAGCGAGTAGACGAGCGTGTTGAACAGCCAGACGAGGATGTTCTGCCCGGCGAGCACCTGCTCGTACGCCTCGAACGAGATGTCGTTCCAGGGGAGCAGCGAGCCGGGGAGCTCGACGAGCATGCCGGGCTTCAGGCTCAGCACGACCATGGCGTAGAAGGGGAAGAAGCTGAGGATGCCGGCGATGCTCAGCCAGATCCAGCGGACGGCGATGCCCCAGCCGGTCGGCTCGAGCGCGCGGAACGAACGGCGCTTCCGCGCGGCGGGACGGGTCGCGGGCGGCGTCGTCTGCGTCGGCGGCTGCAGGAGGGCGGTCATTTCTGCTTTCCGATCACGAGGCGCTGGATGAGGGCGACCACGAGGGTCATCAGGAACAGGGCCACGCCCACCGCGGCCGCGTAGCCGTAGTCGAAGTAGCGGAAGCCCTGGTCGTAGAGCATGTAGACGAGGGAGTAGCTGGCATTCGCCGGCCCGCCCTGGGTCATCACGTAGATGACGTCGAAGACCTGGAAGGCGGCCGTCGTCTCGATCACCGCGAGGAAGAAGAAGGTCGGGCGCAGGTGCGGCAGGATGATCCACCGGAAGCGCTGCCAGGCGTTCGCGCCGTCGACCAGCGCCGCCTCCTCCAGCTCGCGCGGCACGTCCTGCAGCGCGGCGATGAGGATCATCATCCCGTAGCCGAACCGGGACCAGACCCCCACGACGACGATCGCCGGGATCACGAGCACGGTGCTGCCGAGCCAGGAGCCGCCGAGGCCGAGCGGGGTCATCAGCGCGGACCAGGGACCGTTGGCGGAGAAGATCCAGACGAAGATCGAGCCGGCCAGCACGAGCGAGGTGATGACGGGGAGGAAGAAGATCGAGCGGAAGAACCGGGCGCCGCGGAAGGCGCGGCGCACGCCGAGGGCCATGATCGTCGACAGCACGAGCGCGATCGGCACCGCGAAGACCGTGTAGATGAGGGTGGTCCCCAGCGCCCGCCAGAACAGCGGGTCGGCGACGAGGCGCTGGAAGTGGTCGAGGCCGCGCCAGGCGATCTCGCCGGAGATGTCGTAGTCGAAGAAGCTCAGCGCCACACCCGCGATGCTCGGGCCGAAGCGGAAGGCGATGAACAGCAGGAAGGCGGGGAGCACGAACAGGAACGCGACGCGCGCTTCCCGTCGGGCGAGCACCCGGGCGACCCGTCCTGCGGGCTTCGGCGCCGTGGTGGCCGTCGTCATTGTCGATTCCTCACGTGGGGGGCGGGAGAGGGGGCGTGCGGCGGGTACCCGCACGCCCCCGGGGTGTCACTTCTGCAGCAGCGGGGCTGCGGCGGCCGCGGCGTCCTTCAGGGCGTCGGCCGGGGACTTCTGGCCGAGCAGGGCGGCCTGGATCTCCGGCGAGAGCACGCCCATGAGCGCACGAGAGCTGGCGTCGAGCTCGCCCACCGTGGTGTCGGGGACGTACTTCTCGACCTCGCCGAGGAGCGGGTCGTCGGCGTACAGCGGCTCGGTGGTGCTGAGCGCGGAGAAGTAGCCGGCGGCCTTGAGGTACGGCTCGACGACGTCGGCGCCGGTCGCGAACTCGGCGAACGCGGCCGCGGCCTCGGGGGCCTTCGAGCCCTTGAGCACGGACAGCGAGCCGACGGTGCCGTAGGCCACGGACTCCTTGTCGGTCAGCGGCGCGAGGACCTTGACGTTCTCCTCGCCCCAGAACGGCGCGACCTCGGTCACGGCGTTGTTCCAGGTGCAGGCGACCTTGCCCTGGGCGATGGCGGTCTGTTCCAGCGGGACGTTGGTGGTGAGGGCCTCCGGGTCGAGCGCGCCCTCCTCGGCCAGGTCGGTCAGGAACGTGAGCGCCTCTTCGCCGGCCTTGCTGTCGAAGCCGACCTCGCCGTCCTCGGTGTAGACCTCGCCGCCGGCCTGCCAGAGCAGCGGGTAGTAGGTGAGGTTGAGGGTGTTCTCGGCCGACGCCGGGTAGTTGAGGGCGTACATGCCCTTGTCGATGAACGCCGGAGCCATCTCGGCGATGTCGTCCCACGTCTCCGGGTACTCGGTCACCCCTGCGGCCTCGAACGCGGCCGCGTTGCAGATCAGCGGCTGCGCGCTGGTGAGGATCGGGGCGCCGAGGATGTCGCCGCCGAGCGTGACCGACTCCTTGACGTTGGGGAGCAGGTCGCCCTGACGCTCCTCGCTGAGCAGGTCGTTCAGCGGGGCGATCGACTTCTGGTACGCCGCGAGCTGGTCGGGGATGAGGTAGACGACGTCCGGTCCCTTGCCGGCGGCGATCGCCGTCTGCAGGGCCTCGTCACGGTTCGCCCACGGGAAGATCTCGTACTTCACGTTGACGTTCTCGTTCTCCTTCTCGAACGCCTCGATGGTCGAGTCCCAGAAGTCCTTGTGCACCGCCTCGTCGGCGATGACGGGGTAGAGCCAGACCGTGATGTCCTGCTCGCCCTCTGCGGTGTTGCCTCCGCCGGCCGAACATCCGGCCAACAGGGTGGCGGCCGCGACTCCCGCGACGACGCCGGTGATCTTGCTGACGCGCATGGTGCTCCTTTGCGTAAACCGTGCTGAGTACGGTTCATTATGACATTGGCTTTGGATAATTCGTCAAGCACAAGTTCTCAGAGCCTTGTTTCGGCCGTGTTTCTCGGGCCGTGAACAACAATCCCCGATCTGAGAATCGGGTGTGCTAATTTGATCGCACCAACGGCGGAGACGAAGGAGGGACCCGATGGGCGCGACCAGTCCGCTCTCGATCGTGGCGCGGTCCGCACTCCGGCTGCGCGACGCCGGACCGGCGACCGTCAGCGACCTCTCCCGGTCGCTCGAGGTCTCCCGCACCTCCGTCGAGAACGCCGTGGCGGTGCTCTCCGACTCCGGACTCCTCGTCGACGCCCCGGCGCAGATCGGCGGCGGCGCGGGGCGCCCGGCCCGCCGCTACTCCTTCCACGCCGCGTCCGGTGTGGTGGTGGGCGTGGACATCGGCGTCGCGAGCGTGCGCGTCGTCGTCGCGGACCTCGCGGGCGTGGTGATCACCCAGCGGGCGTTCCCCGGCGTCGCGGAGCAGCCGGACGGCCCGGCCAAGCTCGCCGCCGTGATCGACGACATCCGGGGCACTCTCGCCCCGCTCTCGCTGCCGCGGACCGGCTTGCGGGCGATCGGCGTCTCCTTGCCCGGCATCGTCGACGACGACGGACGGGTCACCACCTCGGTCGTCATCCCGGAGTGGTCCGGCATCGACATCGGTTCGCAGCTGCGCCAGGCGTTCGGCTGCCCCGTGGCGGTCGACAACGGTGTGCGGCTCGCGGCCGTCGCGGAACATCACCTCGGCGTCGCGCAGCTCGTCGACGACGTGATCTATCTCTCGGTCGGCAACCGCATCGCCATGGGCCTCATCCTCGGCGGCCGCCCCCGGCGCGGCATCCACAACGCGGCGGGAGACATCGGCCGCCTCGCGTTCCGCGGCCTGAACACCGAGACCGGGCAGATCTCGTGGCGCACCGCCCCGACCGCCGCCGAGGTGTTCGCCCTGGCGCGCAGCGGAGAGCAGACCGCCCGGGAGGAGCTCGACGGCTTCATCGACGAACTCGCCCATGGGATCGCGACGCTGATCATGACAGTCGATCCGGCCATGGTCGTCATCGGCGGCGGACTCTCGGCCGCGCACGAGCAGCTGCTCGACCCCCTGCGCGCCGCTCTGCCCGGCCACCTCGGTCTGCCGTTCCAGGTGCCCGTCGCGGAGGCGCGGCTGGGAGCGGAAGCCGCCGCCCACGGCGCCGTCGTGCATGCGTTCCAGCGGCATCCCGGCGACATCTACGGCATCGAGGACATGCCCGCCCCACCGATCACCCCCCTGCCGCACGACCCCGCGGCCGGCGACGACCCCGAGGAGAAGCAGTGAGCACGTTGAAGGTCGGACTCATCGGCGCGGGCGGGATCTCCCGCGTGCACGCCGACGCCTGGCGGGCGCTCGGCGTGCAGGGCTTCGTCACCTCGAAGGAGGGCGCGGAGGAGATCGCCGCCGAGTACGGCTTCGAGGTCGTGGCCGACGTCGACGCGCTCCTGGAGCTGGTCGACGTCGTCGACATCGTCACCCCCAGCAGCACCCACGCCGACTTCGCCCTTCGGGCCATCGCCCGCGGGGTCGACGTGATCTGCGAGAAGCCGCTCGCCGCGACCGCGGAGGCCGCCGCCGAGGTGACCGCCGCCGCAGCCGCCGCGGGAGTGCGGCTGTTCCCCGCCCACGTCGTGCGCTACATGGGGGAGTACGGCCGGATCAAGGCCGGCATCGACGCCGGGCAGATCGGCACCCCCGCCGTGCAGCGCTTCCGTCGCCTGGGCGCTGCACCCCAGGCCCCCTGGTTCTTCTCGGAGCGGGCGGGCGGCGGCGTCATCCGCGACCTCATGATCCACGACATCGATCAGGCGCTGTGGTTCGCCGGGCCGGTCGACAGCGTCTACGCCGTGCAGAACCCGCCGACGGTCGACGACCGCGTGCCCGCCCCGGTCACGGCGCATGTCGTGCTCACCCACCGCAACGGGGTCATCAGCCACGTGCACGCGAGCTGGGTACAGCCCGGCATGCCGTTCCGCACGAGCGTCGAGGTCGCCGGTTCCGAGGGGCGCCTGCGCTACGACAGCGCCGAGGACCACACGCTGCGCACCGACGCCGTGCTCGTCGAGGGCGCGACCGACTACCTGCCGCCGATGTCGCCGGAGGAGAGCCCGTACTACGCGGAGATCGCCGACTTCGTGGCCGCCATCGCGGAAGGACGCGAGGCCGCCGTCACCCCGGACGACGGGATCCAGGCGGTCGCGGTCGCCGAGGCCGCCTACGCCTCGATCGCCTCCGGAGCCCCGGTCGCCCTCCCCGCTTCGTCCCCCGCCGTCGCCGTCGCCGAGGAGGCCACCCGATGACCGCTCCCCGTCCGCTGCGGATCGCCGTGCTGTCCTTCGCGCACACGCACGCCCTCAGCTACGTGCACGCGCTGCAGCAGATGCCCGGTGTCGAGCTGATCGCGGCCGACCCCGACGGCGCCTCCGCCCCGGACGACGCTCCGCGCGGTGCCACCCTGGCCGCGGAGCTCGGGGTGGCGTACGTCGAGACCTACGACGAGGCCTTCGCCTGGGGTCCGGACGCGGTCGTGGTGGCCGCCGAGAACTCCCGTCACCGCGCCCTCGTCGAGCAGGCCGCCGCGGCCGGCGTGCACGTGCTGTGCGAGAAGCCGCTGGCGACGACGGTCGAGGACGCGATCGCGATGCGCGACGCCTGCGACCGGGCGGGCGTGCTGCTCATGGTGGCGTACCCGGTGCGATTCTCCCCCGCGGTGCGCGACGCCGTCGCCGAGCTGCGCAGCGGACGCCTCGGGAAGATCCTCGGCGTCACCGGCATCAACAACGGCAAGCTCCCGCAGGACCGGGCCTGGTTCACCGACCCCGCGCTCGCCGGCGGCGGTGCCCTGGTCGACCACGTCGTGCACTGCGCCGACCTCCTCGACGAGCTCCTGGGTGAGCGGGCGCAGACCGTCCGCGCGGTGTCGAACAGCATCCTGCACGGGGAGCGCGACCTCGCGGTCGAGACCGGGGGCCTCGTGACGATCCAGTACCCGAGCGGGGTGATCGCCACGATCGACTGCTCGTGGAGCTGGCCGCTGAGCTCGCCGACCTGGGGCGGCCTCACCCTCGAGGTCGTGGCCGAGCGCGGGACCGTGAGCGTGAGCCCCTTCGCGAAGGGCGTGGCCGGACACGATGTCCACGGCGAGACCTGGACCCCGGTCGGGGCCGACCTCGACGCCCTGCTGCTCGAGGAGTTCGTGCAGGCTGTCCGCGCGGGCCGTCAGCCTCAGCCCGACGCCGGTGTCGGCATCCGGACCGTCGAGATCGTGAAGGCCGCGCAGGAGTCCGCGTCCCGCGCCGGTACCCCCATCCCCCTCTAGCCCCCGCCCCCCACCCCTCGCCCGCGCGGGATCGAAAACGCTCCCCTTTCGGTCTCCCCCGGCACCTTTCCCGTCCCGCACGTACGGGGGCCCGCGCGTGCGGGGGCCCGCGCGTGCGGGGGCCGTGCGTGCGGGATCAATCCCACCCCTCCCGCGCCCTGCCCCGGCACCTTTCCCGTCCCGCACCCTTCTCCGCGCCCGGAGTTCCCCCTCGCGGGATCGAAAAAGCTCCCCCCCCCTCCGCCTCCTCAGGAACGTTTCCCGTCCCGCACGCGCGTCCCAGATCTGGGCTGCGCTCCGTCCGTTCCTCCGCCGTCCCCGCCCCCCCCACCGCGCGGGATCACTCCTGCACCTCCCCAGCCGTTTCCCGGCACCTTTCCCATCCCGCACCGTTCTCCGCGCCCCCAGTTCCCCCTCGCGGGATCGAAAACGCTCCCCCCTCCGCCTCCTCAGGGACGTTTCCCGTCCCGCACGGGCGTCCCCGACTCTCGGTGGGAGATCACACCCGCGCCTTCCGAATCACCCAGGCGGCCCGTTTCCCATCCCGCACGGGGACGGTGCGCGCATGCCGGAGTCCCAGGCCCTCGCGTCCCGGAGCGAGCGGGCGGGCATGAAACCGGCGCTGCGGGCGTTGCACCGGAGGTCGCAGCGACACGGAGGAGACAACATGCGCATCGACCTCGCCGGGAAGACCGCCCTCGTCACGGGTTCCACCCAGGGCATCGGGCTCGCCATCGCCACGACCCTCGCCGATGCGGGCGCACGGGTCGCCGTCAACGGCCGGAACCCCGAGACCGTGTCGTCGGTCGTCGCCGCACTGCAGGAGGAGAACCCGGACCGGAACCTCGTCCCTGCTCCGGGCGACGTCACCACGGAAGACGGCGCCGCCCAGGTGCTCGCCGCCACCGGAGACGTCGACATCCTCGTGAACAACCTCGGCATCTTCGGGGCCACCCCCGCGCTCGACATCTCCGACGACGAGTGGCGCCGGTACTTCGACGTGAACGTGCTCGCCGCCGTCCGGCTCATCCGCGCGACCCTGCCCGGCATGACGGAGCGCGGCTGGGGTCGGGTGCTCGACATCGCCAGCGACTCCGCGGTCGTGATCCCCGCGGAGATGATCCACTACGGGATGTCGAAGACCGCGCTGCTCGCCGTGTCCCGGGGCTTCGCGAAGGAGGCGGCCGGCACGGGCGTGACCGTGAACTCGGTGCTCGCGGGGCCGACCCACACCGGCGGCGTGGAGGACTTCGTGTACTCGCTCGTGGACCCGGAGCTGCCGTGGGAGGAGGCGCAGCGCGAGTTCATGCGCGTGCACCGCCCCCACTCCCTGCTGCAGC
This sequence comes from Microbacterium sp. UMB0228, assembly GCF_002871415.1. Taxonomy (NCBI): domain Bacteria; kingdom Bacillati; phylum Actinomycetota; class Actinomycetes; order Micrococcales; family Microbacteriaceae; genus Microbacterium; species Microbacterium sp. UMB0228. The sequence goes on along the minus strand of NZ_PNFU01000002.1, from coordinate 255,939 downwards.
GGCTCATCGAACCGGAGGAGATCGCGAACATGGTCGCGTACCTCGCGTCCCCGCTCGCCTCGGCGACGACGGGCGCCGCCGTCCGGGTCGATGGCGGCTACATCGATGCGATCGTCCCCTGACCTTTCGAATCGCGCACATGGTGGCATCTGAGGCCGGAATGGGGCCATTCGGGCGATTCGAAACGGAGGGGTAAGCTGGCCCCCGGAGGAGCACGGAAAGGCGGTGATGGCGATGTCCGACGATAGTAACGACGCCGCCCTCGCTGCGTCGCGCTTCCCCGCACTCACGCGTTGAGCTCCTGCTCCGCGTCCGCGCCTCTCGCCTCGCAGTCATCGGCGGCGTCTCCCGCCCCCTGACGAATCCGCACGCGAGACAAGCGTCTGCGTGCGCCCGCGAGAACGGAGCCGCATCATGGCGCTCATCGACAACGGCGTGTACGTCCACGGACGTCGCGTGGAGACCCCGAAGAACCTGGACGAGACCTACCGGATGCTGGATGCCGCCGGCGGGATCGCGTGGATCGGCCTGTACCGACCGAGTCCCGAAGAGGTCGCCTCCGTCGCCCGCGAGTTCGATCTGCATCCGCTCGCCGTCGAGGACGCGCTCTCGGGGCATCAGCGCTCGAAGGTGGAGCGCTACGGCGACACCCTCTTCGCCGTGCTGCGCCCCGCCCGCTACCGCGACAAGGAGGAGTCGATCGAGTTCGGGGAGCTGCACCTGTTCATCGGCCCCGACTTCGTGGTGACGATCCGCCACGCGGAGTCGCCGAACCTCGCCGCGGTCCGCCGCCGGATGGAGGCGAACCCGGAGCTGCTCGCGATGGGACCGGAGGCTGTCTTCTACGCGATCCTCGACGAGGTCGTGGACGAGTACGAGCCCGTGGTGGCGGGCCTGGAGAACGACATCGACGAGATCGAGGACCAGCTCTTCGGCGACAGCGACGACGACGCCCTCTCCCGCCGCATCTACGAGCTCTCCCGCGAGGTCATCAACTTCCAGCGCGCGGTGCACCCGCTGAGCGGCATGCTGGAGTGGCTGCGCCGCGGGTCGGAGAAGTACCGCATCGACGAGGAGCTGCAGCGCTCTCTCCGCGACGTGCTCGACCACACGATCCGCGTGAACGAGCGCGTCGACTCGTTCCGCGCGATCCTCGAGAACGCCCTCACGGTGCAGTCGGCGCTGGTCGCCCGGCGGCACTCGGAGGCGGGTCTGGCGCAGAACGACGAGATCAAGAAGATCTCCTCGTGGGCGGCCATCATCTTCGCGCCCACGCTCGTCGGCACCGTCTACGGCATGAACTTCGACGTGATGCCCGAGCTGCACTGGGCGTTCGGGTATCCGATGGCGATCGGGGCGATGGCCGCGTTCGCGGTCGGGCTCTATGGGGTGTTCAAGTACAAGAGGTGGCTCTGACACGCAGGCCGTCACGCCGGTTCAGGCTGTCGCTTCCACAAAGCGCCTGAACCAGCGTGACCGCCTGTCTCATCGGACAGCGATCACCGGGAAGGCGGGCTCGTCGCCGGAGGTCGCGGGGATCTGCAGCTGGGCCTTCTCCGCCGAGTCCAGCGTAAGGGTCCATCGCAGCCCGCGAGCCGTCCGCTCGACCTCGCCCACCGTCGGCACCGGGATCTCGGCATCCGCGAACGCCGTGAGATCGATGTCCACGACCGCCCGTCCGCCCGCTGCCCCGGCGTTGGCGAGGTCGAGGAGGATGAGCGTGTCGTGCGCGGCCCCCGGCTGCGGGGAGAGCTCGACCGAGTAGCCGATCGCCGACTTCGTGTGCACCGAGAACCGCACCGGCGCGGTGGTGGCCGAGGTGTCGCCGCCGACGATCGTCCTGGCCACGACCTCGTACGTCCCCTGCGTCAGCGGCGCATTCACGGTCCAGGTGCCGTCGTCGCGCACGGTCACGAAGCGCAGGAACGGCGTGAGCTCCCCGTCGCGCACGTCCACGCGGACGCGCGATCCCGGGACGCCGGTGCCCGAGATGGTCGTCGTGGTCGCGGCGACGGTGGTCCCTGCCCTCGGGGCGAGGATGGTCGGCGTGGCCGGAGAGGTGCGGATGACGAGGGGAGCCCTGGCCTCGCCGGCGATCAGCGTGCTCGGGCCGGCCGGAGCATCCGCGGGGAGGGGGAACACGGTGGCGAACCGTCCCTGCGCATCGGTCTGCACCGGCACCATGCTCGAGCCGATGCGGAGCTCGACGGTGCTCCGCGGCGGATGTCCGCTGCCGGTCACCCGGAAGGGCTGGCCGGTGAGCGCCACGCGGGAGTAGACCCCGACGGCGGGGACGGAGGCGCCGATGTCGGCGTCCATAAGTCCGGCGCCCACCCGATCCGGTCCCTCGTCGGCGACACCGTCGGCCGTGGCCCTGATGCGACGTGTGACCTCGTCGGGAGTGAGCGTCGGATCCGCCGCGAGCATCCGAGCGGCGAGCCCCGCGACGTGCGGCGAGGCCATGGACGTACCGGGGAACAGGGCGTAGATCGAGCCGTCGTCCTGGCGGGTCACCGCGGACCAGACGACTCCGGGGGCGGTGACGGTGATCTTGCCCGCTCCGTAGTTCGAGAACCCGGCCCTGACGACCGCGCCGCTGGTCTCGTCCTGATCGGCGGCCGCGACGGAGATCACGTCCGGCAGACCGGCAGGGGCCTTCAGGCACGATGAGTCGACCGAGCGCGGCTCCGGGGCCCCGTCGTCCGGGCTGAGGACGTCGGTGGTCATGGTGGCGAGGTCCTGGCTCTCGTTCCCCACGGCGGCGACGTTGACGACGCCCTGCTCGTGCGCATAGGCGTACGTGCGGCGCAGGGCTTCCAGCGCGGCGGACTGCGTCTCCTCCCCGGCGCACCAGACGTACCAGGGGTCGACGAAGTAGCTGTGGTTCACGACGGGGATGTCGTGCCGGACCGCCCACATCGTGGCGCAGATGCTCGCCTCGGGGTAGATGTGCCCGGTCTGATTGTCGACCTTGATGGCGGCGACGCGCGCGTCCGGGGCGATCCCGCGGATGCCGGAGCCGTTCGCGGCGCCGGCGATGCTCCCCGCCACGTGGGTCCCGTGGGCTCCGACGAGCCCCGCGGCCGGCTGCCATGCGACCGGCCGGGTGTCCGGAACGCCGTTGATTCCGCAGCCGACGGAGAGCGCGGGGTCGATGCGGTCGGCGAGGTCAGGATGTCCCGCGTCGATGCCGTTGTCCGCGACCCCGACGACCACGCCCGCGCCGCCCGGGGTCGTCGCGCCGACGGCGACCGTGTCCCACGCGGTGCCCTCGGCGGGCATGGTCTCGGGCTCCTCCGTGACCCCCGCTGCCGACACCGCGGGTTCGGGGAGGCGGTCCGGCGTGGTCGACGTGCGGGTGGGGCCGACGGACTGCACCCACGGCTGAGCGCGGAGCTGTGCCGCGAACTCCCCCTCGGGCGCCCGGATGACGGCGACGCCGATCTCCGGGTACGAGATCAGGAGCGTCCCTCCCGCGTCGGCGACGGCCGCGCGCAGCGTCTCCTCGCTCGGACCGCCGGGGGCGGTGTTCACGACCCAGTTCAGGGCCGGGGCGTCGGGGGCGACCTCCGCCGCCGCCGGGAGTGGCGACGACGGGATCGCCAGGGCGAGAGCAGCACCGACGGCGAGCGTTACGCCGATGCCACGGGAGAGGGGACGACGGATCACAGCAGCCTGCCTTTCGAACGCGGCCGGGGGCCGTCGAGTCGGGATGGTCCGGTGAACAAGAGGCGGCGGGGGCGGATCGATTACGCGCGTCCGGGATTCCGGTCGCGGAAGAACCAGGGCCCACGGCGGGCGAGATGCGCGAGACTGGAAGCATGGCGCTCGATCTCCTCCTGTCCCGCATCGTCGAGAGCGGTCTGCTCGAAGACCCCGTCTCCGAGAACGGTCTCGTCTACGGCCGGGCGAGCCTGGATGCGGCCGGCACCGTCGTGAACGTGAACGTCGACCCCGAGCTGGAGGGCGACGAGACCGCGGAGGACCTGGATCCCGACGAGCTCGTCGCGGCCATCGCGCGCGTGCTCTCGATGAGCGAGAAGCGCTGGCGGGCGATCGTCGAGGAGGTCGCGCTCGACATCGAGGATGCGGTGGAGGACGAGCCCGTCGTCGAACAGATCGACCTGCGGGACGACCTCGAGGCCACCTCGGTCGTCGTGTTCGCGGATGCCGTGCTGCTCGCGTTCGTCGCCCCCAAGCAGTTCCCGGAGTCGCGCATCCTCGTGCAGCTCGATGAGGAGCTGGAGGTCGACGGCATCGAGGTGCGCGAGCCCGACGGCACCGAGGTCATCGACGTCGACACGCTCGACGAGCTGATGGACCTCATCAGTCGCGCCGACCGGGACTGACGCCGAAACAGGCATTCACGCAGGAACAGGCGACACCGCCCGTGGCTGCCTGACCTCGCGCGAGTGCCTGAGACCCCGCACACACGCGGAAACAGGCGAACGCGCGGAAACAGGCGAACGCGCGAGCACAGGCCACCCCCAGAGGAGGGGCCTGCACCCGCGCGTCCGCCTGAGTGTCGGCTAGCGCGCGCTGCCGTAGTAGCTGACGTTCGGGAAGGCGAAGCCGTCGCCGTTGCCGTTCCAGACACCGGTGAAGGTGATCACGACCGTCTCACCCGAGGCGAGGGGTCCCTTCCAGTCGATGCTGTCGCCGCTGACGGTGACCGTGCCCCGGTTGGCCGTCACGCTCGACGGGTTCCAGCTGGAATCGTCGAGGATGCCGGCCAGCGTGTACGCGATCTCCGCGTTCGCGGAGTCGACGTTGCCGTTGTTGCCGAACTCCATCCGGTACGTCACGGCCTGACCCGGCGTCGGGTCGGTCGGGTTCGAGTTGAACGTGTACTGGAAGAACTCGCGCTTGACGGTGTCGGTGTCGGTCGCGCAGACGTTCGCCGCGTTCCCGGCGACCGCGCACGCCTGGTTGGTCAGCGCCCCGGGAGGAGCCGACTGGTTGACCTTGGCGTTCACCTTCAGCGTGACCGACTGCCCTGGTGCCAGCGTGCCGAGGTTGGCGGTCACGGTGCGCCCGGAGGCACTCACCGTCACTCCCGACGGACCGCTGCCCGAGACGAAGTCGAGACCGGCCGGGAGCGGGTCGCTGACCACGACGTTCGTGGCTGCGCCGTCTCCGGTGTTCCGCACGACGATGTCGTACGTGAGGTCCTGACCGAGCTTCACGTCACCCTGACCGTCGTTCTTGCTGATGGTCAGCACCGGCGTCGTCTTCGTGGTGATGGTGGTGTCATCCCAGTCACACGCCTGGTTCGTGGAGGTTCCCACGGCGCACGCGGTGTTGCGCAGGTTCCCGATCGGCGTCGCATCGCCGACGGTGGCCTTCACGGTGATCGTCGAGGACGCCCCGGGAGCGAGCGACGTGATCGTCCCCTGGACGCGCTGCCCGGTGACCGAGACCGTCCCGGTCGTGCCGGCGGTGTACGCCGCGGTGATCCCGGTGAGCCCGGCCGGCAGGTCGTCGCTGACGACGACGTTGCTCGCCGCACCGGTGCCGGTGTTGCGCACCACGATGTCGTACGAGAGCTGGTCGCCGATCACGGCCGTGTCGCGGTGGTCGTTCTTGTCCACCGTCAGCGCGGGCGCCGTGGGCTTGTCCACGTCGATGTCGATGCTGTGCAGGTCGCTCGGCACCTTCGTCCACGACGGCACGAGACCCAGGAACGCGCCCTTCGAACGCATGCTCAGCTGGAACTCGACCTTCGAGACCGTGCCGTTGACCTGGACGGTACCGGTCTTCGCGGCGAAGGAGGTCGAGGTGATCGTGTTCGACGTCACGTCGAGGTTCCCGCTCACGCTGCTCAGGCTCACGCCGGAGGTCTTCAGCGTGTACTTCGCCGACGACTGCACGACGCCGCCGATGGAGTAGACGTCACCGCCGAGGTTGGCGAGGGTGATCTTCGGGTTCGTGACCTGCTGGCCGAAGTCGATCACGACGTTCCCGCGGACGCACTCGATGCCGTTCTTGCAGGGGTATCCCTCGTTGAGGCCGATGACGTTGAGCCCGAGCTCCCCGCCGTCGCGGACCGTGGCGAGGTTGACGACGTCGCCCGAGCTCTTGATCTGCACCTTGTCGGTGGTGGTGATGCGGGCCGTCGCGCCGGCGGCCGACGCGGTGCGGGTGTCTCCCGATCCGCTCCAGCCGTTGACGTCGGCCGCCGAGGCGGCGGAGGCACCCGCGAGGGCGCCCGCCGCCAGAGCGGTGAGCACCCCCACGGTCAGCGCACCCCGAAGAAAGGATGTCTTCTTCACAGGTCTCTCGTCCTCCGTCTCTGTCCGGCGCCCGTCACCGGGTCGCCGAAGGACGACGGCGCAGCGCGAACGCGCCCGCGGCTCCGACGGCGATCACACCGGCTCCGGCCAGCCCGACGGCCGGGTCGGCCACGGGCACCGGGGGACGCTCGGCGAAGGTGTGGCCGTAGTTGTAGGTGAAGCGGTGGTCGTCGGTGAAGACGCCGCCGGTGTAGAGCACGGTCGCGCTGTTGGTGATCTGCGGACCCCAGTAGTCGGCGTCGACGGTGAACGTCGCCATCGGGGTCACGATGCTGGTGCCGCCGTCGTGCGTGACGTTGAACGTCCAGACGACGTTGCCTCCGACGAGCTGACCCCCGGCGGTCGCCGACACGAAGGTCGTGTGCGCCGGCACGGGCAGGATCACCTTGTAGACGCCGTCGATCTGCTCGTCGTTGACGAGCTGCACGATGGCGCCCTCCTTGATCTCCGACCCCGGGGTCACGCCCGTCTGCGCCGTCTGCGTGGCGCGGCCCAGGTAGCCCCGCGTCGAGGCCTGACCGTCGACGTCTTCCGTGCTGCGGACCGAGGAGACCCCACCGCTCGACGTGGTGCTCGGGGAGTCCGGCTCGTCGGCGGCCATGGCCCCCTGGGCGCCGAGGAGCGAGCCCCCGACGATCAGCAGGCCGACACCGGCGCTGCACGCGGTCTTGAGGATGCTCTTCATGATGAAGCCTCTTTCTTGATGTGGACACGACGAGCAGAGTGCTTCGCCGCGAATGAGACGGAGGGGCAGAGGGTCGATTACGCCCGCGGACGACGGGTATACCGGCGCTGCGGTGCACGGACGCCGATGATCAGGAGCATGACGACGAGTCCGACGACGTAGCCGAGCACGCCGACGAGCGACCCCACGAAGACATGGCTCACCTTGTAGCCAGGATCGAGACCCCAGGTCTGGGTGGCCCAGCCGATCAGCACGAGCCGCAGCATGTTGACCGCGAAGACGATGCCCCACATGGCCGCAAGCCCGCCGAAGAGCCGGCTCCACCGCACGCGGGTGAAGGCGAGGATCACCGCGGCGACCACGGTGAGGGGCAGGCCGATCAGCAACGACGTGCACTCGACCGTGATCTGCAGGGCGATCAGGTCGCCGGTCGGGGTCCAGACGAGGTAGTGCTCGCCGATGGCGGCACGCTGTCCCTCGACGAACGGCGAGAGCAGCCAGGTCGCGACGACCGCCTCGACGGCGCGGAAGGAGGCGTTGGCCGCCAGGAGCGCTCCGCCCGCCGCGAGCATCAGCAGCGCCATGACCACGCGCGCGGCGCGGTTCGGCAGAGACACCCGATCCAGTCGGCGGGCGCGGAGGGCGGGCAGGGTTTCGGTGACGGTGCTCATCAGACCTCCACGGCGACGGATCCGTTGACGACGACGTGGGCCTCCGCATTGCGGCGTGTCTTGGCCCAGCCGTTCTTGCGCCGAGCGATGCGCAGGAAGGCCCGCGCGATGCAGATGTACATGTAGTAGACGTAGAGCCACACACCGAGACCCCACCCCAGTGCCGTCAGCCAGCTCGCCTGGGGTTCGCAGCGGATCTTGTACACGAACCCCCAGACCGCGAACGGGGCGACGGAGAACGCGAACAGCAGCCCGAGGACGCCGACGATGTCGCCAAGGGCGACCTGGAAGAGCTCGGGTTCCCGCACCCACCAGCCGACCTGCACGCTGAAGAGGATGAGGAAGGACAGGCCGCCGAGCATCTGGAGGAACGGCAGCACGAGGTAGTACACGGTCTCGATCACGCCGGCGTTGTCGACGAACGGCGACTTCACCACCTCGCGGATGTACTTGACGCACTGGATATTGCCCTGCGCCCACCGGGTGCGCTGCGTGAGCAGACGACGGATCGAGGGCAGCGCCTCCTGGTTCACGTGCGTGTCGTAGACGTGCCGCACCTGGTAGCCCGCGAGGACGACGTGGACGCCCAGCTCGTAGTCCTCGAGCAGGGCGCCGTGCCACGGTTCGCCGAAGGTGTCGCCGATCGCGTCGAGGACGGAGAGCCGCGTGAACTGGCCGTTGCCGCCCAGCCCGACCGTGCCCGTCTTCGCCCGGAGCGACTGCATCGCGGCGATCGTGGTGCGGAACTCCAGATCCTGCATCCGCAGCAGGAATCGCGCGAACCCGTTGGCGAACCGCCCGCCGTGCGGGTAGGGCTTCGGGTCGTCCCGGTTCTTCATCCAGACCGCGATCTGCGCGGCCCCCACGCTCTCGTCGCCGAAGATGTCGTCGGCCGCGCAGATCTCCAGCGCGTTGGGCTCCATCTCGCCGTCCGCATCGATGACGACGATGACGATCCCGTCGTGGTCGGCATCGGCGGGGAGCCAGTCGAGGAGCTGATGATAGGCGGCGTTGAGCGCGTCGCCCTTCCCCGTCCGAGCCTGGGGCCGTCGGCGCTGGACGAGGTGCACGTGCTCGTCGTCCTCGGCCCATCGGCTGACGATCGCCGCCGTGGCATCCTCGCTGTCGTCGTCGATCACCCAGACGTGAGCGCCGGGGAAGTCCCGTCGCGCTCGGGAGACGGTCGTGTCGATCACGGCCTCCTCGTCGCGGCACGGGATGAAGAAGTGCCACTCGAAGTGCGCAGGGTCACCGGGGACGGTCTTCGGATAGCGGAGGTACGGGATGAGGATGAACAGGACGTACGTGACGAAGGCGACGCCCAGCAGCACGGTGAACGCGTTCAGGACCGGCAGCATCAGGGCGTCCTCCCCTGCCCGGGGTCGCCTTCCGGTGCGGTGCTCCGGCGGATCGGGCGGCGGACTGGCGCCGACCGGCGCAGCAGCCGGGTGCGCAGGAGCAGTCCCGCTCCCACGGTCACCGCGATGCCCGCCGCCATCACCCAGGTGGTCATCGATTCCGGCCCGGTGACGGCGAGGACGCCGACCGTGGCGAGCGGGGTGGTCAGTGCGTTGCTGTACATCAGGACTCCTCGGGGCGGGGCGAGACGGTGGCGCGGATGTGCGCCGCGATCCGCGCGGTGGCGTGACCGTCACCGAAGGGCGACGGCAGGGCGGACAACCGGGCGAGGGTCGGCTCGATCGCGCCGAGCAGGGCGGACGCGGCGGGAGCGAGCTCCTGCGGGGTGACGAGCTCGGTGAAGGACCCCAGGGCCTCGGGCCGCTCCGTCGAGTCCCGCACGACGAGGACGGGGCGGCCGATCACGGTCACCTCCTCCTGGATACCGCCGGAGTCGGAGACGAGGAGCGCCGCGTGCGCGGCGAGCGCGAGGAACCGCTCGTAGGGGAGCGGCTCCTCGGCGATCAGGGCGTCGAGGAGGTGCGTGGCGTCCAGCGCCGTGAGCATCGCCCTCGTGCGGGGGTGCACCGGGAACACGACGGGCCACCCCGATGCCGCGATGGCATTGAACGCCCGGAGGGTGGCCAGGAGGCTCTCCGGCGTGTCGACGTTCTCCTGGCGGTGCAGCGTGGCGAGCACGTACCCGGCGGGGGCGAGCCCGAGCTCGGCGAGCACCTCGGCGTCGCCGTCGGCCCCCGCGCGCTGCGCACGCACCGCCTCCACCACCGGGTTGCCGGTGACGAGGATGCGCTCCTCGTCGATGCCCTCGGCGAGGAGGTTGGCGCGGTTCGCCTCGGTCGCGGCGAACAGATCGTCGGCGATGTGGTCGACCATCACCCGGTTGTGCTCCTCGGGCATCCGGCGGTCGTTCGCCCGCAGCCCGGCCTCGACGTGCCCGAGACGCACGCCCGCCGCGTTCGCGGCGAGCGCGGCGGCGAACGTCGCGTTGGTGTCGCCCTGGACCACGACGTACCGCGGTTCGAAGCGCGTGATGGCCTCGGCGATCTGCTCGGCGGCACGCCCGATCTGGGCCGCCCGCGGGAGACCCCCGACGTGGAGCTGGAGGTCGACACGCTCGATCCCGCAGGACCGCAGGAACACCCGCGACATGCCCGGGTCGTAGTGCTGCCCGGTGTGGACGACGTACGCGGCGTCGCCCAGTTCGCGGACGAGAGGGGCGAGTTTGATGATCTCGGGACGGGTCCCGAAGACGATCATGACGGAGCCTTTCGGCAGCGAGACGGACGAAGCGGACGGTGTGGAGTGCATTTCTGGGTACCTCAATCAGCCCTCGGAGGGAGGTCCCCCGTGGCTGACGCGATCAGTGGTTATCGGTGGGTCGCGCGGCGCGCGGAGACGACGAGGAGCAGAGCCCCACCCGCCAGCAGCGCGATCGCGGGGAGGAGGGAGAGCGGCGTGCCGCCCGTCTGCGCGAGTCCTGCCGCGGCGGGAGCGCGGACGACGGTCGCCACGCACGACCACTGCGCGTCGTCGGCACAGGCGTGCGTCGCCGCGAGCGGCGGCAGCGGGGGAAGGCCGGACAGGTCGTCCGGGACGGTGATCCCGGCTTGGACCGCGGCCGCGCGGAGACCGGCGATCATCGACTCGTCGTAGGCGACCGTGGCGCGGTTGACGATGGTGCCCTCCGCATCGCGCGGCAGCTGGGCACGCAGGGTCATCGTGGCCGACTCCCCGGGGCCGAGCTCCGGGACCACCCAGCCCACGCGGTCCTGCACGGCGACTCCGCCGGTCGACGCGGCGATGAACCGGGCGCCGTCCGGGAGGTCGTCGACGACGGGGATCTGCGTCGCGGTGCCGGGTCCGACGTTCGACACGGTGATCGTGTAGTCGAGGATGGAGCCGGCGACCGCCGCGGACTGGGCCACGGTCTTGTCGATCTCCAGCGAGGCGAGCGCGGCCACCGCGGTCAGGGCGCACGCCTGCTGCGGGTCGTCCGGGCACGGGGTGGTCACGGTCGGCGCCGGTGTCCCGGCGGGCGCATCCGCAGGGTTCTGCACGGTGGCACGGTTGAGGAGCTGCGCCTCGTCCAGGCCCCCAGGGGTGGTTCCGGTCACGTGCAGCGCGACCTCGCCCCCGGCGGGCACCTCGGGCAGCGTCCAGCGGACGGTGCCGTCGGCGACCACGCCGCCCTGATCGGCCGAGACAGCGGTCAGGCCCGGCGGCAGGAGGTCAGTCACCGGGACGTCGGTCGCCGGCCCGGTGCCGGCGTTGGCGACGACGAGGGTGTACGTCAGCACCTCATCATGGCCGGCGACCTGCGTGTCGACCGTCTTCGCGAGCGACAACGCCGGCAGGGCGGCGACCGTCGTGGCGGCGCAGGCGGCACCCGCGTCGTCCGCACACGGCGTCGCCGACGTGGGTGCGGGCGTCTCGGCCGGAACGCCGGCGGGATTCTGCACCGTGGCGCGATTGACGAGCGTGCTGCCCGCACCCGCGCGATCGACCGTCCCGAGGACGTGCAGGGTGCTCGTGCCGCCGGCAGGGAGAGCGTCGATCGTCCAGGTGACCGTGCCGTCCGCGACGACGCCGCCCTGATCGGCCGTCACCTCACGCAGCCCGGCGGGGAGGGTGTCGGTCACGGGCACCTGCCGGGCCTCCGCCTCGCCGGTGTTCCGGACCGTGATGGTGTAGTCGAGGGCGTCGCCGGGCGCGGCCGCCGCCTTGTCGACGACCTTCGCGATCGAGAGACCAGCGAGCTGCGGGTCCGGTGTGGCGGTGGCCGTGATCCCGAGGGCGTAGCCGTCGGTCGCGGCCGTCTGCACGCCGCCGAGGGCGAAGCGGGCGACGTCGAAGACGATGCGCGTGATCCCGGTACCGGGGACGGTGAAGCTCCCGCAGCCTCCGGGGCGCGAGGCCGCGACGCAGGAGATACGGAGGTCGCCGCGGACGTAGCCGTCGCCGGCGTCCACGAAGGTCGCGCCGTCGGAGACGACCGCGCGGGTGGCGCCGCCGTCGGCGGAGGCGAAACGCATGCCGTCCGCGATGGAGATCCCGCCGAGCCCGGTACTGCCGGTCCCCGCGCCGAACTCGGCGATGTGGATGGCGGGATCGTCGACGGGGCGGTCGAACGTGATGGTGAGCTGTCCCTCGCCGCACCGCGACGCCGTGCCGCAGTTCGCCTTCGAGTGCACGTCGAGCGTCGCGAGGTCCTTCGCCGAGACACCCGCGGCGTACATCGCGTCCGTGCCGCTCCAGGAGCTCAGCGTCTTGCCCTCGCCGCCGAAGATGCGAGAGCCGCCGGTGAGGGTGGCGGTGGCGATCGTGCCGTCCGACAGCGTGAACCTGCCGGTGTTCGCGTCGACGATGGTCGCCGCTCCCGTCGCGGCGGTGGCGGGTGCGGCGGCAGCGACGGCCCCGAGGGCGAGTAGCAGTCCGAGCACGAAGGCGCCCGATCGTTTCCTCATGGCGATGTGATTCCAATCTCGATCTCTTCATCCGCTGGTCTCCGGAGATGGCGGACTCCTACAGGACAGCGATGCGCAGGGGTGATTACGCGCGGTTCCGAAATCAATCCACGATGACCACCTCGGCCGTCGCGGCCCCGGAGACTCCGGCGATGTTGGACTGCGCGAAGCTCAGGGTCACCGCGGTCCCCGCCGGGACCGGGTACGCGTCGACCAGGAAGCTCGCCTGCCACCGCTCGTTCGCCGCGCACGTCCCCGCCGCGAGGGTGGCGCCGTAGGCCGACACCGTCAGGTCGGCACCGGGTTCGCACGCCACGGTGACGGAGAGCAGGTCGGTGCGCGAGACCTGTCCTGGCACGTCGATGAGGACCGGAGGACTCGGCACGGCCGCCTCGGGGACCGGGTCCGGTGCCGGCTCCGAGGGGGGCGCCGCCGGAGCCGACGGCTCGGATTCAGCCGGAGGCGGCGCGGTCTCGACGGGGGTGGCCTCCGGGGCCGGGGCCGCCGAGGGCGATGACGTCGGCGTCGGCACGGTCCACGTCACGATCTGGCTGGCGGCCGGTGCCGCGACCACCGCGGTGCCGCCCACCACCGTGGCGGCGACGGTCGCGGCGAGGGTCGTCGCGGCGACCGCGGCGACGATCCCGACGGTGGCCTTCGCCGCGGCCAGGCCCGCGACGGGGGTCGCGATCGCGGAGGGCAGCGGAGCCGCGCTCGCGGAGAGCCCCGCGGAGGTGAGCGACTGCCAGATCTGGGTACCGGCCCCCACCGCGATGCCCGCGGGGAACAGGACCGACAGCATGCGCGAACTGGCGTAACGCGCCTCCTCGGCCTTGGCTCGGCAGTCGTCGCACTCGTCCAGGTGGCCGTGCACACGAGCGGTGTCCCGAGGCGTGAGCCGCTGACGGGCGTGCGCCCCCAGTTTCCCCATCGTCCACTGGCACTCCCGCGACGCCGGGGGCCGGGCCGTGACGTGCGCGGTGATCCAGGCCTGACGGAGTCCCTCCCTGGCCCGGAAGGCGAGGACCGCGGCCGCCCGCTCGCTGATGTCGAGGCGCTTGCCGATCTCCTGCATGGAGAGGTGCTCGACCTCGCCGAACCACAGCACGTCCTGCCAACGCTCCGGCAGGGCGAGGATGGCCTGGGAGACCAGGGACGCGTCGAAATCGGCGTCCGCCGCGGCATCCGTGCTGTTCGGGTCCTCCACCGCCTCGATGTACTCGATGGGGACCTCGCGGCGGGCGCGACCCCAGCTGATCGCGAGGTTGCGCATCGTGGCGAACAGGTACGGCTTGAACGCGGCCGTCGGCCCCTTCCCCGCCTGGATCGCCTGATAGATGCGCGTGAACGATTCCGCGACCAGGTCGTCGGCGTCGGCCGACCACCAGTAGCTGCGAGCCACGGCGGCGGCGGCGGGGGCGTATCGCTCCCACAGTTCCGCATACGCCTGCTCATCCCCGCCGCGGACCCGGTCCAGCAGGTCGGCGTCGCGTTCCCTCTCGTCGTCTCTGCGTTCGTCACTCATGGTGTTCCCTTCCCCCGAGGGCATCTGTGGCGAGGTGACGGACCTCGCCCGTGCGTTCTCGCGCCGATGCGGGATGCGGCCGACGGATGTCGGCCGCACCCCGCCCGGCGCGTTGGATCAGCGGTTCCCGCGGCGTACGCGTCGCGCGGCCGCCAGCACACCTCCCATCCCCAGCAGCAGCACCCCGGCGAGTGCTCCCGCGGTCGCGATCTCCCCGCCGGTCGAGGCGAGCGCGTGTCCCGGCGTCGCCGGCGTGGACGGCGACGGCGACGTGGACGGCGACGGCGACGGCGTGGGCACGACAGACACCGGGTTCTGCACGCGCACGACGACGGTCTCGGCGCCGACCGTGAACCGCTCCGGGCTGATCACGGGCGCGCCCCAGGCGGTGCCCCCCACGGGCTCCGGCGCGCGCTCCCGGACGGTGACCTCCGCGCCGACCGGCAGCGCCGGACTCGTCACCGGCGCTCCCGCCTCCAGCGTCAGCACGCCCGCGCCTGCCGGGAAGCCGGAGCCGGCCGGATACGCGTACTCCAGCACGTATCGGGTCCCGGCGGGGATCCGCTCGGTCGCGGCTGCCGGACCGGCGAGGGTCTTCAGCGCCGAGAAACGCCCGACCCGCGTGCCGTTCCCCGTCCCCGAGCCGCCGTGGCGGGTCACCTCGGACGTGACCGTGGACGACGTCTCGGTGCCCACCCGGATCTCGGCGGCGTTGCGGTAGGTGCCGGCCGCGCCGTCGTCCGTCACGCGCGAGAGGTAGTGCACGTTGTAGAAAGCGCCCTCGCGAGCTGTGAAGGTGACGGTCGTGCCGTCGGCGGAGACGGTGTAATCCGCGGCGGGGACCTCGGTGATCGGCCCCGGCACGACGAGCCCGCTGGCCAGCGTCTGCAGACCGGTGGCCACCCAGAGCGACGGGTATCGCTCACCGGCGGCGGATTCGCGCAGGAGCTCCTGATCGGGGCCGATGACGTCGGTGACGACGACCTCCTGACCGGCGACCATGCCCTTCGCCCCCGCGCCGACGGCGACGTCCCACGCGATGGTGTCGGAGCCGTTCTGGTACTCCCCGCTCTTGTAGTCCTCGCGACCGCGGAACTCGCAGTCGGTCGTGCAGAGGAAGGGGTCCGGCTTCACATCGACGGAGGCCGTGACATCGCCGAAGTCGTAGGTCACGGTGGTGGTCTCGGTCACCTCGGTGGTCACGGTCGCCCAGAACGAGAACGCGCCGGAGAGCCCCACGGGATGCTCCGCCACGTACGCGCTGTCGATGTCGCAGACGAGCTGGGTCTCCGTCGTCACGCAGCGCCCCGCCTCTCCACCCGCAGCGTCGAGCAACGGGAAGGCGTCCGGCAGCCCGCGGAGCCCCTCGGGAAGCTCGACGACGAACCCGGCGGGCGCGACGGGATCGTCCGGCAAGGACCAGGCTCCCGTCAGCTCGGCCTTGGTGCCGCTCGCGACGGCGGTCTCCGTGAAGGCGAGAGACTCGACCGTCGCGGGGGTCGTGTACGGCGGTGCCGCCGTCGCGGCGAGGGGCGCGAGCACGGCCCCGACGAGACCGCCGAGGATCACGGCGCCCGCGGCGACGCGGCGGATGATCCGGCTTCTTCGTCCCGAGCGGGGTCGGACGGGTGGCGAGTGGGTCAGCATGTGTTCCTCCGGTGACAGCCGTGCACACGCGACGTGGGCACGGTCGAAGATGAGACACGGCGGGGCCCGACGTACTACGCGGGTTCCGCAGGATCGCGGAGCCCGACCATGCCCGCCGCACGCGTCTCCCCTCCGCGCGGCGTCGCATCCTCCGCCCGCGGCGATGCCGCGGACCTCTCCCCCGGCCCGCAAGGTTCCCCTCCCTCGAACAGGCCGCCCATGACGGTACTCCCCGCGCGGCCGATCACACGCCTCCGGAGCCACGCGTATATCGGCGTTCCGGAATGGGTCCGCTGCGCACGGCCGACGACACGGGAGGTGCGGCGGGCCGGGGGAGCAGCCCGCCGCACGAGGGACTCGATTTCTCCACGCCGTCGGGGTGGGGATCCGACGACGTCCTGGACCGCGGATCCCATCCGCGCTCACGCGTCCAGCCGCGCCCCTCGGGAAACAGGACGGGGACGGCGCCGGGGCATTACGCTCTCGCGCGAAGCAGAGGGCGGGCGACGGATAAGCTCTGAGGCGTGCCGATCGCCCCCTCCGCTTCCCCCGCCACCGCCTCCGCCGACCTGGGCCGCCTCGCCGCCGCCCTCCGCGACCCCGCGCCGTTGAACTGGATCATCACCGGCGACTCGATCACCCATGGCCTGGTGCACACGCAGGGCGGGCGCAGCTACCCGGAGCACCTCCACGAGCTGATCAGGGGCGAGCTCGAGCGCGTCCGCGACATCGTCCTCAACACCGCGATCAGCGGCAACCGGATCGTCGACATCCTCGACGACTGGGAGCGTCGGGTCGCCGGCTGGCAGCCGGACGTGGTCACCCTCATGGTCGGCACCAACGACGCCTCGGACGGCGGGCCGCGACCGGTGATCTCGCCGGACGACTACGCCGCCTCCCTGCACGACTTCGTGCGCCGGGTGCGCGGGCTCGGCGCCATCCCGGTGCTCCAGACGCCGCCCGCCATCGACGTCCGCAATGCGCCGGAGCGGGCGCGGATCGCCGACTTCGCCGAGGCCGTGCGCCAGGTCGCGGCCGCGGAGGACGTGATCCTCGTCGACCAGCACGCGCACTTCGCGGAGCTGGGGAACGGCGGCGTGCCGTGGGGCCTCATGAACGACCCGTTCCACCCCAGCGCGGTCGGCCACGCCGCTCTCGCCCTCGAGCTCGCCCGCGTCCTCGGCATCGCGCCGGAGGGTCCGCGCGCCCGCACGGCCGCCCTCCTCGAAGGCCTGGTCGGCACGGCCCGCATCTTCGGCTGAGCGGCCCGGATTCACCCGGCCCGGGTGACCGCTCTGGACGGCGGTGACGGCGCGACGCTAGGTTGAGCGCATTCACATCCGACAGTGAGGTGGGGGCATGTCGCACGTCGTCGCAACCGGGGCCGGCAAGGCCATGATGGAACGTCGGAACGATCCGACGCACGAGTACATCCTGAAGCTCACCGGCAAGGAGCGGCCCCGGGTCCTCTTCGTCGGCACCGCCACGGGCGACGACACCGCCTACATCGTGAGCTTCTACTCCACGTACGACTCCGACAGATGCGCGCCGCACCACCTGCCGCTGTTCCACCGCGCGGTCGACGACCTCGCCGGCTTCGTGAAGGGCTTCGACGTCATCCACGTCGGCGGCGGGAACACCGCCAACATGCTCGACGTGTGGAAACGTCAGGGCCTCGACGTGATCATGCGCGAGATGTGGGAGGACCCGGACTCGAACGTGGTGTTCACGGGAGGCAGCGCGGGCGGCATCTGCTGGTTCGAGGGCGGCACGACCGACAGCTACGGGCCCACGCTGCAGGTGCTCCCGGAAGGTCTCGGCTTCCTGCACGGCAGCTTCTGCCCGCACTACGACGCGGAGGACCAGCGCCGGCCCCTCTTCCACGCCTCGCTCCTCAGCGGTGAGCTGTCCACCGGCTATGCGGTGGGCAATCTCCAGTCGCTGCACTTCGAGAACGGCGAGTTCGTCACCGCGGTCAGCCCGGTCGAGAACCCGCTGGCGCTGAAGGTCGAGGCGGTCGACGGCGGGATCGTCGAGACCGAGCTGCCGGTGGAGGTCCTCACCGGATCGGCGCCGATCGTGAAGGGGCCGTCGTCGTGAACGACAGCGTCTGGATCCTCGTCGCCGAGCTCATCGTCGTCGTCCTGGCGATCTTCATGGGCACCCGCACGAGCGGGATCGGCCTAGGCGTGTGGGGCCTCGTCGGCGTCGCGGTGCTCGTGTTCGTGTTCGGGGAAGCCCCCGGCAACGCCCCGGTCGACGCGGTGTTCATCGTCATCACGGTCATCACCGCGGCCTCGACCATGCAGGCCGCTGGCGGTATCGACTGGATGGTGTCGGTGGCCGCCAAGGTCATCCGCAAACGGCCGAAGTCCGTCGTGTTCCTCGCACCGGCGATGTCGTTCCTCTTCACGGTCGGCGCGGGCACCGGCAACATCTTCTATCCGCTGCTGCCGGTGATCTACGACGTCTCGTACCAGCAGAAGATCCGGCCGGAGCGGGCACTGTCGGTCTCGGCCGTCGCCTCGCAGGTCGGCATCCTGTGCTCTCCGGTCTCCGCGGCCACCGCATCGATGGTCGTGCTGCTCGCACCGCAGGGCGTCGACCTCGGCGGCCTGCTCCTCATCATGTGGCCGGCCTCGATCGCCGGCCTGCTCGTCGCCGCGCTGGTCATGATGCGCCACGGCAAGGACCTCGAGGACGACCCGGAGTACCAGAAGCGCCTGGCGGAGGGGCAGATCAAGCCGCCCGTGGTCGACGCGCACGAGAACAAGCTCCCGGCGACCGCCGTGCTCTCGGCCTCGCTGTTCCTCGCCGGCGTCGCGGTGATCGTCTTCTTCGGCCTGTTCGAGAACCTCCGTCCGGTCATCGGCACCGATGACGACGGCGATCCGCTGCGCCTGAGCGTCACCGTGATCATCGAGGTCGTCATGGGCATCATCGCCGCACTGATCTTCGTGTTCTGCAAGGTGAAGGCCGCCGACGTGCCGAAGCAGTCCACCTTCCCCGCGGGCATCGTCGGCGCCATCGCCCTGTTCGGCATCGCCTGGCTCGCGAACACGTTCGTCGCCGCGAACCAGACCCTCATCGTCGACGGGCTCGGCTCGGTGGTCTCCGGATCCTCCGCCTTCCTCGGAGCGCTGCTGTTCGCGCTGGCGCTGTTCGCGGTCGCGATGCTCACGACCAGCCAATCGAGCGCCACGAACGCGATCGTCCCGATCGGCATCACGATCGGGCTGCCCGCCTCCCTGCTGGTGGGGCTGTGGCCGGCGGCGATGGGCATCTACACGCTGCCCGCCAACGGCAGCCAGGTGGCCACGGTCGCGTTCGACCAGACCGGGACGACGAAGATGGGCAAGTTCGTCTTCGACCACTCGTTCCAGCTGCCGAACCTCGTCTACGTCGGCACGGCCATCGTCGTCGGGGTGGCGCTGTCGTTCCTGTTCTGGTGACATGACCGACGTCGTCGACCGGTCGGCGCTGCGACAGTTCCTGCTGGGGTTGGCGCAGGGCATGAACGCGTCGGCGGAGTCCGTCGACCGCATCCGCGACACGATCTCCGAGGTCGCCACGGCATCCGGCGGAGACGGCACCGACTTCGTCGTCCTGCCGACGATCATCATCGTGGAGACGGGGGATGCGGAGGAGCAGCGGGTCGCGATCCGTTCGGCCACGAACGCCTCCTTCCGCTTCGACCAGATCGCCGCGCTGTACGACCTCATCGCGCAGGCGAAGACCGGCGGCGTGGACCCGCTGGACGGCATCCGGCGACTCAACGAGATCGGTGCGATGCGTCCGCGCCTCGGCTGGTTCACCCGGACGCTCGGCCACGCCATCCTCACGACCGGCCTGGCCCTCCTGCTCGCACCGACCTGGCAGGGCGCCCTCGTCGCGTTCGTGCTCGGATTCGGGATCGGCCTGCTCAAACTCGTGCGCTCTCCCACCCTGCAGCTCGTCATGCCCATCGCCGCCGCCTTCGTGTGCGCGGCTGCGGTGTTCCTGCTCGCGGAGGTCATCGAGATCGGCGACCCGATCCGCCTCCTGATCGCCCCGCTGGTCACCTTCCTCCCCGGCGGCGTGCTGACCACGGCGACGGTCGAGCTCGCCGCCGGGCAGATGATCTCCGGTGCTTCCCGCCTCATCTACGGGTTCGTGCAGCTCGCGCTCCTCGCCTTCGGTATCCTCGCCGCGGGCGCCGTGGTGGGCGTCTCGAGCGATTCGTACGAGGCCCTCGACGCCTCCTCCTCGTACCTCCCCTGGTGGGTGCCGATGCTGGGCATCCTCGTGTTCGCGCTCGGCAACTATCTGCACTTCTCCTCCCCGCCGTCCACGTTCGGGTGGGTGCTGCTCGCCCTGGTCGTCGCATACCTGGGCCAATGGGCGGGAACCGAGTTCATCGATCCGGCGGTCGGCGGCTTCGTCGGCGCGGTCGCCGTCACGCCGGTCGTGTTCTGGATCGCCGGGCTGCGTCACGGAGCGCCGTCGCAGCTCACGTTCCTCCCGGCCTTCTGGCTGCTGGTGCCCGGAGCCGCCGGGCTGGTGGGACTCACCGAGGCGGTCGCGACCGACAACGGCCTCGCCGACTTCACCGCCGCCCTCGTCTCCGTCATGTCGATCGCGCTCGGAGTGCTCATCGGCACGGCGCTCTATCGCGTCGTGCACCATGGCGCGGAGGAGTTCGTCCAGTTCGCCGTCGCCCCGCCTCCCGCCGAGGACGAGGAGTCCGCGCCGACCCTCTGGCACCGCCTCTCCGCGCCGCTGCGCCGCCTGCGCCGCCGCGATCGCTAGCGATAGACCTCGCGACGGTGGCCGGCGTGCACGACGACGACCGTCAGGATCCCGTCCTCGATCCGGTAGAGCACCCGGTAGTCCCCCGTCCGCACCCGCCACTCCGGTCGGCCGGTGAGCCTGCGTGCCGCGGGGGGCCGTGGGTCTTCGGAGAGGACCTCGATGACGGCCTGGATACGTCGCCTCGCCTCGGGAGGGAGCTTGCGGATCGCCCGCACGGCGACAGGCAGGACTTGGACGTCGTAGGTCACGGCACGAGCCCGAGGTCCCGCTTCACCTCCTCCCACGGGATCGGCGTCTCGTCGAGTTGCGCGGTCTCGTCCCAGGCGGCATCGACCGCGCGGATGTCGGCCAGCTCCTCCGCATCTTCGAGGAGTCGCTCCAGCAGGCTGGCATCGACGACAGCCGCCACCGGGAGGTTTCGTCGGGTGAGGTAGACGGGCTCTTCCCGCGCCTCGTCGATGATGGACGCCAGCCGCGCCCGGGCTTCCGTGATCGCGATCTCGCTCATGAGGACATGATAGTGCGAAACGTACAGAACAGCGCGGAAAGGGCAGATGCACACGGGCGACGGGCCCCGCGCCGCGGAGGCGACGCGGGGCCGGGTGCCGATCAGAGCGTGGCGAGGATCTCCTTCATCTCCGCGATCTCGGCGGTCTGCGCGTCGATGATGTCCTGTGCGAGGGCGACGGCGTCGGCGTTCTCGCCGTCCGCCACCTCCGCCTCGGCCATCGCGACCGCGCCCTCGTGGTGCGCGATCATCTGCTCCAGGAACAGCCGGGACGCCTCCGGGCCCGCGGCGGCCTCGAGCGCGGCGAGGTCGTCGTCGCTCATCATGCCGTCGCCGTGGTCCATCGCGGCCGGGTCACCCGCCTCGGCACCCCAGTCGTCGAGCCAGCCCTGCATCTTCTCGATCTCCGGACCCTGAGCGGCCGTGATCCGCTCCGCGAGGTCGGCGACCCGGGGGTCGACGTCGTCCTTCGCGAGCACGATGTCCGACATCTCGACGGCCTGCTCGTGGTGGACGATCATCATCGACGCGAACATCGCATCGGCCTCGTTCGCTCCGGTCAGCGGGGCGTCCGAGGTGGAGTGATCCATGCCGGAGTGGTCGACCGGCCCCGTGGGTGCCGTCGAGGCGCATCCCGCGAGCGCGAGGGCTCCCGCCAGGACGAGGACGGCGGCGGCAATGGTTCGATTGGTCATTTCTCTCTCATCTCTGTCTGTCGGAAGGGCGTCCGCGGTCGCGGCGCCCGGGCGCATCGGCGCCGATCAGGTCCGACTGATGCAGAGGACGTGGAGTGAGGGAGGACGAAGCGGGGCGGCGGCCGCCTCCACGGGCGAGCGGAGAGCGCGGAGCAGTGGCGCCGTCAAGAAAGCGCGAGAGGGGCGCAGCAGCATGAGCAGTCCGCCGAGCAGGGCGAGGACGCAGGCCGCCCCGCCCTCGTGCGCGGGGTCATCCGGGACGACGGCCACCTCCGCTCCGCTCGCCTCATGCGCTGCCGACGCCGCGGGGTGCGCGGGGGCCGTGTGCCCCGCGGCGGCATGCGCCCCCGGGGTGCCGTGCGTGTCGAGGGCGTGCATGCCGAGGAGGCCGAGGAGGACGCCGCCCACGAGGAGGACGGCGAGCATCGCTCCCTGGAGCACGCGACGACCGACCATGTGCTCATGATACCCCGTGGGGGTATGTCGACCGGCATGCCGGCTAGCGGGCGACGCCGGCGCGCCGCAGCAGCCGGCGGACGGCGAGCACGACACCCGCCACCGCGAGCTCCCCCACCACCCGGCCCAGCAGCGTGGCGACGAGCACCGGCGGAATGAGGTGCTCGGGCGAGAACACCGGGAGGGCGACGACGAAGAGCACCGCACCGGTCACGGCACCGGCGAGCAGGACCCGGGCCGGGCGGACGGGGGCGTCCCGCCGGAACGGCAGCGCCAGGTCGAGGACCACGCCGCCGAGGACGAGCGGCACGACGCCGAGCAGCCCGATGGGCGACACCGCGACCGTCAGCACGCCGGTCACGAAGGCGGCCAGTGTCGCCATTCCCGGCACGCGGGTGACGACGCGCGCGAGGAACGGCAGCGCGGTGTGGACGCCCGCGACCACCGCGTAGGCGGGAGGGGACGTGGCGGCCAGCACGCTCGTGATCGGCACGACGGCCAGGAAGACGAGGGCCTGGACCGCGCCGAGCGCGGCGCTCACGAGGAGGGCGCTGGTCGGCACGCGGCGGGAGGACACGGGGACTGTCGGACCACTCACCCCTCCGAGCCTAGAACCGTGGGCGGGTTGGATATCGTAGGGGTGGGGATGCGTACCTGGGGAGGGACGATGCCGGCTTTCGGCGCGCAAGGGGACAAGAGGCTGCCGCGGGTTTCCGCGCACGTCATCGGACGTCCGCGGGTGAACGCCGCGCTGGACGACGGAGCTCCGCTCACACTGCTGCGCGGAGCCGCGGGCTCCGGGAAGACCACCGCCCTGGTGGGCTGGGCCTTCACCTCGCCCGACCGCGTCGTGTGGCTCACGGCCACACCCGCCCTGGCGACGAGCGCGGCCCTCGCCACCGCCCTGCTGCGGGCGCTGCGCGGCGCGGGCGAGGCCGTCGGCGCCCGTCATCCTGCCCCGGACGCCGAGGAAGGGTGGCCTGCCGTCGGCCAGTACCTGTGCGATCACGAGGAGCCTCTCGTCATCGTGCTCGACGACGCCGCCGCACTCGACCGCGATGCGGTCTTCGACCTGTGCCGCACGGTCGCCGTCCCGCCGCACGTCCGCCTGATCGTCGCCACGAACCGCCCCAGCCCCTTCGACAGCGACGGCATCGGCCTCGTGATCGACACCGCGCTGATCTCTCCCGACGACCTCGCGTTCGACATCGACGAGATCCGCCGCGCGCTCGACGTCGATGAAGACACCGCCGTCGCCGTGCGGGAGGCGACCGAGGGGTTTCCCGCGGTCATCCGCGCCGTCGCCCTCCGCGGCCGTGTCCCGGGCGGCACGACGATCGTGGAGGTCGCGACCGCGGCGGTCGACGACTACCTCCGCAGCCGCATGGAGGAGGGCACGTTCGGCGCCGGCGTCCTCGAGGGCCTGATCCGGATCAGCATCACGGACACCGTCGACCTGCCGTTGGCGCAGGCTCTCAGCAGTGATCCGGACATCGGCGCCGCCCTCGACGAGGCCGAGGTGTTCGGCTTCGGGCGGTGGTCGACGGAATCCGGGCGCCGGACCTTCACGATCGCCGCGCCGGCTCGCGCCCTTCTGCGCCGCGACCTCCTGGAGCGCTTCCCGGCCGAGATCCGCCTGCTCCGGCGCCTCGCGATCGAGGGTGCGCTGCGGCGCGACGCCCCCTTCGAGGGGCTCCGCCTGGCGATGGAGGAGGACGACCTGCACCTCGCCGCCCACGTCATCATGTCGGGCTGGAGCCACCTTCTGGATCACGACGGTCGCCGGGTCGTGGCGCTGCTGGGCGACCTGCCCCTCGCTCGGCTCAAGCAGGAGCCGCTGGTGGCGATGCTGCTGGGCATCTGCCTCAACGCCAACCGGCTCCGACGGGTGCGGGGCCTGCAGCTGCTGCGGATGGCGATCTCCGCCGCGAACGCCCGGCGTAGCGCCCTCTCGCCGACGGAGCGCCTGTTCATCTGGACCGCGGAGAGCGCGGCGCTGCGGGTGGTCGGGATGCCCGAGCGGGCCGGGCAGGTCGCGGCTCGCGCGCTCGCGCTGTACACGGATACCTCGGAGTCGCAGTGGCAGCAGTACGCGATCGAGATGCCACTGCTGTGCACGCACCTCGGGATCTCGCTGTACTACGGCGGCCGTCGGGAGCAGGCCGTCCACCTCTTCGACGAGGCGGCCGCCCTCGCCGCGTCGCAGGGCACGGACAACGCCTTCCACGCCGTGAGCCTGCTCAGCGGGATCCACGCGCTCAACGGCGACCTCCCGGAAGCGCGCCACTACGTCGAGATCATCCGGGACGGCTCGTGGGATCCCGCACTGCTGGACGGGTACCGCGGCACGTTCTACCGCGTCGCGGAGGCGATGCTCGCGGTCGAGGAGGGCGACCTCGCTGCGGCCAAGCAGCACGTGCGCGCCTTCCTGCCGCACCGGGCGACGAGCGAGCACTGGACGACGATGGCGGCGGTGGAGGCGTGGATCGCGCTGCACGACGGCGAGGCCGCCGGCGGACTGGAGCGGCTGGAGTCGTTCGCCCGGATGCGCGGGCGCGAGGCCGGGTCGACGTCGGCGCGCCAGGCGCTGAGCCGCCCCCGGATCCTGCTGCACCTGGCGCTCGGCGATGTCCGTGCCGCGCGCGGCATCAAGCAGCGCGACGCCGGGACCGACCGCTTCGGCACCCTCCTGGAACGGGCCAGGATCGCCCTGATCGACGGTCGCGCTCCGGATGCGGTGCGGCTGCTCGCCACGACACGCCTCGAGCCGACGACGTCCCGCGAGCGCGCGGAGGCCGCCGCGGTGCACAGTGCGGCGCTCCACCGCGTCAGTCCCGCCGCTGCGCAGGCCGTGACCGAGGCGTTGCACGCCCAGCTCGCCGACCGGGACCTGCGCACTCCGCTGGCCCTGCTCGGCGCCGAGGACTTCGCCGCCGTCCGGGCCGACCTCGCTCCGATCGGCGACCCGCCGCTGCCCACCCGCTCGGCGTTGCCGTCGTTCGCGGCGCGCCCGAAGCTCTCCTCGCGGGAGCAGGTGGTGCTGCACGCACTCACGACGGGGGCGCCGCTGCCCGAGATCGCCGCGGAGCTGCGGATCTCGCCTAACACCCTGAAGACGCAGCTCCGCAGCATCTACCGCAAGCTCGACGTGGCCAACCGCACGGAGGCGCTCGAGCAGGCCGCCCGGCACGGCCTCCTCCTGGGATGACGAAGGCCCCGCCCGTCGGAGACGACGGGCGGGGCCTTCTTCGGGAACCGCTAGCTCTGCATGCGGCGACGTCGCACCAGCAGGAGCACCGCGCCACCGAGCAGCAGGGCGGTCGCGAGGCCGAGGATCCACGGCGCCAGCTGTCCGCCGGTGAGGGCGAGCGGCGTCAGCACCCGGTTCTCGGTCGTGCTCGTCGGCGGGGTGATCGTCTCCCCGCCCGGCGGCGTGGCCGAGGCGGTGGCCGCGTTCCGCAGCGTCGCCCCCGCCGCGTCGGCGTGCACGGTCACCGCGTAGGTGATCACGACACGCTCTCCTTCGGCGAGGCTGCCCGTCCAGCGCAGCGTCGTGCCGTCGATCGTCGGCGCGGCCACCGCCCGGTCACCCACCGTGGCGGTCGCCGTGCCGCGGAGGTCGGCATGCCGCAGCACTCCGGTCAGGTCGTCCGTGACGACGACCTCGTCCAGACCCGTCTCGCCGGTGTTGGTGCCGGTGAGGGTGTACGTCACGACGCTGCCCGTCGCGACGGCGGAGCCGGATGCGGGGTCGGACGACTTGACGAACGTGAAGCCCGGGCTGCCGACGAGGTTCTCCGTCGTCACCGGCGGCGGGGTCAGCTCGGCGCCGCCAGGAGGCGTGGCCGTGCCCTCGACGGTGTTCGCGATGATCGCACCGCCGGCATCGCCGTGCACGGTCACCGAGTAGGTGATCGTGACACGCTGGCCGACCGCGAGGTCACCGGCCCAGGTGAGCTCGTCGCCCGCGACGACGGGTCCGGGCGCGGTGCCGTCGCTCAGGGTCGCCGTCGCGTCGCCGTTGTAGGCGGCGTGGGCGAGCACGCCCGACAGGTCGTCGAGGATGCGGACCGGAGCCAGCGCCGTCTCCCCCGTGTTCACGCCGGTCACCGTGTACGTGACGACGCTGCCCGGGTCGACCCGCGTGCCGGACGCGGGATCGGCGAACTTGCGCAGCTCGAAGCCGGGCTTGTTCACGGGATTCTCGGTCGTCGCCGGCGGCGTCTCGATCGGCGGCACCCCACCCGGCGGGGTCGCCGAGCCGGAGGCCGAGTTCTCGAGGACGGCACCGCCGGCCTCGGCGCGCACGGTCACCGAGTACGTGATCGTGACGCTCTCGCCGACCTGCAGCGCACCCGTCCAGGACAGCCGGTCCTCGGCCACCGTCGGCGCGGTCGTCGCCGTGCCGCCGATCGTCGCGGTCGCGTCGTCGTTGTACTCCGCGTGCGCCAGGACACCGGAGAGGTCGTCGGCGATGGCGACGGGGTCGAGAGCCGTCTCGCCCGTGTTCACACCGGTCACCGTGTAGGTGAGGACGCTGCCCGGGTCGACCGCCGTGCCCGCAGCCGGGTCGACGCTCTTCGAGACGGAGAATCCGGGCTCGTTGACCGGGTTGGTCGTGACACCGGGCGGCGGCGTGATCGTCGATCCTCCCGGCGGGGTCGCCGTCGCGGACGCCGCGTTCTCGATCACGGTGCCGACGCCGTCGGCGCTCACGGTCACGGAGTAGGTGACGGTCACGGTCTGGCCGACTGCGAGCGCCCCCGTCCACGACAGCTCGGTGCCGTCCAGGGTCGCGGGAGCCGCGGAGGCACCTGCGATGCTCGCCACGGCGTCCGCGTTGAACGTCGCGTACGGCAGCACACCGGACAGGTCGTCGGTGATCGTCACCGGGTCGAGCACCGTCTGGCCCGTGTTGACCGCGGTCAGCGTGTAGGTGAGCACGTCACCGGGGTCGACAGCGGTACCGGCGGCGGGGTCGACGGTCTTGGCGAACGTGAAGCCGGGCTCGTTCACGGGGTGCTCCGTGCTCGACGGCGGCGGCGTGATCGGCGTGCCGGGAGTCGTGGGACTCCCGGGGTCGCTCGGGTCGGCGGGGATCAGCGGGGTCGCCTCTCCGGTGGCCGTGTTCGCGATGGTCTCGCCGCCGGCGGTGGCGTCGACGGTCACCGAGTAGGTGATGACGACGTCCTGGCCGGGGCGCAGCACGCCGTTCCACGAGAGGGCGCCGTCGGCCACGCGCACGTCGCCGCGGGTGGCGGACACGTCGTCGTTGTACGACGCGTGGGCCAGCGCCGCGCGCAGGTCGTCGCCGATCTCGACGGGGTCGAGGACGGTGTCGCCCGTGTTGCGGCCGGTCACGGTGTAGGTGATCACGCTGCCGGGGTCGACGCGCGTGCCCGTCGCCGGGTCGGCCGTCTTGGTGACGGTGAACCCGGGCGTCGCGACGGGGTGCTCCGTCGTCGCCGGCGGGGTCTCGACCGGGGTGCCCGGCGTGGTCGGGCTCTCCGGGTCGGTCGGGTCGGTCGGGATCAGCGGGGTGCCCTCACCGGACACCGTGTTGCGGAGCAGCACGGTGGTCGCATCCTCGTCCACCGTCACCGTGTAGGTGATGTCGACGCGGTCGCCGGGAGCGAGCGTCCCGGTCCAGGTGAGCGTGGTGCCGGAGAGCGCGACGGATCCGGACGAGGCCTTCGCGTCGCCGCCGTACTCCGCGTTCGCGAGGACGGCCGAGAGGTCGTCGACGATGGTCGCGGGGTCGAGGACCGTGTTGCCGGTGTTGACGCCCGAGACCGTGTACGTGAGGGTGTCGCCCGCGCGGACGGCGGTGCCGGAGGCCGGGTCAGCCGACTTCGAGACCTCGAAGCCGGTGTCGACGACGGGGTGCTCCGTCTCCGCCGCCGGCGGGACGATCGGGGACCCCGGGGTCTTCGCCCCGGAGGGGTCGGCGGGGTCGGTCGGGATCTGCGGCGTGGCCGATCCGGTGACGACGTTGTGCAGCAGGGCCTTCTCGACACCCGCATCCACCGTCACCGTGTAGCGGATCGTGACCGATTCCCCGCGTGGTATGGCCCCGGTCCAGGTGAGGGTCGCGTCGGCGACCCGCACGGAGCCGCGGTCGGCCGTGACGTCGTCGTTGTAGCCGGCGGAGCCGAGCACGCCCGACAGGTCGTCGACGATCTCCGCGGGATCGAGGTCGGTGTCGCCCGTGTTGGTGCCGGTGATCGTGTAGGTGATCGTGTCGCCGGCAGACACGGCCGTGCCGGAGGCGGGGTCGGCCGACTTCGAGATCGTGAAGCCGGAGCCGATCACGGGGTGCTCGGTGGTGACCGTCGGCGGGACGATCGGCTCACCGGGAACCTGCGGCCCCGTCGGGTCGCCCGGGTTCGGGGTGGTCGGCGTGCCCGATCCGGTCACGCTGTTGCGCAGGATCGCGCCGGAGGTGTCGTCGCCCACGGTCACCGAGTACGTGATCGTCACGGTCTGTCCGGGCTGGAGCGTTCCGGTCCAGGCGAGGTCGTTCCCGATCAGGGTCGCGCCGCCCGCGGTCACGGTCGTGCCGCCGACCGTGGTCGTGATGTCGTCGTTGAAGGCGGCGTTCGCGAGCACGCCGGAGAGGTCGTCGGTGACGGTCACCGGGTCGAGGACGGTCGCGCCGGTGTTCGTGCCGGTGACGGTGTACTCGATGGTCTGACCCGGCTCCACCACGCTGCCCGATGCGGGATCGGAGGTCTTCGCGACCTCGAAGCCGGCGACGGGGTGCTCGGTGGTGACGGCCGGAGGGGTCGTCGGGGGCAGGCCCCCGGGCGGCGTGCCGGATGCGGTGACGCGGTTGGCGATGCGCTCGCCCTCCACGCCCTCGTCGACGACGACGGAGTAGGTGATCGTGAGTACCTGCCCGGGCTCGAGGGCGCCGGTCCAGGCCAGGTCGTCGCCCGTGACGGTGGCGGCGCCGGACGACACCGGGTCACCGTCGATCGCCGTCGCCACGTCGCCCTGGTACTCGGCGAACGCGCGCACGCCGGACAGGTCGTCGGTCACGGTGACCGGGTCGAGGCGGGTGTTGCCGGTGTTCTCGGCCTGCACCGTGTAGGTGAGACGCTGGCCGGCCTGCACGGCGGTGCCGTCGGCGGGGTCGGAGGTCTTGCGGAGAGCGAGGTCCGGCGCGAGGCGGACGTTCGTGTAGGTGCACGTGACGTCGGTGCCGAGCGGGCCGGCCGGCTGGGTGACCTGTCCGTCCGCGCTGACGGCCACCGGGGTGGTCGAGCCGTCGGCGTTCACCTGCAGGCAGACGAGGGAGGCGTCGTACTTCGTGAGGTCGGTCGAGCCCGCCGCCGATTCCGAGAGCCGGAAGGTGTCGCCCTGGTTCGTGAAGACGGGGCCGGCGTAGTCCGGCTGCAGCCCGGACCGGTCGCCGCGGGTGACGGCGTCGGTCCGCGCGACCTGGTAGCCGGCCGGCGACTGCACTCGGAGTCCGAACTGATCGGTCGCCGCGTGACGGCCCTCGGGGAGGTCCTTCTTCAGCGTCAGCGTGTTCGGGAACGTGCAGCTCGCCATGTCGGTGGGCGAGAAGGTGCCGAGCTGGGTCGTGTTGACCGTCTGCCCGCGGGGCAGATCGACCTCGACGATGTACGGGTTGTTGCCCCCGACAGAGACGAAGATGTGACCGAGGTTTCCGAACGCGATGCCGTTGCCCTGCACGCCAGCGCCCATGTCGTGCACCTGCTTGGCATCGATCGTGGCCGTACTGGGCTGGAGTGTGGCGGGCAGATCGGCAGAGTAGATGTATCGGTCGGCGACGAGCACGAGCTGACCGGAGGCGCTGAAGGCCATGTCGCCGTTGGCGCCGAAGGCGCTGCTGCCGGTGGTCGGGCGCAGCCTGCCGACCTGCACGTAGGTCTGCGGCGTGACGCTCTCGTTCCACGCATAGAGGTTGATGGCACCATCGAGTGTGCCGCTGGCGAAGTAGTACACGCCCGTGACGGGATGCACAGCCCCGCGCAGGACAGAGGAGTCTGAGCGGCTCGTTCCCAGCGTGAAGGGTGTTCGGCTCGTCGTTCCCTCGCCCCGACGGTCGTGCTTGGCCAGCACCTTGTCCGTGCCGACGTTGGTCACCGTGTACGCGAACGTTCCGTCCGCCGACAGGCCGAGTCCATTGTCGGAGTGGCCGACGCCGATGCTCGTCGCGCCGAGGGAGCCACCCCGGTCATCGACGGCGAACTCGCGCACCTCGGTGGCGCTCTGCACATACACCGCTCCCGGCGTGCACAGGAACGGCTCCGCCGCGGCGGCCGGTGCGGCGGTCAGCGTCCCGCCGACGACGATCATCGACGACGCGACGAGCGCCGTGCTCACGGCACCGCCGATCAGCCTCTTCGTGCGGCCCCGCCAGCGGCTGTGCCGCTCCGGCGGAAGACCATCGGACGTGCGGTCCTTGCGGGCACCACGGAATCCCATGACTGCTCTCCCCATTCATCGCGTTCCGGCACGCATCCGCGCACACGGAAGCCCCCGCCCCCTCAGGCGACCGCCGAGCACCCTTTCGGGCAGGGTGGACTCGGTCCGGGCCTCCGCCAGCCTGCCCGTCCGCCGCCGAGCCCTCCGGCCGAACCGGGGGAATTCACCCCTCCTTTTCACCCCGGAGACACGCCGGAGGGGCGCACCGGGGGTCCCGATGCGCCCCTCGCCTGGTCGCCGCCTACTCGCGAGAGCCGATCTCCTCGATCGGACGACGGCGCAGCGCGGCCCCTGTCGCCACCCGCAGCGCGACGAGGGCCAGCGCCCCCATCCCGCCGATGATCGCGAGGGAGCCGAGCACGGGCATCGCCGGGAGCGGCTGCCCGGAGATGCCGTAGCTCATGCCCATCAGCGGCGGGATCGCCACCAGCACGCCGAAGACCATCGAGAGGACGGCGATCATGATCGCCTCGGCGCGCATCGTGGCGCGCACCTGGCCGCGGGAGGCGCCGATGAGCTGCAGCAGGGCGAACTCCCGGGACCGCTCCCCCGTCGCCATCACGAGGGTGTTCACGACGGCGATCGCGATGTACCCGAGGATGACCAGCAGGCCGATGAGACTCACCCACCCCTGCTGCGAGACGGCGCCGGTCGTGCTCGCCTTCTGCCCGGCCCCCGGGACCACCTGCAGACCGTCGGCGGCGAGGGCGTCGGCCGCGCCGGAACCGTCCACCGACACGAGCGCGAACGAGTCGAGTCCTGCGGAGGTGTGCGCACGGACGTGGTCGGCGGCCATGGTGAGATCGCCGAAGCCGAGACCGCGCTCGTAGATGCCGACCACGGTGGCCTCCAGGGGTGAGCCGTCGCCGAGCACGCCCGTCACCGGGTCGCCGATGTCGAGGCCGAGCGTGTGGGCCATATCGGCACTGACGGCGACGGTCGCACCGCCGTCGAGGGCGGCGAGCGACCCGTCCTGCACGCGGAGGTCGAGCAGACCGTCCATCGTCGACGGGTCGACGCCCTGCAGCACGTACTCCGTGCGTTCGACCTTGCCTTCGATGTCGAGCGCGTCGAGCACCGCGGTGCTGACGACCACGCCGGTCGCGGCGGTCACCCCCGGCGCGCCGCGCAGCCCGTCGACGACGTCCGGGGAGAGCCCGGCCGGGGCCGCCACCCGCAGGTCGGCGGTGACCCCGGCTCGCGCCTGGGTCGCCGCCTCGTCCGCGACGATCGCCGGCCCGCCGATCTGCACGAGACCCAGTCCGATGCCGAGGGCGATCGGGAGGATCGCGGCTGTCATGCGCCGGCTGCCCGCGGTGGTGTGGGCGGCGGCGAGGAAGCCCGCGGCCGACGAACGGCGCAGCACGGGGCCGACGAGGCGCACGCACAGGGCGACGAGCCACGGCCCCAGCAGCGCGAGAGCGACGATGAGCAGGATCGCCGCACCGGCCGAGGCGCCGACGGCGGCGTCTCCGCGGACGGTCAGAGGGACGGTGGAGATCGAGACGCCGGCGGCGGCGAAGACGATCCCGGTGATGACGCGGGGCAGGCCGATCGGACCAGGACCCGTCGACGACTCGCGCAGCGCCTCGATGGGATCGAGGCGGGCAGGACGCCGCGCGGCGATGCGCGCCGCCCCCCAGGCCGAACCGAGCACCAGCACCAGCGCACTCATGGCCGGGAACGGGCTCAGCGCGAGGGCGAAGTCGCCAGGGATCACGCCCCCCGCGACGAACGCCGACTGCAGCGCGGACGACAGCAGGTACCCGGGAACGATCCCGAGCAGTGCGGCGACGACCGCGACCGTGAGCACTTCCCTGGCGATGAGGGAATGCACCTGCGACGAGGTGGCTCCGACGGCACGGAGCAGGGCGTACTCCCGCCGACGCGCCTGCACCGACAGCGACAGCGTTCCCGCGACGATGAACAGGGCGACGAGGATGCAGGTACCGACGAACGCGCTGCCGGTCGCGATGAGCAGGGTCCGCGCCGCCGCCGAGTCGAGGAACTCCACGTCGCCGCGGGCGTCACCGGTCCGGGCGACCAGATCGGGGAACGCGTCCCGGATCGCGCTCGCCACCTGCTCGGGGTCGCCGTCGACGAACACGCCCAGCGCCTGCGGGGCACCGCCGTGCGGGTCGAGGTCGCGGATGCGCTCGTCCGTCAGGAACACCGGCACCGCACGCTCCGGCAGCGCCTCTGCGGTCACCAGGCCGACGACCGTGTAGGTCGCCGGGGTGCCGCCGTGGGCCAGCGGAAGGGTGTCGCCCACGGCGTGGCCGGCACCGGCGAGCACCACGGCCTCGTCACCGGCAGCGGGTTCCCGGCCCTCTGCGAGCGTGAAGCCGGTGAGCGCCGTCGCGGACCAGGGGTGCGCCTCGATCACGGCATCCGTCGTCCCGCCCCGGAGCGCCAGGGGGACGGTCACGTCGGCGACCACGGCCTCGACTCCGGGCAGCGCGGCGATCCCCCGCGCGGCGTCTGCGGGAACGGGGGCGCGCTCGCGCAGCGGTACCGGCAGGTCCTCCGGCACGTCGACCTGCTGCACGGCCCCGACGACGACCTCGGCCGCCGTGTAGCGCTGCGGGGCGAGGCCGCCGCGGATGCCCGACTCGACGAGCACGCCGAGCCCCGTGACGAGCGCGCTCGCGACGAAAATGGCGACGAACACCCCGGCGAGGCTGCGCCGATGGTGACGGAGGTCGGCGCGGACGATGCGCCCGAGCCCGAGGGTCGAGGCGGACATCACCACTCCCCCAGCGTGCTCATGCGATCCGTGATCTGCTGCGGGCTGCCGCCGTCGAGATGTCCGGCGAACGCCCCGTCGGCGAGGAAGATCACCCGGTCGGCGTGGGAGGCCACCACCGGGTCGTGCGTGACGACCACAACGGTCTGGTGCAGCTCCTTCGCGGTATGGGCGAGGAGATCGAGGACCTGCTTCCCGGTGCGGGAATCCAGGGCGCCGGTGGGCTCGTCGCCGAACACGACGTGCGGTCGGGTGATGAGGGCACGGGCGATCGCGACGCGCTGCTGCTGTCCGCCGGAGAGCTCGGCGGGGCGACGGTGGCGGCGGTCCGTGAGACCCACCGCGGCGAGCAGGGTCTCCAGCCAGCGATGATCCAGGCCCTGCCGGCCGAGCCGCAGCGGGAGGGTGATGTTGTCCTCCACGGTCAGGGCCGGAAGCAGGTTGTAGGCCTGGAAGACGAACCCCACGTGGTCGCGGCGGAACGCCGTGAGCTGCCGGGGCGTGAGCGCGGAGATCTCGGTGCCGCCGAGGTGCACCGTGCCGCTGGTCGGGCGGTCGAGGCCCGCCGCGCTGTGCAGCAGCGTGCTCTTACCCGAGCCGGACGGGCCCATGATGGCGGTGAACGAGCCCCGGGCGATGGCGAGGTCGATGCCGCGGAGTGCGGTCACCCTGGCGCTGCCGGAGCCGTAGGTCTTGACGAGGCCGCTGAGTCGCAGGGCCTCGGCGGGGGCCGCTTCGACGAGCGGCAGAGAGGAGAGGGAGGTCATGCTTCGACGCTAGGAAAGCTGGGCGTCCGCCCCCATCCCGCCCGGTCCCGCATCGATGGTGGAGCTGGCTCTACCGCGGGCGGCGGGGCGCTCGGGCAGACTTGCAGGGTGAAGGACGGATGGATGCGCCGCGGGCTGCGCGGATGGCTGCCCGATGCGCGGTTCCTCGCGGTCGAACTCGGCGCCTCCGTCGTGTCCCTCGCATTGTTCTGCGTCATCCTCGTGCTGCTGCCGCTCATGCTCATCACCGGCGGAGTGCTGTTGCTTCCGCAGGTCGTGCAGGTACTGCACGCCTGGAGCGACCGCGCGCGGCGACGGATCGGACGACGACGCGGGGAGGATCTGCCGCCACTCGGGCGCACACTGCCGCGCGGCGCGACCATCGACGAGCGTCTGCGCTTCG
Organism: Microbacterium sp. UMB0228; assembly: GCF_002871415.1. NCBI lineage: Bacteria > Bacillati > Actinomycetota > Actinomycetes > Micrococcales > Microbacteriaceae > Microbacterium > Microbacterium sp. UMB0228. The sequence continues at coordinate 221,412 of NZ_PNFU01000002.1, read as the reverse complement.
CCTTCTCCCGCTCCACCGCTCGCGATGCGCTGTGGCTCACCGTGCACGCCTTCCCGGTGATGTGGCTCTCGCTGCTGACGCTCGCGCTGCCGCTGTCCGCCGTCAACACACTCGCGGTCACCTGGTACTGGCAGTTCGCGCCCGCCGACGACCCGGTCGGCTCGCCGTACCCGGTCACGTCATGGGATCTGGCGTGGACCATGCCGCTCGTCGCCCTCGCCTATGCGGTGGCCGCGCTGTTCCTCGTCCCGGCGGTCGCCCGGCTGGTGGCCTTCGTCTCGGCGAGACTCCTCGCGACGCCCCAGAAGTCGCGCCTCGCCGCCCGCGTCGACGCGCTGACGCTCAGCCGCGCGGCCGCGCTCGACGCCCACGCCGCCGAGCTCCGTCGCATCGAGCGCGATCTGCACGACGGCGCCCAGAACCGCCTGGTGAACGTCGTGATGATGCTGGGGATCGCGGAGCGCGCCCAGGAGACCGGCGGCGATGTGATCGAGCCGTTGCACCGTGCGCAGGATGCCGCGGCCGATGCCCTCGCCGGCCTCCGGCGCACGGTGCACGACATCTATCCGCCGATCCTCGACGAACTGGGTCTCGAGGGGGCGCTCGCCTCGCTCGCCGGGCGCAGCGTCGTGCCGTGCACGCTCGACGCCGCGGACATCGGCCGGGTGCCGGCAGCGGTCGAGTCGGCCTCGTACTTCGTGGTCGCGGAGGCGCTGACCAACGTGAACAAGTACAGCGCAGCGGCCCGTGCCACCGTGCGCGTGGAGCGGGAGGGCGAGCTGCTCCTCATCACGGTGGAGGACGACGGGGCCGGCGGCGCGATCGAGCGTCCGAGCGGAGGGCTCGCCGGGATCCGGCGCCGTGTCGAGGCGTTCGAGGGCACGATGGAGCTGACGAGTCCCGTCGGGGGACCCACCATCCTCCGGACGGAGCTGCCATGCGGATCGTGATCGCCGAGGACGACACCCTGCTGCGGGAGGGCCTCGCGCTCCTGCTGCGCAGCGAGGGCTTCGACGTGATCGGCGCCGTGCCCGACGCCGACGGATTCCTCGCCCTGCTCGACGAGGCCGACGCGGCAGTGGTCGACGTGCGGATGCCCCCGACCTTCACCAGCGAGGGGCTCAAGGCCGCGGCCGAGGCGAGAGCCCGCCGCCCGGGCTTCCCGGTGCTCGTGCTCTCGGCGTACGTGGAGGACCGCTATGCGGGCGAGCTCCTGGCGGCCGGGGCGGACGGCCTCGGGTACCTGCTGAAGGAGCGGGTGGGCAAGGTCGCCGCGTTCGTCGACGCCCTTCGCCGGGTGGCCGCCGGTGGGACCGTGATGGACCCCGAGGTCATCTCGCAGCTCATGAGCCGCCGTCGCGCCGACGACCCCGTGCAGACCCTCACTCCACGGGAGCGGGAGGTGCTCGGGCTCATGGCGGAGGGCCTGGACAACACCACGATCGCCGCACGCCTGTTCGTGACGGAGACCGCGGTGAGCAAGCACATCGGCAACATCTTCGCCAAGCTCGGGCTCGCCGCCACCGACAGCGGCCACCGTCGGGTCCTCGCCGTCCTCGCCTATCTCCGCAGCTGACACCTCCGCTCTGGTGCTCGGCACGCTTCGATGCCATGCTGACCGGGATGAAGCGCTCCACCACGATCACCGCCGCCGTCGTCGCCGTCGCCGTCGCCGGCCTGGTCGTCGCGGCCGCTCCTGTCGTGGTCAGCGCCGCGTCCGCCGTGTTCGACGTCACCTCGTGGGCGTCGGAGCGCTTCGCCGCCGCACCGTCGCCGACCCCCACGCCGGCCGCCCTGAAAGCCGAAGACACGACCGAGGACGAACTCGTCGACCTGGGTGACGGCATCAGCGTGCCCGCCGGTGGGCCGGGGGACTGCACCACGAACGCGTTCATCAGCATCGGCAGCGACGACGGCTCGCCAATTCACGCGAAACTCCTCGGCGAGCTCGTCGACATGGGCGCGTCGGAGCTGGCGGGCGGTCCCGTCACTCTTGATGCGGACGGGCGGATCTTCTCCTACGAGGTCCAGTCCGGCGACAGTCTGATCGCGATCGGCGAGCGCTTCTGCGTCGACTACGTCACTGTCGGCAGCTTCAACCATGTGCGCGGCTTCGAGCCGATCGCACCCGGCGACGTCCTCTACCTCCGCCCGGACCCGGCTCTTCCGTTCGTCGACATCTACTCGCCGTACAACGCCCCGCCTGGCTCGTCCACCATCCCGTACTACGACGGCGTCGCCGCGTTCTCGACCGCCGTCGCCACCGCCGACCTGGGTGCCGCGCGGTGGCTGTGGCAGCGCCTGGAGAAGGACATGCCTCCGGAGACCGCTGCCGTGATCACGCAGGCTTTGCGCGACGATGACCTCCCCCTGCTCCGCCGCCTCTTCCCCTGACCTCCCTTCCTCCCCCTCTTCCCGCTGAGACCCCGGGTTGTCGTCGACACCCCGGGGTCTTCGCGTCGCCACCCGGGGGTCTCGCCGCGTACCCGGGGTCTCGGCGGAAAAGAGGGCGGAGAGGTTCAGTATTCGGTGTTGCTAGGTACCGGTACTCAGTGATACTTTGTACCGGTACCCAGCAACACTGAGTACTGAACGGAAGACACAGGAACGAGAGGAGGGGACGATGGGCAAGCAGATGACCGAGATGCTCAAGGGCACCCTGGAGGGCATCGTGCTGGCCCTCCTCGCCGAGCAGCCGGCCTACGGATACGAGATCACCACCCGGCTGCGCGAGCACGGCTTCACCGACACCGCCGAGGGCACCGTCTACGCCCTGCTGGTCAGGATCGAGCAGAAGAAGCTCGTCGACGTCGAGAAGGTGCCGAGCGAGAAGGGCCCGCCCCGCAAGGTGTACACCCTCAACGCGCAGGGCCGCCAGGAGCTGGCGGAGTTCTGGACGACCTGGGACTTCCTCCGCACGCACATCGAACGACTCAACACGAACACCACGAACACCCCGAACGAGGAGAACTGACATGGCCGCCAAATGGATCGAAGCGCTCACCGGATCGCTCGAGCAAAAGAAGCAGTACAAGCAGGCGAAAGCGCGGATCGAGGCTCTGCCGGAGCCGTACCGCACGGTCGCCAACGCCCAGCACCGCTACACGATGTACTACGGGGGCATCACCGACGGGGACACCCTCGTGCAGATCTTCCTCGACCTCGCCGACCTGTGGGAGCGCGCCGCGATCGACGGCACCCCGATCGACGACATCATCGGCGACGACCCCGTGGAGTTCGCCGAGAACTACGCCGAGGCCTACGGCGGCACGCAGTGGGTCGACAAGGAGCGCGCGCGGCTGAACAAGGCGGTCGCGGAGGCGAGGAAGAAGGAGGACGAGTCATGACGACGCCAGCCCTCTCGGTGCGCGGCATCGAGAAGTCGTACAAGGATCTGCACGTGCTGCGCGGCGTCGACTTCGAGGCGGAGCGGGGATCGATCTTCGCCCTCCTCGGGTCGAACGGCGCGGGCAAGACCACCATGGTGCGCATCCTCTCCACACTGCTGAGGGCCGACGCGGGCACGGCGACGGTGCAGGGCATCGACGTCGCGGCGAACCCGGTCGGAGTGCGCGAGCGCATCAGCCTCACCGGACAGTTCGCCGCGGTCGACGAGATCCTCACCGGACGCGAGAACCTGGTGCTGGTCGCGAAGCTGCGGCATCTGCCCGACGCCGGCGCGGTGGCCGATCGGCTTCTCGCGCGCTTCCGGCTCACGGAGGCCGGGGGCCGCAAGGTCGGCACGTACTCCGGCGGGATGCGGCGACGGCTCGACATCGCGATGAGCCTGGTCGGCGACCCCGAGGTCATCTACCTCGACGAGCCGACCACGGGCCTCGACCCCGAGTCGCGCATCGAGGTGTGGGAGGTCGTGAAGGAGCTCGCGGGCGGCGGCACGACCGTGCTGCTCACGACGCAGTATCTCGACGAGGCGGAGCAGTTGGCCGACCGCATCGCGATCCTGCACGAGGGCCGCATCATCGCGAACGACACGCTCGCCGGGCTCAAGCGCCTGCTTCCGGCCGCGAAGGTCGAGTACGTCGAGAAGCAGCCCACCCTCGAGGAGATCTTCCTCACCCTCATCGGCCCCTCGGGCCCTTCGACCCCTTCGACCCCTTCGACCCCTTCGACAGGCTCAGGGACCCAAGCGGGCTCAGGGACCCAGGTCCAGAGAGGAGATGCAGCATGACCACGCACTTCGCCGCCGACACGGCGACGCTCACCGGCCGCTCCATGCGGCACATCTTCCGCAGCCCCGACACGATCATCACCACCGCGGTCACCCCGATCGCCCTGATGCTCCTGTTCGTGTACGTCTTCGGCGGCGCTCTCCAGCAGAGCACCGGCGCCGAGAACTACGTGAACTACCTGCTGCCGGGCATCCTGCTCATCGCGATCGCGTCGGGCATCGCCTACACGGCGTTCCGGCTGTTCACCGATATGCAGAGCGGCATCTTCGAGCGGTTCCACTCCATGCCGATCGCCCGGTCGAGCGTGCTGTGGGCCCACGTGCTGACGTCGCTCACCGCGAACGCCATCACCCTCGCGATCATCTTCGGGGTCGGGTTCCTCATGGGCTTCCGCACCGGCGCGAGCGTCTGGGCCTGGCTCGGAGTGATCGGCATCCTGATGCTGTTCACGCTGGCGCTCACGTGGCTGGCGATCATCGCGGGCCTGAACGCCAAGACGGTCGACGGCGCGAGCGCCTTCTCGTATCCGCTGATCTTCCTCCCCTTCATCAGCTCGGCGTTCGTGCCGACCGACACCATGCCGGCACCGGTGCAGTGGTTCGCCGAGAACCAGCCGGTGACCTCGATCGTCAACTCCATCCAGGCGTTGTTCGCGGGGGAGCCGGTCGGGTCCGACATCTGGATCGCTCTCGCCTGGTGCGTCGGGATCCTCGTGGTCGCCTACGTCTTCGCGATCATCTCCTACCGGAAGAAGGTCAGCTGATCGACGTCCAGCGAGACGGAACGCTCCGACCGGGGACTCTCCCCGGCCGGGGCGTTTCGCCGCGCTCGGCGGCCGTTCGAATCGCCCGAATGGCTCCATCCGGCCGGGATTCGCCGCACAGTGCGCGACTCGAAGTCAGCGGAGGCCGACCGGACCGAGCACCACGCGGCGACCGGTCCGCACCCAGACGGCCCCGTCGACACGGTGCTCGGCGCGGGTCGTGAAGCGGTAGCGGTAGGACACGGCGCGCACCCACCGCGGCCGCTCGCCGTGGAAGGGGTCCACGCGCAGCATCCGCAGCGTCGGGGCATCCGCCTCCAGCAGCCGCACGAGGAACACGGAGAACCAGTCGTCCAGCGAGTGCCCGAGCGGCAGGAACCACATCAGCCAGTCCAGCCGCAGGTGATACGGGGCGAACTGCCGCGGGATCCGCCGCACGTCCCCGGGCTTCCCGCGGAACTCGTACTCGCGCCAGTGCCGGCCCTCCTCGTCGTCCGACCCCTCCACGACGATCTCGATCCGCTCCCGCGTGACCGTGCCGAAGGCTCCGTAGGCGTTGGCGAGCTGCCAGCGGTGGAAGCTCGCGTTCATGAGCTGTCGTCGAGCGAAGAGGTTGCGCACGGCGGGCACGCTCAGCACGACGAACAGCGCCCCGACCGCCGAGGTCACCACGACCCACCACAGCGGCATGCCGGACACCGTCCACGGCAGCGAGGTCTCCGGCGTCCGCTCCGGAGTCCCGATGCCGGGGAGGCCGATCGCGGAGAACCCGAGCACGATCGTGGCCCAGTTCAGCCACGCGAAGTTCCCGGTGAGCACGAGCCACAGCTGCGTCGCGATCACGATCCCGCCGGAGACGGCACCGACGATCTGCGGCACCGGACCAGGAAGCCAGAGGGACAGCAGCGGGGCGAAGAGGAAGAACGGCACGACGAGCTGCGCGACGTGGTTCCCGACGACCTCGAGCTTGTGGAACCACCGCGGCAGCAGATGCGCCTGGCGGCTCAGCGGCCCGGGCATCGGCTGGGTCTCGTGGTGGAAGGTCATCGCGGTGAGGTCGCGCCACTCGCGTCCGCCGCGGATCTTGATCATCCCGGCGCCGAACTCCAGCCGGAACAGCAGCCACCAGAACAGCACGATCACCACGGTCGGCGGCGGCTGGTCGTACGAGCCCAGGAAGGCCGCGAGGAACCCCGCCTCCAGCAGCAGCATCTCCCACCCGAACGAGTAGAAGGTCTGCCCGATGCTCACCACCGACATGTAGCCGAACCACAGGGCGAGGAAGGCGAGCATCGGCACCCACGGCGGTCCGAGCTGCGGCACCCCGACGATGAGCAGGGCGGCGATGACGATCCCCGCCCCGCACAGCGCGACCAGACGCCGGTCGGTGTAGCGGACGCGGGTGAAGAGCGTGGGGTGCAGCAGCTTCCGGCGCTCGCGCTTCTGCGCCACCCAGTCCAGCAATACGGGCGCGGGCAGGAGTCCGTGCTCACCGAGGAGCGGTCGGAACTGGTTCAGCGTCGAGACGAACGCGACGAGGTACAGCGCCGCGATGCCCCGCTGCAGGACCTCGCGGGCGAACCCGAAGTCGACCGCCGCGAACCCGTCCACGGCCACAGGCTACGCCGCAGCCGCCCGCCCGATGAGGGGGTTGCGCGGAGCGGAGATCAGTTCTGCATCGCGATCTGCTGCCCCTTCACGAGCGGGTAGGCCGCGAGCTCGGAGCCGTCAAGATCCTCTTTGTGCATGTCCACGCCGGTGATCTGGCTGTTCTCGTAGGTCGTGTAGTAGTAGACGCCCGTGGCGGTGTTGGCGCACGACGAGTAGATGGTGATCTCGTACTTCTCCTCGTCGCCGACCTGCACGCAGCCACGCTGCTGAGCGACAGAGCCGAGGATCTGGAAGAACTGGCTGATCGACTCCGACTCCGTCGTCCCGCACACCGAGTTCATCCGCGTGAACACCGCCTTCACGAACCGCGACGACGACGACAGGTCGCCCGGCAGTCCGATCCCGCCCATGCCGCGACTGTAGAGGTCCATCGGCACGTCCGCGGCGAACGTGTTCTCCGGCTGCCGCTTCGAGAGGTGCTGGTAGTCGTTGAGCCGGAAGCTCTGGATGTCGAACGTGGGGTTGTTCGTGAGCACGCCCCACGGGTTGTCGTAGACCTTGAGGCCGCCGCGCACGCTCTCGACCGTGATCGATGCGCTCTTGTCGGCGATGATCCAGTGCAGCGGCGACAGCGGGAACTCCGGGCTGAAGTCGATGTCCACGAGGCTCACCGACCGCAGGGCCTCCTTCACCTCGGCCACCGTCTCGAACTGTCCGAGGACCCAGGGGATGAACTCGAACGGCGTGACCTCGGTGTCGCCCGACCCCGGCGCCGGGTAGTGCGCGTTGTCCGGGAAGTTGAGTCCCGCCATGCCGAGCCCCTTCTCGTTGACCGCGTCGTAGTAGAGCGGGTAGCCGTCGGCGATCGTGGCGATCCCGATGATCGCGTGGTGCGTCGGCATCGACGGCAGCCGGTGGAACGGGAACGGGAAGTTCCGCGGTGTGACGGTCACGGTCTCGTTGTACGAGAACTCCAGATCGAGATTCCTCCCGAAGTAGTGGTCGGCGGTCGTGAAGCTCAGTCCTGTGCACATGGTCGTGTCCCCCCTCCGCGGGCCGGTCGACCCGCCGGTTTCGCGCCATGCTTCCACCTTCGGCACCCGAATGTAAGTGGGGTCACCCACGACGAAGGAGGGCCTCCCGCTGCGGGAGACCCTCCTTCGAGACATGCGACGGGTGTCAGCTGGTGACGGTCCAGTCGAACTGGTCGCCGTACTCCTCGAGCCACGCGTCGACCGCATCGGCTTCCTTGCCCTCGCCGTACTCGTTGACCACGAGGTCTTCGAGCGCGCCGTACTGCTCGTCGTCGAGCTTGATCTTCTTGATCAGCTCGGCCGCCTCGGGGAACTCGTCCGCGAAGCCCGCGGTGCCCAGGAAGTGCAGGCCCTCGGCCTTGCCCATGGCGCCCTTCGGGTCTTCGAGGTCCTTCACGGGGAAGGCGTCGTTGGCCCAGAACGGACGCCACAGCGTGACGACGATGTCCTCCTTCTTGTCGGTCGCGGTCTTCAGCTCGGTGAGCATCGCCGCGGTCGACGAGGTGACGAGCTCGTACTCGCCGTCGAGGCCGTACTCGGGCATCATCTTCTGGGTCTGGGCGGTCAGGCCCGCACCCGGCTCGATGCCGTAGATCTTGCCGTCGAAGTCGGCGCCCTTGCCCGCGAGGTCCTCGATCGAGGTGAGCTCGGAGTACTCCGGCACCGCGAGGGTCAGCTTGGCGTTCTTGTAGTACGTGCCGAGGTCTTCGATGTCGTCGCCGTAGGTGTCCATGTAGGAGGCGTGCGTGAGCTCCGGCCAGGCCGACGGGTACATGTCGACGTCGCCCTGCGCGAGCCCGGTGTAGAGCGGGCCGGCCTCGGTGAGCGTCTTCATCTCGACCGTGTAGCCGATCTTCTCGAGCTGGTCCTGGAGGAGGTAGGCGGTGCTGAGGCCGTCGGTCCAGGAGGGCAGGAACCCGAGGGTGATGGTGCCCTTGTCCTCGGCACCGTCGCCGCCGCCGCTCGTGCCACCGGCGCCGTCGCCGCTGCATCCGGCGAGGGTGAGCGCTGCGGCAGCCCCGAGGGCGGTGATGGTCAGGATCTTCTTCTTCATGTGACTCTCTCTCTTGCGTTCCGTATGTGATTCAGGAGGTGCGGACGAGGCCGCGGGACAGCTGTGCCGGGATCGAAACCGTGCCGGGATCCGCGCCCCGACGCCCCATTTCCGTCCCGCACCGGACGAAAAGGGGTGGGACGGAGACGGGGACGCGGGGGCTCAGGCGCGGGCGAGCTCGGATTCGGTCGCAGCCTCCTCGGCGGGCGCGGAGGCTGCGGGCTCCGACGCCACGGGAGCGGACGGCCGGGACGAACCGCGACGCTTCAGCATGCCGAGGAGCGAGGAGCGGTTCTCGCCGGGCGCGCCCAGAGCGGCGGTCACCCGGTCGAGGAACACGGCGATGAGCACGACGCCCAGTCCGGCCTCGACGCCCTTGGGGATGTTGATCGTCGAGATCGCCTCGACGACCATCTTCCCGAGCCCGTCGGCTCCCGCCATACCGGCGATGACCGCCATCGACAGGGCGAGCATGATGACCTGGTTGACGCCGGCCATGATGGTCGGCATCGCGAGCGGGAGCTGGATGCCGCGGAGGATCTGCCCCGGCGTCGCTCCGAAGGCGTGTCCGGCCTCGACGGTCTCCGCGTCGACGCCGCGGATGCCCAGCTCGGTCAGACGCACGCCGGGAGGCAGCGCGAAGATCACGGTGGCGACGAGTCCGGGCACCACACCGATGCCGAAGAACACGATCGCCGGGATCAGGTACACGAAGGCCGGCATGGTCTGCATGAAGTCGAGCACCGGCTTCAGCGTCGCGCGCACGGTCGCATTGCGCGCCGACCAGATGCCGAGCGGCACCGCGATCAGCACGGCCACGACGGCGGCGACGAGCACCAGGGCGAGCGTCTGCATAGCCGGCACCCAGAGGTCCATGGCGACGATGAGCCCGAACGACAGGATCGTGCCGATGGCGAGCTGCCACGAGCGCACGAGCCAGGCGATCAGCGCCGCGATCACGATGATGACGGCGAAGTGCGGCGTGAGGAGCAGGCGGGTGAGGCCGTCGACGAGGAAGCTCACCACGAACGAGACCGCGTCGAGCAGGCCGTCGAGGTTGGCGGTGATCCAGTCGACGCCGGCGGCGACCCAGTCGCCCACGGGGATGCGGAAACCGTCCATCAGCGCACCTCCTCCGCCTGGGTCCCTGAGCCGAAGCCCTGGGTCCCTGAGCCGAAGCCCTGGGTCCTTGAGTCGAACCCACCCTGGGTCCCTGACCCGAACCCGCCCTGTGCCTCTGAGCCGAAGCCACCCTGGGTCCCTGAGCTCGTCGAAGGGCCGGGCTCGGCCGTCCATCCGTCGTCGAGCACGGCGTCGATCTCGGCCTGGGGCATGGGGGTCATCGGCAGCAGGATCTCCTCGGTCGCTCCGGGCCCGGGACCGAGCGCCGCGAGCAGGGTGACGCGCGGGATCACTCCCGCGAGGCGGCCGTCGGCATCCGTCACCGCGAGGGGCAGCGGCGACTCGACGGCGGGGACGAACAGGTTCATGAGGACGTCGTCCTCGCGGACGCTCTGCAGCACCGGCTTGATGATCGAGTCGAGGCGCGTGGCGCCCTGCCGCACGAGCTTCACGGCGTCGCGGTCGGTGACCACGCCGACGAGCTGCCGGTCCTTGCCGACCACGTAGGTCGCCGACATGTAGGCGTCGCGCATCTGGCGGAGCGCGGTGCGAGGACCGGCCGACTCGGCGACGACGGGGCGCGGACGCTCCATGACGTTCGCGGCGGTGAGCACCCGGGCACGGTCGACGTCCTGCACGAACTGCTCGACGTAGTCGTTCGCCGGGTCCATGAGGATGTCCTCCGGCGTGCCGATCTGCACGATGCGACCGTCGCGCATGACGGCGATGCGGTCACCGAGGAACATGGCCTCGTTGAGGTCGTGCGTGATGAAGACGATGGTCTTCTGGAGCTTCTGCTGCAGCTCCAGAAGCTGCTCCTGCATCTCGCGGCGGATCAGCGGGTCGAGCGCGCTGAAGGCCTCGTCCATGAGCAGGATGTCGCTGTCGGCCGCGAGGGCGCGGGCGATGCCCACGCGCTGCTGCATGCCGCCGGACAGCTCGGACGGCAGCTTGTCGCCCTGACCCTCGAGCCCGACGAGGGCGAGGATCTCCTCGGCCTTGGCCTGGCGCTCGGCCTTGCCGACGCCCTTGAGTTCGAGCGGGTAGGCGACGTTCGCGGCGACCGTGCGATGCGGCAGCAGCGCGAAGTGCTGGAACACCATCGAGATGCGGTCGCGGCGGATCTCCCGGAGGCGCGCGGCCGGGATCCCCGTGATCGGGTCGCCGCCCACGGTGACGGTGCCAGCGGTGATGTCGTGCAGCCCGTTGAGCATGCGGATGATGGTGGACTTGCCCGATCCGGACAGGCCCATGATGACGAAGATCTCACCGCGGTTGACGGTGAAGCTGGCGTCGATGACGGCGGCGGTCCCCGCGTCGGCGACGGCCGTGCGGCTCTCCCCCGCCTTCAGCCGGCGAACGGCGGCGCTCGGATTCCTCCCGAACACCTTGTACAGATGGCGCGCTTCGAGTGCTGTTTCGGACACGTTTCCCCTGCGGCTCGGCCTTCGGGTGGCTGAGCCTGCTTCGGTCACGCCCGGGTGATCCTCACGAGGCCGTTCGACGTCTTCGCTGTGGCGGCACAGGCGGCGGATTTCGGATCCGCCGCAGAGGGGATCGACCGTACGCCCACGCCTCTTCGCCGCACAGCTCATCGAAGGAAGGACGTGACCGCGGACTGGTCTATGGGCCGTCAGGCCCGCAGACCAACGTAACGAAATGGCCGGTCAGCGGCAAATCCTGGGCCACGGACGTGCCCGGGTTTCCGCCGCTGACCGGGGGATAGTACGAGCGTCTAGCAATTTCGTCGCGGGGTCGTCACGGGCGCCGGACGGTGCGCGTCACAGTGAACTTGGGGGTGCGTCGGAGCTGCGCGGTGGGGCCGATGAGCCGGGTCAGCTCGGCCCGGTAGCCGAGGCTCGAGTTGTACACCGTGAACAGCTCCCCGTCCGGTCGGAGCAGGCGCGCGGCGGCCTCGAACAGGCGGGTCGCGGCGCCGGTGTGCACGCTGGCGCCGAGGTGGAACGGCGGATTCAGGAGCACCGTGTCGAAGCTCCCCGCGGCGAGCGCCGACCCCGCGTCATCGTGGGTGACCTCGACCCGATCGGCCACCCCGTTCGCCGACGCGGTGGCACGGGCGGAGGCGACGGCGGCGGCCGAGCGGTCCGTGGCGACGAGCCGGTCCCGCGGGCGAGCACGCGCCCAGGACACGGCGAGCGCTCCCGTCCCGCAGCCGAGGTCGAGCACGCGGCGGCCGTCATCGTTCCCGTCGAGGTCGAGCACATCGAGCAGCGTGCGGGTGCCGATGTCGAGACGGGGTCCGGCGAAGGCGCCGCCGTGGGCCACGAGGACGAGGTCGCCGTGCCGCGCGGAGACCGGGAATGGCGGCGACTCCGGCACGGGGAGGGGTTCAGTGGCGACGAGCAGCCGCGACTTCCGTTCCGCGCGCTGCGCCTGCACGTGGGCGAAGCTCCGCGCCAGGACGTCGTTCTGACCGAGGGACATGTGCTTCACGCGGCCTCCCGCGACGAGCACTACCTCCGGGGCGGCCCAGCGGGCGACGGCGTCGGCGATCTCCTCCAGTTCGGCGAGGGCCTTCGGCAGCTGCAGCAGCACCAGTCTCGCTCCGGCGAGCAGATCGGCATCGAGCTCGTGCGGCGCGAACCCGCCGATTCCGAGCTCCTCCGCGTTGCGCGCGAGGGCGCGGCGTCCGGTCGCGAGGTCCTGATGCACCCGGACACCGGAGCGCCCGGCCGCCGTGAGCGCCAGCGTGATCGCGCCGTACTCGTCACCGATCACGACCGTCTCGGAGCCCGGCACGTCGAGCGCGAGTGCGCGCTCCACGAGCAGGAGGTCGGTCGCATCGTGGGCCTGGAGGTTGTCCGCCTCGACGTCAGGCCAGCGACGCAGGCGGCTGTAGGGGAACTCCGGCACCAGCCCACTGTACGCGGCCCGCCTCACCCCCTCCCCGTGCACAACTTCAGAGCTGACGGCCGACACGCCGCCGGAACCGACCGACGGGCGGCATGTCGACGGAGATCTCCGAAGCTGTGCCCGCCCATATTCAGAGGGGTTGACACCGTCCTGGTTCCATGGTTACTTAGTTGAGTAAGTAACCCAGAAACCACGGAGGACTCGTGATCGAAGAAGGCAAGCCGCTCTTCCTCCAGATCGCCGAGCAGATCGAGGACTCCATCCTCGACGGCTCGCTGGCCGAGGAGGCGCAGGCCCCTTCGACGAACGAGCTCGCCGCGTTCTACCGCATCAACCCCGCCACCGCCGCGAAGGGAGTCGCCATGCTCACCGACAAGGGAGTGCTCCACAAGCGCCGAGGCATCGGCATGTTCGTCTCGGAAGGCGCCAGGGACCTGCTCCTCGGCGAGCGCCGCGCGGCCTTCGCCGACCGTTACATCGACCCGCTCCTCGCGGAGGCCCGCACGCTGGGCCTCGGCGCGGAAGACCTCGCGGACCTGCTCCGGCAGCGCGCCGCATCCGCCCCCACCCCAGAAGGGAAGAACCCCGCATGACCGCCGTCATCGAGGTGCAGAACCTCACCAAGCGCTACAAGGAGAAGCGGGCGCTCGACAACGTGTCGCTCGCTCTCGAGGGAGGCTCGATCTACGGGCTCCTCGGCCGCAACGGCGCCGGGAAGACGACACTCATGTCGATCCTCACGGCCCAGAACTTCGAATCCTCCGGCACCGTGAAGGTGTTCGGCGAGCACCCGTACGAGAACGCCCATGTGCTCGGCCGGATCTGCTTCGTGCGGGAGAGCCAGAAGTATCCGGACGATGCGACCCCGCGGCACGCGTTCGCCGCCGCCCGCCTGTTCTTCCCGCACTGGGACCAGGGCCTCGCGGACGAGCTCATCGCGGAGTTCCAGCTGCCGATGAAGCAGACCATCAAGAAGCTCTCCCGCGGGCAGCTCTCCGCGGTCGGCGTCATCATCGGCCTGGCCTCCCGCGCCGAGATCACGTTCTTCGACGAGCCCTATCTGGGACTCGACGCGGTCGCCCGGCAGATCTTCTACGACCGGCTCGTGGAGGACTACGCGGAGCACCCGCGCACGATCATCCTCTCCTCGCACCTGATCGACGAGGTCGCGAACCTCATCGAGAAGGTCATCGTGATCGACAACGGCCAGATCCTCCTCAACGAGGACACGGATGCCGTCCGCGACCGCGCCGTGACCGTCGTCGGGGATGCCGCGAAGGTCGACGCCTGGGTCGGTGATCGCGAGGTGCTGCACCGGGACGAGCTCGGTCGCGTCGCCTCCGTCACCGTGCTCGGCGCCCTCACCGCCGACGATCGCGCGGAGGTGCGGGCCGCCGGCCTCGACCTCGCCCCCGTCTCGCTGCAGCAGCTCATCGTCCGCCTCACCCAGAAGGCCGAGACCCGCTCCGGCACCAGAGCCGACGCCACCACGGAAGGAGTCCGCTGATGCGACGCACACTCAATGTCATCCGCCTGCAGCTCATCAACCGGCAGACCTTCGTCTGGGTGCCGCTGATCATCCTCGCCTCGGCCGTGGTGATCTCGGTCCTCATCTACGCGATGATCCCCGGCGATGCCCCCAAGTACGGCGGAGGCGGCCAGGCACCGCTGTGGTACTTCTTCGCGATCGGGCTGTCGGCCATGACGCTGACCTTCCCGTTCTCGCAGGCCATGAGCGTCACCCGGCGGGAGTTCTTCATCGGAACGCTGCTGACCGCGATCCTCGGCAGCGCGCTGCTCGGCATCCTCTTCCTCCTCGGCGGCGCGATCGAGCTGGCCACGAACGGGTACGGCGTGAACGGCTGGGTGTTCCACCTGCCGTGGCTGTGGGAGGCCGGCCCGCTCGGCGCCTTCGTCGTCTACTTCACGCTCGCGCTGTTCTTCTTCGTGGTCGGGTTCACCGGCGCGACGATCTACAAGAGCTGGGGCCCGATGGTCCTCACGATCGTCGGCGTCGCCCTGGCGCTCCTCCTCGTGGGGGTCGTGTTCCTCGTGACACGGCTCGAGCTGTGGGGCGACGTGTGGCTCGGCATCCTCGACCTCGGCGCCGTGGGCCTCGCCCTCTGGGGGCTCGTGGTCGTGGCCGTCCTCAGCGTCGTCTCCTTCCTCGCGTTCCGTCGGGCCACGCCCTGACGCGACGACGGGAATCCGCGGATGCCGCGGCCGCGCACCCCGCGCGGTCGCGGCATCCGCGTCCGGCCGCCTCTACCCGGCGACCGGAGGTGGGGCAACCCGGTGGCCGCGCGCCACCTGCGGGCCCTATCCTCGCCGGAGAGGACCACCCGACCGCCGCGAGGAGAGGATGACGTGACGCCCGACCTTTCACGCCTGCGCGTCCGCGAACGCCGCTCATACCTCGCCCGCACCGTCCGTGAGGCGGTCCGCCCCGCCCGTCTGCTCCTCGTGGTCAAGACGGCACTCGCCGTCGGGCTCGCGTGGACCATCGCGCCGCACATGCCGGGGGTCACCGAGGAGTACCCGTACTACGCCCCTCTCGGTGCGCTCGTGAGCATGTACCCCACGCTCATGGGGTCCATGCGGTCGAGCCTGCAGACCCTGTTCGGCCTGGCCACCGGCATCGGCCTGGCCGCGCTGATCGTGCTCACGGTCGGGCCGACGTGGTGGACGATCCCGCTCGTTGTCGGCCTCGGCGTCCTCGTCTCCGGCACCGGCTGGTTCGGCGTCGGCAAGGAGTACGTCCCGATGGCGGCGCTGTTCGTGCTCATCATCGGCGGTCAGAACGCGGACGACTACTCCCTCGGCTACCTCGCCCAGATGGGGGTCGGGATCGTCATCGGTCTCGTGGTGAACCTCCTCTTCGCCCCCGCCCCGCTCATCGGATCGGCCGAGGCGCGGGTGGAGGAGTTCCGACGACAGCTCGCCGGGCACCTCCACGACATCGGCTCCGCGGTCTCGGAGTCCTGGCCGCCGGAGACCGCACAGTGGGCCGACGATGCCGCAGCGCTCGCCGAGACCACCGCCGATCTCCGCGCCGCCCTGGCCGAGGCCGACGAGAGCGTCCGCTACAACCCGCGCGCGCGACGCCGGCATGCGGGCACCGCCCACATCCACGATCAGCTCTCCACCCTCGACCGGATCGCGCACCTCATCCGGGACATCGCCGACGCGACGGCCGACACGATCTGGGAGCGTCCGGCGGCCATGCCCCTGGATCCTGCGCTGCCCGAGCCGTTGTCGGCGGCCTGCCACGCCGTCGCCGACGTCATCGCGGAGGACGACCCCGCCTCGAGCGCGGCGCATCGCCGCCGCGCGGAGGCGGCGCGGGCGATCCGGCTCCTGCTGGAGAAGGTCGACGACCGCACGTTCGACGTGCGCAGCTCGATGGGACCGGGCGTGCTGACGGCGATGCACCTCCGCCGCATCCTCATCCTCAGCGGCGAGCGCCTCGACGACGAAGACGAGTGAGTCAGATGGTGTCGTCGGCGACGACGATGTCCAGCTGCCAGTGACGGCCCGCGGGGTCGGTGTCGTCATGCGCGTCGTCGGCGGCGGAGAGCACGTCATTGATCTTGTGCATCACGTCGTCGAACTCGGCCTCGGTCAGTCGGATGGTGCGCTGCACGAACGACGCATGCACCTCGGCGGTGCGACCGGACACGTACTCGGGCGTCCAGGCCACCACCCGGCGCAGCAGGTCGACGTGGTCCTCTGCGAGCGCGGCCACCACCGCATCGCCGAGGGCCTCGTCCGCGACCGGGTTCTCCGGACCGCCGACGGTGAGGGCACCCTTGCGTCCCGTCCACACACGGTCGCGGCGGTCTCTGGCCTGCTCCGGAGCCTCCTCGATGAGCCCCGCCTCGGCGAGCACCCGCAGGTGGAAGCTGGCGCTGTTGGCCGGCACGTCGAGCGCGCCGGCGATGTCCGCGGCGCGCAGGAAACCGCGGCGCGCGATGAGGCGGAGGATCTGGCGGCGCAGCGGGTGCGAGTAGGCCTTGAGCATGGCCGACGTCATGAAGGCGGCGTCCTCCCGAGAGGTCTTCTCCGCGTCGTCAGCCATTCCCCGATCCTAGTCACGCAAATGCGCACGAACAGTTGCGCAATTATTCTTGCGGAACTATCGTCGAGCCATGAGCACGACGACCACGCCCCACCGCCTGTGGCAGAACACGCGCTACCTCACCTGGCTCGTCAGCGACACGAGCAAGGGGCTCGCCGCGGCGCTCTTCGGGTTCGCGGTCCCGCTCCTCGCGCTCGTCATCACGAACGACCCCGCACAGGCCGGCATCATCGCGGGGGCGGGCATGGTGGCGCGGGTGCTGCTCACCCTCGTGGGCGGGATCATCGCGGACCGGCACCGGCGCATCGTGCTCATGCTCGTCGGCTCGATTCTGGGGATCGTGCTGGCCGGGGCCTTCACCCTGCTCGCCCTCGGCGGCGCCCTCACCTTCGCGACCCTCCTCGTGATCGACGTGCTGCTGGCCGCGCGGAGCGGCCTCTTCGACGTCGCCGGCGAGAGCGCGCTGAAGGAGATCGTCCCGGACGACGCGATGGGGCGCGCGCAGGCCGCGAACCAGGGGCGCGATGCGGCCCTTCAGCTCGCCGGCGGACCCCTCGGCGGCCTGCTCCTCGGGGTGGGCGGCTGGCTCGTCGGCGCGGTCATGACCCTGTGCCACCTCGTCGCCGCCGTGACCGCCGGGCTCCTCGGGCGACAGGTCCGGCGCGCGGGCATCGCCGACGTCGGCGCTCTGGACGAGGACGACGGCGGCACGCCCCCCGCGCGCCCGAACGCCTGGCGGGAGTTCCGCGAGGGCTTCGGCTGGCTGCTGTCCCGCCCCGACCTCGGCGGCGTCATGCTCATCATGACCATCGTGAACCTCGGCTTCAACGCCGCGATCACCACGGCCGTCTATGCGCTGCAGCAGGCGGGCCATTCCGAACTCCTCATCGGAGCCGTCAGCGCGGCCATCGGCGCCGTGATGCTCGTCGGCGCGATCGTCGCCCCGCTCCTCGTGCCCCGGATCCCGGCGGGCGTACTCACGATCGGCGGGCTCGCAGTGGTCGCCCTCGGCGCCGTCGTGCTGTCGTTCGCGTCGGCACCGTGGACCGTCGCCGCCGTCCTCGGTGCCACGGTGCTCCTCGTCCCCGCCCTGAACGCCGGGATGATGGGCTATTTCATGGTGGCCACGCCGTCACGTCTGCTGGGGCGCGCGAACAGCGCCATGGGGGTCCTCGCGATGGGGGCGATGCCGCTCGCCCCGCTCATCGCCGGCTTCGGCCTGGCCGGGCTCGGACGACAGGGCACCATCCTCATCTGCGCGGCCCTGTGCGTGGTGGCTGCCGCCCTCGCGATCGGGAACCGCGCCCTCCGCAGCCTCCCGGTCGAGTCCCGCTGGGCCGCGCACGCCGCCCGGTACGAGGCGGACTGAGGTGGAGAAGCGGCGCACCGATGCCCGTGCGCGTGGTCGTACCCGCGAAAGGAAGCCTGAGTGGTCACGTCGGGCACGCCATGCTGATCGCAGCCCACACTCGCTGCCCGATTGTTCGATCGTAGGAGTCGAGTACTCGCCAGGCGGGGTGCCGGTCGTCGGCGAGGTAGGGGATGGCGCGGCGCAGGTGCCGGCGGTCCTTTCGCGTGAGGGCGCTCAGTGCGAGGACCCGCGGGTTGCCTACAGTTGCAGCCAGGACCGCGAGATCCTCGAGGTGTCGCCCAGGGTTGCGTGAGTCGACCGCGTATGCGGCAGCTTTGGCGATGATCGCGCCGAGCTCGTCCGGCACCTCGATGGTCGAGGAGCGAGCGAGGGAGGTGAGCGTGTAGGTGTCACGGCGTTGCAGCGCCTGTGCAGCGCCGGGCGAGCGCAACAGCGGGCGTCGCTGCCAGCGCGTGCGCATGCGCACATCGCGCGCCACGATCACGTCGACGACGTCATGCTCGCCTCGGCTGAAGCGATGGAGGGGATTCCCCGGCGAGGGGTCCGCGGCGGCGAAGCCGAGCCCGGTCAGGGAACCGGCGATGTCGGAGACGGAGGCGGCGCCGACGTCCAGCAGCAGATCGACGTCGCGTGTCGGGCGGGTAGCCTCTACACCGGCGCGAAGCGCATGCACGTGCACCATGAGCCCGCCGACGAGTGCCCAGCTGCCGGGCGGAGTCGCCGCCCCGACCTCGAAAACCAGCGGCCACGGCGGGATATCCTCCGGGACCTCTACGGCGTGTGCGTGGCCAGCCATTGGTTCCTCATGCGCTCCAGCGCCTCAAGGCCGACCGCGTGTACCCGCGAGATGTCGCTGCGCGCCGCATCAACAGCGACGAGCGCGGTCGGAGTGGTGTCCCAGGGAAAGATGTCGTCCTCGAACCGATAGAGCACGACCCGTGCGTTCTCGTCGTCGCGCACGAGCATCGCGTGATCGATGAGTTCTTCGTAAGGCAGCCCCTTCGGATACCCGTGGAGCTGCCGGGCCGGGCCGACAAGGGCGTCGTTCGCATGGGTGACGATGCGCTCGAGCGCGTTCGCTCCCGTGAAATGCAGATGCTCAGCTGCGAGTTCGGGGTTTCGGGTCGCGAATCTCTCGACCCGCGTCGAACGCGCGAGCACCGCAGTGAGCTGCTCGACACCGCGGTGCTGCACAATCGCCCGCTGCCTCGCCGGCAGCGCGGTGCCTGCGGACAGTGCGCCGACAACCGCGCGCGCCGTCGCCGCCTTCAAAGGGCGACCGTCGCCATACTGCAGCCGCTCGCGCTCGCTGACGGCGGCCTCCGACACCAGCCAGCTCCGGTGTACTTTCTGCCCGGCGAGCTGTTTGCTCATGAGCATGTCGACCACACGCCGCGTGGACACGCCGAGCCGTCTCGCCGCCTCCTCGGTCGTCACGAACTGCATGTAAAACCCTTCGCTCGACGGAATAGTTATACACCGTCTTGACGATGATCGGTAGGAGCCGAGTACCGAAGTCGATGATCCACGGCTGCGGACGCGTCATCGTGGTGAGGCATCGTGGCCGTCACCCATCCGACGGAGAAATCGCGCTAGGGCGTGACCGCGAGCACGGTGATCCCCGCCGCCGCGGAGGCCACGGCCAGCACCAGCGCGATCGCGATGAGGATGACGTGCACGCGGAGGAACGGGGTGGCCTTGCCGTTCTCGTCCCTGGCACGCGGGTCCTTGGCGACGCGGGTGTAGAACCGCGGCCAGACGAGCACGTTGAAACCGGCGTTGAGGAACAGCACGACGACGAGAGCGATCACCCCTCCACGCTAGCGAGGGCGGCGTCGCACCACGGATCCGGCCGTCGGAATTCTTGGACGGCGACATGTATCACCGAGCCCTTGCCGTGCTCCTGGTAGGTGTGATCACAATGGGCCTCATGATCGACGGTGCCCCCGGCGCCGCCTTCGATCCGGCATCCGACGACGGGCGTGCACGCTGGGAACGCGCCGCGGACCTGTTCGATGCGTGGCGCGATGGCGACGGCCGCTCGATGGACGACCTGGTACGGCTGATGACGCCTGTGCTCTGGCACGTCGTGCGCGCCTACGGCCTCGAACGCACCCTCGCGGAAGACGTCGTGCAGACGACCTGGCTCCAGCTGGTGCGCGGCCACGGCGCGATCGCCGACTCGCGTGCCGTCTCCGCCTGGCTGACGACGACCGCCCGCCGCGAGGCCTGGAAGGTCGGCAAGGCCGTCGGTCGCGTCGACACCGCCGAATCCGATGACCTGGACGCCCTCCTTCCGGAGCAGGCGTCCGCCGAGGAGCACGCCGCGCTCGACGACGAGAACCGGCGGCTCTGGGCCGCCGTCCGCCGCCTCGCCGAGCGCTGTCAGCGCCTGCTCCGGGTGATCGCCTTCGAGGACCGCCCGGACTACGCGCGCCTCGCCCGCGACCTCTCCATGCCGGTCGGCAGCATCGGCCCGACCCGCAGCCGCTGCCTCGCGAAGCTCCGCGACCTCCTCGACGCCCCGGCCACCCGGACGGAGGGACGATCATGAGCGATGAGGACGACGCCCGGCTGTTCGCCCGCCTGCGCAGCCTCTGGGGAGAGGTCGATCCGGTCCCGGCCGGCCTCATCGACCGGATGGTCGCCGCGGTCGCCGCGGACGGGCTCCACCGCGAGTACGCGCTGCTCACGCTCGTGGAAGGCCAGCTCGGGGCTGTCCGCGGCGAGACCGACGCCCTCACCCTGCAGTTCAGCGACGGCAGCACGAGCATCCTCCTCCACGTCACGACGACCGCGTCCGGGCGACGGCGGGTCGACGGCTGGGTGGACACCGTCGCGGCGGAGATCCTGTTGCTGCAGGGCGAGCGCGAGCGCCGCACGACCCCGGCGGAGACCGGCCGGTTCGTGTTCGACGAGGTGCCGTCCGGGCTCAGCCGCGTGCGCCTGACCGCGACGGTCGGCGACGAGACCCGCACCCTGGAGACCCCCCAGTTCGAGTTGTGACCCCGCATCGCCGGCGCCGTCGCCGGCGATGCCCACGGAGAGGATGACCGATGGAGCAGCCCCAGGGATGGACCTGGCAGGACCGCGCGGAGGGATCGATCCGCCGCGGCACCGCCCTCGACCCCAGCACGGAACCGGTGGACGGGATCCGGGCGTTCCCCACCGCGTACCTGCCGGAGCGCCTGCTCATCACGCGCGCTCTCGGCGAGGAGGAGGCGTACGACCGCGAGCTGCGCGCCCTGAGGGATGCCGCGGACTCCTTCGGCTGGCGGCTGGAGCTGGAGTCGCCGGAGCGCGAGATCGGGAACGGTGAGCTCGTGCCGGGTGTCGCGGGGTTCCTGCGGGCGCGGCTGACCACGCCGGATGAGCCGACCAGGGGCGAGTCCCCCGTGGCGCCCGACGCCTGGCGGGTGCTGCAGCGCGCGCGCCGGCTGTCGCGCTCGACGATGCCGCGGACCAGCCTCGAGCACGTGCTGTCGATCGACCCGGTCGGGCTCAACCCGTTCACCCGGACGAACCCGTTCACCCGGACGAACCCGTTCACGCGGACGAATCCCGTTCGCGGTGCCGCTCCCGGCGGAGGCGGCAGCGACGACTACCTGGAGCCCGGACGCGGGGCGCGGCAGCCGGTCACCTGGCTCGGTCCCGCTCCGGCTCGAGCCGCCGCTCCGAAGCGCGGACGACGACCGGTCGTGGCGATCCTCGACACCGGCTGCGGGGAGCACGCCTGGCTGCCGTCCGACATCGTCACCCGGCACGTCGAACTCGACGGCGTCCCCGTGGGCTTCACGGACGACGCCGACCCCGAACGCTACCCCGACCTGTACGGGCAGCTCGACGGCGAGATCGACGCGGTGGCCGGGCACGGCACCTTCATCGCAGGCCTCGTGCGTCAGGCGGCACCGGACGCCGACATCCTCTCCATCCGCGTCGCCGGCGCGCTCGGGGTGGTCGACGAGAGCACGCTCCTGGAAACCGTGGCGCAGGTCGTGGAACTGCTGCGGCGGCACCGCGAGGACCCGACGACGGGCTTCCCCATCGACGTGCTCAACCTCTCCCTCAGCTACTACCACGAGACCCCGACCGACGGGCTCTTCAGCAAGACCCTGTATGAGCTGCTCGCGAAGGCCAGAGAGCTCGGCTGCGTGGTCGTCTGCTCGGCCGGCAACGACGCGATCGATCGGCCGTCGTTCCCCGCCTCGCTGTGGCCGTGGCCCGGCGCCGACAACGGGCTGCCGTCCGACGACGGCGCTCCGCACGTGTCGGTCGGCGCCCTGAACCCGTCGGCGCACTCCGTCGCCCTGTTCTCGAACGTCGGCCCCTGGGTGCAGGTGTACGCCCCGGGCGCCGCCGTGGTCAGCACCTCGCCCGCCTTCGTCGGCGGCGCGCAGGCCGCGACCCGCGCGGACATCGACGGGCTGCCGCGCGAGACGCTCGACCCGGACGACTACCGCGGCGGCTTCGCGGTGTGGAGCGGCACTTCCTTCGCGGCTCCGTACATCGCCGGTCGGGTCGCGGCCCAGCTCGGCGCCGTCCCGGCCGCGGGGGTGAAGCCCGCCGTCGCCGGGAAGGCCGTCGCCGCCGTGCTGAAGTCCCTGCCGACGCCGCACGAGCGGCTCTGACCCCTCGCACCCTTCCGCACGACCGCTCCGGCACGGCATCCTGGACGGATGCCCCTGTCCGCGAGCGCGCTGCACCGACGCGGCGTCGAGGCGGCCAACGCCCGGCAGTTCACCCGTGCCAGGCGGGAACTGGAGAAGGCCGCCGCCCGCACCGACGACGCGGACCTCCGCGCCCGCATCGACGGGACGGCCGCCTACGTGCTCGCGCAGACCGGCGAGCCCGCGGCGGCGGAGGCGCTGTGCCGGGAGGCGCTGGCGCGGGACGGCCTGCAGGCCGAGACGGTCGCCCTCCTCGGCGGGCAGCTCGGCGCCCTCCTCATGCACGGGGGCCGGATGGAGGAGGCCGAGGCGAGCCTGACCACCGCGATCGACACCCTGGCCGCGACCGGGACCGAGACCCCCGCCCTCGCCAACTGCCTGATGAACCGAGCGGTGGTGCGGATGCAGCGCCATCAGCTGGACACCTGCATGGCCGACCTCCGCCGTGCGATCGGGATCTACGAGGCGCACGACGAACGGAACTCCCTCGCCGAGGCCACGCACAACCTCGGCTATGCCGCACTCCTCGGCGGCGACCTCGTGTCGGCGCTGCGCCTGATGGCCGAATCCCGGCCGACGTTCGCCGCCACCAGCGCCCTCGCCACCGCCATCAGCGACCTCGACCGCGCCGAGGTGCTCCGCGACGCCGGGCTGACGACCGAGGCGGAGGCGCTGCTCGCCCGCGTGGCCGTGCAGTTCGGTGCCCAGCGGATGCGCCAGGCCCGTGGGGAGGCGGAGTTCCACCTCGCCCGCTCGCTCGTCCGCCACGATCCGCGAGCCGCGGCGCGGGCGGCGAGGACGGCCACCCGCCGCTTCACCGCCCTCGGCAGCAGCGGCTGGGCGGCCCGCGCCGCGGCGGTGGAGCTGGAAGCCCGACAGCGGATCCGGCCCGGTCGCCCGCTCGACGCCGCCGCGTGGGAGCAAGTGGCACAGGAGCTCGACCGGAGCGGCTTCCGCACCGAGGCCACGGCCCTGCGGTTGAGCGCCCGCCGCGACGGCACCGGCCGCCTCCCCCGCATCCCCGCTTCGGCCCCGACGCCGCTCCGACTCCGCGCGCAGGAGGTCCGCGCCGCCCGCGCCGCCGGACGCGGTCGCGACGGGGACGCGCTGCGCGCCGCCGCCACCGGGCTCGACCTGCTGTCGGCATGGCAGCGCTCGTTCGGGGCCCTCGACCTGCAGGCCTCCGTCGCCATGCATGCCAGCGACCTCGTGTTCACGGGACTCGCCGCAGCCGTCCGCCGTCGCGACCCGGCGACGCTCTTCGAGTGGTCCGAGCGCGCCCGGCACCTCAGTCAGCAGGTCGCCCCGGTCCGCCCCCCGCACGACGACTCCCTCGCCGCCGACCTCGCCGAGCTCCGGATGCTGCGTGCCGACCTCGCGGGGGCGGACTGGACGACCGACCCCACCGTCCGCGCGCTCCGCGACCGGGTGCGCGAGCGGCAGTGGTCGGCCACCGGCTCCGGGGCGACGCGGGAGCGTCGGACGCTGGCCGAGGCCTCCGCGCTCCTGCCGGCCGACACGGCAGTCCTGGCCTACGTCTACACCGGCACCGGACTGCACGGGGTCGCGGTGCAGGCGGACGGCGCGACCCTCGTCGACCTGTCCTGGTCGCGAGTGCGGGCCGCTCTCGACGGCCTGCGCGCCGACCTCGACATGGCCGCTCTCACCCGGGACGGCGCGATGGGGCCGGTGACCGCGCGCGCTCTGACGGCGCGTCTCGCTGTCCTCGACGACGAGCTGCTCGGGCCGATGCGCCGGGCCGCCGCGGGCGCCACGCGGTTCGTGATCACCGTTCCCGGAATCCTCGGCGGGGTGCCGTGGGCCATGCTCCCCGGCATGCACGGCGTGCCGTTCACCCTCGCGACCTCGGTCTCGCGCTGGCTCGACGGGGAGGCCTCGGCTTCCTCAGCCCCGAGCGTCGGGTTCGCGGCGGGACCGCGCGTGCCGCGGGCGGCGGAAGAGGTCCAGCGCGCGGCGGATTCGTGGGCGGGACGGGGAACGACCCGGCTGCTGCAGGACGCCACCGCGACCGTGAGCGCCGTCACCGCGCTGGCGGCCTCCGTCGACGTGCTCCACATCGCCGCGCACGGGCGTCACGCGATCGACAATCCGCTGTTCTCCGGGTTCGAACTCGCCGACGGCGTGCTCTTCGGCTACGACGTCGACCTCATCGCCCGGGTGCCGCGGACCGTGATCCTCTCGGCGTGCGAGCTGGGTCGGTCCTCCGTGCGCTGGGGCGAGGAGGCCCTGGGCATGACGCGCGTGTGGTTGCACGCGGGCGCGGAGGCGGTGATCGCGGCTCCCGTCACGGTGCCGGACGACGACGCGTGCGAGCTCCTGACCGCGGTCCACGAGGGCCTCGCCGGCGGGGCGTCCCCCGCCGACGCCCTGGCGAGCGCCGCGCTCTCGACGGGGGTTTCCGCCCCGTTCCAGTGTCACGGCAACGGATTCTGACTTTCTTCGCCGGTGCAGGTATCAGAACCGCACCCGCCCCCTCCTGTTCTTCGGAAGGTGTCGAGCGAAAGGCCTCGAAGGGAGAGGCACGAGGGAGGCGCCGTCGGTTCTGGGGAAACGCCGCTGGGGAGCGGGAAGACGAGACGGACACCATCTGCTCCGGGAGCGTCGCGGTATGCAGCCGCGATGCTCCCGCAGGGCCTCGGCGATCTGGGGACGCCGAGGCCCTCGGGGCGCCCGCGTGCGGCCGGAGGGTCTCAGGCGAGGAGGACGGAGTACCCCGCGGCGCGCAGCGCGTCGACGGCGGCTCCGTCGGCTCCTCGATCCGTGATGACCGTGGCGAAGAGCTCCGGCCCGCCGACGGTGGAGAAGGCCTCGGCCCCGAGCTTGCTGCCGTCGGTCACGACGACGGCCCGCCGCGCGCGCTCCGCCATCATCCGGTTCACCGCCGCCTCGCGCTCGTCCTGCGTGGTCGCCCCGGCTGCCGCGTCCATCCCGTTCACGCCGATGAACGCGAGGTCCAGCCGGACGCCACGGAGCAGCTGTTCGACGAACGGGCCGACGAGCTCGTAGGTGCGCGAGTGGATGACCCCGCCCGTGACGACCACCTTGATCTCCGGCCGGGTCGCGAGCTGCGCGGCGATGTTGACCGCGTTCGTCACCACCGTGATCCCGCCCTCCGCCGCCAGGTCCTCGCGGGCGGCGAGCGCGGCCGCGATAGCGGTGGTCGTCGTGCCGCCGGAGAGGCCGACCACCATGCCGGGGGTGAGGAGCGCCGCCGCGGTCTGCGCGATGCTCTCCTTCTCGTGCGTGCGGAGATGGCTCTTGTAGCGGAGCGGCAGTTCGTAGGCGACGGTCTGGGCCACGGCACCCCCGTGCGTGCGGGTGAGCAGGCGCTGCTCGGCGAGGGAGTCGAGGTCGCGGCGGGTGGTGGCCGGGGAGGCCCCGAACCGCTCCACCAACTCCTCCACCGTCACCTCCCCGTCCGCCGCGAGGAGGTCGAGGATCGCGTGCAGTCGGGCCGCGCGCTTCACCGGTCGTCGTTTCGCGTCGAGGTCGCAGCCGTGCCCGGAACCTCTGCGACCGGAGTGGGATTCTCCGACGGCAGCAGGGCGAACAGTCGCAGCATCCGGGCGGCTTCGTCCGCGAGGGCGGCGCGGGCGGGAGCGAGGTACTTGCGGGAGTCGACGAGACGCTCGTCGGCGGCGAGCACCTCGCGGACCGCCCGCGTGAAGAAACCGTTGAGGTGGGTGGAGACGTTGACCTTCGTCATCCCGGCGCGCACGGCATCGGCGATCACGGCGTCGGCCACCCCGGACGAGCCGTGCAGCACGAGGGGCACGTCGGTCCCGTCCGCGGCGGCGCCACGCAGAGCCGCACGCAGGCGGGCGATGAGGTCGAGGTCGAGGGAGGCCGTGCGGTCGGTCATGGCGTGCGACGACCCGACGGCCACCGCGAGCGCGTCCACGCCGGTCGCGGCCACGAACGCCCGCGCCTCGTCCGGATCGGTGCGGACACCGGGGGCGTGGGCGCCGTCCTTCCCGCCCACCTCGCCGAGCTCGCCCTCCACGTACACCCCCGCCGCGCGGGCCCGGGCGGCGACCTCGGCGGTGACCTCCACGTTCTCCTCGTAGGGCAGCGCGCCGCCGTCGAACATGACCGAGCCGAAGCCGAGGGCCACGGCCTCATCGACGAGCTCCGGTCGCTCCGCATGGTCGAGGTGCACCGCCACCGGGGTCTCCGCGCGTCGTGCCGCGGCGAGCGTCGCGAGGGCGACCGGCTCCAGACCGCCGTGGTAGTCGGCGCAGTTCTGCGAGATCTGCAGGATCACGGGGAGCTGTGCGAGCGCGGAGGCCCGGACGAGGCCCTCCGCGGTCTCCAGGTGGATGACGTTGAACGCGCCGATGCCGGTGCCGGCGGTGGCAGCCGCGGAGACGAGCTCCCGAGCGGAGACGAGGGTCACGAAGGGTCCTTCCGGAAGGAGGCGGGGTCGGGGCGGGAGATGCGGAGCTGCTCCTCGAGCGCGCGCCAGCGGGGGGAGATGTCGCCGGCGAGCGGCATGAGCACGGCGGCTGCCGACCACGCGGTCGCGCGACGGAGGATGACCTCGGGGTCGCGCTCGCCCTCCGCGGTGAGCACGGCGCAGGCCGCGACCGCGGCGTCTCCGGCCCCGGTCGGGTTGCCAGAGAGCGGCTCGTCGAGTCGGGCGTGGAGGAGATCGGTCGCGGTGACCGCGAGCATGCCGTCGGCGCCGAGCGACAGGAGCACGAGCTCGGCACCGCGGGCCAGCAGCGAGCGCGCGCCCTCGACGGGGTCGATGATGCCGGTGGCCTCGGCGAGCTCCGCGGCGTTGGGCTTGAGCACGGTCGCCCGGGCGTCGGCGGCGCGCAGGAGGGCCGGGCCGGAGGTGTCGACGATCACGGGGACGCGGGCGTCCGCAGCCACCGCGACGAGCATCGGCACGAGCGACTCCGGCGCCCCGGGCGGAAGGCTCCCGGAGACGACGAGGACCGCGGCGCCGGGAAGCCGGTCGACGACCTCCGCGAGAAGCCCGCCCCACTCGGCATCGGTCGGGTTCACCCCTCGTTCGTTGACGATCGTGGTGTCGCCCGCGGCCTCGTCGACGAGGGCGATGCTGCGACGCGTGTCGGCCGCGACGGGCACGAGCACATGGGGCACGCCGCTGGCCGTGAGCTCCGCAGCGAACTCCGCGCCGACCGGACCGCCGGCCGTGGTCAGCGCGAGGACGGACGCCCCCTCGGCGTGTGCGACCCTGGCGACGTTGAGGCCCTTGCCGCCGGCGCGCGACGCCCCGGTCTCGGCGCGGTGGGTCCCGCCGGCCACGAGCCGATCGACCTGCCAGGTGAGGTCGAGCGCGGGGTTCGGGGTGACGGTGAGGATCATGCGAGCTCCCTGGCGCGGAGGGCGGCGCCGATCAGTCCCGCGTTGCCGGACAGCTCGGCGGGGACGAGCGCGGGGAGGCGGTGGAAGCTGAGGCGGGCGGCGAGACGGGACCGCAGCTCGTCGAAGAGCGCACCGCCCGCCCGCGACAGTCCGCCGCCGATCACCACGGCCTCGGGGGCGACCACGGCCGTCAGTTGCGCGAGCGACAGGGTGAGCGCGTCCAGCGCCGAGTCCCAGATGCCGGCGGCGACCCGATCCCCGGCGGCCGCCCGGGCGATGACGTCCTTGGCGCCGTCCGGGGTCGTCCCCGTGGCCTCCCGGTAGCGGCGCGCGATGGCGCCCGCCGAGGCGACGGCCTCCAGACAGCCACGGGCACCGCACGGGCACACCGGTCCGTCGGCGATCGGGGAGTGCCCGATCTCGCCGGCGTAGCCCCCGGCCGTGTAGGGGCGGCCGCCGACGAGCAGGGCACCCGCGATCCCGGTGCCGATCACGAGGATCACCGCGTCGTCGTAGGCTCGTGCGCCCCCCAGCTCGTGCTCTGCCCAGCTCGCGGCGCGCACGTCGTGGTCGAACGCGACCGGGAGGCCGAGACGCTCCGCGGCGAGCGCGCGCAGCGGCGCGTCCCGCCAGCCCATATTGCTCGCGAACACGCCGATCCCGGCGGCCGCGTCGACGATCCCCGGCACCACGAGCCCGGCGGCGCGCGGCGTCACGTCGGGATGCTCGTCACGGAGCTGCGCGGCGAGCACCTGCAGCCGGTCGAGCAGCGCAGGGGTGCGGTCGCCGTCGGCCGTGGGAGTCGGCGTGCGGCGGAGGCCGAGCGCCCGCCCTTCCGCGTCGAACAGCGCCGACTTGATGTCCGTCCCGCCGACATCGAAGGCCAGCACGGGCGACCCGGCGCCGAGCGTGCGCACTGCGGCGAGCTTCTCACCGGCCTCGTCCCTCGCGACGTCGGGGATCGCGTCCGCGGCGTCGTTCGGGGTCATCGCTCGGCTCCGGGGATCGCTGGCGTCATGCATCCAGGATGACGGATCGTGTGAGGTTGCGCGGCTGGTCGGGGTCGAGCCCGCGGGCCACGGCGCGGTCGAGGGCCGTCCGGTGCAGGCGCACGAGGTCGGCGAGCGGGTCGATAGCGCGGTGCTCGAAACGGGCGCCCGTGGCGCGCACCTCCGCGGCCAGTCCTTCCGGTGCCTCTCCGAACTGCCACGTCACCCGGCCCGGCGCGGCGATGGCGATCGGACCGTGGCGGTAGTCCATCGACGGGTACGCCTCGGTCCACGACTGCGACGACTCGCGCAGCTTCAGGGCGGCCTCGTGGGCCAGGCCGATCGTCCAGCCCCGCCCGAGGAACGTGTACTGCTCGGCGTCGCGCAGCTCGGTGTCGTCGCCCTCCTCGGCGAGCACGGCCGTGGCGTCGGCGATGGCTCCGGAGAGGTCTTCGCCCAGCGACGCGCGGAAGAGGGCGAGCGCGGTCGTGGCGAAGCGCGTCTGCACCACCGACTGCTCGTCGGCGAAGGGCAGCAGCACGGCGTCGTCGACGAGCGAGACGAGCGGGGAGTCGGGATCGCCGATCACGCCGATCGTGCGGGTGCGCCCCTTGATGCGGTCGACGAGTTCCAGCACCTCGGTCGTGGTGCCGGAGCGGGTGAGGGCGACGACCGCGTCGTAGCCGCGGTCGATGAAGGCCTCGGACGCCGCGAACGCATCGGTCTCGCCGTGGCCGGACGATTCCCGCAGCGCGGCGTACGACTGGGCCATGAACCACGAGGTGCCGCAGCCGACGACCGCGACCCGTGCCCCGCGGGCCGGCAGGAGGGCCTGCTCGGCGGTGAGCTCGGCGGCGGTGGCCCACATCTGCGGCTGGGAGCGGAGCTCTTCGCGCATGTGCGCGCCGGGCAGCGAATCGGTCATGGTGAGGCCTTTCAGACGAGTTGTTGCGTACTTGTGATTGTTTCGGGCGTGATCCGATCATAGTATTTCGTCCCAAGAGAGCAACATCTTGATTTGTTTGTTTGCCTGACAAATAATCGGGACGAGTTCCCCCGAGCCCCCGCTCGGACGATCGCGACCACCTCGGCGGCGTGATCATCACGCACCGTCGCGTGGAGTGTTCTGCGACTGTGCACCACCCCCCTCTCCGGAGAGCGGATCCCGCCCGCTGGAGCAGCACCCACAGTGAGGAATGCAATGCCCATGAACAAGTCACGGCGATACGGGGCCGCAGCGGTCGCGGCCGTCGCCACGCTGTCGCTCGCATCCTGCGGTTTCGGTGGATCGGGAGGAGACAGCGGCGGCGGCGACGACGCCAGCACGCTCGACCTGCTCGTCCCCAGCTACTCCGACGCCACGAAGGGTCTCTGGGAAGACGTCATCGATGGGTTCACCGAAGAGAACCCCGACATCACCGTCAACCTCGAGGTGCAGTCGTGGGACAACCTCGAGAAGGTCATCTCCACGAAGGTCCAGGCCGGCGAGGCGCCCGACATCTACAACGGCGGCCCCTTCGCGGGCTTCGTCGAGGACGAACTGCTCTACCCGGTCGAGGAGATCGTGTCCGACGACGTCTACTCCGACTTCCAGGACTCCTTCCTCGCCAACGCCGAGGTCGACGGCACGGCCTACGCCCTGCCGATGATCGCCTCCGCGCGTGCCCTGTTCGTCAACAACGCCCTCCTCTCCCAGGCGGGCGTCGAGGCGCCGACCGACTGGGACTCCCTGCTCGACGCGGCGACCAAGGTGTCCGGGCTCGGCGGCGGTGTCGCGGGCTACGGCATGCCGCTCGGCTCGGAGGAGGCCCAGGCCGAGGCCGCCGTCTGGCTCTGGGGCGGCGGCGGATCCTTCGGCGACGCGTCGGAGATCACCATCGAGACCCCGGAGAACCTCGTCGGCGCCGAGCAGATCAAGAAGATGATCGACGCCGGGGCGACCCAGGCCGACCCCGGCTCCACGCAGCGCTCCCCGCTGATGGACATCTTCATCCAGGGCAAGATCGGCATGCAGGTCGGCCTGCCGCCGACGGTCGGCCAGATCGCCGACAACAACCCGGACCTCGACTACTCGATCGTGCCGATCCCGACCAAGGACGGCTCGCCGTTCACCCTCGGCGTCATGGACCAGCTCATGGCGTTCGAGAACGACGGCGACAAGCAGGAGGCGATCACCAAGTTCCTCGACTACTTCTACTCGCCCGAGGTCTACGTGCCGTGGGTGCAGGCGGAGGGCTTCCTCCCCGTCACGAAGTCCGGCGCCGAGGAGCTGTCCGGCGAGGAGGCCCTCAAGCCGTTCCTCGACGTGCTGCCCGACGCGCAGTTCTACCCGTCGACCAACCCGAAGTGGTCGGCCGCGGACGGCGCCTTCAAGTCGCTGTTCGGACAGATCCAGGATCAGCCGGCGGCCGATGTGCTGAAGCAGATCCAGGACCAGGTGGACGCGGGCTGACCCGCGGAACGGAGAGGTTCGGGAAGCCCCCCATGAGCCAGACGACAGAATCCTCGAACCTCGCGGGGGCGGCCATCGGCCGCCCCCGCACCCCGGACTCCGGGACGGCCGTGCGCGGTCGCCCCGGCGGGCGGGACCTCCTGCAGGCGCTGCCGTGGATCGCCCCCGCGCTGGTGCTCATCATCGGCGTGGTGCTGTTCCCCGCCGGCGTCATGTTCTTCAACTCCACCCGCGACATCTCGCTCTCGGGCCTGGACAAGGGCTCGGTCGGCTTCGACAACTTCGTGACCGTCTTCACGTTCCCGGAGTTCTGGCCGATCTTCGTCCGCACGATCGTCTGGGTCGTGTCGGTCGTGCTGTTCACGGTCGTCATCTCGCTCGGACTCGCGCAGATCCTCAACAAGGCGTTCCCGGGTCGCCAGCTCGTGCGGATGGCGGTCATCGTGCCGTGGGCCGCGTCCGTGGTGATGACCACGATGGTCTTCTACTACAGCCTCGAGCCGTACTTCGGGGTCTTCAACAAGTTCCTCTACGACATCGGGCTCTCCGACGACGCGGTGGGCTACGGCTGGACGAAGAACCCGACGACGGCGTTCGCCTGGTCCATCGTCATCGCGGTGTTCGTGTCGCTGCCCTTCACGACGTACACGATCCTCGCGGGGCTGCAGTCCGTCCCCGCCGATGCGATCGAGGCCGCCAAGATGGACGGCGCCGGAGCGGCCCGCACCTACTGGTCGATCGTCCTGCCGCAGCTGCGCAGCGCCCTCGCCGTGGCGATCCTCATCAACATCATCAACGTCTTCAACTCGCTGCCGATCCTCAAGGTGATGACCGGGTCGATCCCGGGCTACGGCGCCGACACGATCATGACGCTCATCTTCAAGTACATCGAGCTGCAGAAGAAGGTCGACGTCGCGAGCGCCCTGTCCGTCGTGGCCTTCCTCATCGTGATCGCGATCGTCGCGGCCTACGTCAAGATCGTCAAGCCCATGAAGGAGGTCTGATCATGACCGTGACCGAGACCGCCCTCGTGACCACCGCCGACTCCCGCGGACGACGCACCCCGCCGATCCCCGGGCGCCGGCGCCGCTACACCGCGGATCAGGTGACGCTGCCCCGGGTGATCCTGCGCACCGCCGCCGGGTTCCTCGTGCTCGCGATCTTCGTGCTGCCGTACCTCATCATGTTCTTCGGATCGGTGAAGACGAAGGCGCAGATCCGCTCGGTCGACCCGACCTACCTCCCGGTGGAGTGGCACTGGGAGAACTACCTCACGATGTGGTCGACGCCCGAGACGCCGCTGCCGTACAACCTCGTCTCGACCATCGTCATCTCCGTGTTCGCGACGCTCCTGGTGCTGCTCGTGTCGCTCCCGGCGGCGTACTACACGGCCCGGTTCCGGTTCCCCGGCCGCATGGTGTTCCTGTTCCTCGTGATCGTGACGCAGATGCTGCAGCCGGCGGTGCTCACGTCGGGCCTGTTCCGGCAGTTCACCGTCCTCGGCCTCGGCGACACCTGGACCGCCATGATCTTCATCAACGCGGCCTTCAACCTGTCGTTCGCCGTGTGGATCATGCACTCGTTCTTCGCCGGCATCCCCAAGGAGGTCGACGAGGCGGCGCAGATCGACGGTGCCGGACGCCTGACGGTCCTGTTCCGGATCAACCTCCCGCTCGTCTGGCCGGGCATCGTCACCGCGATCGTGTTCACGTTCGTGGCCTGCTGGAACGAGTTCGCCGCCTCGCTGGTGATCCTGTCGACGGACAAGAACCAGCCGCTGTCGGTCGCCCTCACGAAGTTCGTCGGTCAGTACGAGACGAGCTGGCAGTACGTGTTCGGCGTCTCGATCGTCGCGATCCTCCCCGTCATCATCCTCTTCATGCTCATCGAGAAGCGTCTGGTGGGCGGCCTCACCGCCGGCAGTGTGAAGTAGCCCGTCCCCGTTCCCGTCCACCCCCCGGGTTCCCGGCCGGGGCCCCTGCACGACCGCGGCGCGCGTGCAGGGGTTCCGGGCGGATCCGGTCGTGCGCCCGTACCCGGATCGTGCAGCCGGAACATGCGAGGGGAGAGGTCAGGGGGCGGGATCAGGGGCGGGGGCCGCCGGCGCGGAGCTGCTCGGGGCTCCATCGCACGCCGAGGACGGCGGTGAGGGCGGCCTGCGCGGGGCCGGCGGAGGGGGCGACGCGCGGATCGGCGTACCGGATCGGGATGTCGGCGGTGCCGCGGGCCGGGTAGCCGCTCTCGGCCCGCACCCGTTCCAGGAACCGGGGGCCGAGCTCCGTCGCGGGGCCGCCGATGACGACCTCGATCGGATCGAGCAGCGCCCCGATGAGCTTGATGGCTCGGGCCAGCGCCCGCGCCCCGTCGTCGATCAGCGTCTGATCCGCCCGGGAGACGAGGGCACGGACCGCCGATGCGTCCAGGGCATCCGAGAACTCCTCGCCGAGCATCGGTCCCATCGCGGCCGCCGACTCCAGGCAGCCGCGACGCCCGCAGCGGCACGGACGGGCGGCATCGCCGAACACCACCTGCACGTGCCCGATCTCCCCCGCACGGTCGCGGGGTCCCGGTGCGAGCTCCCCGTCGAGGGTGACCGCGGCGCCGATGCCCCCGCCGCTGTGGATGAACAGGCGGTAGCCCGAGGGGGCGGCGTCCAGCCCGGCCTCTGCGATGGCCTCGGCATCGACGTCGTTGACGAGGAGGACCGGGACGCCCGCGATGCTCTCGAAGCGCTCCGCCAGCGGCACCTCGTGCCACTCCAGCTGCACGCTCTCCAGCACCGTGCGGCCGTCCGTCGTCCCCGGGACCTGGACACCGACCGCGAGCAGCCGTTCCCCGGAGGTCGCCACCACCTCCGCGACGGTCTCGTCCAGGACCCGGTCCCGCGTCTGCACGGTGTACGCGATGCTGCGGCGGTCGACCTCCGAGCCGTCGAGCGCGACGAGCGCCAGGTACGCGCTGGTCGGCTGCACGACGAGCACGAGGATCAGGTGGTGCTCCGCGTCGATGCTGAGGGTGGTTGCGCGCTTGCCCCCCGTGCTCACCGCCTGCTCACCCTCCGCGATCAAGCGGTTCTCGATGAGCTCGGCGACGAGGGACGACGCGGTCGCCGCCGTGAGGCCCGTCGTCCGCGCGATGCCGGCGCGGGTCTGGGAACCGGAGGCCTGGAAGACCAGCTGGAGCGCCCGTCGCAGGTTCGCTCGCCGAACCGCCGCCTGGGTGTCCAGCGCGTCGTCGTGGGTGAACATCTGCGGGTTCCTTCTCGGGGCCGAGGTCCGTCGATTGACAGCGCGCGTACCGCTCCGTACGCTCGGTCCGTTAGTTTATTCATTGAACTTAGTCAGCCCGAGCGTCGATCGGGAGGAGCATCGTGCGCTACCCCCAGATCCTAGAGCGCCCCGCGGATCGGGCACGAGCCGCGCAGACACCGAGCAACGGTCATGCCCGCGGCATCCGGGAGCGGAACCGCGCCCTGGTCCTCCGCACCCTCATGGAGCACGCGGCTCTCAGTCGCGCGGATCTGTCCCGGCTCACCGGCCTCGCCCGCCCCACCGTCTCCGAGGTCGTGCGCGACCTGCTCGCCGACGGCGTGATCCGGGAGAGCGGCCCGAGCCAGGAGTCCCGGCCGGGAAAGCCCGCCGTGATGCTCGAGTTCGACCAGCGTGCTGTCCAGGTCATCGCGCTCGACCTCTCCGCGCCCGACGACATCATCGGCGCACTGGCCTCGCCGGACGGCCGCATCACACACCGTCTCCACCGGCCGCGCACCCCGGACGCCGCCGCCGCCATCGCCGGTCTCGTCGCCGAACTGCGGGCGCTCGCCGACGGTCCGGCGCTCGGCATCGGCATCGGCGCGCCCACCGGCTCCTCCGCGCTGCTCGGTCTCGGACCTCGACTCGCGGACATCCTCGACGCGCCCGTGCACCTCTTCGACGACGCCGATCTCGTGGCCGACGCCGAGCAGCGGTTCGGCTCCGTCGGCACCGACTTCCTCCTCGTCCGCATCGGCAGCCGCATCGGCACCGCGATCCGCGTCGTCGGCGACGACGGCGCTCCGGTCGAACGCTCCATCGGGGCCCGCGAGCTCGCGCACGTCGGTGCGGGTGGCGACCCCGGCGCGCTGTGCCTGTGCGGCCGCGACGGCTGCGTTCACGCGTGGGCCGCGGCTCCCGCGATCGCCCGGCGCCTGAAGGCCCCGGGCACAGACCACGCGTCGGTGCTCACCGCCGCCGGCGCCCGGCTCGGCACGTCGCTCTCGGTCATCGCCGCCGCCGTCGACCTGCCCACGATCGTCCTGAGCGGTCCCGACGGGATCGTCTCCCCGGAGTTCCTGGACGCGACGGCCGCCGCGGTCCGTGCCGCCTCGCACCCCTCCCTCGGACCGACCGTGGTGCCGAGCGCGCTCGACGACGCCGTCCTGCTGGGCGCGGCGACCCGCGTGGTGGCCGCCGAGTTCAGCCCGCGCTGACGGACGCCCCCGTCGTCCGTCCCCTCCCGCCCGGAAGGGATGGGAGACTCGATCCCGCGAGGCGGCCGTCCGTCGTCTCGATCCGTCCTGGGAGGGGAATCCGCATGAAAGCACTCGTGATCGGCGCGACCGGCAGCATCGGCGGGGTGGTCGCCGCCACCCTCGACGTCCGGGGACACGAGGTCGTGCGGGCGTCCCGCTCCGGCGAGCAGAGCGTGGACGTGACCGACCCCGCCTCCATCCGCAGCCTCTTCGAGCGGGTCGGCCCTGTCGACGCCGTCGTGGTCGCCGTGGGCTCCGTACCCTTCAAGCCGCTCACCGATCTCGACCGCGACGACTATCTGGCCGCCTTCACCGGGAAGACCCTCGCGCAGCTCGACGTCCTGCGGGTCGCCCTCGACCACGTGACCGACGGCGGCTCCATCACCCTCACCAGCGGCGTGCTCGCGCGGGAGCCGATCGCGACGGGAGCGGCGGCGGCGATGGCCAACGGCGCCCTGGAGTCGTTCGTGATCACGGCGGCGGCGGAGGCCCCGCGGGGAATCCGCATCAATGCGGTCTCCCCCGACGTGCTGGCGAACTCCCCCGGGTACTTCTCGACCTTCCCCGGCCACCGCCCCGTCACCGACGACGAGGTCGGCCAGGCGTACGTGCGCGCGGTCGAGGGCATCGTCTCGGGGCGGGTGCTCCCCGTCTGATGGCGCTCTCCCTCACTCCCGTCCCCACCCTGACCACCGAGCGGCTGGACCTCGTGCCGCTCGGACCGGAGCATCTCGACGGCACCTGGGCGGCCCTGCAGGAGCCCGAGGTGCTGCGGCTGACCGGCACCCACGCGCGCTTCACCCGCGAGGGCGTCGAGACCTGGCTCCGGTCGCTCGCCGACCGGGACGACCGGGCGGATTGGGCGATCCTCCGTCGCGACGACGGCGCGCACATCGGCGAGGTGGTCCTCAGCGACCTGGACGAGGACAACGGCTCGGCCGGTTTCCGCATCGCCCTCGCCGGCCCGCGGTGGTTCGGCGCCGGATACGGGACCGAGGCGACGCGCGCGGTCATCCGGCACGCCTTCGACACCGTGGGACTGCACCGGGTGGAGCTCGAGGTGTACGCGTTCAACCCGCGGGCGCAGCGCGCCTACGAGAAGGCGGGCTTCGTCGTCGAGGGCCGGCGCCGGGAGGCGCTGCGCTGGGACGGCGAATGGGTCGACGCCATCGTCATGGGCATCCTCGCGGACGAGTGACTGCACGCCGGACGGGCGGGAGCGCAAGGGGGAGGCGGAGCACAGGTCCGTGACGGAGGATGAGGGCATGACCGACGCGCCGCTGTCTTCCCGTCCCTGGCTCCGCTCCTATGCCGAGGGCGTGCCGGCCGACATCGACGAGCCGACGCAGACCCTGCCGCAGATGCTGGCCGCCAGTGTCCGGCGGTATGCGCGCCGCCCCGCCCTCGAGTTCTTCGGCGCCATCACGACCTACCGGGAGCTCGGCGAGCAGATCGACCGCGCCGCGGAAGGACTCCGCCATCTCGGGGTCACGAAGGGCGACCGGGTGGCGCTGGTGCTGCCGAACTGCCCGCAGCACGTCGTCGCGTTCTACGCGGTCCTGCGTCTCGGGGCGATCGTCGTCGAGCACAACCCGCTCTACACCGCGCGGGAGCTGCGCCACCAGTTCGAGGACCACGGGGCCCGCGTCGCGATCGTGTGGGACAAAGTCGCCGACACCGTCGCGGGGTTCCCCGACGACCTCCGCGTCGGCCACATCGTGAGCGTCGACCTCACGGCGGCGATGCCCCTGTCGAAGCGCCTCCTCCTGCGACTCCCCGTCCCGAAGGCCCGGGCATCGCGGGCGAAGCTGACCGGCACGCCACGCGCGCGGCACCTGACGCCGTGGAAGAAGCTCGTGTCGCACCGCCGGCTCCCCCGCCGCACCCCCGGGCCGTCGCTGGGCGACACCGCCGTCCTGCAGTACACGAGCGGGACGACCGGGGTCCCCAAGGGCGCAATCCTCACCCACGCGAATCTGCGGGCCAACGCGATGCAGGGGCGGGCCTGGGTGCCCGGACTCCGCGACGGCGAGGAGACCTTCTACGCCGTGCTGCCGCTCTTCCACGCCTACGGACTCACCCTGTGCCTCACGTTCGCGTTGAGCATCGGGGCGAAGGTGGTGCTGTTCCCGGCCTTCGATGTGAGCCTGGTCACGGACGCCGCCCGCACGAGCCCGCCGACCTTCCTCCCCGCCGTCCCGCCCATCTACGACCAGCTGGCCCGCGCGGCCGCCCGCGGCACGGTGGATCTCTCGACGGTGCGGTTCGCGATCTCCGGGGCCATGAGCCTCCCCGTGGCGACGGTGCGACGCTGGGAGGAGGCCACCGGGGGACTGCTCGTCGAGGGGTACGGGATGACCGAGGCCTCCCCCGTCGCGCTCGGCAACCCGATGGGTCCGACGCGGCGCCCCGGCACCGTCGGCGTCCCGTTCCCGAGCACGGAGATCCGTGTCGTCGACCCCGACGACCCCGACGCCGACGTGCCCACGGGCGAGCCCGGTGAGCTGCTGCTGCGCGGACCGCAGGTCTTCCAGGGGTACTGGGGGCGCCCCGGCGAGACGGCCGAGACCCTGTTGCCGGACGGCTGGCTTCGCACCGGCGACATCGCCGAGGTCTCTCCCGACGGGTTCGTCACCATCGTCGACCGCCGGAAGGAGCTCATCATCACCGGCGGCTTCAACGTCGCGCCCAGCGAGGTGGAGAGCGCGCTGGAAGCCCACCCGGACATCGTCACGGCCGCCGTCGTGGGGCTCCCTCGGGCGAGCGGCGGCGAGGAGGTCGCCGCGGCAGTGGTGCTCCGCGAGGGCGCGGCGGCGGACATGGACGGGCTCCGCGACTTCTGCCGCACCCACCTGACCGCCTACAAGGTGCCGCGCCGGATCACCGCCGTCGACGACCTCCCCCGGTCGCTCATCGGCAAGGTGCTGCGGCGCGAGGTGCGCGACCGGCTGCTCGCCGAGCGCGGGGCCTGACGCGCGGTCTCAGCGCCCCTCGGCGGCCTCGGTGTGGTGGCGGATGACCTCGGCCACGACGAAGTTGAACCACTTCTCCGCGAACTCCGGGTCGAGGTGGGCGTCCTCCGCGAGCGCGCGGAGCCGAGCGACCTGCTGCTCCTCGCGGTTCGGGTCGGACGGCGGCATCGCGTGTTCGGCCTTGAGGTGCCCCACCTGCTGTGTGGCGCGAAACCGCTCCGCGAGCAGGAAGATCAGGGCCGCGTCGATGTTGTCGATGCTCGCACGCAGCCGGAGCAGTTCGGCCTTCGGATCCTCAGCGGCATTCATGCCCCTACTCTAGAGCCGCGGATCACCCGGCCTCCGACGAGGGGCACCGCTATCGTGTGCTCATGAGCAACGACCAGTCGCCGGCCTCCGCTCCGCACGACGGCCAGGGCGGTCCCGCCCCGCACGTCGTCCCCGTCGATGCCGCGCTCGTCGGCGCCGCGGCGGAGGCGCCCGACGCCGCCGCGAAGCCGTCCGTGCCCGTGGTGATCGAGCCGACCACGCCCAGCCGCTCGTTCTGGACGCGGATCGATCGCCCGTTCGTCTTCGGGTTCCTCGTGACCCTCGGCGGCCTCGGGGCGCTCGTGATCGGCCTCGCGCTGTCGAACCTCTCTACGGTCCTCATCTACATCGCCCTCGCCCTGTTCGGCGCCCTCGGCCTCGACCCGGCCGTCCGCTTCCTCGAGCGCCGCGGCCTCTCCCGCGCGCTCTCCGTCGTCGTGACGATCCTCGCCCTCATCGCCGTGGTCGCCCTCGTCCTCTGGATGATCGTGCCCATCGTCGTGGATCAGATCGCCGGGTTCGTGAAGTCGGTCCCCGGCATGATCCAGGACTTCACGAAGTCTGACCTCTACGCCACCCTCCACGACCAGTTCGGCGACCAGTTCCAGGACCTCGTGTCGGAGGTGCAGAAGTTCCTCTCCGACTTCGGCAACCTCGCGACGATCGGCGGCGGGGCGCTCCAGGTCGGCGCGTCCATCGCGAGCGGGATCTCGGGCGCGATCGTGGTGCTCGTGCTGACGCTGTACTTCCTCGCGACCCTCCCGGCCATGCGCCAGGGGATGCTGCGTCTGGTCCCGGCCCGCGACCGCGACCGCGCCGGCGACATCTCCCAGCAGATCACCGACTCCGTGGGCGGCTATGTGATGGGGATGGTCGTCCTCGCCTTCTGCAACGCGACCCTCGCCCTCATCCTCTACACCGTGCTGGGCCTGCCGTTCCCGCCGCTCATGGCCGCGATCGCCTTCTGCGTCACCCTCATCCCGCTCGTCGGCTCGGTGCTGTTCTGGATGATCGGCACCATCCTCGCGCTGTTCACGAACCCGATCGCCGCGCTGGTCTTCGCCGCCGTCTACCTCGTCTACATGCAGATCGAGGCGTACGTGCTCACCCCCCGGGTCATGAACAAGGCGGTGGCCGTGCCGGGCTCGCTCGTCGTCATTGGCGCCCTCGCCGGCGGCACGCTCCTCGGTCTGCTCGGCGCCCTCGTGGCCGTGCCCGTCACCGCCTCGATCCTCATCATCGTCAAGCAGGTGGTCGTGCCGAAGCAGGACTCCCGCACCTGACCCCCCGGGCACAACTTCGGAGATCCGGGGCGACACGCCGTGAGCCGGGGCTCCTCCGCGGAGTGTCGGGCGAGATCTCCGAAGCTGTGCACGCCGGCGGTCGAGAACGACGAAGCGCCCGACCCCTGAGGGCCGGGCGCTTCGCGGGGAGACGGCTCAGATGAGGTCGTTGTCCGTCAGCCACTGCTTCGCGATGTCCTCCGCCGACTTCTGGTCGACCGTGCTCTGCACGTTGAGGGCGACGAGCTCCTCGGCGGTCAGCTTGGCGCTGATGCCGTTGATGACGTCGGCGATCTCGTCGGCCACGTCGCTGGACGCGATCGGGACGACGTTCGAGGCCAGGATGATGTTCTCCGGGTCTTCCAGCGCCACGATGTCCTCGGTCTGGAATGCCGGGTCTGCCGAGTAGATGTCCGCGACCTGGATCTCACCGGCGAGCAGCGACTCCAGCGTCGTGGGACCGGTGGCCGAGAACGCCAGGTCGACGCCGTAGACCTCCTTGGCTGCGGCGGGACCGTACGGACGCTGCTCGAACTCCGGAGCCGCGCCGATCGTGACCGGGGTGGTGACGTCCGCGAGGTCCGCGATCGAGGTGAGGTCGTTCTCCTCGGCGAAGCTCTTGAGCACTGTGTAGGTGTCCTGGTCGGAGGCCTCGGCGTAGTCGAGCGCGGTGAGGCCGTCCGGGAGCGCGTCCTTCAGGGCCGCGTAGACGTCGTCCGGGCTGGTGGCGGTCGCATCCTTGTCCAGGTACTCGAGCAGGTTGCCCGTGTACTCCGGGAACAGGTCGATCGCCCCGGACTCGACGTCCGGCATGTAGGCGTCGCGCTGGCCGATGCTGAACTTCTCCTCGACGTCGAACCCGGCGGCCGTGAGCGCCTGCGAGTAGATCTCGGCGATGATCTCGTTGGAGTAGTACGCCTGGGAGCCGATGACGATGGTCTCGCCGCCGCCCGAGCCGGACTCCTCGGTCGGGGTGTCGAGGGGATTGCTGCTGGAGCACCCGGCCAGCACGAGCGCGGCGGTGAGCGCGACGCCGCCGGCAAGGGCGAAACGAGATGTGCGTGCGGTGAACATGGGACTTCCTCTTCTCTGGGGGACGATGCTGTGGGTCAGGCGGTCGCGACCGCGGGTGCGGTCGACCGAGTTCGGCGTCTTTGTGGACGCGTGCGCACGCCGCGGGGGACTGCGGCGTGCTGAGCGAGAGCGAGCAGGAGGTCGACGAGGAGCGCCAGCACCGCGACGAGGATCGCGCCACCGAGCACCTGATCGAAGCGGCGGAGGGGAAGGCCCTGGATGATCGGCCACCCCAGGCCGCCCAGATTCACGTAGGCCGCGATGGTGACGGTGGCGATGACCTGCAGCAGCGCCGAGCGGAGCCCGCCGATGAGCAGCGAGAGACCGAGCGGCACCTCCACCTTCCAGAACACCTGCCACTCGGTCATTCCCATGGCTCGGGCGGCATCGAGGACTCGGCGGTCGATCACCTCCAGCCCGGTGTAGGCGCCCGCGAGGAGCGATGGGATCGCCAGGAGGACGAACGTGATGACGGCGGCGACCGGTGTGCGGAGCACCCCGAGCAGCAGCACCAGAAGGATCAGGAGACCGAACGACGGAATGGCGCGCGCGGCACCGGAAATCGCTACGGCGACCTCGCGTCCGCGGCCTGTGTGCCCGATGAGCCACCCGAGCGGAACGGCGATGACCGCCGCGATCGCCACCGAGATCACGGTGTAGAAGATGTGCTGACCGAACAGCACCGGCAGCGCGTACGGGCCCGTCCAGCGGTCGGGTGAGAAGAGCCAGACGAAGGCGTCGGTGAAGAGGTTCATGCGGCCGATCCCATCGCCGCCGTACGACTCACGGCGGCCTTGGTCGCCGTCTTCGTCGCCGTGCGCGTCCACGGCATCAGGGCGCGCCCCGCCAGCACGAGAAGAAGATCGACGATCAGAGCGATCACGACGACGGCGACGACTCCGGCGAAGACCTCCTCGATGATGCGGCGCTGAAGGCCGTCGGTGAAGAGATAGCCGAGGTTCCGCACGCCGATCAGCACACCGACCGTCGCCAGCGAGATCGTGCTGACCGCGGTGACCCGGAGCCCGGCGAGGATGACCGGTCCGGCGAGCGGGAACTCCACTGCCCAGAACCGTCGGAAAGCGGCGAAGCCCGTCGCGGTCGCCGCCTGTCGCACGTCGTCGTCGACCGAGTCCAGGCCGTCGGCGACGGCCCGGACGAGGATCGCGATCGCATAGATCGTGAGGGCGACGATGAGGTTCGGTTCGTTGATCGCGGAGTAGCCGAGCACCGCGGGAAGGAGGATCAGCAGCGCGAGCGACGGGATCGTGTAGAGCAGGCCGGTCAGCGCGATGATCGGTCCCCGCACCAGCCGATAGCGCCATGCCACCCAGCCGAGAGGAAGGGAAAGGACGAACCCGAGCACGATCGGGATCACGCTCTGGCGCAGGTGCACCGCGGTGAGCTCGAGGATCAGCCCGAGGTTGTCGCCGACCCAGTTCACGGGGCCGCCTTCACCGTGTCGGCTCCGTCGACCACGCCCTCCGGCGCATCGACGATGGCCCCCTGGGTGCGGCCCTCGGAGTCGACGACCACGGTCCCCCGCGGGGTCTGCTTGAGGTGCAGCGCGCGGCGGCCGCGGTCGGCCCCGATGAACGAGGAGACGAAGTCGTCGGCCGGATTCTCGATGATCTCGCTCGGACTGCCCACCTGCACGATCCTTGCGCCCTTGTCGAGGATGACGACCTGGTCGCCGAGGAGGAAGGCCTCGTCGATGTCATGCGTGACGAACACGACCGTCTTGTCGAGCTCGTGCTGCAGCCGCAGGGTCTCCTGCTGGAGGTCGGCGCGGACGATGGGGTCGACCGCACCGAACGGCTCGTCCATGAGGAGGATGTTCGGATCGGCGGCGAGTCCGCGGGCCACCCCGACGCGCTGCTGCTGACCACCCGACAACTGACTCGGGTACCGGTCGGCGAGCGCCTGGTCGAGGCCGACGGTCGTGAGCAGCTCACGGGCCCGCTCATGCGCCTGCGTGCGCTTCACCCCGTTCAGCCGCAGCACGGTGGCCACGTTGTCGATGACGGTGAAGTGCGGCATCAGCCCGGAGTTCTGCATCACATAGCCGATGCGCCGGCGCAGGGCGACCGGGTCGCCCGAGAGCACGCTCTCCCCG
The DNA here is from genome assembly GCF_002871415.1 of Microbacterium sp. UMB0228. Lineage (NCBI taxonomy): Bacteria > Bacillati > Actinomycetota > Actinomycetes > Micrococcales > Microbacteriaceae > Microbacterium > Microbacterium sp. UMB0228. The sequence continues at coordinate 177,584 of NZ_PNFU01000002.1, read as the reverse complement.
TCGATCTCGACCTCCCCCGACGTCGGCTCCACCATGCGGTTGATCATCCGGAGCAGGGTGGTCTTCCCGCAGCCGGACGATCCGACGAACACGGTGGTCTTGCGGGAGGGCAGCACGAGGCTGAAGTCGTCGACGGCGAGCGTCCCGTCGGGGAAGCGCTTCGTGACGTTGCGGAACTCGATCATGAGGATGTTTCTCCGACGGTCATGCGGACGTGCGGTCGTGCGGGACTAGGCCGAGACCTCGACGCCCGGGGCGAAGGCGACGTAACCGGAGAAGTCCTTGCCGACGCGATCGAACGCCGACGGATACGGATGCGGATACGACCACGCGAGATCCTTGTGCAGCTCTCCGCCGACCTGGACGGAGTAGTACTGGCACTCGCCCTTCCACGGACACGTGTATGGGGTGGGGCTCTCGACGAGGACGTCCGGCGCGACGGATGCCGGCGGGAAGTACCAGTTCCCCTCGATGCGGATGAGGTCGTCCTGGTCGGCCTCGGCGATGACGTTTCCTGCGAGTACAGCCTTCATGGTCCTGCCTCCTCGGATGTGGGTTCGAGCGTATAAGACGGGTGCGACATCCGGCACCGGGTGGCGCGCGGGGTCGTCAATCTGGGACACAATGCGCGTTCTGTTCGTCACGCGACCCGAATCGGATTGCCCGGATCAGGCCGAGTCGCGGCCGTAGCCCTCCAGCAGCCGCAGCCAGATCTCGCTGATCGTGGGGTAGGAGGGCACGGCGTGCCAGAGTCGGGCGATCGGGACCTCGCCGACGATCGCGATGGTCGCGGCCTGCACGAGCTCGGCGACCTCGGGGCCGACGAACGTCGCACCGATCACGACGTCGCGGTCGGTGTCGACGACCAGGCGCGCCTGCCCGGCGAACCCGTCCTCGTACAGGCTCGCGCCCGCCACCCACCCGAGGTCGTAGTCGACGACGCGGACGGCGGTGCCGGCGTCCTTCGCCGCCGCCTCGGTAAGGCCGACGGACCCGACCTCCGGGATCGAGAAGGTGACCTGGGGCACCGCGGCGTGGTCGGCCGTGGCGACGTGACGGCCCCAGGGTGCGTCGTCCACCGCGTCGCCCTTCGCCCGCGCGACGATGACGTCGCCCGCGGCGCGCGCCTGGTACTTGCCCTGGTGGGTCAGCAGCACGCGGCCGTTGACGTCGCCGACGGCGTAGAGCCAGTCATGCCCGGGGACGCGGAGGGTGTCGTCCGTCTCGATCCAGCGGCCCGGCTCGAGCCCGACCGCCTCGAGCCCGATGTCGGCGCTGCGGGGAGAGCGTCCGGTCGCGACGAGCACCTCCGCCGCGGTCACCGTCTCGCCGTTGTCGAGAGTGATCGTGACCCGCTCACCGTCGCGGTGCACCGCCGTCGTGCCGGTGTCGGTGCGGACGTCCACGCCGAGCTCACGCAGGCCGTCGGCCACCCGCTCTCCGGCGAAGGGCTCCATCCCGCCCAGCAGCCCGCTGCGCGCGAGCAGCGTCACCGACGAGCCGAGTGCGGCGTACGCGGTGGCCATCTCGACCGCGACCACGCCGCCGCCGATGACCGCGAGACTGTCGGGCAGCTCCTCGGCGCTGGTCGCCTCGCGGCTCGTCCAGGGCGAGGCCTCCCGCAGACCCTCGATCGGCGGGATGACCGCATCCGAACCGGTGCTGATGGCGACCGCGTGACGCGCGCGCAGCACCCGGGTGCCGCCGTCCTGGTCGCTCACCGTCACCTCGCGCTCGCCGGTCAGCCGGCCGTGCCCCCGGGCGAGGTCGATGTGGGCGGATTCCAGCCACTTCACCTGCCCGTCGTCGGACCAGTTGCTCGTGAAGGAGTCGCGACGCTCGAACACCGCGCGCACGTCGAGGGACCCGGTCACGGCCTGCGCGGCGCCGGCGACGTGCTGCGCGGCACGGAGCGCCTGGGCCGAGCGGAGCAGCGCCTTCGACGGCATGCACGCCCAGTACGAGCACTCTCCGCCGACGAGCTCGCTCTCCACGATGATCGCGGTGAGACCGCCCTGCACGGCACGGTCCGCCACGTTCTCCCCGACCGGACCACCGCCCAGCACGATGAGGTCGTATTCGTCGGTCTTCTCGGCAGCAGTCATGCTCGCCCCTCTCGTGGCCGCGGCGGTCCGTGGCCCAGTCTCGCTCATGAGGAACGTCGAGTCACGGGTGAGTTGTTCCCGTCCGCCGATATACCCGTCCTTCCCGGGTTCGGTTCGGGGTTCCGAAGTTCCGGTGCACGACCCGGGGACAGATGCACGACGTCCCTTCCTCCGACGTTCCGGATTCCGACGTTCCGGATTCCGACGTTCCGGGTTCCGACGTTCCGGGTTCCGACGTTCCGGATTCCGACGTTCCGGATGCACGACCTGAGGACGGCCGCACGACTCGGATGGGACGATCCGCCGGCAGCCGTGCCCCGGTCGTGCATCCGAAACCTGAACGACCGGGACTGCCCGGACCAGCCCGGGGGGTGGTTCGATCCCAGCCGAGTCGTTCTTCGTGGTCCCGTCAGAGAGGTCCCGTCAGAGAGGTCGGGTCAGAAGGGTCGGGTCCGACGTTCCGGATGCACGACCCGAGGACGGCCGCACGATCGGGACGGGGCGACTCGCCGGCAGACGTGTCCTGGTCGTGCATTCGAACCAGGACCGACGGAGTCGACGGGACGGACGGAGTCGACGGGACCGGCCGGGACGGCCCGGGGGTCAGGCGACGGAGGGGACGGGGCGGGGGTCGGCGAAGGCCCGGGGATAGGCGCGACGGAGGGCCACGACGATGAGGGTCGCCGCGGTCACCTTGATGAGGTCGCCCGGGAGGAACGCCAGGGTCGAGAGGGCCGTGAGGTCGAGGGGAACGCCGGTGACCAGTGCCTGGACGGGGATGCCGAAGGCGTAGACGACGAGCACACCGCCGACGAAGGCCGCGACCGCGGTACGCCACCAGGTCAGGCGGCCGGTGCGCATGAGGAGTCCGATGACGACGACGCCCGCGATCCAGCCAAGCAGGTACCCGGCCGTGGGGCCGACGAAGACCCCGAGACCTCCGCGCCCACCCGCGAGCACCGGAAGGCCGACCGCCGCGAGCACGAGGACGAGGGCGACCGACCACGGAGCGACCCGCGGGCCGAGGACGAGACCGGCCAGCATGACGGCGAGCGTCTGTCCGGTGATGGGCACCCCGCCGGGCAGCGGGACGACGACCGTGCCGAGCACGATGATGAGCGCGGCGAAGACGGCGACGCGGCCGAGGGTCGCGGAGGTGTCGCGAGGGGTGGATGCCATCGGGTGTTCCTTCCTGAACGGTGTTCACCTGAACACCGTTCACCAGGGTAGAGGTGCCCGCGCAGCCCGCGCAAATCACTCCGCAGCGGGCGCCACGCTCCTCGTCCGCGGGGCGAGGACGGCCGCTACCGCACCGATCGCCGCGGCGAGCGCGAAGACTCCCGCGAACGCATCCACTCCGGCAACGGCCCCGAGCGCGACGAAGAGCGAGCCCGTGACGGCGAGGGCGAGCGCGCTTCCGAAGGAGTCGGCCACGGTCATCGCCCCGCTGTTGAACCCCTGTTCCGCCGGGGAGGACATCGCGAGGACGAGCGCACTGGATCGCGGGCTCATCAACCCCATGCCCGCACCCGCGACGACCCAGGCGAGGGCGGCGAGCAGCGGGGTGGCCTGCGTGATCGTGATCACCAGGATCAGCGCGATCCCGATGACCACGAAGACCGTCCCCACCCGCACCGCGGTCACGCTCGACAGGCGCTCACCCATCCGCCCTTGAACGGTCGCCGCCGCCGACCAGGCGAGCGCACCCCCGGTCAGCGCGAGCCCGGCGAGGGTCGGCGACAGCAGGTACCGATCGGTGAGCAGGTACGGCAGGTAGATCTGCGCCCCGAAGAACGCCGCCGCCCCCAGACCGCGCACCAGGATCACCGACGGCAGGCCCCGGCGGGCGACGAGCGCGCCCCGCGGAAGGAGCGGGCGCACCGCCCCGATCGCGACCACCACCGCGGCTGCCGACAGGAACGGCCCGGCGACCGGGACCTCGCCCACGAGGTCGAGGGCGAGCACGGCGGAGGCGGCGAGCACCGACCACCCCAGCCGCCCGAGAGCCCACGGCGTGGTGGCGTCTCCGCTGCGCGCGAGGCCGCGGAGGGCCGGGACGACCATCAGCAGCGCGAGCACGACGAGCACCACGACCCCGAGGAAGACCCAGTGCCAGCTCCACACCTCCGTGACCGCACCCGCGATCGTCGGACCGATCAGCGAGGGGATGACCCACGCGGCGGCGAACCCCGCGAAGATCGCCGGATGCAGGGACGTCGGGTACACCCGGGCGACCACGACGTAGAGAGCCACCATGAGTCCGCCGTTGCCGAGCCCCTGCGCGAAGCGTCCCGCGACGAGGACCTCCATGCTCGGCGCGAGCCCCGCGACGAGCAGCCCCACGGTGAACAGGGCGACGGACGCGTACAGCGGCACCACGGGACCCCGCCGATCGGACCAGTTGCCGGCGACCACCATGCCGATCACGCTCGTCGCGAGCGGGCCGGCGAAGGCCAGCGCGTACAGGCGCTCACCGTGGAGGTCGGCGCTGACCGCCGGCATCACCGTGGTGACGGCCAGCGATTCGAAGGCGCCGAGGAACACGAGGGCGCACGCGCCGATCGTGATCCAGACGTACTCGCCGCCGAGGATGCGGGGCGGGGCGGTCGCGGACGGCGCGGCGGGCCCGGTCTCGGTCGTCATGAGGACGACGCTAGAACCTCAAGAATGGTTGAGGTCAAGTCCCGGATGGACGCGGGTCCGGCACGGAGTCAGCGGAGCGGGAGGATGCTCGTCGGCGCGGGAGCCTGCGCCTCGTGCCGGACTCCGAGCGGTGCTCCCGTCCGCTCATCGAGGTCGAGCAGCGTGACGGTGTCGGAGCGCTGACCGGCGACGAGGAGCTTGCCCTGGTAGACGAGGTGGTGTCGCGGCCAGTCGACTCCGGAGTCGGCGAGCGCGACCGGTTCCAGGGCCTCGCCGCTGCCGCGCACCCGCAGCGCCGCGATGGTGTTGCTGCCGCGGAGGGCTGTATAGAGGAACTGGCCGTCCTTCGAGCGGGCGAGCTCGGCGGGGAAGTCCACGCCGATCTGCGCGATGGGGCTGGCCGGAGCCGAGGAGACGACGTCCCAGGTGCCGTCGGCGGCGGCCGCGAGCGTGAAGACCTCGCAGGAGTACTCGGTCACGACGTGCAGGTGACCACTCGGATGCACGACCATGTGGCGCGGACCGGTGCCGCGCGGAAGCACGACCTCCTGGTCGAGGACGAGCCCGGGGCCCTGCAGGCGCCAGAACCGGACGAGATCGAAGCCGAGGTCGGTCGTCGCCACGCGGCCGTCCGGCAGGAAGGCGGCGGCGTGCGCGTGAGATGCGCGGCCCGCGGCGCCGTACGGGTCGACCGCCGCGATGCCGTCCCCGGCGGGCGTGGCCGGGGCCGCATCCGGATCGCCGTCGCCGAAGAGGGCGGCACGCAGGGCTGCCGCCGCGTCCTCCTTCGCCGGCACGAGACGACCATCCGCGGCGAGCGCGAACCGGACGACCCGCCCGTCGCCGTAGCAGCTGGCGACGAGCGTCTGGCCGTTCGGCGACACCGCGAGATGACAGACGCCGTCCCCCGTCGGCACCGGATCGCCGAGCGGCGTCAGCGCCAGCTCCCCGGTGCGCGCGAACGCCTGCACGGCGGCATCGCCCTCCAACGCCGCGTACACGACGTCGAGGGACGGATGCGCCGCGAGCCACGACGGCGACGGCGTCTGCGTCACGGGTCCGCGGTAGGCGAGCGTCGTGGCCTCACGGCCCTCGTCGCCTGCCAGCACGCCGATCCCCTCGGCGGAGCCCTCCATCGCCGGGCCGTAGCCCCCGAGCCAGAACCGCGTCATGCCGGTCAGTCAAGCAGGTCGTGGCGCACGATCACCTGATCGCGCTCCGGACCGACGCCGATCACCGAGATGCGGGTGTTGCTCATCTCCTCCAGCGCGAGCACGTAGTCCTGCGCCGTCTGCGGAAGGTCCTCGAAGGTGCGCGCGGTCGAGATGTCCTCGCTCCACCCGGGGAAGTACTCCAGGATCGGCTTCGCGTGGTGGAAGTCGGTCTGGTTCACCGGCACCTCGTCGAACCGCTCCCCGTCCACGTCGTAGGCCACGCACACCGGGATCTTCTCGAGCCCGGTGAGGATGTCGAGCTTCGTGAGCACGAGGTCGGTGATGCCGTTGATGCGCGTGGCGTACCGGGTGATGGGGGCGTCGTACCAGCCCACGCGGCGCGGACGCCCGGTCGTGGTGCCGAACTCGAAGCCCTGCTTGCGCAGCCACTCGCCCTGCTCGTCGAACAGCTCGGTCGGGAACGGACCGGAGCCGACGCGGGTCGTGTAGGCCTTGACGATGCCCACGATGCGGTCGAGGGCGCCGGGGCCGACCCCGGAGCCGGTCGAGGCGCCGCCGGCCGTGGCCGAGGACGAGGTGACGAACGGGTAGGTGCCGTGGTCGATGTCGAGCATCGTGGCCTGGCCGCCCTCGAACACGACGACCTCGCCGCGGCTCAGGGCCTGGTCGATGAGGTAGCCGGTGTCGGCGACCATCGGGCGCAGACGCTCGGCGTAGGAGAGCAGGTCGTCGACGATCTCATCGCACGTGACGGCGCGGCGGTTGAAGACCTTCACCAGAAGGTGGTTCTTCTGGTCGAGGGCGCCCTCGACCTTCTGGCGCAGGATGTTCTCGTCGAAGAGGTCCTGCACGCGGATGCCCACGCGGTTGATCTTGTCGGCGTAGGCCGGACCGATGCCGCGGCCGGTAGTGCCGATGTTGCGCTTGCCGAGGAAGCGCTCGGTGACCTTGTCGAGCGTGCGGTGGTACTGGGTGATGATGTGCGCGTTGGCGCTGACCTTGAGCCGCGAGACGTCGATGCCGCGGGCGGACAGGGCCTCCAGCTCGGAGAAGAGCACCTCGAGATCGATGACCACGCCGTTGCCGATGACCGGATTCACGCCGGGCGACAGGATGCCGGAGGGCAGCAGGTGCAGGGCGTACTTCTCGTCGCCCACGACGACGGTGTGCCCGGCGTTGTTGCCGCCGTTGAACTTCACCACCCAGTCGGTGCGCTCACCGAGCAGATCGGTGGCCTTGCCCTTTCCTTCGTCGCCCCACTGCACGCCGACGATAACGATTCCTGGCATGGGTAACCCCTTGGCTTTCGCCGGGTTTGCACCGGCCGATGAGCTGGCCCTCTTCGGGCGCTCCCATCCTATCGGCAGGCCTCGGACAGCCCCCGGGAAGGCCGTGACCCACCCCTTCCCGTGCGCCCCACCCCCTTGCGAACGTACGAAAAGGGGTGGGACGGCCGGAAGGGGGTGGGTCGGCGATCAGACGAGGAGCGCGTCGGCCTCGAGGTAGCGCTCGAGGGAGTCGTCGAGCTCGTCCAGCCACGGGGTGTGGTGTGCGGCGGCGAGCGTCCCGGTCATGACCGAGGGGTACACGCGGTCGCGGTAGCCCATGATGTCGGCCTTCTTGTCGTGCTTCCAGGCGAGGAAGATCTCCACGACGCGATCGAGGTCGAACGCCGGATAGTCGGTGCACTCCAGCAGGTCGCGGATGTAGTCCGCCTGGAAGCGGATCTCCGTCGCCGCCGAGTCGATCTCCGCGAATCGCTTCCGCCACGCGGCGATGGACGCGGCGCGCTCGCCCGCGTCGGGCAGGGCGATCCGGCCGAGGATGACGTCGCGCACGAACCACGCCTGCGCGTCGAACATGTTGAACGTGAACCACTGGTCCTGCGCGCCGAGGTAGGCCAGGCGCGGGTTGCCCTGCCACAGCACGCCCCGGTACAGCCCGTCCGGGTAGACGTTGTTCGGCGAGGACAGGGCGAGCTCCGCGGGCAGGAACGGGTACTTGTGCAGGTAGCCGGTGCAGAGGATGACCGCGTCGACCTCCTTCGAGGTGCCGTCGGCGAAGTGCACGGTGCGGCCCTCGAAGCGCTCGACGCACGGGCGCTCCTCGAAGCCCTCCGGCCAGTCGTAGCCCATCGGCGCGGTCCGGTAGCTCGCGGTGACCGAGCGGGCGCCCATCTTGAAGGCCTGGCTGCCGATGTCCTCCGCCGAGTAGCTCGACCCGATCACGAGCACGTCCCGCCCGGCGAGGGCCTCCGCGCCCCGGAAGTCGTGCGCGTGGGCGACGGAACCCGGGAAGGTCTCGATGCCGTCGAAGTGCGGCACGTTCGGGAAGGAGAAGTGCCCGCTGGCCACGACGACCCGGTCGAACTCCTCCGTGGTCGTGCGCCCGGTGGGCAGGTGCTCGCTGGTAAGACGGAACACCTCGCGGTCCTCGTCGAACTCCACCCAGCGCACCGCGGTCTCGAAGCGGATGAGGTCGCGCACCTGCGTCTTCGCGAGGCGCCCGGCGATGTAGTCCCACAGCACCGGACGCGGCGGGTACGACGAGATCGGCCGTCCGAAGTGCTCGTCGAAGGTGTAGTCGGCGAACTCCAGGGCCTCCTTCGGGCCGTTCGACCACAGGTTGCGGTACATGCTGGAGTGGACGGGCTCGCCGTACTCGTCCAGCCCGGTGCGCCAGGTGTAGTTCCACTGGCCGCCCCAGTCGGCCTGCTTCTCGAAGCAGACCAGTTCGGGGATCTCCGCCCCCGCACGGGCTGCGGATTCGAAGGCCCGCAGCTGCGCCATCCCCGAGGGGCCGGCGCCGATGATCGCTACTCGTTCACTGTTCGTCACGTATCGTCCTCAAACTCTTCCGTCATGTATCGGGCGCAGCCGTATCCGGGAGAGGAGGACAGTTCTTCCCCGGTGGGAGCGGAACGCTCGACCTGCCCGGACAGTGGCTGCTCTTCGACGTTAGCAGTGCCCCGCGGCAACGCTGGCGGGAATGCGACGACGGCTGTCGCTTCCGCGCATCGCCGATGTCGGCGGCCGGTGCCAGGATCGGACGGTGCGACAGGACATCAGGGCATCGGAGCGACTTGACCCGCAGGGCTCGCCGGCGCGATCGCGCGGCGCCCTGGTCCTGCTCGCGGCCGCGGTGACGGTGGTGCTCTGGGCCTCGGCCTTCATCGGGATCCGTGGCGCAGGGCCGCACTACGACCCCGGGGCCTTGGCGCTGCTGCGCATGGCCGTAGGCACCCTCGTGCTGACGATCATCGCGCTACGGCACGGCATCCGGCTCCCGGAGCGCCGCCACTGGCTGCTGATCGCCGCGTGGGGAGTCGGATGGTTCTGCATCTACAACCTGGCCCTCAACAGTGCCGAACGGACCCTCGACGCCGGCACCGCCGCGATGGTCGTGAACCTGGCGCCGCTCATGGTCGTCGTCTTCAGCGGTCTCTTCCTCCGGGAGGGATTCCCCCGCCCCCTGGTGATCGGCGCCCCCATCGCCTTCCTCGGGGTGGTCCTCATCGGCATGAACTCCACCAGCAGCACCGGCCCCGACCTCACGGGCCTCCTGCTGGCCCTTCTCGCCGCGGTCATGTACGCGGGGTGCACCCTGCTGCAGAAACACCTGCTCACCTCGGGGGTCGACGCCACCACGCTGACCTGGCTCGGGGCGGCCGCCGGCACGATCGCCCTGCTTCCCTGGCTCGGCGCGTTGATCGCCGACGTGCAGACGGCGCCCCTCGACGCGACGCTGTGGGTGGTCTACCTCGGCATCTTCCCCACCGCCATCGCCTTCACCACCTGGGCGTACGTGCTGCAGCGCAGCACCGCGGGGAAGACCTCCGCGACGACCTACGTGGTCCCGGCCCTCGCCATCCTCCTGTCGTGGCTGATCCTCGGGGAGGTGCCCACCCCGCTCATGTTCGTGGGCGGCGCGCTGTGCCTGCTCGGCGTGCTCATCACGCGCATGCGCGGGCGGCGCTCGCGCTGAGCGCGCCGCCCGCGCGGGTCGAGGTCGGCGCGCTCAGGATGCGATTACGCTGGTCGGCGGAGGGGCGCGCCGTTCGGGCCCGCGTGTGACCGAGGGAGACGAAGACCGATGACCGACGCCGACGCGCAGACCCCGCCGACGATCTCCGCACCCCCGCCGCCGCCCGCGTCCGCCGCGCCGATCGCCGCCGCGGCCCCCGCCGCCGCTCCGACCGACGCCGAGATGGCGCGCGCCGGTGCCGTGCTGCAGACGATCTCGGACGCGTACTCCGCGAAGATGGTGGGCCAGGAGCGCCTGCGCACCAGCCTGCTCGTGGCGCTCATCGCCGGCGGCCACATCCTCCTGGAGAGCGTGCCCGGCCTCGCCAAGACCACTGCCGCCAGCACGCTCGCCGACACCGTGAAGGCGAAGTTCAAGCGCATCCAGTGCACGCCCGACCTCCTGCCGAGCGACATCACGGGCAACCAGATCTACGACGCCGCGACGGGCAGCTTCCGGACGGTGCTCGGCCCCGTGCACGCGAACTTCGTGCTGCTCGACGAGATCAACCGCTCCAGCGCCAAGACCCAGAGCGCCATGCTCGAGGCGATGCAGGAGCACCAGACCACCATCGGCGGCGAGATCCACCCGCTGCCGAAGCCGTTCCTCGTGATCGCGACGCAGAACCCCATCGAGCAGGAGGGCACCTACGAGCTGCCCGAGGCGCAGATGGACCGGTTCCTCCTCAAGGAGATCGTCGAGTACCCGAGCCCGGCGGAGGAGTTCGAGATCCTCAGCCGCATCGACTCGGGAGTGCTCGACCCCGACCGGCACGTGCACAGCGCCGTCACGCTGGATGACGTGCACCTGCTGCAGGACGTCGCGAGCCGCATCTACGTCGACCCCGCGATCCGCAACTACATCGTGTCGATCGCGTATGTGACCCGGAATCCCGCGCCGTACATCGGGGAGGAGCGTGCCCGCTTCATCAAGTACGGCGCGAGCCCTCGGGCCAGCATCGCCTTCCTCCAGGCCTCCCGCGCCCTCGCCCTCCTCAGCGGCCGGACCCACGTCCTTCCCGAGGACATCCGCGCCCTGCGTCACCTCGTGCTGCGGCACCGCGTGCTGCTGACGTTCGAGGCCGACGCCGAGGGCATCCGCAGCGAGGAGATCATCGATCAGATCTTCGCCGCCGTGCCCACCCCCTGACCCGCCGACACGTTCAGGGATCCCGCGCCCGATGCCCAGCCTCATCACGCAGGTGAAGAGCAAGCTCTTCATCCACTCGAACCGCAAGTCGCTGCACGCGCTCGACGGCGCCTACGCGTCGTTGCTGCACGGGCGGAGCCTCGACTTCGAGGACCTGCGCAAGTACGAGTACGGCGACCAGGTGCGCGACATCGACTGGCGCGCGACCGCCCGCCTCGGCACACCGTTGGTCAAGCGGTCGCGGGCCACGCGCATGCACACGGTGATGTTCGTCGTCGACACGGGACGCTCGATGACCGCTCTCGCCGCGGACGAGCGCTCGAAGAAGGACCTGGCGATCCTGGCGACCGGAGCCCTCGGGGTGCTGACGCTCAGGCACGGCGACGACTTCACGGTCGTCTACGGCGACGCCTCCCGCGTCCGCCGTCTGGCCCCGGGGCGCAGCGAGGGCGCCCTCGAACACGCGCTGCGGACGATCGACCGCGCGGTCGACGACGCGGCGGCCCCCAGCGATCGCGACGCCCTGCTGTCCTTCGTCACGCGGACGATCGCGCGGCGCATGATCGTCGTCGTGCTCACCGACGAGGCCCCGGTCACCACCGAGACCGAGCGCCTGCTGCGCCGCCTGCGTGTGCAGCACGACGTGCTCTGGCTCACCCTGCGCGACGCCGAACCGGTGCTCGACCACCGTTCCGCCCGGCTGCGCGCCGACGTCGACAGCCTCTGGGAGGTCCCCGATTTCATCCAGGGCGACCGCACGATCGTGAACGAGCTCGGTGCGCAGCGTGCGGCCGACGCCGCCCGGCTCGCCGACCTGCTCACGCGGATGGAGATCAGCCACGCCGCGCTCGACGGTCAGGACGACGCCGTTCCCCAGCTGCTGCACCTGCTGAACCGGAGGTCCGATGCCCGGTTCTGACGAGCTCTACCCGCCCGCGCAGTACGGGTGGGGATGGATGCTGCTCGCGCTCGGCATCCTGGCCCTGCTGATCGTCGGCACGTGGCTGCTGTTCCGGCTCACGCGCCCCCGCACCGCCGCCTCCGGAGCGGCCGCGGATGCGGGGCAGCCGTCCACGCTCGACGTGCTGTCCGCCCTGCGCTCGGAGTACCTCGACCGCATCGACCGCGTCGAGCACGACTACCGGGACCGCCGTCTCTCCGCGCGGCAGGCGAACCTGGAGTTGAGCCGCGTCGTGCGCACGTTCGTCAACGAGTACAGCGGTCTGGAAGCACCGGTGCTCGCCCTCGACGACCTCGTCTCCCGCGGCGTGCACCCGGCGCTCATCGACGCGATGGGCCGCCACTACTATCCGAGCATCTTCCGGCAGGGACCCGCCATCGATCCGGTCGCCGGCGCCGAAGCCGCCAGGACGGTGGTGCGCGCGTGGCACTAGCGAACGTCTGGATGCTGGTCCTCGCCGCGGCGGTCGTCGTCGCCGCGGTGGCGATCGGTCTCGCCGTCGGCCTGCGCCGTCACCGGGACCGGCGCGCGGCGGACACCGCTCGCGTGGCCAGGGCGGAGCGGCTGCGAGCGCTGCCGTCCTTCCGCCAGGCGCTGTCCCGTCGCGCCGTCGCCCTGACGGGTCTGCTCGCCCTCGGTGCGGGGGCCGCGCTGGTCGCCGGCGTCGTGGCCGCGCGTCCGATGTCCGCCCAGACGATCCAACCCGTCGACACGAGCCGCGACATCATGCTCTGCCTGGACGTGTCGGGGTCGATGTCGGAGGTCGACGTCGAGGTGCTCTCCGTGTTCGACGAGATGCTCGACGGCTTCGAGGGCGAGCGCATCGGCCTGACGATCTTCAACAGCTCTCCCGTGCAGATCTTCCCCCTCACCGACGACTACGACTTCATCCGCGAGCACCTCGCGAGCATGATGTCGAGCTTCGACTACGTGGACGAGATCCCGGAGCACTGGCTGGGCACGCTCAACGGCGACGGCGCCTCGCTCATCGGCGACGGACTCGCGGCCTGCACCATGGGCTTCGATCACCCGGACGACGACCGGTCGCGGTCGGTGATCTTCGCGACGGACAACGAGATCAACGGCGCCTCGATCGTGACGCTCGATGAGGCCGCGGCGTATGCGGCCTCGAAGGACGTGCGGGTGTTCGCGATCAACCCGGTCGAGGGCAAGGACGCCGACGTCAGCGCCGAGCTGGCCGCCGCCGCCGAGGCCACGGGAGGCGCCGCCTACGGGCTCCGCGACACGACCACGGTCGCGGACATCATCGACGAGGTTCAGAAGCAGGAGGCCACGGCACTGCGCGGCGAGGCGCAGGTGGTCTGGACGGACACCCCGAACCTGTGGATCGCCGTCCTGTCGGTCCTCGCGCTCGGCTTCGTCGTGCTGGTCTGGAGGGTGCGCCTGTGATCTTCCAGCCCGTGCTCCCCGTGTTCCTCATCCTGCTGCTGTGCGCCGGTGTCGCCGGCGTGGCCGTCTGGATGCTCGTGCGCGCTCCGCGTGCCGGGGGCGAGGTTGTGACCGACCGACGTGCTCTCGCCGTGCATCGGTCCCTCTGGGCGCTGCGCCTCGTGATGGTGCTCGCCTGCGCCGTGATGCTGCTGCGGCCGGGGCTCCCCGGAGGCTCCACGCAGACCCTGGCGACCGACACCGACATCGTGCTCGTCGTCGACACCACCGCGAGCATCGTCGCCGAGGACTGGGACGACGGCGCCCCCCGGCTCGACGGTGTGCGCGCCGACGTCCGTGCGCTCGTGGAGGAGTACCCCGGCGCCCGCTTCGCCCTCGTCACCTCGGATGCGGCCGCCGAGCTGCGGATCCCGCTGACCACCGACACCACGGCCCTGCTCGGCTCCCTCGACGTGCTGCGCCCCGAGGTCACGAGCCAGTCGCGCGGCAGTTCGATCGGCGTGGCCGCTCCGCTGCTGAGCGAGACCCTCGCGGCCGCGGCGGAGTCATCGCCGGACCGTTCGCGCATGGTCTTCTACTTCGGCGACGGCGAGCAGACCACGGGCTCCGCCCCGGAGTCCTTCGCCGACAGCGCGCGCTACACCGACGCCGGAGCCGTCTTCGGATACGGGACGGCGGAGGGCGGACCCATGCGCGTGACGACGGGCGGCCTCGATCAGAGCGACTCCGAGTACATCCAGTACCAGGGTGCGGATGCGCTGTCCGTCATCGACGAGGGGAACCTCGAGACGATCGCCGGGCAGCTGGGCGTCGGATACGAGCACCGGGAGGCGGGGGTGGCTCCCTCCCTCCCCGCCGCACCGTCGAGCACCACCGCCTACGCCGACGCCGGCGAGGTGGGGAACGTGATCGAGCTGTACTGGGTCGCCGCGCTGGTCGTCCTCGCCGCGCTCGGCGTGGAGCTCACGCGCGCGACGATCCTGGTCGCCCGGCTCCGCGGGCTGCGGGCTCCCCGCTCGGCACGGCCCGCTCCACTCGACACACCCTGACAGGCCCCGAGACCCCGGGGATCCGTGCGGGTACGGCGTGTACTCCGCGTCCGGTGATGGTATTGTGTTACCCGCCGGAGGCTTCTATGACTTCGGCGGGGGTTCGTCGGAACGAACCGCCGCGGTCCGAGCATCTCTGGGGGAGCTCTCGCGGTCGATCGTCCGACGATGACGTGCCGACGTGGGGTCGGCCATCGAATGACTGGGGAACACACATGGGGAACAGTGCTGTCTGGAAGCGCGCACGCACGGGCGTGGCCGGGCTGATCGTGGGGGTGATGGTCACAGCGGGGCTGGTCGCCCTCGGCGGCGGTGCCGCCGCCGCGGCCGACGATCCGGGCGGACTGCCTCCGCTGCTGCAGCGGGATGAGAACGTCGTGACATCCGATCCGATCCCGACCGTGCAGATCGACAACGGGTACGTCTGGGCGCAGACGACGATCGGCTCGACCGTGTACGCGGTCGGCAAGTTCGACAACGCCCGGGAGCCGAAGGCGGCACCGGGGACCGCGCTGACGGCGCGCGCGAACGTGCTCGCCTACGACATCGACACGGGCGCGCTCCTGCCGTTCGCTCCGCAGGTCAACGGCGTGATCAAGGCCGTCGCCGCTTCGCCCGACGGCACCCGCATCTACATCGGCGGCTCCTTCAACAAGGTGAACGGCAAGGACCGCTGGAACATCGCCGCGATCGACGCGAAGACCGGCGAGCTCGTCCCGGGCTTCGTGCCTTCCATCGGCGGATCCGGCGTCTACGCGCTGGCGACCTCGGGCACGACCGTCTACGCGGGCGGCCTGTTCACCCAGGCCAACGGCACGCCGCGGAAGAACCTGGCCGCCTTCGACACGACGAACGGCGCGCTCCGTCCGTGGGCTCCGCAGACCGACCTGCAGGTCGATGCCATGGTCATGGACCCGGCGGGCAACGACACGATCGTGGGCGGACGCTTCTCCCAGGTCAACGGCAACACCGAGATGCGCGGCAGCGCCTCCGTCGACAAGACCACCGGAGCGCTGAACACCGAGTGGGAGCTGGCGAAGACGGTCAAGAACGGCGCCGGCTCCGGCATCTACGCCGGCAAGGCAGGGACGTTCGGTCTCGCAGCCGATGCCACCGGGGTGTACGGCACCGGGTGGGGCTTCGCCGACGCCGCGACGGGTAGCCTCGAGGGCACCTTCGCCGCCGAGGCCGGCACCGGAAAGGTCCGCTGGATCGCGGACTGCATCGGCGACCACTACGGCGTCTACTCCACCGGCAAGGTCGTCTACACGACCAGCCACACCCACACCTGCGAGACGCTGGGTCTGCACCCCGAGCAAGCGCCGCGCGTGCACAGGTACTCCGAGGCGTACACCGCCGACGCCCGCGGCACGCTGGCCCCGCAGCCCGGCGCCCCGGGCCGCAAGGACTGGGGCGGAAGCCCCGCGCCGTCGCCGTATGCCTGGTCTCCCGACTGGGCGGTCGGCGTGACGACCGGTCTGGGTCAGGCCGGTCTCTCCATCACCGGCACGGGGAACATGATCTCCATCGGCGGCGAGTTCCGCTCGGTCAACAACGGTCGATTCGAGGGCCTCGTGCGCTTCTCTACGACTCCGCCCGGTGGTGCGAAGGACGGCCCCCGCCTCTCCGGAGACAAGTGGACGCCGACGGCGACTTCGCTCGCCTCGGGCGCCGTGAAGGTCTCGATCCCGGCCAACTGGGATCGAGACGACCTGACGCTCACCTACGAGCTCCGCCGGGCCGGTTCGCCCGCTCCGCTGCTCACCACGAAGGTGGACTCCACGTGGTGGAACCTGCCCGCCGTCACCTTCGAAGACACGACAGCCCCGGCCGGCTCGCAGCAGACCTACACGTTCACGGCGACGGACGGCGACGGCAACACGGTCACGAGTGCATCGGCGACCGTCACGGCGGCGGGAACGACTCCGCCGTACTCCGCGGCCATCCTCGCCGACGAGCCCCAGCTGTACTATCCGCTGGGAACCGTCGCCCAGGACGTCGCGGGCACGAACAGCCCGATCTTCCGGGCCGGAACGAAGCCGCAGTCGTCGGGAGTCCCGCAGGGGCTCGCGGGGGCCACGGCGCTCGACGGCACCGAGACGGGACGTGTCGACACCACCACCAAGATGCGGGCGCCGGAGTCGTACTCGGCCGAGATGTGGTTCCAGACGTCGACGACCAGCGGCGGGCTGCTCTTCGACTTCGAGAGCTCCGCCGCGGGCTTCTCGAGGAACCACGATCGGAACGTCTACCTGTCGAACGACGGCCGCCTCAACTTCGGGGTCTACGACGGCAGCACGAAGGTCATCACGACCAAGGCCGCCTACAACGACAACCGGTGGCACCACGTCGTCGCCTCCGTGAGTCCCGAAGGGATGAAGCTCTTCGTCGACGGGGAACTGAACGATCAGATCACCGGAGTGACCAAGGGGCAGGACTACGAGGGCTTCTGGAAGATCGGCAGAGGGAAGCTCGCCAACTGGCCGAACACCCCGAACTCGCTCTCGCTGACGGGCGCCGTCGACGAGTTCGCCGTGTACCCGTACGGGCTGAGCGCCGCACAGGTCAAGACGCACTATTGGGTGGGCAAGGGCTCCACGGCCCCGGTCGCCGCGTTCACCGCAACGGCCACCGGCCTCGATGTCGCGTTCGACGCGAGCACGTCCGTGCCCCCGGGGTCCACCACGATCTCGGACTATCGCTGGGACTTCGGCGACGGTTCGACGGGCACCGGCAAGACGCCGACGCACACGTACGCGAAGCCCGGCACGTACCCGGTCAAGCTCACGGTCACCGACAGTCAGAACCTCGTGGGATCGGTCACGAAGCCGGTGGTGGTTCAGGGCGCGAACGCGCTGCCCACCGCCTCGTTCACGCTCTCGGTGTCGGGACTGACGGTATCGGCGGACGCGTCGGCGTCGACGGACGCCGACGGCACCGTCCGCAGCTACCGCTGGGACTGGGGTGACGGCACGACCGGCGAAGGCGCGTCGGCGACGCACACGTACGCGACGGCCGGCACGCGGACGGTCACCCTCACCGTGACGGACGACGTCGGGGGCTCGGCGACGACCACCCGGGAAGCCGTGGTGGCGGAGCCCGCGCCGCTCGCGAGCGACGAGTTCGACCGCACGGCCGGTCCCGGCTGGGGCGAAGCCCTCGCCGGCGGCGCCTGGAAGATCACCGGCGGATCCGCCGCGGCGGCCAGCGTCGCCGACGGCTCGGGGCAGCTGAAGCTGGCCGCGGGAGACACCCGCCACGCGACGCTGAACGCCCCGTCGGTGCCGAACCCGACGCTGGAGACGACCTTCCGCGTGGATCAGCCGTCGAGCACGGGAGGCTCCTACATCGGGGTCATCGCCCGGGACTCGTCCGCCGGTCGGTACCTCGTGCGCGCGTGGCTCCGCCCGGACGGCACGGTCTGGCTCGTGGCCCACCGCGACGGCACCGTCCTCGCGACCCGGGCTCTGAGCGGCGTCGCGGTCACGCCGGGCACCGCGTACACGCTCAAGGTCGCCGTGACGGGGACGGACAAGACCTCCCTCGTCGCGAAGCTCTGGGCGGCCGATACCGCGGAGCCCGCCGACTGGCAGCTGCGGGCGACCGACGCCGCCCCGCTGCCAGCGGGTGGCGTGGGCCTGAGCGGCAGCCGCTCGGCGAGCGCGACCGCACCGCTCGGCGTGTCCTTCGACACGTTCCGCGTCAGGGCGGCGGAGTAACCGGACCGCCCACGCACGGACGCCGGCCTCGATCGCCTCGGGGCCGGCGTCCGTCGTCTGGAGCCTCCCGTCCACTGGCCGCGGATAGGATGTTCAGACGCGACGACAGGGGAGGAGGTGCGTCGTGATGCCTGCCCGGGACGAGGCCGCCACAGACCTCCTCCGCTCGAACCGCCGTCGCCGGCTCATCCGCCGCTGGGTCGCGATCGGGACGATCCCGCTCACCCTCGCCGCGCTGCTCTTCGTCGGCAAACTGCTCAGCATGTACGCGTTCGCCCATCAGGCCATCACCGCTTACGTCGTCGACGACTTCGCGGGTTCCGAGTCCTCGGCGCGAGGACAGGACGTCCTTAACTGGTTCGAGCCGTTCAAGGCGCCGTACAACATCGGCACCGCACTGGCCGGGGCCGATGAACTCCCCGCCTCCCGCGCAGAACTGGAGCGTGCCCTGGGTCTCGCCAGCGGGCTCGAGGTCTGCCCGGTCCGGATCAACCTCGCCCTCGTGGTCGAGCGGATGGGCGATGCCGCCAGGGCCGAGGGCGACGGTGCCGGGGCGACCGCCCTCTACGGCGAGGCGCTGACGATCACCGTCGAGACCCCGGAGGAGTGCCACAGCGAGGAGGCGCAGCAGCAGTCTCCCGATCCCGAGCGCGACATGACGGACACCCTCGACAGCACCGAGGACCGCCTCAAGCAGAAACAGCAGGAGCAGGAACAGCAGCCCCAGGACGAGCAGGAACAGCAGGAGGAGCCGCAGCCGTCGGAGGACAAGCTTCAGGATCTCCAGGACAAGCTCGAGCAGGGGACGCAGGAACGCGATCAGCAGCAGGGCGATGAGCCCGGCGGCACCGGGGCGGACAAGCCATGGTGAGCGATCACGAGCGACAGCGCGCCCGGTATGTGGGCGGCACCGAGGGCGCCCCGCCGGTCCCGCCACCCGGGGGCTATCGCGGCGCCCGGCGGCAGCAGCAGGTCGGTCCCACGCCGCCCGCCCTCTCCCCGCTGCCGCCCGAGGAGAAGAAGCCCTCGGCGAATGCCCTGGGCTGGATCGCGCTGGTCGCCGCGATCCTCTTCGTCCTGATCCTGTTCGGCACGCTCGTGGTCGGCGGCACCGACCTGCTGTACGGCGTGACGATGATCACGCTGCAACTCGTGGTGCTGGGAGTGATCGTGGCCGCGCTCTTCACGCCTGGTGGACGGCGTCTCGGGATCATCGCGCTCGTCCTCGCCATCCTGTTCAACGTCGCAACGGTCGGGGCGCTCAGCGCACTGCGCACCTCGGCGTCGGGCAACTACGAAGGCGTGAAGACCGCGGAGCAGCGGCATGCGGAGGCCTACCCCGGGATCAAGGGCACGGCCCCGCAGGAAGCGCTCACCCAGCAGTCCATGGAGGAGGTCCGCGCCGAGGCGGACGCTCTCTTCGCCGACATCCGCGAGCGGCTCGCCGCGGACTTCGGGTTCACCTGGGTCCAGGTCGGCGAGGAAGACGTGCGACCGGAGCGGAACGGCTACGGCGGCGAGTCGATGCTGTCGGAGTACACGTCGGCGGCCTGGGCGACCGAGCAGCCCGTGCAGGGCTACCCGCGCAAGCTCGAGGTGATGGCCGCGATCGACGAGGTGGTGGCGGAGCACGGCCTGTGGAACCTGTACTCGTTCAACGACCCCGCGGGCTCCGGCATCGACCCGTCCATGATCGCCAAGCTCTACGGCAGCGACGACCCGCGCGCGCAGACGACGTGGGAGTACTACACGGAGAACTACCCCGACCCCTTGCGCTTCTACGCGAACATCTACGACCTGTCGAACGACGCCGACGGCGGCTTCCGCACCTCGCGGGAGGCACAGAGTGCGCGCACCGGAGAGCCGATCGAAGGGCTCCAGCTCGTCGTCATCGCCGGCAAGGTGCTGAGCGAGGCCGACCGCGCGGAGTTCGAGGAGCGGCTGCAGGAGTACCCCGGCTTCGAGTGATCACCCGCACCGAGCACCTCGATCGGGGCCGATCCCTGGCGTTCTCCCGGGCGCTAATTACACTGGGGCGCATGAGTCCCGTGAAGTCATACGACCCGGGGCGCATACGGGGGGCGGCAGCGGCGGTCGAAGGAGCGAACCGCAGCATCGCCGAAGCCCTGGATGCACGGTGGGCATGATGGGCGAGCAGGCGACCCTTCTCGAGAGGATGCAGCTCCTGCAGGAGCAGGGGGTGGCTCTGCAGGAGCAGCTGCGCGCCAGCCGAAGGGAGGTCGAGCGCGAGATCTCCGCGTACGTGGGTACGGAGGCCGTGCAGGTCACGGTCTCGCTGACAGAGACCGGCTTCCCGGCAGAACTGGAGATCCACGGCCCCGCGAAGGACCGCTCCGCCGCCGAATACACGGCCGCCGTCAATACCGCCTTCCTGGTGACACAGGCGACCGGTGCGGCTCTGCCGATCGAAGCCTCCAGGGCGATCATCGCCGCCGTCACCTCCGGGGAGGAGCCACCCTCCCTCACGATCTCGGACGACTTCGGCCAGCTCGCGGTCACCGCGTCCTTCGGGAGCGTGCGCAGCGTGCACCTCGAGGACCAATGGGTGCGCTCGTGCTCCGACCGCGTGCTCGCAGAGGAGATCCTCCGTGTCGCCCAGCAGGCGGCCAAGGCGTCCGACACGTTCCACCGATTCGAGTAGGAGAAGCCATGTCCGAGTACGACGAGGAAGCTCTTCGCACCGACGCGAACGAGTCGTGGCAGCAGTGGAGCCTCACGCTCCGAGGATGGGGCGAGACGATCGACGCCCTTGATCTGAACCGCCAGGCGTTCTCCATCGCCCCCGGATCCGCGGAGCTGTTCACCGCCTTCACCGGCGCGCTGACCGCCGTCCGGACCTATCTGCGCGACGGCGAGGAAGTCTTCGAGGGCATCGCACGCGCGTTGCTCGACTCCTCCATCGAGTACATGGAGATGGAAGGCTACGCGCAGGACGAGATCGCTCGCGTCGAACAGGAGATGGCATCGCTGTGAGCAGCTATGTGGACGCCCTCCGGCGGCAGATCATCAGCCAGCTCGACGAGGCGGAGCGGAGCGTGCGCGACACCATCCGCATCGCACCGGGGTTGATCCGGAGTGCCGTCGAAGCCAGCATGAACGCGCGCCTGGGAACCGTCGCGATTCCGATCCCCGGGCCGGTGATCGACTGGATGGTACGGCGGATCACCGATGCCGCGCTGGCGGCACTGGACGACTGCCTCGCGCGTATCGCCGTCCTCCGTGAGGCGGCCGGATACCTCGGAAGCCCCGATGAGCTGCGTGCGGTCGCCTCCGAGATCGACGGCATCGGCGACGCCGCTGTGCAGCTCGACATCAACAAGGACAAGCTCGACGGCTACATGACGTGGGACGACGGCGAGCCCACGAAGCGGTACGGAATCGCGATCGAGAACCAGATCGTCGATCTTGCCCGCGTCGAGCCCGCCGCAAGCGCGCTCAAGGACGTGCTCCGGACGCACGCGGACGATATCGAGAACTACTATCTCGAGTTGGCTGCTTTCGTCGGCGGGGCCGTGATCGCCATCATGGGCGTCGTGTCCGCCATCCTCAGCCTCGCGGCGGCAGTGCTGACGTCCCCTTCAGGCGTCGGCGCGGTCCTCGGCATCATCGCCGCCGCGCTCTCGCTGGTCACGGCAATGTTCGGCGCCGTCGCCTCGACCATCGGCGCGGTCCAGCTCTTCGTGAGTGCGACGCAGAACACGTCCAACAAGCTCGATTCGCTTCAGCTTGACCTCATCGAGTGGAGGAAGCCGTCCTTTGCGCAGATCGAGTAGACGCTCCGCCCTGGCGGCCACGGGTTTCATCGTGGTGTCGACCATCGTCCTGACGGCCTGTACGGGAGGCAGCCAGCGGCCCGATCCATCGACCATCGTGAGCGAATACCTCACCGCGATCTCCCAGGGCGACGCGACCACGGCGACCGCCCTCGACGAGGCCGCCGTTGCCGCTCAGCATGACGGCACGACGGCCGAAGAGACCGGGGACTTCGAGACGCTCCGCTCCGACGCGGTCCTGCAAGCGGCGGACGGCCGCATCACGGACGTGTCGGTGGAGCAGGAGGCACCCGCGGTGAGCGGTGATGATGACGCGCGCCGCGTGTTCTTCCGCTACGAGCTCGCCGGCCAACCGCACGAGTCGTCGCTGGACGTCCGCTGGGACGACGAGTCGTCGGAGTGGGTGCTCACGCAGTCCCTGACCCTCTCGCTGTTCATCGACGCGGTGCAGAGCAAGGTCTCCTTCGAGCCGGCACCGTTCCGCATCGGAGGCATCGATGATCCTCTGTCCTCCGACGCGGCTACCGCACCGTCGCTGTACCTCGTCTACCCGGGCGAGTACACGATCACGGCGGCCTTCGCCCCGAACCTGTTGACTCCCGGGACGAGCAGCACCCGAAGCGTCGTCGCCGACATCCCCGGTGACGTCCAGGTGCAGTTCGACGTCGTGGCGCTCCCCTCGCGCTGAGTCGTCGTGATTCCGGACGGGCGCCCTCGATGATCCGACGCGCCGTGGCTACACTGGCGGCACAGGGGGAGGAAGTGTCCGCATGATCCACGAACTCGACGAACAGCAGTCCTACGAGTTGCTGGCGACCACCACGGTGGGCCGCATCGGCTACCTGGACGACGGCAGGGTGAAGATCCATCCAGTGAACTTCGCCGTCTCGGGTCATGAGCTGCTCCTGCGGACATCTCCGGACGGTCGTCTGGCCGCGCTGTCGGACGCATCGGCCGAAGTGTCGTTCGAGGTGGACTATCACGACCCGCTGGGGGGGATGGGGTGGAGCGTTCTGATGCACGGCACACTGTCGCGGGTTCCGGAGGACCGGGCCGCAGGCGCCGCGGCGCGGGTGAACCCCTGGGCCGGAGACGACCGCGACCTTCCGCTGTCATTCCGCATCCAGAGCATCACCGGGCGCAGCGTGCGCCGCGGCAGCGCCTGACGCGCGGCGTCACGGCTGCGGCTCAGGACGCGAAGGCGAGACCGGCGGCGAGCGCGAATCCGAGGACGGTCGCCAGCCCCGTGGACTCCTTCGCCTTCGACTGCGCCTCCGGGACCATCGAGTCCACCAGCATGACGAGCAGGGCGCCCGCGGCGAAACCGCTCGCCCCCGAACGGAAGACCTCGCCGGTCACGCTGGCCAGCGCGAAGCCGGCGACGGTGGCGAGCGCGCACACCACGGCGACGCCGGCCCACAGCAGCAGCACTCTGGACCGCCGCATGCCGCCGTCGAGCAGGTCGGCGGCGGAGCCGATGGACTCCGGAAGGTTCGAGACGAGGATGGCGACGACGAGCGCGATGCTCACCGGCTCCCCCGAGGCGAGACCGATGCCGAGGACGAGCTGCTCCGGGATCCCGTCGAGGAGGGCGCCCACCGCGAGCTGGCCTCCCCCGGCCTCGCCCTTCTTCCTCGCGGCCCTGGCGTCGAGGATGCGGGCGGCGATGTAGTAGCTGAGGGCTCCGAGGGCGACGCCGGTGACGAGCGGGATCGGGCCACCCCGGTCGAGCCCCTCCTCCCACAGCTCGAAGGCGATGGAGGCCATCAGCGCTCCGGCGCCGAAACCCAGCACGATGCCCAGCCACCGCGGCGGCCAGGTGCGCAGCATCGCGAGCACCGCGCCGACGAACAGCGGAGCTGCCGCGACGGCTCCCCACAGAATCGCTCCACCCATGTCCGACCTCCGTGCGTCCACTCTCTCACTTCACGCAGCCGACACCCGTGCCACCCATCCGAATGGTATTCTCCCGGCATGAAGGCAACCATGGACAAGGCAGGACGAATCGTCATCCCCGCCGCACTCCGCGAGCGTGTCGGATTGGTTCCCGGGCCGGTGGACCTCGTCCTCGACGGCAACGGCATCCGGATCGAGATCGAGGCCCCCGACAACCTCGTCGAGAAGGACGGCCGCCTGGTCGTCCGCTCTTCCGGCACCACCCTCACAGCTGATGACGTTCGCGAGCTCCGCCTTGCCGACCAGCGCTGACTTCGTGCTCGACACGAGTGCGGCGGTCGCTCTTCTCGTGGAAGACCACACGGCGCACGGCGCGGTGCAGACCTTCTGCGCCGGCGCGACCCTCGGCCTCGCCGGACACGCCTCGGCAGAGACGTACTCCGTCCTGACCCGCCTGCCGCCCCCCGATCGGCTGACCCCGTCGGCCGCCGCGCTCGCCATCCGCACCGCCTTTCCCCGTTCGGTGTCACTCTCGGAGCACACCGCTCGCACCGCCGTCGATGTTCTCGCCGATGCGGGGATCTCCGGCGGGGCGGTCTATGACGGCCTCGTGGGCCTCGCCGCACGGGATGCCGGCGCCCCGCTCGTGACGTGCGATCGCCGCGCGCTGGGCACCTATGCGGCGCTGGGCGTCATGACGCGGCTCGTCTGAGGCGAGACGGGGCGACACGCCGCCGCCGATAGACTGGGAGCCATGTCCAAGGTCCTCCAGTCCCTGCCCGTCGGCGAGCGCGTCGGCATCGCCTTCTCCGGAGGACTCGACACCTCCGTCGCCGTCGCCTGGATGCGCGACAAGGGCGCCGTCCCCTTCACCTACACGGGTGACCTCGGACAGTACGACGAGGACGACATCGCCTCGATCCCCGGGCGCGCGCTGGAGTACGGCGCCGAGGCCTCGCGCCTGATCGACTGCAAGACGGCGCTCGTCGAGGAGGGCTTCGTCGCGCTCTCCTGCGGCGCCTTCCACATCCGCTCCGGCGGCAAGACCTACTTCAACACCACGCCGCTCGGCCGCGCGGTCACCGGCACCCTGCTCGTGCGCGCGATGCGCGAGGACGGCGTCGACATCTGGGGCGACGGCTCGACCTACAAGGGCAACGACATCGAGCGGTTCTACCGCTACGGCCTGCTCGCCAACCCTCGCCTGCGCATCTACAAGCCCTGGCTCGACGCGGACTTCGTCACCGAGCTCGGCGGTCGCCAGGAGATGAGCGAATGGCTGGTCGCGCACGGCTTCCCGTACCGCGACTCGGCCGAGAAGGCGTACTCGACGGACGCGAACATCTGGGGCGCGACCCACGAGGCGAAGACGCTCGAGCACCTCGACGTGTCGCTGGAGACCGTCGACCCGATCATGGGCGTGAAGTTCTGGGACCCGTCCGTCGCCATCGAGACCGAGGACGTCTCGGTGACGTTCGAGGGCGGCCGTCCGGTCGCGATCAACGGCGTCGAGTTCAGCGACCCGGTGGCCCTGGTGCAGGAGGCGAACGCGATCGGCGGGCGCCACGGCCTCGGCATGAGCGACCAGATCGAGAACCGCATCATCGAGGCGAAGTCACGCGGCATCTACGAGGCTCCGGCCATGGCGCTGCTCTTCATCGCGTACGAGCGCCTCGTCAACGGCATCCTCAACGAGGACACCCTCGCCACGTACCACGAGCAGGGTCGCCGCCTCGGCCGCCTCATGTACGAGGGCCGCTGGCTCGAGCCGCAGTCGCTCATGCTCCGCGAGTCCATCCAGCGCTGGGTCGGCTCGACGATCTCGGGCACCGTGACGATCCGCCTGCGCCGCGGCGACGACTGGACGATCCTCGACACCGTCTCCCCGAACCTGTCGTACGGGCCGGAGAAGCTGTCGATGGAGCGCGTCGGCGACGCCGCGTTCGGCCCCGTGGACCGGATCGGTCAGCTCACGATGCGCAACCTCGACATCGCCGACTCCCGCGCCCGCCTGGAGCAGTACGCGGGCCTCGGCCTCGTCGGCGGCGCGACGGGCGAGCTCGTCGGACGCGTGACCGCCGGCGAGTCGGCGGAGATCACCGAGTCGGTGCACGGCTCGATCTCGGAGGCGGACGAGAACCTCGCGGACGCGGTCGACACCGCCTCCGAGCGCGCGGCCTTCGACTCCGGCACCGACTGAGCGCACGGGGCGCTGCGGGTCACCGGGCGCCCCTCGGGCCGCGATCAGGACGCGGCGGCGAGCGGACGCGTCGGCGCCACCGCGCGGTCGACGATCCCCGGCAGCACGTCATCGAACAGCGTCATGAGAGCGGCGCGCATCGCCGCGGCGTCGCGACCGGGGAGCACGACGGCGATCCCTGCGACCGCGGCGCGCACATCCGACCAATCGAAGACACTTCCCGCGCGACGGGCGACGCACGCGAGAAGCGTGCCCAGATTCCCGACCAGCTCGGCGCGCTCCGTGTTGCCCTCGATCCGGGCGAAGGCGACGGCGAGAGCACGCAGGCCCCTGCCGAACGCGGCTCCGTCCCGCCACCGGACCGCCAGGGCCACATCGTCGACGAGCTCGTCCAGGTAGGCGAGGTCGTCGGCGTGGAGCACCGTCATCGTGCGCCGGACGGAGCCGATCCAGACGTCGCCGAACAGGGCCACCACATCACGCGCCCGGTCGCCGTCGAGCGCGGTCACCCACCGCGTGCCGTCGCGGCGCACCGCGACGAGCCCGATCGCGGCGAGGCGGTCGAGGGCGCGGAGCACCTCTGCCGCCTGGGCGTCGAGTGCGACAGCGAGGTCGCGCTCGTCCAGCCGTGTCCCCGGCGCGAGCGCCCCCGAGACGATCGCGTCCGTCAGCCTGCCCTGCAGACCGCGGTGCCGATCCCCTGCCACCGATGTCGCACTCCCCGCGCGCACATCGTCCTTCTTCTCGATCATGGCGTCCCCCCGCCGTTCCCTGGACCGATCCCGCCGGAATGCCGGTCCGGACCGGTCTCTCCGCTGAGAAATGCGCCGAAGCGCGACGCGTAACATAACACAGCTCACCCCGGAGGAACCTCCGCATCCTGGCGCAGGACCGGAACGCTGCGAGGTTGCTGAGTTATCTTGCACAGAGCTGTGCACGTTATTACCATGAAGGGATGACCACTCGCGCCCTTCGTCGCGACGCTGCGGAGAACCGCGCCGGCATCCTGTCCGCGGCTCGCAGCGCCCTTGCCACCGACCCGCACGCCTCCCTCGACGCGATCGCCCGCACCGCCGGCCTGTCCCGCCGCACCCTCTACGGGCACTTCGAAGACCGGGACGCCCTGATCCGCGAACTCGTCTCCACGGGCGCTCAGCGTTTCAACGCCATCGCCGCCTCGATCCACGACCCCGACGCCCGCCTCGCTCTCGCCCGACTGGCCGCCCGGCTCTGGGAGGAGGCGGGGCACATCCAGGTCGCCGCCGCGCTCGCCCTCGACGAGGCGCACGTCGGGCACACCGCGGCAGCCCTCGCGCCGTTGCGCCGGAGCGTCGCCGCCCTCGTACGACGGGGACAGGAGGACGGCAGCTTCCGCACGGACCTCGCCGCCCCGACGCTCGCCCGACTGATCGAGGAGATGGCGCGCACGGTCGTCTCCCGCACCGACGCGCAGAGCCGCGGCGCGGGAGACGTCGCCGTCCGGGCCGTGCTCAGCATCGCCGGGCTCTCCTGGCGCGAGGCCGACGAGCTGCTCTCCACTCACCAGGACATCACCGCCGAGGACCAGGAGGTCGGCGCATGAGGATCACGTTGCACGAGGTCAGCAAGGGTCGCGCCGGCCAGGCGCTTCCGTCCATGAGTCTCGAGTTCCACTCCGGCGCCGTCCGCTACGCCCTCGCGGAGACCGAGCAGCGGCCGACTGTGCTCGGCCTCATCGCGAGCGGGCGGATGCGTCCGGACACGGGCCGCGTCACCATCGATGCGGCGGCGAGTCCGAAGGAGCTGCGCCGCCGGGTCGCCCTCGTGGACGCCCCCGACGTGAGCGACCCGCACCCGGACATCACCCTCGCCGGGGTGGTGGGCGAGGAGCTGATGTTCGCCGGACGCGGCGCGACTCCGCTCCACGCCCGCCGCTGGCTCGGCCGGGTGGGGTACCAGGAGCTCGCCTCCGTCCCCATCGGCTCGGTCGATCCGGCCGCGCGCGTGCGCATCCTGTGCGAGCTCGCGGTGCTCCGCGAGGGCGTGGAGGGCATCGTCCTCGTCGCGCCGGACCGTCACGGCGGCAGCCCGGACGGATGGTGGCGCATCGCGGCAGAGTTCGCGGACCGCGGATACGCGATGCTCGTGATCGTCGGCGGTTCCGCCGCCGTCGCCCTCGAGCGGATGCACGAGTTCGACGCGATCAATGCGTCCGGACCGATCGAGCCCCTGGCGCTCGAACGTCCGGAACCCACGGCGGACACGCCGGAGGAGAGCGTGGCGGCGGACGGATCCGCGACCGACGATGACGCCCCAGACCAGGGCGAACCCACGACCGACGAGGAAGGAGAAGCGCGATGAAGGTTCCCGCCATGATCGCCGCCGAGCTCCGCCGCCTGACCGCGAGCCGGATGGGCATCCTGGCCCTCGTGGCCCTCATCTGCGTGCCGATCCTCTACGGCGGCCTCTATCTCTGGGCGAACCAGGACCCGTATGCCAAGTTCTCCGAGGTCCCCGTGGCCCTCGTGGTCGACGACGAGGGCGCTCCCGCCCCCACGACCGGTACCGAACCGGCGACCGACGAGACCGTCAACTACGGCGAGGACGTGGCGGAGAACCTCATCGAGGGCAACGCCTTCGACTGGCAGCGCATGACCGAGGAGGAGGCCGCCGACGCCCTGCGCCATGGCGTGGTCGACTTCACTGTGACGATCCCGGCCGACTTCTCCGCCGCCCTCACCTCCGCGGCGGGCGACGACCCGCACCAGGCCCGGATCGAGCTGGAGACGAACGACGCGAACAACTACCTCGCCTCGTCGATGGGATCGCAGGCCGTCGAGAAGATCCGCAGCTCCGTCGCCGAGATGGTCGGCAGCGAGGCCGCGGAGAGACTGCTGACCGGCCTCAGCGACGTGCGCGACAACCTGATCTCCGCGACCGACGGCGCCACACAGCTCGCCGACGGCGCGAGCACCGCGGCCTCCGGCAGCACGTCCCTCGCCGACGGCACAGCGCAGCTCGCCGAGGGCTCCGCGCAGCTCGCCTCCGGGGCGCAGACCCTCGCCGACGGCGCCCAGCAGGTGAGTGCAGGCAACCGCCAGCTCGCCGACGTCGCCGACCGGGCCGGGGCCGCAGTGCAGGAGGCGACGAATGCCCTGCCGCAGGTGCGCGCGGACATCACCGACGTCCTCACCGAGCAGGGACTCGCGCCCGAGGAGATCGACGCGGTGCTCGCGCGCCTGGATCCTCTCGGCACCCGGATCGAGGAGGGCAACGCCCAGGTGCAGGACGCGGTCGGCAAGGTCGACCAGCTCGCCGCCGGTTCCGCCTCCCTGGCCGCGGGGGCGCGCGATCTCGCCGGCGGTGCCGGCACCCTCGCGACGGGCGCGGCCGCGGCGAACGCGGGCGCGGCCCAGCTCCGCGACGGTCTGCAGACGCTGTCCTCCGGGACCGCGGAGCTGCGGGACGGCCTCGCCGACGGCGTGCAGGCCATCCCCGCCTCCACCCCCGACCTGCGCTCACTGCAGGCCGACACGATCGCCGATCCGGTGAAGGTCTCCAGCGACAAGGTCGCCTCCGCCGAGGACTACGGCGCGGGCCTCGCCCCGTTCTTCGCCGCCCTCTCCGCGTGGATCGGCATCTATGCGCTGTTCCTCATCGTGAAGCCGATCTCCCGCCGCGCCGTCACGGCGCTGCACTCCCCGATCCGGATCACGCTCGCGGGCTGGCTGACGCCGGCGATGCTCGGCGCGGTGCAGATGCTCGGGCTGATGGGCATCCTGGCGCTCACGCTCGGCTTCACGTTCGATCATCCGCTGGGCACCCTCGGGGTGATGATGTTCGCCTCGGCCACGTTCGCCGCGATCATCCTCGCCCTCAACGTCTGGCTCGGCTCCGTGGGGCAGTTCCTCGGGCTCGTCCTCATGGTGCTCCAGCTCGTCACGGCCGGCGGGACGTTCCCGTGGCAGACCCTGCCCGCTCCCCTGGCGGCGCTGCACCATGTGCTGCCGCTCGGCTACGTCGTCGATGCCATGCGCCAGCTCATGTACGGCGGCGACTACGCCCGGGCCGGCTGGGATCTGGCGGTGCTGGGCGCCTGGCTGGCGGGGGCCCTGCTGCTGGCGATGATCGGGGTGACCCGCATGACGCATCGCCGCACGCTGCGCGATCTGCAGCCCAGCCTCATCGGCTGAGCCTCCCGCTCGCCGCGGGCCGTCCCGCGGCGAGCGCGGGAGGGCTATGATGCGAGAGCGCGTACCCGTGAAACGCGTACTGGGGCTCGGTGGGACTGAGTCCCACCTGGCTACCCGAAAGAGTTCTCGACGATGATGACCGATTCGCCGGCGTCCGCCGTTCCCCCGCGCCCCTCCCTGGGTGCCCGCATCGGACGCATCGCGTTCCTCGTGGTCGCCGCTGTCGTGATCGTGGCCGTCGCCGCCGCGTTCTTCGTGACGTGGACGATCCAGCGCTCCTTCCCGCAGACCTCGGGCACCACGACGCTCGACGGCCTGAAGGCGGAGGTCACGGTGCAGCGCGACGCCAGCGGGGTGCCCACGATCACCGCCGACTCCTCGGACGACCTCTTCTTCGCCGAGGGCTTCGTGCACGCGCAGGACCGGTTCTTCGAGATGGACTTCCGCCGCCACGTCACCTCCGGGCGGGTCGCCGAGCTGTTCGGCGCCTCCCAGGCCGGCACCGACGCGTTCCTGCGCACCCTGGGCTGGCGCACCACCGCCGAGGCCGAGGTCGAGGCGATGGACGACGTCACCCGCGGCTACTACGAGGCCTACGCGGACGGCGTCAACGCCTATCTGTCCTCGCGTTCGGGCGCGGAGCTGTCGCTCGAGTACGCGGTCCTCGGATTGCAGAACCCCGACTACGAGCCGGAGCCGTGGGAGCCGGCGGACTCGGTGGCGTGGCTGAAGGCGATGGCCTGGGATCTCCGCACCAACGTCGAGGACGAGACCGAGCGCGCACTGCTCGCGGGGCAGCTCGCCGACGACCCGGACGCCGACGTGGAGGCCCTGCTCGGCACGCTCTACCCGGAGTACCCCTTCGACCGGAACCCGGTGATCGTGCCCACCATCTCCACCGTCCCGCCGCTGGAGCCCGGCGCCGAGCCTGCGGCCTTCCCCACGCCTCAGGGAGACGGCGAGGCGCAGCAGGCGCTCACCACGGTGGAGTGGGAGGAGACGTCCTCCGTCATCGAGGCGGCGAGCATGCTCGTCGGCGACGTCGGCGAGGGCATCGGCTCCAACTCCTGGGTCGTCTCCGGCGACCTCACCGAGTCCGGGATGCCGCTGCTCGCCAACGACCCACACCTCGGCGCCTCGCTCCCGTCGGTCTGGTACCAGGTGCAGCTCAAGTGCTCGACGGTGGACGAGGACTGTCCGTTCGACGTGGGCGGCTTCTCCTTCTCCGGCCTTCCCGGCATCGTCATCGGCCACAACCAGCGCGTGGCGTGGGGCTTCACCAACCTCACCACCGATGTCACCGACCTGTACGTCGAGCGCATCGAGGGCGACTCCTACTGGCGCGACGGCGAGCTCGTGCCGCTGGAGGAGAGCACGGAGACCATCGAGGTCGCCGGCGGGGACGACATCGAGCTCACCATCCGGTCCACCGTGCACGGACCGATCATCTCCGGCCTCACGGACGACTTCACCGCGATCGCGGACGATCCGACGCCCGGGCTCGCGGCGGAGGGCACCGTGCCCGATGCCCCCGGGTCCGACGATGCCGAGTACGCCGTGAGCCTGCGGTGGACGGCGCTCGACCCCGGCACCACCGCGACGGCGATCTTCGCGCTGTCGACCGCCCAGGACTTCGAGGACTTCCGCCGCGCGGCCTCGCTGTTCGACGTGCCGGCGCAGAACCTCATCTATGCCGACGTCGACGGCAACATCGGCTACCAGACCCCCGGCCGCCTGCCGATCCGCGGGGCCGGCGACGGCTGGATGCCGCAGCCCGGATGGGACAGCAGCTACGACTGGACCGGGTACATCCCGTTCGAGGAGCTGCCGGTGTCCTACAACCCCCGCTCCGGGTACATCGTCACGGCCAACAATGCCATCGTCACCGACGACTACGAGCACTTCCTCTCGCGGGACTGGGACCAGGGCTACCGCGCCGCCCGCATTGCGCACCTCATCGAGCGCCGGGCCGCCGCCGGACCACTGACGGCCGACGACATGCGCGAGATCCAGATGGACGGCGAGATGTGGATCGGCACGCAGCTCGTGGCCGCGATGGACGACGTCGAGGTCGAGGGAGCGGGGCCCCAGCGCGCGGTCGAGCTGCTGCGCGGGTGGGACGCGCAGAACAGCGCGTCGTCCGCCGGGGCCGCATACGCGAACGTGCTGTGGTCGAACCTCGTGCAGAACATCTTCGCCGAGCGCGAGCAGCCCCTGCCGATCGACGGCCAGGGCCGCCTGTTCACCGTCGTCGGTGCGATGCTCGAGGACCCGGACGACCCGCTGTGGAGCAACCCCGAGCTCGATGTCGAGAGCAGGGACGAGATGCTCGCGCTGTCGGCCGAGGAGGCGTACGACGAGCTGTCGGGGATCCAGGGCACGGACGTGGCGCGCTGGAACTGGGGCGACCTGCACGCCCTCACCCTCACCAGCGACACGTTCGGCTCCTCCGGCATCGCCCCGATCGAGGCCCTCTTCAACCGTGGGCCCTATCCGGTGGGTGGTGGGGCCTCCGTGGTCGATGCGACGGGGTGGCAGCTCGGCGTCTCGTACGCCACCACCACCGTCCCCTCCATGCGCATGGTCGTCGACCTCGCCGATTTCGACGACTCGACCTGGATCCACCTCACCGGAGCCTCCGGTCACGCCTTCCACGCGCACTACGTCGATCAGACGAAGGACTGGTCGACGGGGGTCCAGCGTCACTGGGCGTTCACACCGAAGGCCGTGAAGGCGGCCGCGGTCGACACCCTGACGCTCACCCCTGCCGGCTGAGAAAGGGGCTGAGGTTGCTCGGCTAGCGTGGTCGGGTGCCCACCAGCTACCTCGCCCCGAAGGGGACGCCGGCCACCCTCCTCGAGTTCGAGCACGGAGGAGCGACCCTCATCGCCGAGACCTTCGGCGACGGTCCGCCCACCTTCCTGCTGCTGCACGGCATCGGCATGGGGCGCAGCGTCTACCTCGACCTCACCCAGCGGCTGCAGGGCCGGGTGATCGCGCTCGACCTCCCCGGCTTCGGCGAGGCCCCCGAGCCCACACGGACGCTGACGATGCAGCGGCACGCCGACCTCGTGGCCGCCTATCTCCGGCATGTCGACGCCGACCCCGTCGTGGTGATCGGGCACTCCATGGGCAGTCAGATCGCCGCGGAGCTCGCCGCCCGGCATCCGTCCCTCGTGGCCGGGGTCGTGCTGGCGGGTCCGACCGTCGACAAGGCCGAACGGAACATCGGCGCCCAGGCCCGCTACCTCCTTCAGGACCTCCTGGGCGAGCGCCCCCTCGTGATCTGGCGCGGTGCCCGCGAGTACCTCCGCGGCGGCCCGCACCTGATCCGCAAGATGCGGGCGACCATCGTGCATCAGCCGGAGAAGGCGTTCGTGCGCATCGCCTGCCCGGTGCTGGTGCTGCGCGGCGAGGACGACCCGCTAGCCCCGATGAGCTGGTGCCAGGACATCCTCGATGCGATCCCCGGCGCGGAGCTCGCCGTCATCCCGGACCACGGACACGGCACCCTCATCAGCGACTCCGAGCCGGCCGCCCGCCTCATCGAGGCCTTCGCCGCCCGCACCTAGCCCTTCGAATCGCTCACTGTGCGGCATCTGCGGCCGAAATGGAGCACAGTGCGCGACTCGAAGCGGTCAGCCGGCGGCGGGAGGGGTCTGCTTCGACTCGGCGAGCTCGTCGACGACGAGACCCCGGTGCTCGATCGTGCCGTTGCGGTAGGCCTGACGCCCGACCATGTGCGCGGACAGGGGCGCAGTCGCGAACTGCATGAGCACCACGGGGGCCACGAGCACGAGGCCGAACAGCACACCGCCGACGGACCGCTGCGACAGCGCGATCGCCACGCAGATCAGCAGCAGCCCGAGCACCTGCGGCTTCGTCGCGGCGTGCAGTCGCGTGGGCACGTCGCGGAAGTGCAGGAGTCCCACGGAGGCGGAGAGGCAGAGGATCGCCCCGAGCAGGATGAGCACGAGCACCGCCACGTCGACGACGGCATCAGGGATCATCAGACCGAACACGTTCATGGTGTCGTGTTGTCCCTTCTCGCGACGAACCGGGCGACCGCGATCGATCCGAACACACCGACCGCCGCGATGATGAGGAGCACGGGGATGTTGCGGGTGTGGCCGTTGATGGCCATCTCGGCGCCGAGCACGCACATGACCTCGGTCAGCAGCACGTCGGCGGCGACGGCACGGTCGAGGATCGACGGACCGCGCACGATGCGGATGACGGCGAGGATCGCGGCCACGCCGAACACGGCGAGGATGATGAGGAGCAGGGTGTTCATCGGGCACCGCCGATCGTCGCGGGGTCGATGCGGCCGGCACGTTCGTCGGCCTTGAGCGCGCGGTACTGGGTCGGATTGCCGAGCGCCCGGACGATGCGCTTCTCCCAGCCGAGCACGCCCTGCCGCTGCTTCTCGACGTCCTCCCGGCTGCGCACGCCGATCACGTGCAGATAGAGGATCCCGCGGTCGCGGTCGGCCTCGACTACCAGGGAGCCCGGGATGAGCGACGACACCACGGCGACGTGCGTCATGACGAGGTCGTCGGCATAGCGGAGCGGCACCGCGATGATGGCGGTGCCGGGCTGCCGGCGGAAGTCGAACACCTGCACGGTCACCGAGAGCGCGCCACGGAGGATCGCGAAGAGGAACTGCACGACGAACAGCGCGCCGTACCAGAGGTTGATGCGCCCGGAGAGCTCGACCGTGGGCAGGCGGAACACCCGCGTCACGAAGATGGCCACCACGAGCCCCGTGAGGAAGGAGAGCACCGTGAACTGGGCCCACAGCAGCATCCACAGCACGATCAGCCAGGCGAGGAACGGCAGCTGCATGCCGATGTCCCGCCAGACGCTCTTGGTCTCGGGGCTCATCCCTCCACCTCGTCTTCCAGCTGGACGAGGTTGACCGGCTGCAGCAGGCCCGCCCCGATACGGTCGCACAGAGCGTACAGCGGTCCCGCGAAGATCGTCAGGGCCACCGTCACGGTGACCATCCCGGCGGTGGCCACGGTCATGATCTTGGGGATGTGCCGGCGCTCCTGCTGCTCATCCGCGGCGGGGGCTCCGGTGAGGTACGAGATGCGCCCCTCGGTCTCGGTCGAGTCCTCCTCCTCACGCCAGAACGCGAGGTTCCAGGCCCTCATGAGCGCGTAGAGGGTGAGCAGCGACGTGATGATGCCGCCGAAGATGAGCACGATCATGAGCGGCGTGCCCACGGACGCGGCCGCTTCGAACAGGGCGAACTTGCCGATGAACCCGGAGAACGGCGGCAGACCACCGAGGTTGATCGCCGGGATGAAGTACAGCAGGGCGATCACGGGCGCGATCTTGAGCAGACCCTTGACCCGGAGGATGGAGGTGCTGCCGGCCCGACGCTCGATGAGTCCCACCGCGAGGAACAGGGTGGTCTGCACGACGATGTGGTGGACGATGTAGTACACGGTCGCGCCGATCGCCGCCGGGGTCGCGATCGCGAGACCGAAGATCATGTAGCCGACGTGGCTGACGAGCGTGAACGACAGGATCCGCTTGAGCTCGGCCTGCGCGACGGCGCCGAGGACCCCGACGATCATCGTCGCCAACGCGATGATGAGCAGCAGCGTGTCGATGCTGTTCGAGGCGAAGAGCTGCGTCTCGGTGCGGATCAGCGCGTACACGCCGACCTTGGTCAGCAGGCCGGCGAACACGGCCGTGACGGGCGCGGGAGCGGTCGGATAGGAGTCGGGCAGCCAGAACGACACGGGGAAGATCGCGGCCTTGATCCCGAAGGCGACCACGAGCATGAGGTGCAGCACGAGCTGCGTGTCCTGCGGCAGCTCCGACATCCGCTCGGCGATCTGCGCCATGTTGACCGTGCCGAGTGCGCCGTAGATCATCGCGATCGACGCGAGGAACAGGATCGACGACACGAGCGAGACGACGATGTAGACGGCGCCGGTGCGGATGCGCGACTCCGTGCTGCCCAGGGTGATGAGCACGTACGAGGCCACGAGGAGGATCTCGAACCCGACGTACAGGTTGAACAGGTCACCGGCGATGAAGGCGTTGAAGATGCCGGCGGCGAGGATCAGGTACGAGGGGTTGAAGATCGAGATCGGGGTCTCGTCCGCCCCGTCGGCCACACCCTGACCGATGGAGAAGAGGAGGACCGCGAGCAGCACCACGCTGGAGACGAGCACCAGGAGCGCGGCGAGACGGTCGACGTAGAGGACGATGCCGAATGGCACCGGCCACCCGCCCACGGATACCGCGAGCGGGGAGCCCGCGTCGACGACGACGAGCAGCACCGCCGCGATGACGGACACGACCGCGAGCGTGGCGACGGTGACGAACACCTGCAGGCGCGCGTTGCGACCGAAGACGAGGGTGATGGCCGCCCCGAGGAGCGGCAGGGCGACGAGGAGCGGGACGAGCGTGGTCATGGCCTGCCCTCCCCGTCTGTCGTGTCGTCGTCCCGGTCTGCAGCGCCGTCGGCGGCACCGTCGGGTTCGGGCTCCGGCTCGGCGACGAAGGGCGCGTCGTACGGCGCGTCATCGTGGATCGCCGGGTTGTCGCGCATGTGCAGGACGGTGATCGGCGCGGTCTGCACGCCCACGAAGTCGGTCGTGGCGTCGTCGTCGTCCGTCTCCGACTCGTCGTCCATGAGGTCTTCGTCTTCGTCGGTGCGCTCGCGCAGCGCGATGTCGGCCTCGTCGTCCTCGACCGTGTCCGCCTGGCCGAGCTGCCACGACCGGTAGATGAGCGCGAGCAGGAAGGCCGACACCGCGAACGTGATGACGATGGCGGTGAGCGTCAGGGCCTGCGGCAGCGGGTCGCTCAGATCGCCGTCGGTACCGAAGAACGGCGCGTTGCCCGGCACGCCCATGACGATGAGCAGCAGCAGGTTCGTCGCATTGCCGAGCAGGAGGAAGCCGATGAGGACGCGGGTGAGGCTGCGCTCCAGCATCGCGTACACGCCGCAGGCGAAGAGCACGGCCATGATCGCGATGAGGGCGAGCGAGACGTCCATCAGCCGTTCCCCCCGGTCCGCGAGGAGAAGTCGACGGCGGTGCTCTCGCCGGGGCGGAGCGCGGCCTGCCGGTCGACCTCCGCACCGAGGCTGCGGAGCACGTCGAGCACGAGCCCGATCACGACGAGGTAGACGCCGATGTCGAAGATGGTCGAGGTCACGAACTCCATGTGTCCGATGCCGGGGATCTCCCACTCCCAGAAGGTGCTGGTGAGCGGCGCGAGGCCGAAGAACAGCGGCACAACCGCGGTGCCCACGGCGAGGATCAGACCCGTGCCGAGGAGGCGACCGGCATCGGTCGGCGCCGCAGCGCCCAGCTCCCAGCGCCCTCCCGCGATGTAGCGCATGACGAGCGCCATGCCGGCGACGAGCCCGCCCGCGAAGCCGCCGCCGGGGAGGTTGTGCCCGGCGAAGAGCAGGAAGATCGACACGACGATGATCGTGTGGAACAGGATGCGGACGATGACCTCGAGCAGGATCGACCGGTTCTCGGGCTTCATCTTCTGGCCGCCGACGAGCCAGGCCCGCGGTGCCGAGCGGTTCTCCGCGGTCTGGAAGCGCACACCGTCCCGGGTCTCCACGAGCGGCCGGCTGCGCGCGGACTTCCGCAGCGAGCGGGGCAGGGTCTTGGTGGCGGCGAGGAGGTCGGCGCGGTGCGTGACGAAGACGAGCGAGGCGACACCGGTCGCAGCGAGCACGAGCACGGAGAGCTCGCCCATCGTGTCCCAGCCGCGGAGGTCGACGAGCGCCACGTTCACGACGTTCTTGCCGTGGCCGATCTCGTACGCGATCTCCGGGAAGATCGCCGAGATCGGGTCGGCCACGCGGGACTGGGTCGCGACGACGGCGACGAACGCCATGGTGAGGCCGACGCCGATGCCGAGGAGAGCGCGCGGGATACGGCTCACGGAGGCGTTGTGCTCGCCCATGCGCGCCGGCAGTCGGCGCAGGACGAGCGCGAAGGTCACCATCGTCACCGTCTCGACGAGGATCTGGGTGAGCGCGAGATCCGGTGCGCCGCTGGTGGCGAAGAGGACGACCATGCCCAGACCGGTGACCGAGGCGAGCACGACGCCGGTGTAGCGCTTGCGCGCACGCACCGCCACGACGCCGGCGACGGCCATGATCGGCGCGACGGCGAGCTGGGCCGGCGTGTGCCACAGCGAGAGCTGATAGCGGTCGATGTCGCTCGCCACGAGCGCGGTGACCTCGGCGGCGACGAAGACGACGAAGATCGTCCCCACGTAGACGGGCAGCGAGCCCCGCTGGGTGAGCGTCGTGCTCAGCACCGAGAGCCGGTCGATGCCGCGCATCACCACGTAATAGGCGTCGGCGGCCGTGAACGGCAGCAGGCGGGGGCGGCGGTCCCACCCGGTCCGGCGCGTGAGCAGGAAGAGCCCGATGCCGAGCAGGATCGACAGGATCGAGATGCCGAGTGCGGGCTCGAGGCCGTGCCAGAGGGCGAGGTGACCCGGTCCCTCGACGGCTGCGCCTTCGTGGTCGAGTCCCGGCGTCGCGGTCAGCGCATACGGCTGGAGGGCGACGTCGAGCGCGGGGGCGCCGATACCCGCGGCGAGCGTCACTCCGGCGAGGATGATCGGCGCGGAGAGAAAGCCCACCGGGGGGTCGGGCCAGACCGTGTCCGGCTGCCGCTGTCCGTCGGCATCGCGCTTGGTCCAGAACGCCCCCCAGAGGAAGCGGACGCCATATGCCGCAGTGAGCATGGACCCGAGAGCGACGCCGATCAGGGCGACGAGGCCCCACGCCGACCCGCCCTGCGCATCGTCCAGCAGCGCCGTGAGCGTCGACTCCTTCGCCACGAACCCGATGGTCGGTGCCACCCCGGCCATCGACGCCACGGCGATGAACGCGGCCGTAGCCATGACCGGTGCCTGACGGCCGACGCCGGAGAGCTCGGTCACGTCACGGGTGGACAGCTGCCGGTCGATGACGCCGACGATCAGGAACAGCGCCGACTTGAACAGCGCGTGCCCGATCACGAGGGCGATGCCGGCGAGGGCGGCCGCCTGCGTGCCGTAGCCGACGACGACCGCGAAGAAGCCGAGTTGGCTCACCGTGCCGAACGCGAGCACCCGCTTGAGGTCGGTCTCCCGCAGCGCCTGGATGCCGCCGAGGAGCATGGTGAGGATGCCGAGCGTGAGCACGATCGGCCGCCACGTGGGACTGAACGCGAAGATGGGCGCGAAGCGGGCGATGAGGTAGATGCCGGCCTTCACCATGGCCGCGGCATGCAGGTAGGCGCTGACCGGAGTCGGGGCCGCCATCGCGCCGGGGAGCCAGAAGTGGAAGGGGAACAGCGCCGACTTGCTGATGGCGCCGATCAGGAGCATGACGATCGCCGCATCGACGATCGGGCCGGTCGGCGCGATGGCGAGGATCTCCCGGATGCTCGACGTGCCGGTGTCGACGACGAGGAGCACGACGCCGACGAACATCACCAGTCCGCCCAGCGTGGTCACGAGGAGGGCCTGCAGCGCGGCGCGTCGGCTGGCGGCGCGGCGACGGTAGTGACCGATGAGGAGGTAGGAGAGGATGCTCGTGGCCTCCCAGAACATCACGAGCATCACGAGGTCGTCGGTGAGGACCAGACCGTACATCGCCCCCGCGAACGCGAGGAGGACGCCCGCGAACTGCCCGATGCCGGCGGCCTCGTCGTGGAAGTACCAGCGGCAGTAGAGGAGCACGAGCGCGCCGACGCCCGTGACGATGAGCGTGAGGACCCACCCGAGGACGTCCATGTTCATGGACAGGTTCAGTCCGAGCTGCGGGATCCACGGCACGGAGACGAACGGCACGGGGCCGTCGAGCACGTGCGGGGTGAGCACGAGCGCGTGCACGAACGCGGCGGCCGGGACGAGGGCGGCGACGGCGAAAGCCTGAGCTCCCAGCCAGCGCACCAGAACGGGCATCAAGAGCGACCCGAGGAGGAACACTGCGAGGAGCATCAGCATATACGCGGCTCCTCGGGGCTCGTCGGCCATGCGGCTCAGGCGGGCGGTGTCCGTCCAGTTTACCGGGCCGAGGCGCCTGTCGGCCCCGCGAGCTTCGAGATCGCGTGTCAGAGTGGTCGCATGCGGCGGGTCTGGGGGCGCGAGCTGGCGGGGTGGGCGGCCGCGCTGGCGTTGGCGCTCCTCGCCGTCGGACGCCTCACCTCCTCGCCGCGCTCGGCCCTGATGTTCGACGACGGGGACTCGCTGATCGTGGCCCTCGTCGGCCGATCGATCCTGGATGGGGGCGGGGGCGACTGGGCGCTGTCCAGCGTGCTCTTCCTTCCCGAGATCGCGGTGTTCACGGCCCTCGATGCCTCGCTGCCGTTCGACGTGAACGGCGTGCTGGCGGTCAACGCGGTCGTGAACGTGCTCGCGCTCTACGGGGCGATCCGGCTCGTCGCCGGACGGCGCGTCGAGGGTCGCACACCGGTCGCCTGGTCGGTCGCCGCCCTCGGCGTGTTCTGTCTCCTCATCGCCATGGAGTCCTCGCCGTCGCGAGACGCGCTCGAGCTCGCGTCGCTGATGCTGACGACGACGTACTACTCCGCGATCGTCGTCGCCGTCGTCCTCGCCGTCGGCCTGTGTCGGCGGTTCCTCGATCGCACCCGCAAGGGTGCGGCACTGCCCGTGTCTCTGGGGATGGTCGCGGCAGTGGCGACCCTCTGCAATCCGCTGTTCGCGGCCTGGGCCACGGTGCCCCTCTCCCTCGTCCTGGGCGGCCTCTGTCTCACCACTCTCGCGGTCCGGCGCCGGAGTCTCGCGCTGATCGCCGCGCTGGTCGGG
Source organism: Microbacterium sp. UMB0228 (assembly GCF_002871415.1). Taxonomy (NCBI): domain Bacteria; kingdom Bacillati; phylum Actinomycetota; class Actinomycetes; order Micrococcales; family Microbacteriaceae; genus Microbacterium; species Microbacterium sp. UMB0228. The sequence goes on along the minus strand of NZ_PNFU01000002.1, from coordinate 136,473 downwards.
GGCAGCATCCTCGGTTTCCTCGGTCGCATTCCCTTCTCGGCATGGATTGCGAACTCCGGCGCCGGCTACATCCAGCCCGCGGAATGGATCCACTCCGCCGCGTACTACGCCGACCTCGCGATCGACCGGCTGTCGTCGCCCGGCGGGGTGTTCGGCACGGTCGCCGTGCTGGCGCTGACGCTGCTCGCGGTCGTGCGGACGGCCCACGCGTCGGACGCCGGTGACCGCCTGGTGGCCACGGCCGCCTGGGCACTCCCGCTCGTCGTGCTGATCGGCGGCATCGCGGCGGGAACCCACGCGGCGCGATACCTGCAGCCGCTCGTCTTCGCCCCGGTCCTCGCCCTCCTCGCCCTGCCACGCGTCCGGATGCCGCGAGCCACGCTGGCGCGGGTCGTCCCCGCCGTCGTCGCCGTCGTCCTCCTCGTCGTTGGCGCCGCGTCCGTACCCCGCATCGTGCAGGCGGCGAGCGCTCCCGACCCCGACCTCGCGTGCGTGACGGACTGGGTGGACTCGTCGGGGCGCACCGGTGCCGGACAGTTCTGGACCGTCCGGCTGCCGAAGCTGCACGCGGCCGACCCGACCCGGCTCGTGCAGGTCGATCATGAGCTCCGCGGGTACGCGTGGCTGGTCGATCGTCGCGACTTCGCGGCGGGGGAGGTGTCGTTCCTCATCGAGGACTCGCAGACGGTGGCGTGGAACCTGCCGACCGCTGCAGCCCCGACAGCCGTCATCGCGTGCGGGCGATACCGCATCCTCGACTACGCCCCGGCGACGCTTCCCCTCGGACCCGCCCGCTCCTGACCGGTGCGCGCGATCAGCGCGACGGAGGCGGCGCGGTCGTGGTGCCGGCGCGGAACACGCAGTGCAGGTCCTGAGTGACGCCGGGCTCCCCGCGGAGCATCCTGGCGACCTGCTCCCCCGCAGCCCTCCCCTTCTCGACCGCCGGCTGCACGCTCGTGGTGAGGGTGAGATCGCCGAGACCGTCGAGGGGGATGCCGTCGAACCCCGCGACCGAGAGGTCTTCGGGAACGCGGAGTCCGAGCTCCTCCGCGGCGCGGATCACACCCACCGCCAGCAGGTCGCTCTGCGCGAGCACGGCGGTCGGGCGGGTGTCGGGATCGGCGAGCAGCATCCGCCCGACGAGGATGCCCTCGTCGATGAGGCTGCCCGAGGCCGAGATCGCCGGTGCGTCGGGGAAGACCTCCCGCATGCCGGCCAGGCGGTCGACCGTCACGTCGACGGTGGCGTGGGCCAGACGCTCCGGCGTGATGAGGGTGCGCTCGCGCTCGGCGTCGAGCGAGAGCGTGACGAGCGCGACGTCCCGGTGGCCGAGGTCGCGCACGTGCCGGGCGATCTCGGCGGAGGCGGCGACGTTGTCCAGGGTGATGCGCGGGACGTCGAGACCCGCGTCCCCCTCGATGACGACGACGGGGAGACCGCGTCCGCGCACGATCTCGAGGGACGCGCGGGTGCGCCCCGAGCAGCCGATGAGCACCACCGCGTCGACGGGGGCGCTCGCGATGGCCGAGCCGTCCTCGCCCGGTTCGTCGCGCATGAGGAGGATCCCGGCGCTGAGGTCGGCCAGGCCGTCGGTGAGGCCGTCCATCATGGCGGTCGTCACGGGGTCGAGGAAGGCGGCGCGCAGATGCCCCTCGAGGACCACCGCCACGATGCCGCTGCGTCCGCGACGGAGGGAGGCGGCGCGCGGGTCGGGCCCCGTGTAGCCGAGGTCGGTCGCGGCGGCCAGCACCCTGTCACGGGTGGCGGGTGCGACCTTGGCCTTGCCGCTGAAGACGACGGACGCGGTCGAGGTGGCGACCCCCGCCTCGCGAGCCACATCGGCGATCGTGGGCCGGCGCGGCGTCTCCCTGGTCATACTCCGAGGATAGCCCGGTTCGGTCGCGCAAGGTCGAATCGATTCGATAGGCTGTCCGCCATGGACACCGCCCTTTCCCGTTCGCAGTTCGTGCGCTGGCGCACCGCGATCTTCGCCATCTTCCTCGCCAGCGGCCTCTCGATCGCGACCTGGGCCTCCCGCGTGCCCGGGATCAAGGAGGCGCTCGGCCTCGACAATGCGCAGGTCGGGCTGATCCTCCTGGGCATGGGCGTGGCGTCCATCCTCGGCATCTCGACCAGCCCCGCCGTCATGGCCCGGACCGGGGCACGGCGCGGCATGCTCCTGGCCATGCTCACGTTCGCCACGGGCATCGCGCTCGTCGGCCTCGGCGCGACCGTGTTCGGGTCGGTGCCGGTCGTCCTCATCGGCATGGTGCTCTTCGGCTTCGGCAACGGCTGCGTCGACGTCATGATGAACGTCGAGGCCACCGCCATCGAACAGCAGATGGGCCGCACGATCCTGCCGGTCTTCCACGCGTTCTTCAGCTTCGGCACCGTGCTCGGCGCCGGCATCGGCGCCCTCGCCGCGGCCCTCCAGGTCGACGTCGGCACGCACGCCGTGTCGATGGGCGTCCTCATCGCCGTGATCGCCGTCGTCTGCTTCTTCCAGGTGCCCGTGCGCGAGGCCGCGCTCGACCCCGAGGACCACGAGAAGCCCCCGTTCCGCCAGCGCATGCACACCGCGCTCGAGGCCTGGCGCGAACCGCGCACGTATCTGCTGGGAACCGTCATGCTCGGCATGTCCTTCGCGGAGGGCGGCGCCAACGACTGGATCGCCCTGGGCACCGAGCAGGGACACGGCTTCGCGGAGGGCACCGGCGCCGTCGCCCTGGCGGTCTTCTCCGTGGGCATGACGGTGGTGCGCCTCTTCGGCGGGCCGCTGGTCGACCGCTTCGGCCGGGTGCTGGTGCTGCGCATCCTGGCCGCGACCGCCGCCACCGGAATCCTCCTGTTCATCCTCGCGCCCACGCTGCCGCTGGTCCTCGTCGGCGCGGCGCTGTGGGGCATCGGCGCGTCGCTCGGCTTCCCCCTCGGCATGTCGGCCGCGGCGGACGATCCGGCCAAGGCCGCAGCACGGGTGAGCGCGGCGGCGACCATCGGCTACGTGGCGTTCCTCGGCGGCCCGCCGGTGCTCGGGGTCATCAGCGAGCACATCGGGCTGCTCAACACGCTCTTCATCCTGGTCGCACTCGTGGTGCTCTCGGGGCTGTTCTCCGGCGCCGCCCGACCGCTCCGCGCCGAGGAGAAGGCTCCGGCGGTTCCGACCGTCGAGGGCTGACTCAGTCCTCGACCCCGCGGACGAGCGCGGCCGCGTGCGACCGGCTGCGCGCGCCGAGCTTGGTGAGGACGTTCGAGACGTGCGTCTTCACCGTCGGGACGGAGATCCGCAGGCGCGCGGCGAGCTGGGCGTTCGACCACCCCTGCAGGATCCCGTCGAGGACGTCGCGCTCCCGGGGCGTCAGCTCCGGCAGCGCGAACGTCGTCATCGGCGTGGGCTCCGGAGCGGACGCCGCGACGGCGGCGAGCGCACGGCGCGTGACCCGTGGGTCCAGCGCCCCGTCGCCGGCGGCGACAGCGCGCACCGCCTGCACGAGAGTCGGCGCGTCGACGGTCTTCAGGAGGAATCCGACCGCTCCCGCCCGGATCGCCGCGAGCACGAGCTCGTCCTCGTCGAAGCTCGTCAGGACGAGCACATCCCCCAGACCGCGCTCGACGATCTCGCGGGTGGCCGAGACCCCGTCGCGTCCTGGCATGCGCAGATCCATGAGGACGACATCCGGCCGGAGCGCTGCGGCATTGCGCACGGCCACCTCGCCATCCGCGGCCTCCCCGACGACAGTGATGTCGTGCGTCTCCAGCATGATGCGCAGGCCGGCCCGGATCGCGCCGTGGTCGTCGGCGAGCAGCACGGTCGGTGCGGTCATGCCCGTACCCCCAGCGGCAGTCGCGCCTCGACCAGCCAGCCGTCGGGTTCCGCACCGGCCCGGAACGTCCCGCCCAGCGCGGTGATGCGCTCCCGCAGCATCTGCAGCCCCCACCCCTCGCCGCCCTGCCCGGCGGTGACGGTCGGCGCGCCGCCCCGCGACCGCACCGTAACGCGCGCCTGCTCGTCGACCGGGCCGATGGTCACTTCGACCACGGCACCGTTCGCATGGCGGACACAGTTCCCTAACGCCTCACGTACCACCCGCACGACCGCCTGCTCACCGCCGCCGCCGAGGGCACCCGGGTCCTCGACGGCGAGGCGCACGTCCAAGCCCGAGCGTCGGGCCTCCGCGGCGAGGCCCTCGAGGTCGGCCCATCCCGGGGTCGGCGCGAGCGCCCCGTCGCCGCGGCGCAGCACCCCGATCATGGTGCGCAGGGCTCCGTGCGCGTCCAGCCCGGCATCGCGCACGGCCTGCAGCGCGGCACGGTCGTCCGAGCGGTCCGGCGGAGCAGCGAGTGCCGCCTCGGCTCGGATCGCCATGGCCATCACGTGCCCCGCGACCACGTCGTGCAGTTCGCGCGCCATCGCCTCGCGCTCACGCTGCACGGCCTGCGCCCGGTCTCGAGCGGCGGTGGCTGCGGCGTCCTCCGCTCGCTGACGGTGCAGGTCGGCCAGCTCGTGCGCCTGCGACACCGCCACCGCCCACCAGTAGTCCGTACCGAAGATCGCGCCGAACTGCACCGCGAACAGCACCGCGACCGCGGGAGTCGCCGCCGAGAGCAGCAGCGCGGCGAGGAAGAGGGCGACGGTCGCCACGCCCAGGAGCACGAGCAGCACGCGGCGCCCACGCGGGCCGGCGAGGAAGGCCGCCGTCCACAGCACGTCCAGCAGCACCACGAGCGTCCCGACGCCGCCGACGGTGAGGAGGTCGGCGACGAAGAGCCCGGCGACGAGCGCGAGCACCGTCCACGGATGACGCCGCTTGCCGAGGGCCAGGGCGCAGGCGGGGAATGCGAGGGCCAGGGCCCACCACGGCGAGACGTCCTCCGGTAGAAGGGAGAAGGGCCCCCAGATGCCGTGGAACCCGAGCGCCGCCATGACCGTCGCGAGAGCGGCCATGCCCAGCGGGTCCACCCACCACCGGTGCCGCCGGTACCAGGCGGCGGGCCTTCCGTCGGCCGGATCGTGCATGTCCTCATGCAACCACGGCGCGGTCGGCGTCGCATCCGACCAAAGGATGAGGGCATCCGGACGACCCCGACTTTCGCCCGATCCGCGCTCGGCGTGCCGCCGGGATCGTGGACGCATGGAACTCTTCGGCGGGCTGCCGCTGCCCCTCTCCCTCGCCGTGCTCGCGCTCATCGACGGCCTGAGCGTCGGGACGCTGCTCATTCCGGTCTTCCTGCTGCTGCATCCCGGCCGCATACGCGCCGGACGGATCCTCCTCTATCTCGCGACGATCGCCGCGTTCTATCTCGTGGTCGGGCTCCTCTTCCTCTGGGGGCTGGTGAATCTCGTCGACGTCGCCTCCGACTTCCTGCGCTCTCCCGCGGGCATGATCACCCGTCTCGTCGTTGGTGCCGCGCTGCTCGTCACCGCCTTCGTGATGCCGACGAAGCCTGCGGAGGCGGCGCCGGTCGGAGCACCCGCGGCCACCACCGCGGCGAACGGCCCCGGCGCTCCGGGCAGCGATCCTCTGTCCGGCACGAACGCCCCGGCACCCCCTCCCGTTCCGGCCACCGCTGCCACCGCGGGCGCACCGCGTCCCGGTCGGATCGCTCGGTGGCGGGAACGCCTGCTCGACCCGCAGACTCGGGGATTCGCGGTCATGGCCGTCGCCATCGCGGCCGGACTCGTGGAGGTGGCGACGATGCTCCCGTACATCGTGGCGATGACGATGCTCGCGGACGCCGGCGTCGACACGCCGCTCCGGGTGCTCTCCCTCGCCGGGTACTGCGCGCTGATGATCGCCCCGGCGCTCGTGCTCCTCGTGCTGCGACTGGTGGCGGCGCCGCTCGTGCAGCGTCCGCTGGAGCGCTTCGCCGCCTGGATGGAGCGGACGGGCGCGGAGAACACGGCGTGGATCATCGGCATCATCGGCTTCCTCATCGCCCGCTCGGCCGCGACGGAGCTCGGACTCTTCGACGCGCTCCTCTGACCGCGTGACCGGCGACGACGAAGTAGGCTCGTCGGGTGCGTCTCGTCATCGCCCGCTGCTCGGTCGACTACACCGGCCGACTCAACGCCCACCTTCCGCTCGCCACCCGCCTGCTCGTGCACAAGGGGGACGGGAGTCTGCTCGTGCACTCCGACGGCGGCAGCTACAAGCCGCTGAACTGGATGAGCCCGCCGTGCGTGCTCGCGACCGAGGAACCGGGCGAGGAGGAGGCCGGCGCCGGCGTCGTCGAGGTGTGGCGCGTGACCCACAAGAAGACCGGCGACGCCCTCCGCGTGCAGATCTACGAGGTCATCCACGACTCCAGCCACGAACTCGGGATCGACCCCGGACTGCAGAAGGACGGCGTCGAGGCCGACCTGCAGCGGCTGCTCGCGGAGCAGGTCGACCGCGTCGCCGAGGGTGCCACCCTCGTCCGTCGCGAGTACCCCACGGCCATCGGCCCCGTCGATCTGCTGGTGCGCGACGCCGACGGCGTGGCGATCGCGGTCGAGGTCAAGCGCCGCGGCGACATCGACGGCGTCGAGCAGCTCACCCGCTACCTCGAGCTCCTGGGACGCGACCCCCACCTCGCCCCGGTGCAGGGCGTGTTCGCCGCCCAGGAGATCAAGCCCCAGGCCCGCGTCCTCGCCGAGGATCGCGGCATCCGCTGCCTCGTGCTCGACTACGACGACATGAAGGGCATCGAGTCGGGCATCCCCCGCCTCTTCTGACCCTCAGCGCGTCGAGACCAGGCGCGGCCGCGGGCCCTCCAGCCGCGCGATCGCGATCTTCACCTCCGTGAGCTCGTGCTCGATCCGGTCGAACTTCGCGTCCTGGGCCGCGAACCTCGCGTCCACCGCAGCGAACCGCGTGTCCATCCGACCGATCATCCAGCCGAATCCGCTGATGATCGCGACGAGAGTCGTCGCGGCCGTCGCCAGCATCGTGATGACTTCCACCGACACGTACATGCCCCCATTCTCACCCGTGATCCCGCCGCTGTCACGACTCTAGATCGGCGTAAAGGGTGTTCCCGCGTTCGGTGGATGAACCCGTTTCGTGCACACCTGTGCAGGACGGGCGGGCACCCGTTCGCGGGACCCTAGGCTGGAGGCATGCCCTCTTCGCCTTACTCGTGTGTGCTCTGGGACGTCGACGGGACCATCGTCGACGCCTCGGTCGGGATCCTGCGTCGCCTGAACATCGCCCTGACGCACTTCGGCCACCCGGCGCCGACGCGCGAGGAGCTCGTGCACTGGATCGGCCCTCCGATGTTCCAGTCCTTCCAGGACCAGGCCGGGATGACGCCGGAGCAGTCGACCGAGGCGGTGGCGTTCTACCGCACCCTCGGCAAGGCCGACGGGTACACGACCGACGTGCAGACGTACCCCGGGGTCGCCGAGCTGATCCATGACCTGCACGCGGCGGGCGTCCCCCAGGCGACGGCGAGCTCGAAGCCGGAGAATCAGGTCGACGCCCTGGTGGATCACTTCGGACTCCGGCCGTCGTTCCTCACGACCGTGGGCGCCACGCCGGACGAGGCCACGCTCGCGTCCAAGACCGACATCGTGGCCGAGGCGCTGCGACGGCTGCGCGCACTCGGTGCCGACACCTCCCGCCCGGTCCTCGTGGGCGACCGGCACCACGACGTCGAGGGCGGTCTCGCCAACGGCGTGCCCGTGATCTTCGTCGGCTGGGGCTTCAGCGACCCGCACGAGGGCGACGACGCGGCGTTCCGCGTCTCGACCGTCGACCAGCTGCGCGCACTCCTGCTGCCCTGACCGGCTCCAGGGCCGTCAGGGAAGACGAAACTCCCCGCCGGGTCAGCGCCTGCGCGTGGATCCGACGGGGAGTTCCCGGTGTTGCTTCCGCCTCAGACGGGGCGGATGTTCTCTGCCTGCAGGCCCTTGGGGCCCTGCGCCACATCGAACTCGACCCGCTGGTTCTCTTCGAGAGAGCGGTAGCCGGATGACTGGATGGCGGAGTAGTGCGCGAAGACGTCAGCGCCTCCGTCGTCGGGGGAGATGAAGCCGAAGCCCTTCTCCGAGTTGAACCACTTGACCGTGCCCTGGGTGCTCATGTACTGCCTGTTCTGCTGATGTAGAAGCCGACGCAGGGGTGCACCGACATCGCTAACGCTAGTGGAGGGGACCCCCGGCGGAATAGCCGTTGCGAGAAGGTAATCCAAATGTTGCATGAGCGGACGCGCCCGGAAAATGGTGTGGCCCTCACCGCGGGGGGAGCGATGAGGGCCGAAGACGACCGGAGGGTGCGTCAGAAACAGCCTAACCCCTCCGCGCGCTTCTTGTCCCCCTTTTGGGGGACAAATTTGAAAAATCTTCGTGGCGGACGGCCGGGTAGCGGCCCTCTCGAGGAGTTCATTGGGGACTGAACTACTCGAGAGGGCCCAATCGCATGCACGGATCGCCCGGCCCGTGGGGAGGGCCTCCGCCTCCTGGGGAGAGGCGTAGACGATCGATCCCCTTGCATGCACTTTCACCATAGGGGAGGACGCGATCTCCCGCCATGGACCTTGACAGACGCCGGGGTAGCCTGATTCGGTGACCATGCTGAACAAGGACATGACGCTCTGCATCTCGCTGTCCGCACGGCCGAGCAACAACGGCACGCGCTTCCACAACCACCTGTACGAGGCCCTCGATCTGAACTGGATCTACAAGGCGTTCGCGCCGACCGACCTGGCGCAGGCCATCGCGGGGGTGCGCGGCCTCGGCATCCGCGGGTGCGCGATCTCGATGCCCTATAAAGAGGACGTCATCGCGCTCGTCGACCGCATGGACCCCTCGGCACAGGCCATCGACTCCGTCAACACGATCGTGAACGACGACGGCGTGCTCACGGCCCACAACACCGACTATTCGGCGATCGCGCAGCTCATCGCGGAGAACGACCTCGACCCGGCGTCGTCGGTCCTCCTCCGGGGTTCGGGCGGCATGGCGAAGGCGACGGCCGCCGCGTTCCGCGACGCCGGCTTCACGGACGTGACCATCGTCGCCCGGAACGAGACGGCGGGCCACGCCCTCGCCGAGCTGTACGGGTTCGCCTGGCGCACGGAGGTCGGAGACGCGAGGGCCGACGTGATCGTGAACGTCACCCCGCTCGGCATGGCCGGAGGTGCGGAGGCCGACACCCTCGCCTTCCCGCAGCCGACCATCGACGCCGCCGCGGTCGTGTTCGACGTCGTCGCGCTGCCCGCCGAGACGCCGCTCATCGCGGCCGGTCGGGCCGCGGGCAAGACCGTGATCTCGGGAGCCGAGGTCGCGACGCGGCAGGCGCTGGAGCAGTTCGTCCTCTACACCGGCATTCGGCCGTCCGCGGAGCAGGTGCGCGCCGCCGAGGAGTTCATGCGCGCCGGAGCCTGATGCGCAGAACCCGCGTCAGGAGGCGCGGCCCTCGGCCAGGTAGCCGAGCCGGTGCAGCGTCTCCGCATTCCGCCAGCGGAGCATCGGCGTGGTCAGGAACCGGGGCAGGATCGTCGCCGGGCCCTTGACCGGCTCCTCGTCGATGCGCACCTGGCACCCCGTCGGGGTCGTGCGTGCACGGATCGTCACCTGCGCCTCTCCCACCGGCCAGCCGCGCGCCCGCATGACCGCACGGTGCGGCGGGTGCCACTCCACCAGCTCGGTGGTGTCGTCCAGGAGCGCGGGCCACGTGCCGACCGAATGGTGCAGCTGGGCTCCGGCCGCCGGCCAGGAGTCGTCGACGTCGCGCATGCGGGAGGCGCCGACCACCCACGCGGGGTAGAGCCAGCCGTTCGCCAGCACGCGGAACACGTCATGGGTGGTGCACGTCAGGTCGCGGGTGTTGGTGGCCATGGTTCCTCCGTTCCGACCTCATCCTGCGCGCTCCGGAAGACGGTCGGACAGGTGCTTGACATCCGCAGAGCCGACCGTCCGGCTAGCACAAACGTCTCGAGGATGCTTCCCCCTGGGCCTCGTCGAGATCCCGTGTCAGGGTCGGATCATGCTTCAGCGACTGACTTCCCGACTGTCCGACGGTGTCGACGCGGTCCTGCACGAAGACTCGCCGTCGCTGCTCACCCGCGGCTACGACTTCGGCGAGCGCATCTGGCGCCGAGCGCGCCCCGGCGCCCGGTCGGCCCCGATGCGCCTCCTCGGGCACCCGGCGGCCTTCGTCCGCGGTGCCGAGGGGGTGGAGCTGTTCTACGACGAGAGCCGCATCGCCCGCGCCGGCGCCATGCCGGGGATCGTCCGCGAGCCCCTGTTCGGGCACGGGTCCGTGCACGCGCTCGACGGCACCGCCCACCGCCACCGCAAGGCCACCTTCGTCGAAGCCGCGTACGAGGATGCGCAGGTCGAACGGCTCACACCGTTCCTCGAACGGGAATGGGCTGCCGAGCGCGAGGACTGGCGCGCCGGCGGCACCCGCAGCGCTTACGACGCGGCCGTCGGCGCCTTCGGGCGCGCCATGATGCGCTGGGCCGGACTGCCGGGGACCGCGGCGGCGCAGACTCGCTGGGCCGCGCGCCTCGCGCAGATCGTGGACGGGTTCGGCACCCCCTACTCCCCCGCCTACGTCGAGGCCTTCGCGAACCGGATCTTCTCGGACCGGCACGCGCGTCGCCTCATCGAAGCCGTCCGCGCCGGCGATCTGACGGCACCGGAGGGCACCGCGCTCGCCCTGTGGGCCGCGCATCGCGACGAGAACGGCGAGCTGCTGCCCGCCCAGGTGGCCGGCGTCGAGCTGCAGAACAGCATCCGTCCGATGATCGCCGCCGCGCGGTTCGTGGCCTTCGCCGCGAAGCAGCTGCACGACCACCCCGAGTGGCGTACCCGGATCGCCGCCGAGACCGCCGAGCGGGGATCGCTCGTGGGTGGAACGCTCGCGACGATGTTCGCGCAGGAGGTGCGGCGGACCGGACTGTTCGTGCCGATGCTGCCTGGTCGCACCATCGCCGAGGTCGAGATCGACGGCGTCACGGTCCCGGAAGGCGGCCGGGTCGTCCTCGACATCCTCGGCACGAATACCGACGAGCGGTCGTGGTCCCACCCGGAGCGCTTCGCCCCCGAGCGGTTCACCGACGTGGACGACTACGAGGAGATCACGACCTTCGTCCCTCAGGGCGGGGGCGACGTCGCCACCGGACACCGCTGCCCCGGGGAGAAGCTCGTCATCGCCGGCCTGTCCGCCGCCATCGCCGTCCTGAGCGACCCCGAGCTGACGGTGCTCGACGAGGGGCTCGCGGTGAACCGTCGTCGTCTTCCCACCAAGCCCTCGTCGGGCGGACGGGTGCGTGCCACCGGTTCCGGGCGCGGCTGCCCGTTCCACTGAGTCCCGGGGATCGCACGTCGTCCACGGCCTGTCAACCGGGTGGCCATGCTGCGCCGCACCCGAGAGCGTGGAGGGACGACGGACATCGAGACGTGGAGGACATGATGAAGGCACTGACCTGGCAGGGCAAGCGGAACGTGACGGTGGAGGAGGTCGCCGACCCGGTGATCCAGCAGCCGGCGGACGCCATCATCCGGATCACCTCGTCGGCCATCTGCGGCTCCGACCTGCACCTCTACGAGCTCCTGGGGCCGTTCCTCGACCGCGGAGACATCCTCGGGCACGAGCCGATGGGCGTCGTGGTGGAGGTCGGCGCGAACGTCACGAAGCTGAAGCCCGGCGACCGGGTGGTGATCCCCTTCACCATCTCGTGCGGCGTGTGCTTCTTCTGCCTCCGGGGGCTGCAGTCGCAGTGCGAGACGACCCAGGTGCGCAAGTACGGCAGCGGCGCGGCGCTCTTCGGCTACACCAAGCTCTACGGCCAGGTCCCCGGGGGGCAGGCGGAGTACCTCCGCGTGCCGTTGGCCGACTACAACCACATCCCGGTCGCGCCGGACCTGCCCGATGAGCGCTACCTCTTCCTCAGCGACATCCTGCCGACGGCGTGGCAGGGCGTGGAGTACGCGCAGCTCCCCGAAGGCGGCACCCTCGCGGTGATGGGCCTCGGACCCGTCGGACAGTTCGTCAGCCGGATCGCCCGCCACCGCGGTCACCGCGTCATCGCGGTCGAACCGGTGGCGGAGCGGCGCGCGATGGCCGAGCGGCACGGCATCGAGACGCTCGACCTCACCGACACGACCGTCGAGGAGATCCGCGATGCCACGGAAGGCCGTGGCACCGACGCCGTGGTGGATGCGGTGGGGCTGGAAGCGCACGGCAACAGCGGAGTGGAGTTCCTGCAGAAAGCGGTCGGCCTGCTGCCCGATCCCGCAGCGCGGCAGATGCTCGACAAGGCCGGGGTCGACCGGCTCGCGGCGGTGTACGCCTCGATCGACGCCGTCCGCCGCGGTGGCACGGTCTCGCTGAGCGGCGTGTACGCGGGCGATGCCGACATCCTGCCGATGAAGACCCTCTTCGACAAGCAGATCAGCCTCCGGATGGGCCAGTGCAACGTGAAGAACTGGATCGACGACCTCCTCCCGCTCGTCGAGGACCCGTCGGATCCCCTGGGCGTGATGGATCTGACGACGCATCACGCGGCGCTGGAGGATGCCCCGGAGCTGTACCGGACGTTCCAGGAGAAGAAGGACGGCTGCATCAAGGTCGTGCTGCACCCCTCCGCCGCCTGACGGGCCCGTCGAGGGACCCGGGAGCAACCCGTGTTGACAGAGCTTCGGCAAGCAACGTAGGTTGACAGCATGGAGTCCCTCGACATCGCCCGCACCGCGGCGGACACGACCGATCCGCGTGCCGGGCTGCGCGCCGTGGCCTCCCTCCGGACTCTCGCCGACGCGCTCGAGCTGCGTCAGGTGGAGGCCGCGCTCCGCGCCGGAATGAGCTGGCAGACCATCGCGGATGCCCTCGGCGTCACGCGGCAGGCCGTGCACAAGAAGCACAGCCGCCGGATCGACCCCACCATCCCGGTGCCGCGGAGGAACGCATGAGCCGGTTCACGCAGGCGGCCGCCACCATGCACACGCTGTCGCTCGCGGCGATGGAGGAGGCGTCGCGCCTCGGCGTGCATGACGCGGACATCGATCATCTGCTGCTCGCGCTCACGCTCGATGCGGACACCGGCGGACAGGTGCTCCGGAGGGCCGGGATCCGCCTCGATACCGCCCGGGCCGCCGTCGAGGCGCAGCACGCGGGGCAGCTCCTCGCCATGGGGATCGATGCCCCGGCGGTGGGTCCGGGGCGCATCGTCTTCCACGAGACCGACGGCTACGACTGGACCGAGCGTGCCCTCGCGGTGCTCAGAGCCGCGTCCCAAGGAGGTCGCCGCGGGGACTCCGCCGCCGTGCTTCGCGCCCTGCTCGCAGAACCCAGCGGCCTGATCGCCGCCATCCTCGGTCGACTCGCCGTGACGGAAGACGACCTCACGGCCCAGCTCGACGAGGTCGAGGGCACCGCGCGCTCCCTACAGCCGGGCCGAAAGGGGGCTGCCGGGGGGATCACCGGGTCTCGGTCGATGTTCGTGCCCGCCGCCGACGCCGAGGTCCGGGCCGTGCTCGCCGACCCGGAACGGCTCCCGGAGTGGGAGCAGAGCGTCGCCAGCGTTCTCCCCGCCGGGAGTGACGGCCCCTGGGAGGCGTTCGCCCCGACCACAGCGCCGGACGGACGGCCCCTGCGCCGCAAGCCCGAACTCCATCGCCTCTGCGTGATGCGGGAGGAGGACGAGTCCGGGGCCGTCACCTGGCGCTTCGAGTACCCCGACGCGCCCCACGCGAATCCGCGCACCCTCACGATGGCACTCGAACCGGCCGCGGGCGGGACGCAGATCCGCGCGACGATGACGTGGGAGACCAGGCCCCGCGGTCCGGTGCGGCGGGTGCTGCGGGCACCACTTATGCCGCTCTGGCGCGGCGTCGTGTTCATCCAGCTCGCGCAGGTCGAGAGCGGGATCAGCCGGCTCTTCCGCTGAGCGTCGGCTCAGTCGTCTTCGTGCCGCGGACCGACACCAGGCTCCCTGCTGTGGGTCGACTCGTAGGCGGGCTCCGGCGGGTTCTTCGACGACGGATCGACGCGGGCCGCGTTTCCGGCCCCGGCGTCCGCACCGGCGCCACCGGCGGGCACGTCCTGCAGGGCGTCGGGGTCGTCGCCGCCCCGTTCGGCGAGGTGTGCCGCGACGCCCTCGCGGGAAGGCTCCGCGTCGGATTCGCCGTCCTTCTCCTCCGCGAGCCGCAGGGCCTCCTCCGACAGCAACGGCTCATCCGGGTACATGAAGGCTTCCGGGTTCGACATGACGCGCTCCTCTCGTAGCGGAGACTCCAGAGTGCGTCGGATCCGTGCTGAGGACAAGGCCCGTTGACAGGTCGTCGTCGCCCCGGTATCCCCGGTGGGCGCGGCGGAGGACCGCCGCCCCCACCGGGCCGGAGTCCTCAGCTCTTCGCGCCCTTGCGAGGCTTGAGGAACTCGTCCGGGGCGTTCTTCGCGCGCTTCGCCGCCCGCTTCTCCTTGAGCGAGAGCTGCGGCGCCTTCTTCCCTGCGCGACCCGGTGTGGACTTTCCTGACATGGCGCTTCCCCTTTGTGACTGGCTGGCGTAACCCCCGACCATACCGGGAAGCACAGGGAAGTCAAATTTCCCGCTGAACGGGAGAAAAACGCACGCGGGAATCGCTCAGGACCGCATCCGGCGTGAGGACGATTCGGCGACTTCTTTTGAATGACTCAAAATAACGTGGTACCGTCGGAGGACAGCAACCGGCCAGGCCGACCGCTCCGCACGCCCCTCACCGGGCCGCCGGCGGAGCGCGCGCCACGCGCACCGACGCGGGAAGACCACCCCGCCGCCTGACGTGCGCCTCGCGAGGGACCCCCGTCCCTCGGCGCGAGCCTGCCCATCCGCCCCGAGAGAGGAACACGCATGCCAGAGACACGACCCACTGATCAGCGCAGGACGGGGTTCACCTCGATGCCGCACGCCCTCGGTCGCGGCGGCCGCGAGGACATCGTCTGGGAGGCGCTCGAGCGGGTGGACGGCAAGCCGGCGCCCGCGATCGGCGTCATGCAGGCAGCAATGGGCACGGAGGCGCAGATCCGCCTGACCGCGGACGTGATCCGCGCCTACCTCGATGCGCACGGCCTTCGGGACACCCGGGAGTGGGCGGCACGCCAGGGCGGTGCCGCATGAGGCGCCGGCTCCGCACGGAGACCCAGGAACACGCCGACACCGTCCTCCGCCTGCAGCCGGCCGAGCTCCATGACACGGCGCCGTTCGCCCCCGGGGACGACCGCTTCGTCGCCGAGCTCGCCTCCCCCGGCCTCGGGGCGTGCTCGTTCGTGCTCGGCCCGCAGGGCACGCCTGCGCCCGCGTGGATCGTGCTCGACTACGCCGATGGGCAGCAGCGCCGGTGGCGTCGCGCGCGGCGCGCGGGCGGTCGACACTTCTTCACCCTCGTGGAGGACACGGCCAGCGCGGGGTACATCACGACTGTTGCCTGAGGCAACTTTGAGGCGTACCCTGGACACATGACCACCGGCGAAGACGTCGCCGGCATCCATCTGGCCCTCGTCCGGGTGGTGTCGGAATGGAGTGAGAGCGACCTGCAACGTCAGGTCGCCGAAGCCGTCGACGTCGCCCTCGACCCCTCCGCCATCCGCGCGCTCTACCTGCTCGGGATGAACGGGGGTGCGATGGGCTTCGGCGATCTGGCCGCGCACGCGACGCTGTCGCGGCCGACCACGTCGAAGCTCGTCGCCCGCATGGCGACGCAGGGCGTCGTCGACCCCGTGCGCTCGGGACGCACGGTCGAGGTGCGCCTGACGGACGCGGGCCGGACGGCCTACGCGCGCCTCGTCGAGGCCGGCCATCGCATGGTCGACGATGCGCTCGCAGGCTGGTCACCGGACGAGATCGACGGATTCCGCCGCCAGCTCGGCCGCTTCGTCACCGCACTGTCCGGCACGCCGCCGGTCGTGTCCATCAAGGAGGAAACCTCATGACCCGCACCTATGTCGTCACCGGATCCGCATCCGGCATCGGCGCCGCCACCACCGACCTGCTCCGCGCTCAGGGCCACACCGTCATCGGCGTCGACCTCGCCGGCGCCGAGGTCGAGGGCGATCTGTCCACCCACGAGGGCCGTCTGGCCGCGGCGAGCGCCGCGGTCGAGGCCGCCGACGACGGGATCGACGCCGTCATCGCCTGCGCCGGCATCTCGGCTCCGATCTCGAAGACGATGTCCATCAACTTCTTCGGCGTGACGGAGTTCCTGACCGCGCTGCAGCCCACGCTGAGCCTGGCGGACGCGCCGCGTGCCGCTGTGGTGTCGTCGATGGCCTCGCTGCAGCCGGTGTCACCCGAGCTCGTCGACGCCGCCCTCGCCGGCGACGAGGCGCGCGCGACCGAGATCGGCGACCGTCTGGCCGCGACCCCCGAAGCCGGGTTCCTCAACTACTCGTCCAGCAAGCGCGCCCTGTCGCGCTGGGTCCGTCGCGAGAGCGTCACCCCGGCGTGGGCGGGAGCGGGCATCCCGCTGAACGCCGTCGCTCCCGGCACGGTCACCACCGCGATGACGGCCGGCCTGCTCGACTCGCCCGAGGGCCTGGCCATGGTGGACGCCGCCGTGCCGATGCCGCTGAACTACCACCAGCCGGCGTCCTCCATCGCCGAGCTGCTCGTCTGGCTGACCAGTCCGGCCAACACCCACATGGCGGGGCAGACCATCTACTGCGACGGCGGAGCCGACGCCGTGCTGCGCGGCGACGACATCTGGTCCTGGAACGACGCCCCGCAGGGCTGAGTCCCGCCGGTCAAGCCCGCAGACGCCCCGACGGCGTGCCGCGGAGGAGCGCATACGCCCCGAGGGTGGGAGCCCGCACCGTGCCGTCGTGCCGGAGCGGGTACTCCTCCCCCTCCGGCACTGCGAGCAGCACGACGTAGCCGAGCTCCTGCGCCGCAGCCCCCCAGCCGTGGGGTACGGCGTTCCCCCGCGCCGCCTCGGTGTGCGCGCCCCGCACCCCCGCGAGGTCGCGCACCCGCAGGCGGTCGTCGCCGTCGAACTCCACGGCCACCCGCCCGAGCGGCGTCAGCGGGCCGTTCACCGGAGGCTCCAGCACCCTCCATCCGCCGGCCCGCAACCGCCCGGCGTCCCCGCCGCCTGACGGCAGCCGCAGCAGCAGCCCCGGGGCGGAGCGGCCTCCCTGGGCGAGGAGGACGAACAGGAAGGTCGGCTCCCCCTCCTTCGACCGCTGCGCCCGAGAGGAACGGCGGACGAGGGCGATCCCGCCGACCACGGCGAGCGCACCTCCGGCCGCGGGGACACCGGCGAGGAGGAATGCGACCACCACGACCGCGAGGCCGATGGCCACGCCGACCCCGCTCAGCGCGCGGGGGTCAGCGGCCGTGATCCGACCCATGCGTCCGCCCGTCCCCCTCGATCTCGCCGCCCGGCTCTGAGGCGGGCGACCCGTGCCCGGCATCCACCCGCTCGATCTCGGCCTGCGTGAGCGGGGCGAGACGATCCTCGAAGAACCAGCGCGACATCGCGGAGCGGAGGTTCTCCGTCCACGGGATGCGGCCCTTGGCGTTCGGGCGGACCACGAGCGGCTCGTAGCCGTCGACGTCGATGAGCTTCCAGCGGTCGTAGACGTCGACCGGCTGGTGCACCTCGACGAACTCGCCGCCGGGCAGGCGGACGATGCGTCCGGACTCGAAGCCGTGCAAGACGATCTCACGGTCCTTCCTCTGGAGCGCGATGCAGATGCGCTTGGTGACGAAGTAGCCGGCGAGCGGTCCGACGATGAGCAACGCCTGCAGGGAGTGGATGACCCCTTCCATGGTGAGCATGAAGTGCGTGGCGATGAGGTCGGACGAGGCCGCCGCCCACAGGACCGCGTAGAAGATGACGCCGGCGACGCCGATCGCGGTGCGGGTGGCCGCGTTGCGCGGACGCTGGGCGATGTGGTGCTCGCGCTTGTCGCCGGTGACCCACGCCTCGATGAACGGGTAGAAGAGCACCGTCAGGATGAAGAGTCCCATCACCGCCACCGGGATGATGATCCCGAACGACCAGGTGCGATCGAACAGCACGATGTCCCAGTTCGGCGGGGCGAGGCGGAGCGCCCCGTCCGCGAACCCGATGTACCAGTCCGGCTGCGTACCGGCCGAGATCGGAGACGGGTCATACGGACCATAGATCCAGAACGGGAGGATCTGGAAGAACGTTCCCAGCACCGCGATCACTCCGAAGACGAGGAAGAAGAACCCGCCCATCTTCGCCGCGTACACCGGCATGATCGGGTATCCGACGACGTTCGCGTTGGTGCGGCCGGGGCCGGCGAACTGGGTGTGCTTGTTCACGATCATCAAGAGCATGTGCACCGCGATGAGCGCGATCACCAGCATCGGCAGGATGAGGATGTGCAGCGTGTACAGCCGGCCGATGATGTCGGTGCCGGGGAACTCGCCGCCGAAGAGGAGGAAGGAGGTCCAGGTGCCGATCAGGGGGAGACCCTTGATCATGCCGTCGATGATGCGCAGGCCGTTGCCAGAGAGCAGGTCGTCGGGGAGCGAGTAGCCGGTGAAGCCCTCGGCCATCGCGAGGATGAACAGCACGAAGCCGATCACCCAGTTCAGCTCGCGCGGCTTCCGGAACGCGCCCGTGAAGAACACCCGGAGCATGTGCAGTCCGATGCCCGCGACGAAGACCAGGGCCGCCCAGTGGTGCATCTGTCGGACGAGCAGTCCGCCACGGATGTCGAAGGAGATCCGGAGGGCGGAGTCGAACGCCGCCGTCATCTCCATGCCCCGCATCGGGGCGTACGCACCGGTGTAGTGGGTCGGCACCATCGACGCCTGGAAGAAGAAGGTCAGGAACGTACCGGTGATGAAGACGACCACGAACGCCCAGAGTGCGATCTCCCCGAGCATGAACGACCAGTGGTCGGGGAACACCTTCCGCCCGAGCTCCTTCACGAGCCCCGAGATGCTGGTGCGCTCGTCGATGTAGTTCGACGCGGCACCGACGAAGCGCGTACCCCGCTTCGGCGGGGCGTCGGGCTCGGTCTGGTCGCGAGTGTCGGTCGTGGCCATGATGCGTGTCCTCTTCGGGATCGGTCAGGGGGTGGTCGGGGTCTGGGTGGTGTCGGAGAACGGGCCGACGCGCGTCAGCGCTCGCTGCGCACGGCCGCCGCGCGGGCGCGCAGAGCCGTCATCCGCCGCTCCACCCGGCGCAGCTCGAGCCAGGCATCGACATCGCGGATCTCGAGCGCTGCCAGGTCGCCCTCCGTCAGGGCGTGCAGCCGCTCGTGGGTCAGCTCGTCGTAGCGCACGGCGTGGTCGTACCCGCGTGCGAAGGCACGCGACAGCCCGAGGATGACGGTGAGGATGGCCAGCCCGATGATCGTTCCGAAGAGCGCGTCCACGGAACCTCCCTTCCGAGGATGCGGCGATGCGGTCGGCGGAAGGGCGGGGCACCGAGAAGGCCGGCATGCACGGAGAGGCGGAGGCTGCGGGGGCGGTTCCACCGGCGAGATGCGACACGAGACGACCTTCTTGGTCAGTCTTGTCGCTCTGCGGGTACTGCGCCCTCGTCCGCAGGTTCGGGTTGCGAACCTGCGGCCACCGTAGCAGAGAGCGCGCCGCGGTCGCCAACCACGACCATCGCCCGTCTGCACAGGTGGTGTTGTGTTTCGCGGGTTACCCTGGGAGGGCTCCGGCACCCGGAGCAGCGGACGAGGGAGCAGTACCCGCACACGACGACTGACTCGCAGAAGGAGTCGTCATGTCCTGGGTGATCCTCGTCGCATCCGGCGTTCTCGAGGCGGTGTGGGCGACCGCGCTGTCCGCGTCGGAGGGGCTGAAGAAGCCGCGCCCGACGGTGCTCTTCCTCGTCGCCCTCGCCCTGAGCATGGTGGGCCTCGCGTGGGCCATGAACGACCTGCCGACGGGAACCGCCTATGCGGTCTGGGTGGGGATCGGCGCCTCGCTCACCGTCCTCTGGGCCATGGTCACCGGCAAGGAGCGGGCCTCGCTGCCGCGCATCCTGCTCCTTCTGCTGCTGGTCGCCAGCGTGGTCGGGCTGAAGGTGGTGAGCTGAGATGGCCTGGGTGATCCTCCTGATCAGCGCCGTCCTGGAAGCCGTGTGGGCGACGGCCCTGGGGTCCTCGGCCGGGTTCTCGAAACCGCTGCCGACAGTGGTCTTCCTCGGCGCGCTGACCCTGAGCATGATCGGCCTCGGCGCCGCAATGAAGTCGATCCCGATCGGCACCGCCTACGCGGTGTGGGTCGGTCTCGGGGCGGTGCTGACGGTGTCCTGGGCGATGCTCACCGGTGGGGAGAGCTTCTCGGTCGGTAAGGCCGTGTTCATCGCCGGGATCGTGGCTGCCGTCATCGGACTCAAGCTCGTGAAGACGCCGGCGCGTACGATCGAAGTCTGCGCACCCGCGCAGCGCTGCGAGCAGGACGACCTGACGTAAAGGATCATCCGGGGACGGCCCCGGTCGTCGAGGAGCGTTCCATGTCCGGATCGTCGATGACGTCGTTCATCACCCGCACCGATGTGCTGCGCGTGGCGCTGGGGTGGGGGGCGTTCGCCGCCCTGCTCGCCCTGCATCCGCTGCTGGCGCCGCCGGTGCCCGGACCGCTCCTGGTCGTCACCCTCCTTGCGATCGTGACCGTCATCCTCGTCTGTGCCTTCGGCGTCGTGAAGCAGGCGGAGGCCCTCGCCCACCGGCTGGGCGACCCCTACGGTTCCCTGGTGCTGACGCTGTCGATCGTGCTCATCGAAGTGATCCTCATCTCGGCCGTCATGCTCGGGCCGGGCGAGCACGCCACGATCGCGCGCGACTCGGTCATGGCCGTGTCGATGATCATCCTCAACCTCGTGATCGGTCTGGCCCTCCTCCTCGGCGGCCTCCGCCATCGGGGGATGGCGCACAACCGCACCGGTACGTCCGCGTACCTGTCGATGCTCGTGGTGCTCGTCGCTCTCGCATTCGGGCTCCCCGGCCTCATCGGCGACGGCGGTGCCTACACGATCGGGCAGGAGATCCCGATCATCGTGCTCACCCTCGCCCTCTACGCGTTCTTCCTGTTCCGGCAGATGGGTCCGCAGGCCGATGACTTCACCGAGGTCGACGAGCGGCTGCGGTCCGCGGGCCGTCCGACCGCGACAGCGGAGCCGCGGGTCCCCGTCCGGCAGGTGCTCGCCACCCATCGTGTCGAAGTGCTGACCCGCCTCGCCCTCCTCGTCGTGACGGTCCTCCCCATCGTGCTGCTCTCGCACGACATGGCGGCGCTCCTCGACGACGGTCTCGGACGGCTCGGCGCCCCCGTCGCTCTGGCGGGCCTCCTGATCGCAGGCATCGTGTTCCTCCCGGAGTCGATCACCTCGATCCGCGCGGCCCTGAACGGCGAGGCGCAACGAGTGAACAACCTCTGCCACGGCGCGCTCGTGTCGACGGTCGGCCTGACCATCCCGGCGGTCCTCCTGATCGGCATGCTCACCGGGCAGGAGGTCGTGCTCGCCGAGTCGCCGGCGAACCTCCTCATGCTCGCCGTGACGCTGCTGCTCTCCGTCACCACCTTCGCGGCGAAGCGGGTCACCGCGATGCACGGTGCCGCCCACCTGGTGACCTTCGGGGTCTACGTCCTCGTCCTCTTCAGCTGAGCCGCCTCAGCGGGTCAGCTCGGCGTGGACGGGCTTCGGGATGAAGAGGGAGAACGTCAGCGCGCCGGCGAGCACGACGGCACCGGTGAGGAGCGCGGCGACGTAGCCACCCGCCGCGTCCCCGCTGCCGCCGAACGACGTCTGGGCCGCGTAGATCACGACGAAGCTCAGCCCTGCCCCGAGGTTGATCGCACCGGTGTTCAGCCCGGGGAGGGATCCCGGCTTCTCCGTGGGCGACAGCACGACCCCCAGGCCGTTCAACATGATGTTGCCGATGCCGGCGTAGGTGATGCCGGCCGCGACCGAGAGGAGCAGCAGGGTGATCCGCGACGAGGTCCCGACGTTCGCGACCATCAGCACGAGCACCACGATCGTGCCGACCAGTCCGATCCGCAGCATCGCCCGGTAGCCCACCGTCGCGGCGAGCCGTCCGGTGAGGGGTCCCATCAGCAGGCCCGCGAGGGCGTACGGCATCAGGATCCAGAACGACACCTCCTCCGCGCTCATCGCGAGTCCCATCGCGGTGTCCTGCGCCAGTGCAGGGACCACGCCGTTCATCACCGCGAAGATCCCGGAGAGGGTCAGCAACGATGTCGCGGAGAGCGCCCAGGTGGCACGCTGCTTCAACTGGGCGGGCGAGACGAGCGGGTCCCGCAGCGCACCCTCGAGCTTCCAGAACGCGAGGAAGGAGACCACGGAGACGACGGCCAGCACGACCACCAGGAGCACGTCCGCCTCAGCGAGCTTCCCGAGCTCGTTGAGGGCGACGAGCATCGATCCGACGGAGACGACCAGGAGCAACGACCCCCACCAGTCCATGCGCGGACGGTCCTCCGCCATCGTCTCCGGCGCGAGCAGGCGCACGACGAGCGCCGCGACCACGGCGACACCGGCCATGGTCCAGAAGATCGAGGCGAATCCGTGGTTCGTGGCGAGGTAGCCGCCGAGCAGCGCGTCGCCGCCGGCGATCCCGCCGTTGACGGCTGTCACGACGCCGAGCAGGGTGCCGTACATCTTCGGGTCGGCGACGGCCGCGCGCAGCATGATCAGGCACAGCGGCACGACGGGACCGGAGACGCCCTGGATGAGGCGACCGATGAAGAGCATCGGCACGTTCGTCGCGAGCGCCGCGACCACGCAGCCGACCGCCATCACCACGAGCATGCCGACGAGCACCCGGCGCCGTCCGATGAGGTCCCCCAGCCGCGGGAGGAAGAGGGTGAACAGGGCGGCGGCGGTGAAGAACACCGTCTGGGTGGCGGCGATCTCGGAGGCCGTCGCGTCGAGCTCGCGCTCCATCGAGACCAGCGCCGGGCTGAGCATGCTCGCGTTGAGCTGGAACGCGAGGCAGGCCGCGAGGAGGGCGACCATCAGGGGCGCGACGGCCGTTCGCGGCCGGAGGGCGGTGGTGTGCATGTCGTACTCACTTCTTCGTGTCGGTGCGGGGGCGCCGGAATGCGTAATCCTTTACGCGCGGCTTATCTTGGGAGTCGAGGCGCCGATGTCGGTGCCCGTCGGGAGTCGAGGTGCGGATGAGGAAGCCGTCGGTGACGCTGCACGATGTGGCAGCCGCGGCCGGGGTGTCGATCGCCACGGTGTCCCGCGCGCTGAACGGCAAGGAGCGCGTGTCCGGGGCCACCGCTGAGCATGTGGCGCGGGTGGCCGAGCAGCTCGGCTACCGGGTCAACCTCATCGGCCGCGGTCTGCGCGAGGGCACGGGCGCGACCATCGGCGTCGTCGTCCCGGTGATCAGCAACCCGTTCTACGGCGAACTCGTCCACCGGCTCGAGGACCACCTGCAGCGCCGCGGGTTCGATCTCGTCATCGCGGACTCGCACGGCGATGTCGACCGCGAGCGCGCGCGCCTGCGCATGCTCGTCGAGCGCCGTGTCGAGGGGGTCTTCGTCGTTCCGTCCGACGCGGAGCTGTCCTTCGACGCCGTCGCCGACACCGCCCAGCGGCTCCCGCTGGTCCAGGTCGACCGGCGGGTGCTGGACCTCGATGCCGACTTCATCGGGGTGGACAACGATCATGGCATCAGGCTCGCCGTCGACCATCTGGCCTCCCGCGGCGCCTCTCGCATCGTCCTCGTGTCGGGCAACGACGTGACGTCGGTCGGCCGCGAGCGCCGCGCCGCATTCGAGGCGATCGTGCGCGCGCGGTCGCTGCCGGTCGAGGAGAACGTGTTCGGCGAGTACCTTCTCTCGTTCGGAGAGTCCGCCGTCGCGCAGCTGCGGGCCCGCGGTCCGCTTCCGGATGCGATCGTCGCGGGGGACGACCTGGTCGCCGCGGGCGCGATCGCCGCGCTGAAGCGCGCAGGCCTGCGCGTCCCGGGCGACGTCCTCATCACGGGGTTCGACGGCACCATGCTGGCGGACGTGTGCGAGCCGCGGCTCACGACCGTGGTCCAGCCGTTCGACGAGCTCGCCGCGGAAGCGGTGGAAGCGCTCGTACGGCGGATGGACGATCCGGAGACGCCATACGCCCTGCGGCGCGTGACGCCGACCCTGCGCGTGGCGGAATCCACGTCTGCCGCACCGGAGGCGTGATCGTCAGGCCAGCGCTGCGACGGCATCCGTCACCAGGTTCCAGAAGGCCGGGACGTCCAGGGTCAGCGCGACGTCGGCGTTCGCCTCTTTGCCCAGCATGTCGTGGAGGTCGACGCAGGTCGCACCGGCCGTGAACTCGCCCGCCGTCTCGATGTCGACGTGGCAGCGCTGCACGGTGGCGACGGCGCGATCGATCGCGATGGCGACGGTGATCGGGTCGTGCAGCGGCCCCTCCGGCATCCCCTCGGCCCGGTCGTACGACGCGGAGAAGAAGCGCAGCAGCTCGACACCGAACGCCGCCGTGCGGTTGCCGACCGCCGCGATCCGCTGCACGACCTCCTCGGTGATGAGGGCCTGATGGGAGATGTTGAGTCCGACCATGGTGAGCGGCAGACCGGACGCGAACACGACCGCGGCCGCCTCGGGGTCGGCCCAGGCGTTGAACTCGGGGTAGGCGCCGACGTTGCCGCGCCCGGTCGATCCGCCCATCCAGATGATCTCCTTGATGGAGCGGGCGGCCTCCGGGTGCTGCTGGAGGAGCAGGGCGATGTTC